>JANQLW010000074.1 GCA_028280405.1 Bacteroidales bacterium
TAAAAATTATTAAAAACTTTATATAAATACCAAATATCTAAGGGAAGAGCCATTTTGCCGTTTTGTAGTAGATATATACTTTTGGTTTTTGCCCTTATACTAATAATATCTAGAGAATTTATAATTCATAATTTATCATTATTAAACGTTCTTTAGAATCATTATGGATTAGTTCAATGAATTGTTTGTTTGGGTTAGAAAACATATTTTTGTGCTGTACTAGTAATCAATACTTCATTCTGCACCAATAAGGTTTTGATTGTTAACTTTCCCAAGCAAGCTGAAATCAAACAAAAAAATGAACCGGTATAATTTAAATATACTTATGTATTTAAATTTTAGAGTTTTGATGCTAATTATAAAAACAGATATATGAAGTTCTCAGGAAAATTTTTAATTAGGATTATTGATTGTAATTACTATATTCCAATGATTATCGATGCAAATGACAATTTCTATATGGCTTCTCCTGAAAAGGGAATGATTAAATGTGTTTCCATTAATTAAAAACCTAATGGCTAATTGACCTAATATTAAACCTTATTAAACGAATTACTTAACAAAAATTAGAAATTATAAAGATGAAAATGAAATTTAGAAACTTATTAGTGATTGCTGCAGCTTTAGTTTTTGCAGTAAGTTGTAATAATGGTGAAAAAAAAGCTTCTAATGAAACGGCTTTTAACTCAAAAGGTGTGGTTGCAAGTGATAACTCTAAGCTTTTAACCATAAAATTAGCCTTACATGAACCCTATGCTAAAAAAACTGCTTGTGCTTGTGTTCATAATGTTGCTGCACGTGAATATGAAGAATTACAGGCAAAACTAAAAGCTGAATTCAATATCGACCTTCAAATCGAATATTTCGTTGAAACTTATGATATGGAAGATGAACTTCCAAAAAGAAATTTGGATGGTGTTATATGCAAACCATGGACTGCCTTTATGTTAGCTCCAAAGCATAATATTAATTATAAACGAATTGCAGATATTATGGATCCATTTGGAAAGCAATGGTTAACAGGGCAATATTTAGTTCTAAAAGAATCCGATATTAAAACTTTAGCTGATGCAAAAGGCAAAACATTTTGTATAGGCCAACCGGATGCATATGAAAAATACCATTCTCCAAAGGCAATTATGGATGCTGAAAATATAGTTCCTGGCAAAGAATATCAAAAAGCAAGTTGTCTGGAAATCATTAATGAATTAGTAGATAAAAAGTGTGATGTTGGAGTTGTTTCAGATTATGTTATGTGTGCAAGTTGTGCTGTTGATATTGCTTCTCCTGAGGATTTCAGAATGATTAAAGAAACCGAAACCATGCCTTTAACGTCTTTGATCCTTGACATGGATAAGGTCACTAAAGAAGATGCATTGCGCTTGCAAAAGGCTTTATTGGCATGTTCTGGCAAAAATGCTCCTGAATCAATGCTTAGTGATGGATTTGTTTTACCGGCAAAATGGGTTCCGGTTCCTTATGTTAAAAAATAATAAATTATGGAAGATAAAGGGAAGGAAAAACAAGGCCGCAGAAGTTTTCTGAAAACTGCAGGAACTGCGGCTTGTGGCATTGCTTTAGCAGGGGTTGCAGGAAGGGTGATTTCTGCACATCAAAAAGAAGAAACTGAAGGCCCGAAATCACGTTATGTCTGGCAAATAGATCCGGCTAAATGCGCATTTTGTGATATATGTGAAACTGCTTGTGTACGCACTCCTTCAGCTGTAAAAGCCGTTAATGATCAAAAGAAATGTAGTTTCTGTGTTGTTTGTTACGGACATATTTCCAATAAACAGATCGAATCCGATAAAATCATGAGCCATGGGGAACGTATTTGTCCTCACGATGCAGTAACCCGTGAAAATTATTCAGGTGGAAAAGACGGATACTTTATTTATGACATTGACCATGGTTTATGTACCGGATGTTCGAAGTGTGCAAAAGAATGTAACGCTAAGGGAACAAAATCAATGTTTATGATCATTCGCCCTGATTTATGTCTGAATTGTAATTCCTGTAATATTGCAGATCATTGCCCGGAAAATGCCATAGATCGTTTATGGTTCGGTCCGGAGGATGATTTTCGTGGTATCTATGAATTAGAAGGCATGCAGGACGGAATGATGAATGGCATGGAAGGAATGGATAATTATAATGGTTAAACCTAAAAATTAAAAAATGAAGATTAGCCTAAAATTACTAACCATTATAAGTATTGTATTTGCAGTTTTATGTATAAGCGTTCCTTCCAATGCTTTAAGTATTGCTGATGATGATAAATATAATATAGATGACCCCAGCAGGGGAAATATTAGAGAATTTAAAGATGCCTACATTCCTAAAGAGTACCATCCAATGCCGGAATATATGGTATTTGTTGACCTGGCTATTCTTTTATTAATTATTGCTGCCGGTGTTTTTTTTGTATTAAAAAGAAAGTCTGGCAAACCAATGAATACTTTAATGATCATTACGTTTGTTTACCTGGCTTTTATACGTGGTGGTTGTATTTGTCCGGTTGGAGCAGTTACTAATACGGTATTTGGTATAATAAATCCTGCATTGGTTGGATTAGCAACCCTAATTGTATTTATTGCTCCTTTATTTGTAGCTTTATTTGCAGGAAGAGTATTTTGCACTGCCGGATGTCCTTTAGGTGCAGTTCAGCATTTAGGGAAGAAAAAGAACTCCAGAAAATATTTTAAGCTCCCCAAAAAAATTAATTCTATTCTAAAATTTGCTCCGGTTATCATTTTAGGATTAACGGTTTATTATGCATTACAATCTAAAATATTTTTCTTTGCATGTGAGTTAGACCCTTATAAAGCCATATTCTTTACCGGACAATCCTGGTTTGAACAAGGATTAGCTTTTATTAAAGGACAACCAATGGAATCTAAAATATTGATTGGTTGTGGATTTGGCACCTGGACATATTTAGTGATTATCCTCGCAATTGGATATTTCCTGCCAAGGCCATTCTGTCGATTTATCTGCCCTTACGGAGTTTTACTGGGTGTATTTGCATATTTTTCAATTAAACCCCGTAGAATTGACAAAAATAACTGTGTATACTGTAACCTTTGTGAAAAAGTTTGCCCTACACAAGCTATTGTAATTGATAAGAATACACAAACTACTAAACTTTCAAACTACGATTGTATACAGTGTAATAAGTGTAACGAAAGTTGTAAGAAAGATGCAATAAAATAATAGGAATTTGATTGATGAAAATTTATACTTGGCATTGACTGAGAAAGCTATGCTAAAGTATATTTCATAAACTCCTGCTCTTTGCAGGGCATATATCTGTTTAAGGGGCGTGGTGCAACGCCCCTTTTTTATGATAAGAATCAGTTATCAAGGGATTTGATAATGCCGTATTTATTTATTGGTAAATTTGTAGAAAACCTTATACTATGAAAAACTATTTTGCTTTTATTCTACTATTTTTTATTTTCCTTTCATGTAATCAATCTAATACTAAAACAAATAATAAAAATGAGGCACTTGAACCGGTTTCTGATAAATATATAGAACCCACTAAAAAAAGTGCCGATCTTGAAGATATTATCCCTGATGCAGAAAATGTTTCGTATAAGCTGGATCCGGAATTTAATGGTGAAGAATATGATGGGATTATTTATTTGGCAGTTTTTAAAAATAATAATATCTGTACGCTTAGTAAAAGTGGAATTGTTTCTATCGTTGAACCAACGGGAAAGCTATTGAATAGCTTTCTTATTGAAGTTAAAAATGGAAAACCAACAGCAATTATTGTGGATGATTTTGACAATATTAATGTGTTTATTAGCTTGACAAAAACTGAAGTTAATAAGGTGAGAGGCAAGATTCATAATATCGTAAAGCCAACAGGAGTGGGATGTTTAGTTTATAATGTAGATGGCAGGCAAACTTATAGATATAAATTAACGAATCTATTAGCCGCTTCAGGAGCTCGTTTATCCGGAAGTAGTTTAGTGATCTCTGATGGTATTCAGGAAGCTGTTGGGGTTTTTGATTTTGAGTCTAAAAAAATAAAATCATTTATTCCCGGATTCAGAGCATGCCGTGGTGTGTTAGATATTTGTATCAATAATAAAGAAGAAATACTGGTAGCTAATAATGCTGTTTTTCATTTGAAAGCATTTAATTTTAAAGGAGATGATTTATATACTTTAGGAGGCAGAGGGAAAACAATTAACGATTTTAGGGGTTGTTGCAATCCGATGAGTGTAGATTGTTTTTCAAATGGTGCTATTGCTACAATTGAAAAAGATCCGTCCAGAATAAAAATATATAGTAAGCATGGAGCTAAATTAATTTCAGGAACTGACGAAATTATTCATGGTTATAAATACCTTCCTATGATTATAGATCATAAAGATCTATTATATTTTGCAGTTCCTGATAAGGGATTGTTCAGATGTATTCCGGAATAGTTAAATAATAATGAAACTATTCGCTTCGGCAGGCTCAGCGACCTGGTCATTGAGCGAAGCACAGCGGAGTCGAAATGCTGATATTGTATATCCAACAACGTTGTAATGATATCACAACCATTAGATCATCAGAATCCTGCAACAGGAAGTTTTAATCAAAGATTCTTTTTATCACACAAATCGGCAGATGCCCCTATGGTATTTATAACAGATGGATATATCGCTATAAAAGCTAACAGAAGAAACTATATAAGTGAGTTGTGCCCATTGGTAGGAGGAAATCAGGTAGATATTGAACATCGGTATTTTGCAGAATCTACTCCTGATGCTTTGAATTATGAATATCTAACTGTTGAAAATGCTGCGAATGACCACCACGTGATTAATCAGTTACTGAAAAGGTTTTACAAAGGAAAGTTTATTGCTACCGGAATTAGTAAAGGTGGACAAACAGCCATGTTCTATAACTATTACTTTCCTGATGATGTGGATGTAACGATTCCTTACGTAGCTCCATTGAATTTTGGTATTGAAGATGGCAGACATGAACCTTACATTGCAAATGCTGTTGGCACTAAAACAAAAAGAGATAAAGTCTTTAATTTTCAAATAGAGTGTTTTAAAAGAAAGGATAAGTTGATTCCTTTGCTAAAAGAAAATGTAGAAAGGAGAAAGCTGAAATTTCATTTTCCGTTGGAACAGGCTTTTGACCTTGCTGTTCTGGAGTATTCATAATACAAGGATCAGAAACCTTCCTGAAGATCAGAAGCGAATTGTTTACGACACTTTAGAGAACTGGCTGGGAATTAAATTAAAACATATTGGGGTGTCGCCCCTTATTTGGTAGATTTATATAGATACATTCTATATTAGGTTAAAATATATATAAGGGCAAAAACCAAAAGTATATATCTACTACAAAACGGCAAAATGGCTCTTCCCTTAGATATTTGGTATTTATATAAAGTTTTTAATAATTTTTA
>JANQLW010000030.1 GCA_028280405.1 Bacteroidales bacterium
AACCAGCAACCAGCAACCAGCAACCAGCAACCAGCAACCAGCAACCAGCAACCAGCAACCAGCAACCAGCAACCAGCAACCAGCAACCAGCAACTACAATAACAATTTCACAGTTCTTCTATCTTTCTCCAACTGACCTTTTAACCCATCCAGATCATCAAATTTAATTTCATCACGAATACGATCTACAAAATAGATCACAATATTTTCACCGTATATTTCCCGATCGAAATTGAAAATATTTACTTCGATGGTTAAATCACTGTGGTTGACTGTTGGACGTACTCCTATATTGCTCATACCCTGGTAAATTTTACCCTTATATTCGACACGGCAGGCATAAACACCATTCGCGGTAATTAATTTGTACTCATCATCTATTTCAATGTTAGCGGTAGGAAAGCCAATGACACGCCCTATTTTTTGCCCGGAAATTACTTTTCCACTGATTGAATACTCATATCCTAAAAGATTATTGGCAATTCTTATCTTACCTTCATTCAGAGCTTTTCTGATTTTGGTAGAACTAACAGCTATATTTTCGACATCCTGAGCAGGGATTTTCTCTACATCAAAATGATGTTTTTTTCCTAAATCATATAATATAGCATAATCACCCAAGCGGTTTTTTCCAAAATGATGATCATAGCCAATAATTAGTTTTCTGGTCTGAACTTTTTCAACGATATATTCTTTAATAAATTGGTAAGATGTTAGCTTGGAAAACTCTTTGGTGAAAGGAATAATGATCAGGTGGTCAATGCCGGCTTTTTCAAGCAACTCAATTTTTCTTTTCTGAGTATTGATGAATTTCAAATTTTTACTATCTGGGTGAATAACTAAACGTGGATGCGGATAAAAAGTAATTAAAACCGTTTCTCCTTCCAGTCGGATTGCCTCTTCTGCCATACGGTTGATGATTTTTTGATGGCCCACATGAACCCCATCAAAAGTTCCAACGGTTACTACCGGATTCCTTACCCCTTTAAACGTATCTATATCGTTATAAATCTTCACCTTAATAATTTAATCATCCAACAGTTTTTCCCTGTTTTGAAATAGTTCCGCAAAAATAGTACTTTTACATATAAAATTAAATTTTTATTAAAACAGTATGGCAAACACAAAATGGCCGGGCATCATTCTGCTCAGCCTCCTAACTCTAGTGATTTGCTCCCCGAAAATTTGTTATCCTCAATTAACCGAAGATTTTTCAGATTCAGATCTGACGAATCAACCGAAATGGTTCGGTACGCTTAATCATTTTATTATAAATGATTTTCAACAACTTCAATTAAATGCAACAACCTCCGGAAATTCTTACTTATCAACTAAAGTAGAAATTCCAGATCATTGTGAATGGAAGTTTCAAATCAAACAGGCTTTTAGTCCGTCGTCAAATAATTTTTCAAAAGTTTATTTGATCAGTAACCAGAAAGATTTAACATTAGATAAGCTGGAAGGATTTTATCTTCAATTTGGAGAAAAAGGCAGCAATGATGCTATTGAATTATTCTATCAGAAAGGCAAGGAAATTATTTCGATTTGCCGTGGAAAAGAAGGAGAAATAGCTAAATCATTTGACCTTTATATTAAAGTTATTAAAGACAAGAATAAGTGGGAAGTATTTACCTCTAAACATAAGGAAGGCTTATATTCTGAATTAATGAATGGAAATTTCGTAAATCCTCACAATTCAGGGTATTTTGGATTCTTTTGTAAATATACAAGTGGAAACCGAAATAAATTTTACTGGGATAATATTTATATTGGAAAACCTGTTATTGACACAATTCCCCCTGAAATTATCTCATACGAAATGATTCAGGCAAACCAGCTTGAACTTCTCTTTTCCGAAGCTCTTCACCCGAATTTCATAAACAAAGAAAACTTTGAAATTAACAATGGCATTGGACATCCGGAATTAGTTACAACCAACAGTACGAATACCAAATTAAACCTTTATTTAAAAAATAATCTTTTAGAAAATACAGAATACGAATTAACGATCGACAATGTATTTGATTATTCAGGAAATGAAATATCAGCTAATCATTTAGCTCTTATCTATACCGTGATTAACAAACAGGATATTGTGATCAATGAAATATTGTTTGATCCTTTGGAAACAGAAGAAGAATATATTGAAATTTACAATCGTAGCCAGAAAGTACTAAACCTAAAAAAGCTTATGTTCGGAAGGATTCGGGAATCATTTCCTAATCCCCCCGACACAGCACTAATAAGAATAAGCGATACGGCAATATACATCTTATCACAGGAATACCGGATCTTAACCCGTTCTTCTGAAAAAGTTCAAAAAATAAAAGAAGTGAAGCATCCTGAAAACATTCTTGTACTTCCATCTTTACCTGCACTGATTAATGATGCAGGGCATATTTTTTTACAATCAGATTCAGGTATAATGGTCGACGAAGTATTTTATAGTAAAAAAATGCATCATCCCAGCTTGAATTTTACCGACGGCGTTTCACTTGAAAAAATCCATTATGATGTGCCCGGATTAAATTCTGATAATTGGACATCTGCATCATATTCATCGGGATTTGGAACACCTACATATCAAAACTCTCAGTTTGTAAATATTGAAAGCCTAAAAAATAAAATAAATATTTCGCCACAAATATTCACTCCGGATCAGGATGGAAAAGATGATGCGGCCAGTATTTCAATACAGATGAATGAGCCCGGATATTCAGGAAATATATTTATATTTAATAGTAATGGGCAATTAATAAAACATCTTGTTAAAAACCTTCTCCTGGGAAATAAGTCTACATTTTTTTGGAATGGAAAGGATGAGCACGGAAATTTACAACCAATAGGAACTTATATTATTCTAATAGAGTTCTATAATCCGGAAGGAAAAACTGAAAAACATAAGAAAACAATAGCTATCGGTAAAGTGATTAATTAGCAGCATAGGCTAATGAAGCTACACTTAGGCTTGTGCCTTTTACTTTTAAAATTTCAAAGGCACAGGCTTCAATAGTAGCTCCGGTAGTGATTACGTCATCGATTAAAAGAATATGCTTATCCTCAATTTTCTCATTTTCCGATATCCCAAAGATAGAATCTACATTATCCCATCTTTCTAATCTGTTTTTATTTGTTTGGGTTTCTGATGCTTTAATTCTTTCCAAAATATTTTTTTTAACAGGAATATTTAGAACCTCAGCAATTCCCTGAGCAAATATCTCACTTTGATTATAACCTCTGACCTTAAGTTTATCAGGATGCAAAGGAACAGGGACAATAATATCAATAGATTTAAACCATTTAGAACTCAAAATTTCTCTTGCAAACAGATTTCCTAAATAAAATCCTATTTCTTGTTTCGACTTATATTTAAAAGCATGCATTAATTGCCGTACTCTTCCTTTTTTATTAAAATATAAGAATGAGGTTGCTTTTTGAATAGGTATTCGTCCCCAAAACGTCTGTTCCACTAAGTTACATTCTAAACGATGAAAATTTGTCCTTGGCAATTTATACAGGCAATCTAAACATATCAGGTCTTCATTTTTATTTAATACTTCACGACAACCTACACATAATTGTGGGTAAAATAATGAGAGAAAACTTTCAAAATAACTTTTAATAAAATTCATAACTCAATTTATACATTAATACCATAATTTGATTTTTGTTCCATACATAAATGATAGTATATTAAATCGTATTTTTGACCACATGAACAATGATCCGATATTAAAAGTTGAAAATTTATGTGTAGAGTTTTCTATGGAGCAAAGAAAGCTTTGTGCCGTGGATCATATCGATTTTGATTTACTGGAAGGTGAAACATTGGGAATTGTTGGAGAGTCTGGTTCAGGGAAGTCGGTTACTTCTCTTTCTATTATGAAATTAATCTCTTCACCAGGAAAGATAAGTTCAGGAAATATCTATCTTAAAAATGGTAAAGGGTGGGTAAATCTGGCTAAATTGGAAGAAAAAAATTTAAGAGAATACAGGGGCAAAAAAATCGCCATGATTTTTCAGGAACCCATGACTTCTTTGAATCCTGTTTATACTTGTGGAAAACAAATTACAGAAGTTATTATGCTTCATCAAAACATTTCTAAATCGAAAGCTAAAGAAAAGACGATAGCTCTTTTTAATGAAGTATTATTACCCCGTCCTGAAGAAATTTATAGAAGTTATCCTCACCAATTATCCGGAGGACAAAAACAAAGGGTAATGATTGCTATGGCCTTATCTTGTCAGCCCGATATTTTAATAGCCGATGAGCCTACTACTGCTTTGGATGTAACTGTACAAAAATTTATTTTGGAGCTTCTGAAAAAAATTCAGGAAAAGTATAAAATGAGTATCATCTTTATTACTCATGATTTGGGAGTTATTGCAGAAATAGCCAGTCGGGTATTAGTAATGTATGAAGGCAGAATCGTTGAACAGGGTTTAGTAGAACAAATATTTAAACATGCACAACATCCTTATACAAAAGGCTTAATTGCTTGTCGTCCCAATCTGGAAAGAAATCAATCCAAATTGCTTACTGTTAACGACTTCTTAAATACAGAAAATGAAGAGGAAATAGAGAAATTAATAGCCAGTATTACCGTAAAAGACAAAGAAAGTATTGAGCAGTTAAAAAGAAAATATGGCAGTGGAGAGCCATTATTGAAAGTAAAAAATTTATCTACTTATTTCCCCTTAAAAAAGAAACTGTTTGAAAAAGAAAGACAATGGGTAAAAGCAGTTGATAATGTAAGTTTTGATGTTTATCCTTCTGAAACATTAGGACTGGTTGGTGAGTCCGGTTGTGGAAAAACGACTTTAGGTAGGTCTATATTACGCTTAATTGAACCCAAGAGGGGTTGGATTTATTATAACAATGATAATATCACCGGTTATTCAAAATCTCAGATGAGGACCCTGAGAAAAGACTTCCAGATTATTTTTCAGGATCCTTATTCTTCATTAAATCCGAGAAAGACTATTGGAAGTGCAATAATAGAACCTATGCTGGTTCACCAACTTTATAAAAATGATAAAGAAAGAAAAGAGAAAAGCATAGAACTTCTGGAAAAAGTTCAGCTTGAAGCAGATCATTTCAAAAGATATCCTCATGAATTATCCGGAGGACAAAGACAGCGGGTTTGTATTGCCCGGGTACTCAGCCTTGATCCGAAATTTATTATTTGCGATGAGTCGGTTTCTGCATTGGATGTATCGGTACAGGCACATGTATTAAACCTTTTGCATGAATTAAAAGAAGAATATTTATTTACTTATATTTTCATATCTCACGACTTATCGGTTGTGAAACATATGTCGGATCGAATGGCTGTAATGAATAAAGGCAAAATTGTGGAAATCGGAGATACGGAAAAGGTATATAATTATCCTAAAGAAACGTATACGAAGAAACTGATAGAAGCTGTACCGAAAGGATTATTTAACTAAAAATGAATGATAGCTTAATAGTAACATCAAGCTATGGTTTATTATGGTACTTAATTAAATGAAAAAAAATAAAAAGAATAAAAAGAAATTAAGGGGTAAGAACACTTTCATCTCCAGTATTTTAAGCATATTTGGAAAAAGTCCTTATCGTCCGTTTAACTATAAACAAATTTCCAGTCAACTGGGAATAAAAGACAAAGCCAGTAAAGATTTAGTAAATACAATATTAGGAGAATTGGCTGGAGCCAAAGAAATTGAACAGATCTCTCCCGGAAAGTATAAACTGAATACTGAAAACTTAAATAAGTATGCCAATAAAGGTAAAAAGATTACCGGCCGCGTCGATATGCAAAATACCGGTAAAGCTTATATAATTTCAGATGAAGGAGGTGATGATATTTTCATCGCTTCTAATAATACTTTCCATGCTTTACATGGGGATAAGGTAACTGTTCTTTTATTTCCTCAAAGAAGAGGTAGAAAACCGGAAGGCCAAATTGTTGAAATTCTTGAACGTGCACGTGAACAATTTGTAGGCACGATAGAAATTTCCAGATATTATGCTTTTGTAATTCCTGATAACCCTAAAATCCATATAGATATTTTCATTCCAATGGAAAAGTTGAACGGGGCTAAAAACGGAGATAAAGTCATCGCTAAATTATTGGATTGGCCCGATCAGGCTAAAAATCCATTTGGAAATATTATTCAGGTTTTAGGTAAACCTGGAAATAATGAAGTTGAAATGCAATCCATATTGGCAGCCAATGATTTTCCATTATCATTTCCAAAACATGTGGAAAAAGAAGCTTCAAAAATTAATGGTATAATATCAAAAGAAGAAATAAAAAAAAGAAGAGATTTCAGAAAAGTTACCACATTTACCATTGATCCTCTTGATGCCAAAGATTTTGACGATGCTCTTTCTCTTAAAAAATTAGGCACTGGAAATTGGGAAGTAGGGATTCATATTGCAGATGTTTCTCATTATGTTACACCAAATACCGAACTGGATAAAGAAGCTTTTGATCGTGCTACATCCATATATTTAGTTGACAGGGTTATTCCTATGCTTCCTGAAGCACTTTCCAATGGTGTGTGTTCCCTTAGGCCTAATGAAGAAAAATTATGTTTCTCCGCAGTTTTTGAGATAAATGATGAAGCAGAAGTTTTAAACCAATGGTTCGGAAAAACAGTAATAAATTCCGATCGAAGGTTTACTTATGAAGAAGTTCAGGAAATAATAGAAGCAGAAAAAGGAGAATTTGATAAGGAAATACTTACACTAAACAAACTGGCCGTATTATTAAGAGAAAAAAGAAATGCTGACGGATCAATTAATTTCCGTTCACAGGATGTTCGTTTCAATCTTGATGAAAACGGAAAACCATTAAGTGTTTATGTAAAAGAACAAAAAGATTCAAATCGTTTGATTGAAGATTTTATGTTACTTGCCAATAGAAAAGTAGCTGAATTTATCGGAAAACGAAAAGGTAAAGAAAAACCAAAGACATTTATTTACAGGATTCATGATGAGCCGAACCCGGAAAAGCTTAGTACATTTTTACAATTTGTGAATAAGTTAGGTTATGAAATGAAAATCAATACCCGCCAGCATTTAGCTAAATCGTTTAATAAGTTATTTAAAGATATTAGCGGTAAAGGAGAAGAAAATATGATAGAAAGTATTGCTGTTCGAACCATGGCCAAAGCAGAATACTCAACTCAAAACATAGGCCATTATGGATTGGCATTTCAATATTATGCTCATTTCACTTCTCCCATCAGACGGTATCCTGATTTATTAACACATCGTATTTTGGAATGGTATCTTGATGGAAGATCTTCTGTAAACGAAGCGGCTTATGAAGAAATGTGCAATCATTGTTCTGAAATGGAACGTAAAGCCGAAAGTGCGGAACGTGAGTCCATTAAATATAAACAGGTTGAATTTATGCTGGATAAGATAGGTAAAGAGTTTGACGGGCATATATCCGGAGTAAGTAAATGGGGCCTTTATGTTGAAATCATTGACAATAAATGTGAAGGTATGGTTCGTTTAAAAGATATGAAAGACGACTTTTATTATTTGGATGAAGATAATTACCAGGTTATCGGTCAACATTATGGAGATCAATATAAGTTGGGAGATAAAGTTCGTATCCTCGTTAAAAGAATTGATTTAAGCAAGAAGCAAATGGATTTTGAATTGCTTTCATAATGGAAGATATGGGATCCGATCCTTTTACTTAAAATTATTGACCAAAGTTTAAATGTTAGTCTGTTATTAATAATTACTAGGATCGGATCCCATATCTTCCACAGTCGTAAATGAGTAACCCCTGTCATCCTGAACTTGTTTCAGGATCTCCATCCATATAGGCAAGTCGGTTATTAAACAGGTCATATCCAAAAGCTATTGTAGGAGTAGCTGTACCTATTAGCTCTAGAAGTAACATCAAGGAGATCCTGAAACAAGTTCAGGATGACATGGAAGGTTCACTGGCTGCAGTGATTAGGATGATTTCTTGCTTAAGATAGTAGCAAAATATCCAATTATTGGACTGGCCATAAAACAAATAAAAAATGACCATTCTACTCCTATTTTACGTTTTTTTCCCATGTTTTCGGAAATGATCATAGAAAAAACATACCATAGAATAAATATGAAAACTACTAATAATTCAGTCATTTGATAATGTTTTAATAATAAAATATAAAAAGAAAAACCAATGGAATTGCAATTCCTAAGAGTGTTAACCACGCACCTCTTCTGGTAATACCTTTTTTTCCTTTAGCAATAAATAAACCGGTAATAGCAATTAATATTAAAGCACCTGAAAATATATCAGAATACCAGGTCCAGGCTCTTACAGGATTGTAATGCAGATAATTCATTGGTTTAAATATGGGTCTCTTTTTCGTTAATTCCAGAAAGGAATATCCATTATTGGTATTGATCAATAAAGTTCCTCCTTTTAGAAAAACTTTAATCTTCCAAGGTTCAGGTTTATAATGATTCATATAAGAAGCGTTGATATCATTATCTTTTAATAGTTTTTTAATACCTGCTTTATCAAATTTTTGATCAGTATCAATCTGAAATTCTTTAGTGGTAATGATATAATTTGGATTCCAGTCTTTTAAATGGTTAATTGCTATTCCCGATAAACAATAAATAATGGTCATTCCAAAAAAGAAATATCCAAAATCGCGATGGACAGCACGATTCCATTTTCTCCAATTAAACTTCATCGAATAAGTTCTTTACTGTTAGAAAAAAATAGGGCTGTGTTCTAGTCAGGGCGTGAATTGTTAATTGATTAAGTTAATGCATTTTATCTTTTGAAGAATTTTGCAAATATATTCACACCCTGACTTCTGAGACAGCCTCACAATATTTTATTAGGCTGGATCTACTTCCTTAAAAGATTCGCAAACTATAGAAAAGAAAGAAATATATGCTTTTCCACTCTCTTTGATTTGTTTTCTGAAATTGGCGATGCTTTCTTCATCTCCAATATGCTGACCAAGATCTGCAGCTGCAGCTTTTTCACCATGAGCATGTTCTTCTCCATCATGTTCTGCCTCAGATTTTTCATGTTCTTCTTCAGCTTTTAATTCATTTTCCCATTCTTCTAAATATTTCTCATCAATACGTAATTCTTCGACCATACCTATTAGATGAATAGTTTTTCCTTCCAAATCCGTATTAAAGGCAGCACCTTTACCAACAATAACTTTTACAGATTCATCACTTTCCGAATCTGCTAAAAACATTCTTTGTCCGCCATGTTTACATACATGCTTAACAAAGGCGGTAATTTCCACTTTTTGATTCACATAATTTACAGCTTCCTTATTAAAAGAAGCAACTTCTACTTTTGCTAATTTTTCAGCTGTAGTTTCTTTTTCTGATGATTTTTTTTGTGCACTGTTGCAAGCCATCATTGTAATGGCGATGACTAAAACATAAATTGACTTTTTTAACATAGGTATATATTTTTAATTTTCTTTTACGATTTTTCCTGTGGCAACTCTATTGGTAACTTTTAAAATATAATCCTGATCTTTACGAACCCATAATCTGGCTCCAAAACTTCCTTTATTAATGGTATACATTGCAGTATCGTATCTTATTTTTCCCAGATTATCAGGATGTTGATTCATATATAATACATAAAACTTGCCTGCATCATCCGGATTAAACCTTATAAGTTTATTATCACCTTCTTCAAAAGACATAAACATAAACCCATTATCCATATATTCACAAGTACCTGGTGTATTCTTTTTTATAATGATCTGATCAATTAAACGTCCATCTTCAAATTTTATTTCACCATTAGCTAAAGCAGAATTATTTAAAGGAAGTTCCCGGGTAAATACAATTTTCTTTGATAAATAAAATTGTATTTTATTTACACTTAAGCCTTTTTCCACAACTTTAGCATTCAAAGAAGTTGTATAGTAAATTTTATTTGAACACGAACTGATTATTACTAAGGCCAGAATTATTAAGAATAATTTCGAAATGCTACGCATGATTGATTATACTTATATGGATTATATTACGAATCTACTAAATTACTTGATTAAATTCAATTTTTTAGAAATATCCAGCATTTTGATAATTGGAGCTTTAGCATCTTCAATAATTTTTGCATCCAGATTGATTTCAGGAGTTTCGTTTTTTAAGCACAGATATAGTTTCTCCAATGTATTCAATTTCATATAAGGACAATCATTACACGAACAACTATCATCTGTAGGTACAATAATAAATTCTTTATTAGGCGAATCTTTTTGCATTTGATGTAATATTCCGCTTTCCGTAGCCACTATATATTTTTTATGGCTATCAGTTTTGGTGTAATTTAACATTGCTGTAGTTGAACCTACAAATTCTGCTAATTCCAAAACCTGCCCTTTACATTCAGGATGTGCAATTAATTTTGCATCCGGATGTTGTATTTTCAAATTAATAATTGCTTCAGTAGTTAAAATGTCATGTACTTCACAGGTACCATTCCACAATACCATATTTCTATTACTAATCCTGTTAATATAGCCACCCAAATTACGATCAGGAGCAAAGATTATTTTTTCATCTTCAGGAAGAGAATCTACAATTTGAACAGCATTACCGGAAGTACAAATAATATCAGACATGGTTTTTATGGCTGCCGTACAATTAATATAAGAGATTACAATATGATCCGGATGTTTTTCTTTAAACTTTTTAAATTCATCGGGTGGACAGGAATCGGCTAAAGAACAACCTGCTTCCAAATCAGGTAATAAAACTTTAGTATCAGGGTTTAATATTTTTGCAGTCTCAGCCATGAAATGAACTCCGGCAAAAACGATTATTTTTGCATTGGCCTGTTCAGCTTTTTGGGCCAGACCAAGGCTATCTCCAACATAATCGGCTAAATCCTGAATTTCGGGAACCTGATAATAATGAGCAAGGATAATAGCATCTTTTTCTTCCCTTAGCTTGTTGATAGCTGCAATCAATTCATCATTGGATGCAAATGTAGTCTTTTTCTCTAATTCCATTTTTACCAGTGTTAAATTCTAAATATTATATATATTATTTTTTAAAATTATTATTGTTATTAATAGTTTATAGTTAATAAGTGGTAAAACATTTTTAAGCTTTTCTTGACATACTGAATTTTACATTTTAATTAACATAATTGTTAATATTTATCAATACTTATTTTATTGATTTTTATAAGATTCAAACTTTATCAACAAAAATACAATTTTAAATATTGTTAATAAATATGAAGTTTGTTAAGATTAATAAACGGTTAATTTCTTTGAAGAAACTTTTTATAAAATCGAAAAATGAATTCAACAGAACGAAAACTATTAACAATTTGTTAATATGTAACAAAACTGTCATAAAATTGTAACAAAGGTAATCAGATATAAACATTTTTTTGTTAAAAAAATTAAGATTTTGAAACAGAGAATAATACTTAATTTCGATTGTTTTTTGATGAAAAATAAATGCTTTATAATAAGTGTATTACTTTTGTTGGCAGGATTTTTAAGTATTTTTGCAAATAAAACTTATTAACAATGTTTGATAAAACTCAGGTATTACCTATTGCTTCGGATCATGGTGGATTTGAAATGAAAGAATATATTAAAAAAGAACTACAACTACTAGGTTATAAATTAAAAGATTACGGAACTTTTTCAGAGGCTAGTGTAGATTATCCTGATTATATACATCCAATTTCAAGTGCTGTTAATAATGGTGAATTTGCTTTTGGAATTATATTATGTGGCAGTGGAAACGGAGCTCAAATGACCGCTAATAAATATCCAAATGTCAGAGCTGGTTTATGTTGGTGTGTTGAGCAAGCAAAATTAACCCGTCAACATAATGATGCCAATATACTTTCTATTCCGGGAAGATTTGTTAATTTTAATGAAGGGCTTGAAATAGCTAAAACATTTTTAACTACCGAATTTGAAGGTGGTCGTCACCAAAAGAGAGTAGAAAAGATTTCTCAAATTGAAAAGTAATAGCGCTTGGAAAACTTAAATCAATTCAATAAAGATGCTGAAAAAATTGCCTTTGATTTAAATCATAGGAAAAAAATCAATTTTAATATAGCTCAATATAATGAAGCTATTGTAAAAGGTAAACAACAGTTTGCTGATTTGGAATTAGCAAAAGAAAGAGCTGCACATATTAAATATAAAGTCCTTAATGATCTGGATAGTTATCTAATCCAGTTTGAAGATAACTTTAATAAAAAGGGTGGTAAAGTAATTTGGGCACAGAATAAAAAAGAAGCTGTAAAAGAAATTTTAGGAATTGTAAAAGCTAAATCTGCAAAAAATATTGTCAAATCCAAATCAATGACTACTGAGGAAATTGATTTGAATCAAGCACTGGAAAAAAGAAAAGCCGAAGTAATTGAAACAGATCTTGGTGAATTTATAGTTCAGTTAGCCGGAGAAAAACCTTATCATATAGTTACACCTGCTATGCATAAATCCAAGGAAGATGTAGATAAACTTTTTAATAAGAAGTTAAATACTCCAGCTGAAAGCACTCCTGAAAAACTTACCCATTATGTACGTCATTATTTAAGAGAAAAATTTCAACAGGCCGAAATTGGTATTACAGGTGCAAACTTTTTAATTGCTGATGAAGGTGCAATTGCCTTAACCGAAAATGAAGGTAATGGAGTGTTATCCATGTCTTTCCCAAAAACACATATTGTAGTTGTTGGTATTGACAAAATTATACCAAGCATTGATGATGTTGATTTATTCTGGCCACTCTTATCTTCCTATGGTACGGGGCAAAATGTGACTGTTTATAATTCTATCGTTGGAGGACCAAAACAAAAAGATGAAATTGATGGTCCTGAAGAAATGTATGTGGTATTACTGGATAATAAAAGATCTAATTTATTAGCTCAGGAACGTCAGCGTCGTGCATTATCGTGTATTCATTGTGGTGCTTGCTTAAATGTTTGCCCGGTTTATAAAAATATTGGGGGTTATACTTATAATACTACTTATAGTGGTCCAATAGGTGCTGTTATCAATCCATATATTCTGGATATGCAGGATTACAAACATCATAGTTTTGCTTCTTCACTTTGTGGGAAATGTACAGATGTTTGCCCGGTTAAAATTCCTTTACATGATTTATTGCTGGTAAATAGAAATGAATCTGTTGTTAAAGGTTACAATTTGTCCAAAGAAAAAAGACAGGTTTTTATTTATAAGAAAATTATGTCGAAACGTAAGAATATGGATATGATGAGCCAGGGAAAAAAGAATATGATGATAAAATATTTTTTCAAAAAAGCATGGGGCCCTAGACGAGAACTTCCCAAGGTTGCTGAAAAATCATTTAATCAGCTTTGGAAAGAAAAATATAATATTGAATAAGATAGGATGGGGTGACACCTTAAGGTGTCACCCCATCCCACCGCATCTTACCTATTTATCCAATAAATTTGAAATGTAATTTTTTAATTTTCTGCCTCTTAAATTTTTGGCTATGATTTTACCTTCAGGACTTATTAATACACTATGAGGTACAGCACTAACTCCATATGTATTTACAGAATAAGAATTCCATCCAAGCAGATCGGAGATATGATGCCAGGGTAAACCATCTTCTTTTATTGCTTTTAGCCATTTATCTTTATCCTTATTTAAAGATACTGCGACCACATCAAAACCTTTATCTTTATATTTATTATATACTTTTAAAATATTTGGATTTTCTTTTCGACAGGGAATACACCAACTGGCCCAAAAATCAAGTAAAACATATTTTTTTCCGATAAAAGATGAAAACTTAACTTTTTTACCATTTAAATCTTTTGTAGTAAAATCAAGAAATTGTTTACCAATAGCACTTTTTTCCAGGGTTACCAATCTTCTTTTAATCTGATTAAATGAAGAACTATTTTTAATTGAAGTATCCTTAAAACTTTTTTCAATTTTTTTTAAGGTATTGAAATCAAACGAATGAATATTTTCATTAATAATTTTTAATGTAACTATATTATCAGGATGATCCAGAATATAATTTAAAATGAAATCTGAAATTTTTTTTTCGATAACAGAAGATTCTTTATCAAACTTTTCCATGATTTCTTCATCTTCTGATTCCAATCCTTTTTCATATTTTTTGTATAGTTTATCATATTCTACATAATAAACATTCTGATCCGAATAAAACTTATAATATTTATCCTGCAATGGAGATCCTTCTATATTAGCAGGATTTCTGTCTTTTACATTTCCTGATATTCTTATATCTGCATTTTCAAGAAAAAATGGTGTTCCAAAGCCTTTCTTTTCAACAATTATATAGCCAAACCGGGGTTTATCAATACTTCCATTAAAAAGGATTTCTGTTTCGTCATAAATAACAGTATCAATTATTTTCCAACTTTTATTTTTACTTACATATAAAAATATTCTATCGCCCTTATCCAAGCCTTTTACATCTATTTTAACGGAAAAAGAATCCGGTTTTTTTTGTGAACAGGCATATATAACTATTAGTACAACAATACTGAGGTACAACAATCTTTTCATTACTTAAAACTTTAAATTTTTACAAAACTATAAAAAGGATTCTAAATAGTTAATATTCTATTACTTTTTAGGTTTGTAAAAAAGATATTGGCTTATAATGATTATCAATATAGTAAATACCGTACTTAATCCTGCCCTTTTTAAAGTATCCAATAATTCATTAAATCTGAATACTTCTAAGAAAAACAAGGTAAAATGGTGAATCGTAACTAAAATAGAAGTATATAGTAACATCCATTTAAATCCAAAATCTTGTATACCTATACTTAATCCCTGGCTTAAATCCAGTTTAGGAGATAGTGCCCTGATCAAAGCAGGCCTTATCCATGCAATAAAAACAGATGAAGCAATATTAGTACCTATAGTATTAGAAAAATAATCTATACTTAATCCTAAAACAAAGGCAGAAATTAGCAAAAAATATTTAGGTGTTTCAAGTGGAAGTAATAAAACAAAGAGAATGTATACATAAGGATTTACGGAGCCAAACAACAGAATCTTGTTAAAAATGAATATCTGTAACAAAACCAGAACAATAAAACGGGCAATATTTTTTAATAACAGATTATTCATTTTCTACTTCATTGATTAATTCCTGAATTTCTTTTTTCTGCTTATTTTTAATGATATATACATGATGCAAAGCATTAAAATCTGTGGCGAATAAAATCGAAGCACTGTTTAAATTTTCACCTTCATTTTGAAAATAATGTTCCACAAATCCAATATTTATTCCTTCCGGGAAAATTAAAGAGTTTCCACTGGTAATAATGGTGTCTCCTTGTAAGAGCAGTAAATGTGTTGGAATATGGTCAAGCTTACCTCTTTGATAATCTATTTTTTCCCAAACAATATTAGCCAACTGATTATTCTTTTTAATCTTCGCACTTACCTTTGAATCTTTATGTAATAAGGACATTACGGTACTGAAGTTTTTACTTACTCCAATTACAATTCCAACAATCCCCTTATCAGAGACAACCCCCATATCAATTTCAACTCCATCATTGCTTCCTTTGTTTAATCTGATATAGTTATTTCTATGATGTACAGAATTGGAAATTACCCTTGCTCCTATATATTCATAAGTAGTATCATGCATAATAGGAATACTGTCGTTTTGATATGTAAGAATTAAATTATGCAGCTTTGTATTCTCCTCCAGCAATTGCTGATTGGATTTTCTTAATGAAAAATAATCGGTGATATTGGTATAGATCGTATTTAGCGTACCTGTAAATTGATTGGTTGAATTAATGATAACAGTACCCTGATAGTTCTGGCTGTTTATCATCAATAAAAATGCGATACACTCCAGGAAAACAAATAGAAAAAAGAAACTATGCTTCCATAGAAATGCAATTAAATAACGCATTATTATTTCGTTTTTAAAAGTTAATATTTCTTCCTGATATATTATTTGATCAGGAATGTAAACTTCTCAAAGTTCTTCAGTGCAATACCTGTTCCACGTGCTACAGCTCTTAACGGATCTTCAGCAACATGTACAGGCAGTTTCGTTTTTTGGTGTAAGCGCTTATCTAGGCCACGAAGCATAGATCCACCACCGGCTAAATAAATTCCCGTTCTGTAAATATCAGCAGAAAGTTCAGGTGGAGTCATTTCTAATGCATTTAATACCGCAGCTTCAATTTTTGAAATGGACTTATCCAGTGCCCTGGCAATTTCTGCATAGTTTACTTTAATCTCTTTCGGAATACCTGTTAACATATCTCTTCCATGAACAGCATAATCATCCGGTGGGTTATCAATTTCTGTCATAGCTGCTCCGACTTCTATTTTAATTCTTTCAGCAGTTCTTTCTCCGATATTAATATTGTGCTGTTTACGCATATATTCTTCAATATCCGCATTAAAATCATCGCCGGCAATACGAATGGATTTATTATTCACAATACCACCTAATGCAATAACTGCAATTTCGCTGGTACCACCACCTATATCAATTACCATATTACCTGTAGGTTCCAGTACGTCAATTCCTATTCCAATGGCAGCAGCCATAGGCTCATGAATCAACTTAACCTCTTTAGCATTGGCTTGCTCTGCAGAGTCCTTTACAGCCCTTTCTTCAACCTCTGTAATCCCTGAAGGAATACAAATTACCATTTTTAAAGCGGGAGGAAATAATGATTTACTGGTTCCAACCATTTTGATGAATTCACGCAACATATATTCTGCTGATTGAAAGTCAGCAATAACTCCATCCCTCAAAGGACGAATGGTTTTTATGTTTTCGTGCGTTTTACCATGCATCATCATTGCCTTTTTACCAACAGCGATAATTTTTCCTGTATTACGTTCCAATGCAACAATACTTGGTTCATCAACAACAACTTTATCATTATAAATGATAATGGTATTAGCAGTACCTAAATCGATCGCTATTTCTTTAGTTAAAAAGGAGAACAAGCCCATAATTTATTTTTTTGTTCGTGAAAATTCTAATTAATGTTTAAAGTGTCTGGTTCCGGTAAATACCATTGATAAACCATGTTTATTACAATAATCAATACTGTCTTTATCTCTCACAGAGCCTCCTGGCTGAATAACAGCTTTAATCCCTGCTTTATCTGCAATTTCAACACAATCGGCAAATGGGAAAAAAGCATCTGATGCCATTACAGCTCCATTTAAATCAAATTCAAATGAACTGGCTTTTTCAATGGCTTGTTTCAACGCATCTACTCTAGATGTTTGCCCTACTCCACTTGCAATTAATTGTCCGTTTTTAGCTAATACAATTGTATTTGATTTTGTATGTTTCACAATAATATTAGCAAAAAGCAAGTCTTTAAATTCTTGTTCAGAAGGTTTGGTGTTGGTTACTGTTTTTAAATCATCCATTACCTCAACTTTTAAATCTTTATCCTGAACAAGGGCTCCATTAAGTATTGAACGATATTGCTTATTACCAAAGTTAAAAGATTTCTCTAATAAAATGATTCTATTTTTCTTGCTTTTTAGAATTTCAAGCGCTTTTTCATCATAACCCGGAGCTAAAATGATTTCAAAGAACAACTTATTGATCTCTTCTGCGGTACCTAAATCAATATTACGGTTGGTGATTAATACGCCTCCAAAAGCCGAAATCGGATCTCCGGCCAAAGCATCTTTCCATGCTTCCGTAAGGTTTTCTCTACTTGCAAGTCCACAGGCGTTATTATGTTTTAAAATAGCAAAAGTTGGTTCGTTAAAATCGTTAATTAGGTTTACTGCAGCATCTAAATCCAATAGATTGTTATAAGATATTTCTTTACCACGTAATTGTTCAAAGACCTCATCAAGCTTACCAAAAAATAATCCTTGTTGATGCGGATTTTCTCCGTAACGTAAGCTTTTCGATTTTTGAATACTTTGTTTAAACGCTAAAGTATTATCTTCATTAAAGTAATTAAAAATAGCTGAATCATAATGTGACGAAACATTAAAAGCATATGAGGCAAAACGTTTTCTGTCTTCTAAACTAGTTTCTCCATTATGCTCTTTTAGCAATTCGTGAAATTCCTGATAATCATTCGAAGAAGCCACAATTAAAACATCTTTAAAATTTTTAGCAGCAGCTCTGATTAATGAAATTCCTCCGATATCTATTTTTTCAATGATTTCCTGTTCAGTACCTCCGGCAGCAACTGTAGCTTCAAAAGGATAAAGATCTACAATAACCAAATCAATTTCCGGTATTTCATATTTTCCCATTTGATCTAAATCATCTTGTAATTCACGACGACCCAGAATTCCTCCAAAAACTTTTGGATGTAGAGTTTTTACACGTCCTCCTAAAATGGAAGGATAGGAAGTTAAAGATTCAACAGTAATGGCATCTACACCTAAATCTTTTATGAAGTTATAGGTACCTCCTGTTGAATAAATAGTTACACCTAATTGATCAAGGCTTTTAATAATCTCATCTAAACCATCTTTATGGTACACTGAAATAAGTGCATTCTTAATCTTTTTCAATACTTTAGCGTTTTTGGAGTTCATTTGCAATTTTATTAAAAATCAAAGCAAGAAGCAATAGATTTGATTATTATTTTTTGAGAATATTTTTTCCTCGCAAATTAGAATTTATTCCCTTGAATTATAATTGTTTAAAAAATGAAATCTTTGTTAGTAATTCGAATCACAAAATGATGATGAATTTAAGCTTTCAATTTAATTTTGTGAACTCTTAATTATAGCATAAATGAAAAAATTTAACTTCGATAAAGTTGCTGGTATTTACGACGATTATTATAATACTGATTTAGGGATACAAGTGGATATTGCCGAAAAAAGAAAGATTAAAGAATATATCCGGCAATTAGAGTCTTCAAAAATTTTAGAAATAGGATGTGGTACGGGTCATTGGTCATCCTTTTTTTCGGAGCAGGGCTTGGAGGTCACAGGTATAGATATTTCTGAAAAAATGATAGAAAAGGCCAAAGCCAAAAAAATCCCAAATGCTGATTTTTCTATTGCCAGTGTTGAAAAATTACCATTTGAAACGAAATCAATAGAAAATATCATTGCCATTACTTCACTGGAGTTTGTGAATAACCTGGATTTAGCTTTTAGAGAAATTTTTCGCGTGTTGAAAACCGGAGGTAAACTTCTAATTGGATGTTTAAACCTTAATTCTTCGATTGGCCAGACGAAGGATGATGTAGAAATGTTTAGTACTGCTCATTTCTTTACTGCAGATAATTTAAAGGAAAAACTTTCAGATTTCGGAAATCCTATACTGGATGCCTGCTGTATCATAAATGAAAATAAAGTTTTAGATACAGAAGAAGATATTAATACTTTGGAGATAAGATTAAACCAGGGATGTTTATTAATAGGAATGGTTACAAAATTATAATATTATGAATGCTTCATTGGAATTAACATTATATCCGTTTGGTCAGAAAAATATAGAAGTGATTGACCAATTCATTGAAAACCTTGAGAAATATCATAATATAAATATTGAAACCAATATTTTGAGTACAATAATTACCGGAGAGTATTCTGTTTTAATGGATTTACTAAATACAGAATGTAAGCTTGTTTTTGAAAAGTCGGCAGCTTCTTTTGTAATTAAGTTGTCAAATACTTGTGGTTGCAACTGTTAATATTTATAGAAAAAGTTTTTTCCTTGGTGGATAAATAATGGAGAAAGATTGATTTTAAAGATTATTTCTTGATTGATCTGCTTTCTTTTACATATCTTTGATACTTTAGTTATAAAAGGATTTACCCATGATATTATTGCGCCTCATCAATGAAAGTTTAATGTTTGCCCTTCAGGCTATCAGGGTTAATAAAGTAAGAACCATGCTTTCACTTCTTGGTATTACGATCGGGATATTTTCAGTGATTTCTGTTTTTACCGTATTTGATTCCATGGAAAAATCTATTAAAAACTCTATAGAATCTTTAGGTGATAATGTATTATTTATTCAAAAATGGCCTTGGGCGATGGGAGGAAACTATCCCTGGTGGAAATATTACAAACGTCCTGAACCCAAATTAAAAGACCTTGCTGAAATTCAGAAGAAGAGCAGAACTGTTGAATCTTCCACATTTATGTTCGGGGTTAACAGAACTGTAAAATATAAAAGCAATAGTATGTCCTCTACAACTGTTTTGGCTGTTTCACATGATTATAATAAGGTCATGAAGTTTGATTTATCGGATGGTAGATATTTTACTCCCCTGGAATCTTCGGGAGGAAAGCCGGTTGCAATAATCGGAGCAGAAATAGAAGAGAACTTATTTGATGGTATAAACGCAATTGGCAGAAAAATCAAAGTATTTGGAAGAACTTTGGAAGTTATAGGTCGACTTACAAAAGAAGGAAAAGATATGTTTGGAGATACCAGTGATGACCAGGTAATTATCCCGGTAAATTTTGCGAGGAATTTAATAGACCTGAACAGAATTGGAACAAATATTATTGTGAAAGCAAGACCGAATATAAGCAATGATGAAATGCGGGATGAACTAACCGGAATACTTAGATCTGCTCATAAAATTAAGCCTTCTCAAGATGATGATTTTGCCATTAATGAGACGGATATTATTACTAAAGGCTTTGATGGCCTGTTTGCAGTTGTTGGAATGGTTGGTTGGATTATTGGTGGATTTTCATTATTGGTAGGCGGTTTTGGAATTGCCAATATTATGTTTGTGTCCGTTAAAGAACGAACCAATCAGATTGGAATACAAAAATCTTTGGGAGCTAAAAACTACTTCGTCATGTTTCAGTTTTTATTTGAAGCCATATTTTTGTCTTTAATAGGAGGAATTATTGGCTTGCTAATAATACTGATAATGGTACTGATTATAAATGCTCAAAATATCGGATTAACCCTTGTACTTACACAAGGAAATATTTTACTTGGCATAGGAGTATCTTGCTTTATTGGATTAATTTCAGGTATTATTCCGGCATTTAATGCTTCCCGCTTAAATCCTGTAGAAGCTATGAGGTCTACTTTCTAAATCAGGCCTGTCATATTTTTCGCAATTTGAACCACTTAGGAATTTTTATGATTTTTATTTTGGATTTCATTCCTGAATAAAAAATTTAATCATTCATAATCCCTATCTTTACATCGCCAAATATTTCCATGAACAAACGCTGGGTAAATAAAGATAAAGGTGATCCCGAGATCATTACTAAATTGTCTCAGGAATTGAATATTGATGAATCTCTTTCAAACCTATTGGTTCAAAGAGGAGTTACCTCTTTTGATGAAGCCAAAAATTTCTTTCGCCCTCAACTTAATCAGTTGCACGATCCTTTCCTGATGAAGGATATGGAAAAAGCCGTTAAACGAATTGAACTTGCATTAAGCCATCATGAAAAAATTCTTGTTTACGGTGATTATGATGTTGATGGAACCACGGCTGTAGCATTGGTATATACTTATATAAAATCCTTTTACGATCAATTGGATTTTTATGTACCCGACCGTTACTCTGAAGGTTATGGAATTTCATACCAGTCTATTGATTATGCTGCCGATAATGGTTTTTCATTAATTATTGCTTTAGATTGTGGCATTAAAGCCGTAGAAAAAGTTAAATATGCATCTGACAAAGGCATTGACTTTATTATTTGTGATCATCATCGCCCTGGAGAAATTATTCCGGATGCTTATGCCGTTTTGGACCCCAAGCAGGAAGATTGTAATTACCCTTACAAAGAACTTTCGGGTTGTGGTTTAGGTTTCAAATTAGCTCAGGCATTTGAAGAAAGAAATAATATTGCCGGTTTTGAATTGGAAAGCTTGCTTGATTTGGTTGCTGTGAGTATTGCTTCCGATATAGTCCCTGTTACCGGAGAAAATCGAATTTTGGCTTTTTATGGATTAAAACTGATAAACTCCAATCCTCGTCCAGGTATTGAAGCTATTTTAAAATACAGCAATATTGTTAGAAGAGAACCTAATGATAAAGGTGTAATTTTCAGCCGTGAGCTCTCCATAAGTGATTTGGTATTTCTGGTTGGGCCAAGAATCAATGCTGCCGGAAGAATAGAAAGTGCTAAAGATTCCGTAAAGATTTTGATTACGGATAATTTTGAATATGCCAGCCGTAAAGGAGAACAAATTAATAATCTGAATAATGAACGCAGAAATCTGGATGCGACAGCTACCCAGCAAGCTCTTGAAATGATTAACAACAGTGATGAACTAAAAAATAGAAAGTCAACTGTTGTTTATAATGAAGAATGGCATAAAGGGGTTATTGGAATTGTAGCTTCCCGCTTAACGGATCATTATTATCGTCCAACGATAGTATTCACAAAATCAAATGGCTTATTAACAGGGTCGGCACGATCCATTAAAAACTTTGATGTTTATGATGCCGTAGATTCATGCAGTGAATACCTGGAACATTTCGGAGGCCATAAATATGCTGCAGGTTTATCCATTAAACCGGAAAATTTTGATGCTTTCAATGCGAAGTTTGAGAAATATGTAAGTGAACATATTGAAGATGAGATGATGGTTCCTGAAATTGAGATTGACTGCCCCTTAAACCTGAATAAAATCAATGCCAAGTTTTTCAGAATCCTTAAACAATTTTCACCTTTTGGCCCTGGGAATATGGCTCCGACCTTTCTTGCAAAAAATGTGATAGATACAGGATTCGTAAGAATTGTAGGCCAAAATCATTTAAAATTAAATTTTATTCATCCTGAAATTTCAGGGCTTCCTTTTCCTGCCATTGCTTTCCAGCAGTCGGAACATTATGAATCTTTAAAAAGAGGAGAGCCAATGGATATATGCTATCACCTGGAAGAAAATGAATGGAATGGAAAAGTTAGCCTCCAGTTAAATATTAAAGATATCAGGCCGGCGGAGGTAATTTAATTAAAACTCAAAAAAACCTCGGGCTATTAATACCAAACCAAAAATTATCAAACATATTCCGGCTATTTTATTTATGTATTGAATAATATGAGGTTTGATGAATTTCTTGATTTTATAGGATGCAAAACATTTAAGGATATCTGTAGCTAATACTGTAAACAACGCTCCTGAAAAAAACGCAATAATCGCTGATTGGTCTGCTTCATAGTTTGCAGTGATTCCTACTACAATACTCATCCAAAATATCCAAACAAATGGATTGGCAATATTCATAAAAAAGCCCTTTAATAAAAAAGTTAATGGACCGGGAGTTTTTTCTGCTAGTATTATATTTTCTTCTTTTTTTATAACCGTTTTTCGCTGGTAAGTTACCATCCCAAATATGATTAAAATTGCACCGCTAATGATGGCAAAGGCAAGTTTGTTTTCGGGTTCGTTAATAATTTGGATGGCTCCAACAGAACACAAAGCTACAAGCACAAGGTCGCTCAGAAAAATTCCAATTGCCAAAATAAGCCCACTTAAAAATCCTCTGTGAATAGTCGTTTGCACAAGAGCAAATAAAGCAGGGCCAAAGCCAAACAACGTAGATAAAGTAAATCCTAATATAATGCCTTCTACAAATGGAAACATGGATTTATTTATTATAAGTGCTTAAGAATTCTTCCCATTGTTTTAATTGTTTTTCTTTTAATACTCGTGGGAATTTTGTGGCTCCTCCTTCTTTGCCATGTAATTTCATATAATCGTAAAATGCCTGAACCGGATAAACTTCAACAAATACTTCTTTGATGGCTTCAATACGTTCGGTACGATAATCATCATTCAGTACATTAAGGTATTCATCTATTTTATTACGGGCATATTGCGGATCAATATGTTCAGTGGTCCCCAAAAACCATTTATGGGCAAACATGGATCCATGTCTGATACCGGCAACAGTAAATTCATTAATATCTACATTGGTATCATCCTGCAGCATTTTAATTGCCTGATTCATATTTTCCTGTGAAAGGTGTTCGCCGCAAATACTTAGAAAATGCTTTGTTCTCCCAGTGATGATAATTTCCTGTTCTTTTTTATCTACAAACTTTATAGTATCTCCGATCATATACCTGTAGGCACCGGCACAGGTTGTCATGAGTAAAGCATATTCTTCATTTTCTTCTACTTCTTCTATGGTTAAGGCTTTCGGATTTTGTCTAATGTTTCCTTCCGAATCAAAATTTTCTTCATTAAAAGGAACAAATTCGAAAAAGATACCGGTATCTAAAACCATCTTCATCGAGTTCAGGCCATATTTGCTTTGATAAGCGATATACCCTTCTGATGAAAGATAAGATTCATTGTATTTAATCGGATGAGCAAAAAGTTTTTCGAGGCTTTTACGGTAAGGTTCTATCGAGACCCCGCTATGTACATAAACCGAAAGGTTAGGCCAGATTTCATGGATGTTTTCCAGATTATAATGATCAATGATTTTTTCCATCATAATTTGGATCCATGCCGGAACACCTACAATAACTCCTATGTCCCAATCTTTGGCTTTTTTTACAATTTCTTCTAATTTGGTAGACCAATCCCTTTCTTTGGAAATACGTTTTCCCGGCTTATAAAAATGCTGAAACCAGAAAGGAATATTTCCTGCAGAGATCCCTGATAAATCACCTTCATAATAAGTACCGTTAAAGTGAAGATGGGTACTTCCGCCAATCATCAGCATTCCTTTTTGGTAAAATTCAATTGGAAAATCGTAACGAACCGTTGATACCAATTGTCGGATACTTATTTTACGAATAGCTCTGATCATATCAGAAGTAACCGGAATATGCTTACTTGAGGCTTCAGATGTTCCGGATGTCAGTGCAAAATATTTCACTCTGCCCGGCCAGCTTACATAAGCTTCTCCATTCAGTGACCTGTACCACCACTTTTTAAACATGGAGTTATAATCGAATACAGGCACTTTCTTTTGAAAAGCTTTAAACAGATCATCTTCTTTCAGGATTTCCGAAAAATTATAATGCTCTCCAAAAGCAGTATATTGTGCCTTTTTAAGTAGCTTGCTTAGTACTTTCTTTTGAGTTAGAACAGGGTTCTGATTTGCCCGTAATTCCAAAGGCAAATTCCTCAGCTCGTAGGCTTTCTTAATGATAGATCCTAATATCGGCATTTCAGTAGCTTAAATAATCACGTAAAATTAACAAAAAAGTGATTAATACGAATTTGAATTAATATGCTATTTATTCTTGCATGAACAGATCAGCAGCAATCCCATCAGCAAATAATTTTCCCTGGTCCGTTAAGTATAAAATATGATGTTGTTGTTTGATATGCTCAGATTTTATATGCTTTGACGAAGCCTTGATGATGTGGTTACAATAAGGCTTTCCAAAATTATTCTTAATAAAATCAATATTACAACCCCAGGATGTTCGGATTGAAGTCATTACATATTCATTAAACCGCTGAACATCACTTAATATTTCTTTTTCAAAAATTTTCTGGCTGACATTTATGAGTTGTAGATACTTTGTCAAACTGGAAACATTCCAATGTCTGGATTTTCCATTAAAAGAATGTGCTGATGGCCCGAGGCCCAGATAATTTCCCCCCAGCCAGTACAAACTATTATGCTTTGAATAATATCCTTTTTTGGCAAAGTTAGATATTTCATAATGCACATAATCATTTAATTGTGTTTGTTTGATCAATGTTTTAAAGTGACTGATACTTTCTTTATCATTGATGGGTTGCATTTTTTTCTTTCGGATCAACACATCCAATGCTGTATTGGGTTCAACGGTTAATGAATATGCCGAAAGATGAGGAACATTCAGCTTAAAAAACTGATGAAGGTTTTCTTCCCATTTATCCTTTGTTAATCCGGGAATGCCATAAATTAAGTCTATGCTAATGTTTGAAAAACCAAGATCCTGAGCATTAACTACGGAATGCATTGCTTCATCTGCATTGTGGACCCGGTTCAGATATTGCAAGTCATCATCAAAAAAGGATTGAATACCAATACTTAAACGATTAATACTGGTTTTGGATAAATCTCCAAGATTTTCAATACTTAAGTCATCGGGGTTTGCTTCCAAAGTGATTTCTGCATCAGAAGAGATTTTATAATGTTTATTTAGAGAATCCAGAATGTGTTCAATTTCATCTCTCGATAACATGGAAGGAGTTCCTCCTCCAAAATAAATAGTCCTTACCATCTCATTATTCAGATATTCTTTTTGATTGGTAATTTCTTTATGAAGGGCATCCAGAAACTGATCTTTCTGTTTTGTACTTGCTACGGAAAAGAAATTACAATAATGACACTTTCGTTTACAAAAAGGAATATGTAGATAAATACCGGCCATCAATAATTATTTTGTAACAAAGTTAAAGGAAAAAGGATGGGAAGCCATTTTTTAATATTCATATTATTTGTTTACTGAAACCAAGACAGGATGTGTCACAATTATTTTTTCTTTTTATTGAATTTATTTTTGATTATATTTGTTATAATCAGTATAAAGGGATTTTTGATAAATTTTTTTTATTCTTTGTACAATATCTCCCCAATTGTATAAAAGTAATAGATGCAGGATTTAGATTTCTGATATTTTTTTAATGTATTTTATTTAATTACTAAGTGTTTTGATAAAGGGTTATTGTGACATTAGGTTGAAAGTAAAAGGTGTATTGGGCCTTTTATAGCTGATATTACACTTGGGTTTAGTGCTATAATATATTTATTTTATGAAATTTAATCAAATTACCCTCAGTGTTATTTTGTTATTGTTAGCAATAATCATATTTACTTATAAATTAGATATCATTCCCCTTAATAGTTCAGAAAACAATTTTACATTAAAACTACTTGTTAAGGGAAAGAAACTTGATCCCAAAACCCAATGATATTTTTTAGGTAATAATGAGCAAGGAGCTATGGGGCCGGTATTATTTAGAAAAGATAAGAAAGATCATAAACGATATACAGCTTTTTATTTTGATAATAACAGAATTAAAATAGATGGTTATATTGAACATCCCGGCTTGTATACACTTACTAACAATAAGCTATCCTGCTTTTTTTCTTTTATGATTGATACAACTTTTCAATTTATTGAAGTGACGCATAAAAATCTTTTTAAAAGAAAGGGATTACTGGATTTTACTCCATTTAATTATTCAGGCAGTACTTTGAATAAAGAATTGTTTGATTTTTGGAATCGGCAGCATGCTCAAAAGGCTCTCCTGGCCAGAAAGGAGTATTTCGATCTTTTAGAAAAAAATAAAAGTATGAAACTTGCCTTAAATATTTCAAAACTAAACTTGCCTGAAATAGAAACTAACCCTATAGAGAGAAAAAGTATCCTTAAGCAGAAAGAAGAATTATTTAATAATATTAAAAGCCTTCGAAATACTGCAGCAATTGACTTTTTAATGAAGCGTCCGAATAGCTATCTTGCTCTTGATTATTTTTTGGCATACGTATACAGACCTAACTATAGCTCACTGGATGAAACGACTTTGAGGGCTTATGTTTCATTAATGGGAGATACACTTAAGAAAACAACCGTTTATCAGTCTATTCTTAAGAAATATAAAGCGGTACAGGATTTTTGTATCGGGAAAACTCCTCCTCCTTTTGAATTACCTGGTAAAAATGGAAACAAACTTAATCTTAAACAGTTCTATGGTAAGATTGTATTAGTAAATTTTTGGGAAACAGGCTGTGAGTATTGTAAGGAGGAACATGCCAACCTGAAAAAAATTTATACTAAATATAATCATGAGGATTTTGAAATCATTGGTGTTTCATTTGAAAATAAAAAATCAGTTTGGGCAGATCATATTGAAAAAACAGGAATGTCCTGGCATCATATGATTGATACTTCAGGTTATGATCAATCCCTGATTATTGATACATATGGTTCTCCTGGAATCCCTTCAAGTTTTCTGCTTGATAAGGATGGTAAAGTAATAGCTAAAAACTTAAGATGCCCGGAATATGCTAAAAAAGAAAAAAACAATATAAACAAACATCTGGAAAATATATTTGGATTTTAATACAAATCAATTAAATGGAAAAAGGACAGAAAGTGTATAGATAAAGATAGCATTTACTTTCTGTCCTAGCTCCTTAAAAAAGAAAGGAGGTTTATGCAAAAATAGAGAAATTTGAACTTAGAAGAGAATTCTTTCCCTTGAAATGATATATAGGGGAAATACTAATAAAACTGAATTTTTAATGTAGTTTATACATTAAATTAATTTAATTCCAGCTTATTATGAGAAAAAAAATAGTTAAAAAGATAATCTTAATGATTTCAATTGTTGTGCTTACAACAGCTACATTATATCCTACTGTAGCAAAAGCTTTTGAACCTTCCATTGATGGGTTTTATTTATTTTATGATAATGATTATTGTTATAATCCGGCATTTACTTCTTTAGGTTATGCTACATTGGAAGATGCTTTTGAATTTTGTGATATAGTTATGGCCCTATCCTTTTCTTGGGAAGGTGCAACCGGTACTTGGTGCTATTCCCGTTTTTTTGGTGTTTTCGGCCCATATTAGATAGTATGCTACTTTTTAGCGAAAATTAATTATTAGCTCTTCTATAAGTAAGAAGAGCTAATAAATTAAATAATTATAAAATAAAAAGAATGAAAAATCACAAATTTTTGATTGTATTAGTATTGTTTACTGCTTTTAATTTGAATGCTCAGGACAAAGAGCTTTTTATTACATATAAATTCGAAAAAAAGAAAATAGATCACAAGAGTCTGTTATTTCATGAATCTTATTCTATTCAGAACATAAATGTGTATGCCTACGGTAAAGATTTAATTATTAAACGAATTAGGGGAATTGCAAGACATGATTATGTTGATGGTAAAATTGTTCCTATTATTCCGGATACGATTTTTAGATGTATAAAGATTGACTATACTAAAAATTATTTGAGGACAGAAGAGACTATAAGAACCAATATAATATTAGAAGAAAAACTCGATTTATTTAATTGGAATCTTACTAAGGAATCGAAAAGTATATTGGGATATCATTGTACAAAAGCAGAATGTCATTTTAGAGGCAGAGATTATGTAGTTTATTTTACGACTGAAATTCCTTTTAAAGCCACTCCATGGAAATTTCATGGGTTACCGGGAGTCATACTGGAGGCATACTCGAAAGATGAATATTGTAAATGGAAGGCTACATCATTGACCATCCGAAAATATAAAAACAAAAAGAAACCGGTGTGGAGAAGTCAAAAAATAGTCAATTTAGAGCAGTTCATAACACTATTAAAAGAGCATAAAAAGAATACAGCTGAATTGAAGAAACGAGCTGATCTTATTACCGGAAAACCATTTATAGAAAGGTTGAAAGTTAATTGGAGAATTGAAGCTTTTGATTTAAACCTTAATAATTAAAATTTATTGTGATTAACAGGTTGATTAGATCCATAGTTTTATTATTAATAACTAGTTTTAGTTATTGTATTTGCGCAAATGCTCAAGAGAAAATAATTATTACCGGACAAATAAAAGGTTATAATAATGAACCATTACCATACAGTGATGTTTTAATAACAAAGCAAGATAGTTCAAAATATATCTTAGCCTTTGATGTAGCCGATAAAAACGGGAATTATAAGATAGAACTAGTGACTAAGCTGAAATTCCTGCAAATTGAAGCAGTTTTTATGGGATACAATAAAGGTGTCAAAAAATTATTATTAGAAAAAGGGAAGCTGAAATATGTTCATGATTTTATTCTGGAATTTAGTACCGAAGAAATTGAAGAAGTAAAAATTGTATCGGAAAAACCCTTATATCAAATACGGCAGGATACCACTTATTTTAATCTGGCAAAAATACGCGATAGCACTGAAGTAGTAGTTGAGGACCTGATCAGGAAACTTCCGGGAGTTACCGTTCTAGAGGATGGGAGGATAAAATTTAAAGGAAAAAAAGTAACTAACGTACTGCTTGATGGAGATGATTTGTTTGAAGGAAATTATACTTTAGGAACTAAAAATATTCAGGCTGACCATGTAGAAGGAATCAGTGCTGTCGAAAATTATACCAATAATCCATTGTTAAGGGGAGTAGAAATTACAGAAGATGTTGCACTCAATCTGAAATTCAGATCGGGCTTATCTTTATCACATAATCTTAGAACCGGCATTGGTTCGGACAAAAGATACAGTATTACGCACAAGGCAATTGCTATCACCAAAAAGGTAAAAGCATTCTCTTTGCTCGATCATAATACATTAGGAGGTAATGCAGGTCAGGGATTTTTTAATCCCGGTTCATATATAAATCGCATTGCAAATAATAACAGATCGGGTGCGCCAAACTTTTTAGGGCTATCAATGTCTGCAACTCAAGGCGAAAGAAATAATTCATTTTTTGGAAGTATTAATATTTTACCCCACATTACCGAAACTTTTAAAGCTCGCCTGAATATTGATTATTTCAGAGACAAAGCAGAAAGTGAACATTATTCAAAACAAATTGTAACAGTTGATCCCTTAAATCCGATCGTAATTGAACAATCTAATGAACAAATTGATTTCCCACGTTTTTTTAACGGAAAACTACTCCTTGAAAAATATTTATCTAAAAATATTAAAGTTGATAATACAAGTATTTTTTCCGTGAAAAGAAATTTGAGCAATAATTCAGCGATTCAGAATAAAACTCCTCAGCAGTTTGATAAATCTATAAATGACCATTATTTCAAGAATATGTTCGTTTATACCCAAAGATTAAGTAACGGATCTTCCATGTATTTGAATTGTGATATCAGTTCTAATGAATCACAGGAAGAACTACTTATTATGCCGGGAATCGATCTAAAATCAAATAAATTGATCGATGAACAATTAACAATTCAAAATATAAGATCGAAAAAAGATGGCATCGAACTTAGAGGAATGTTCCTTGTATCACTTTTTAAAAAACATAAAATTAATGTTGGCTTTAACGGAAAATTTTATAAAACTTCATTAAACTCTACTCTTAATAATATCGGCCTGCATAATGATTTTTCAAATGAAATTACTTACAGGATTTTTGTCCCGAATATGAGCTTAAACTATGAATATAAATATAACAAAATTGAAATACGACCAAAAATAAACCTTAAGTTGTACAATTATAGTTATGAGAATAAGATCTCTTATTTGGAGAATAGTGAAACCAATTTACTTGCAGATGTTTCTTTAGGTATAAAATATAAGTTTATCTATAATCATGAGCTCTTATTGAATATAAATAGCTCTGCAGAAGCACCGGACGACAGCAGAATTTATGATAATTATATTCTGACTTCTAACCGTCTGCTGAAAAACAATAAAATAAGTTTTAAAGCCCAAGAAACTCAAAATGCACATATTTCTTATTGTTATAATTCTATGTTAACCGGCTTTGGTTATTCGATTGGTGCTAATTACAATAGAAATAATTATAGCTACCAGACAGATTATATATTTGATCAGGACATTACCTATCAAACTTCCTATCTAAGCGATAATGGTGCATCAGGTTATGCATTGAATGCAAACCTTAACGTAAAGATTGGAAAAATACTGGAACGAATTGGTATAAAGTATTCATACAGCTCTAATGAATTTTATAATTCGGTTAACTCTGAGGTGGCTCAAAAAAAGAATAATAACCGACATTATATTCAAATGTTTATACAAACCAAAGTGTTTTGGAACTTGTATATTGAAAATCAAACCTCATACAATCGATCTGTTTATTTCTCTGAGAATATAAAGCTGAACGACAATGAAAGCCTGAGCAGCAAGTTCTCATTGTACTTTAATCTTTTTAACCGTATAAATGTCAAGGCATTTTATACTTATGTGGTTCCTTCACTCAATAATTTCAATAATAATAACCAATCCTTAAATGCTACTTTAAGGTTTATTAGTAAAAAGAAGAATATCATATTTATGCTTGAGGGACGAAACCTGATAAATCAAAAGTCAAATAATTTGTTTAATACCAATGAATATTCCGAAACGATTTCTTATAGTAATCTACAAAGGAGATACTTTTTGTTTTCGGTAGAAGTCAGATTTTAAGAATGAAAAAATGATGTCAAATAATTAATTTATAAATGTAAATAATAGGGCAGGATTAGTAAACATTTCGATAGTATATATATCCTGCCCTTACTCCCAAAAAGAAAGGAGATTTAATGCAAAAATAAACAAAATATGATACGGGAAAGTTTTCTTCCTACCCTTGAAAGGATAAACAGGGTAACAATAAAAATTTATAAATATTAATTAAATTGTTATGAAAAAATTTAATTCTATTAAAAAATCAATTTTAATTTGTTCAATTGTACTATTTTCTTTATCGTTATTCTATCCATCAATTTCTAAAGCCTATGAGCCAAGTATTGACGGGGTTTATTGGTATTATGATGAATATTTTTGTCAGGGACCTTGGATTGCTTATTTGACATTAACCGGATATACTTCTTTTGGCTGGGTTGTTATGGGGGGACAGCAATGTTTTGCCAAATTTGTATCCTGGTATAGCATAGGCGGAGGATGGTGTGGTAATTTTGCACCGGATTATTCTAATACTGATATATTTCCTTGGTTTTAATGTCTTATTACGTGGTATTGAAAACTAATATATGATTGACAATAGATCAGCTATCCCGAAAAAACGGGATAGCTGTAATTAATAAGCAATGAATAATTAAAAAAATAGAAAAGAAAAATGAGAGTTTATAAGTATTTATTACTAATGATCATATTCTGCAGCACTATTGCAGAGCCTTTAATTGCACAGGAAAAAGAACTATTTATCAGCTATAAGTTTGAAAGATTGAGAAAATATCCTGGTAAGGATATGTATCATAAGGCCAGACCTCAAAACATAGATGTTTTTGCTTTGAATAATGGAGTTGTTGTCAGAAAGATCATTGCTATAATGACGTCATCATTTAAAAATGGTGAAATGATACATGGTGCTCCCGATACAGTATTTAGTTATATTAAATTTGACTATAAAGACAATTTCTTATATGAGAAGTTATTAAGGGGAGATGGAATGCTGTTGAAAGAACCTCTTAACTTGTTTAAATGGAAATTGGAAAAGGAGACAAAGACAATTCTGGGTTACACATGCCTGAAGGCAACATGTAATTTCAGAGGAAGAAACTATGAAGCTTTTTTTACGCGGGATTTACCATTCAAAGCCACTCCGTGGAAATTTCATGGTTTACCCGGAACCATACTGGAAGTTTATTCAACTGATGGCTTTTGTAAATGGGAAGCCCAGAAATTGACTATCAGACCTAAGGGAACTGCTGTTGATCTTCAGCTTGAAGGACTTAAACCGGTAAACCTGAATCAGTATATCGATTATTTAAAGAAGCAAAAAAGAAGAATATTAGAAACAAGAAAAAAAACTGCTTTATTAATGGGAAATACGCCGATAGGAAATTCAAAACTTTCTGATGAAATTGAAATTTTTGATCCTGATTTGATTTATTAATCTTAAATAAGGTTGGCCGTTTTAATAATAAATCTATCTTAGGTTAACGCCAATGCGAAGCCTTGGGATTGTTATATTGTTTGTGCTATTAATTGTGAACTTTCAAAAAATTGAACTGGTTTTAATAAACCCAGATCAGGTCGAACTCACGTTAAATTAATTATTAAAACGGCCAACCTTATTTAGGGATTGATATCATCAGAAATGGATTCCTGTATAACACAAAGACGGTAAAAACGCAGAGCTTCAGAAAGATAAGAGAACACCCCACTTGGCAAAGTAACACTTAAGACTTTTTGTTCAATAATATTCTAATGGTTGTTCCCTGATCTAAGGTACTTGACTTTACAAATATTTTACCTTTATGGTAATTTTTAATGATTCGTTCCGATAATGACAAGCCTAAACCCCATCCTCTTTTTTTAGTGGTATAACCCGGACTAAAAACAGATTTAAAACTTGACTTAGCGATACCTTTACCCGTATCTGAAAAATCAAGAATAATGTATTTATGATCTTCTTTTATAATAATTCTAAGTGATCCGGAACCATTCATTGCATCTACCGCATTTTTGCAAATATTTTCTACGACCCATTCAAAAAGAGGAACATTAATGGGGGCAATAAATTCTTTTTTCTTATGAGAATTAATTGAATACTTTATTTTTTTGGAAGTACGTTTTTTGATATAATCAATACTATTATAAATAACCTGAACGATGTTTTGTTTTTCAAGCATTGCAGGAGAGCCGATTTTGGAGAATCGATCGGTAATGTTCTTTAATCGATTGAGGTCATTTTCAATTTCCAGGATAACTTCAGGGGCTGTCTCTTTCATTTTCAGAATTTCTACCCAGGCAATAATGGAGGAAAGAGGAGTGCCCAGCTGATGTGCTGTTTCTTTTGACATACCCACCCATACCTGATTTTGCTCAGAACGACGCGACATGCTGAACAATAAATAGGCAATGATGAAGAAAAATCCAATCACCGAAAACTGAATGTATGGGAAGTACTTTATTTGTGTTAATAAAAAAGAGTTTTTATAATAAATATAAGATACTCCGGTTTCCGGTAGTTCTATTTGAATGACTTCATTTTCAGCTTTCATTTGACGGATAATCTTTTTTACAAATTCCGGCTCTTTCATTTTTGATGAATCAATATTTCCAAAAGCCATTACTTTATTACGCGCTTCATTAGTTACAATTACAGGAACAGAAACCGAATTTTCAACGATTTCGGAAAAAAAAGATTCGATCAGATCACTGAGAACCTGCCGAAGTTCGGTGTAGATTTTTGATTCTTTATAATACAGAATGTGCTTGTTATTTTCCGATAAATTAATGGTTATTGGATCAAACGAACTAAACTCTTTTCTTCTTTTGCCAATAAACACCTTTACCTTTTTGGGGTCGAAATCTGTATTGGCACTGTTAATAATATTGTCGAGAGTATCAGTAAGAACCAATGGTATGGTTGTGTTGTCAGTTATGATTTTCAGGTAAAAAGTTAAATCTTTGGAATTATTCTCTGCCGGAATTCGTTTATAAGTTTCTGCAAGCAATTCTGCGCGTTTGCGTTCTTCTTCTTTTATCTGTTCAAAGAAATTATTGGTGTAATTTACGAGATTGGCTTTTCGCTGAATGGTATTGGCCCAGACTTTTACATTATTGCGTTCATTATTTGCAAATTGATTTACCAGCATATTGGTATACCAAAGGGAAACGGCAATAATTACTATTGCCAGAGCAAACAATCCAATTTTCCAATATCGTTTTTGTAGATATATGTTCAAAATAATGATTTGTTAGTGGTTTATAGGTAACGCCTTTAAATATTATTTATTTTCTTTCTTTCTGCTTATAAGTATTTTCTTATCAAATCAACTTAACATTAAGCTGTAACCTTTAAGCCCTCTTAAGGGTCTAAGTTATAAAAATACGTGTATTTATAACAGAATTAACCATGATTCATTTAGAAAATATTCATAAGTCCTATAAAACAGGAAGCAATGAGCTTCACGTTTTGAAAGGCATAAATTTGAATGTGGAGAAAGGGGAAATGGTTTCGGTCATGGGTTCTTCAGGATCAGGAAAGTCTACTTTATTAAATATCATTGGGCTATTAGATAATCATGATAATGGCACTTATAAAATCGGAGAGCTGGAAATAAAGAAAATGAATGAAACCAAGGCTGCATTGTATAGAAATAAGATGCTTGGTTTTGTGTTTCAGTCGTTCAATTTAATTCCTTTTAAAAATGCCATGGAAAATGTTGCGCTTCCATTATACTATCAAAAGGTGAATCGTAAAAAACGTAATCGTATTGCTCTGGAATATCTGGAGAAAATGGGTTTATTGGATTGGGCGGATCATTTACCAAATGAATTATCAGGCGGACAGAAGCAAAGGCTTGCCATAGCAAGGGCACTCATTTCCAAACCTAAAATTATTCTTGCGGATGAACCAACCGGAGCTTTGGATTCTCAAACTTCTATGGAGGTAATGAGCATCCTTAAAGAAGTTAATGAAATGGGAATTACCATATTGATCGTTACCCATGAACAAGACATTGCCGAACGTACCGATCGAATTATCCGCTTAAAAGATGGAATCATTGAGAAAGACATCTTTAATGGAGAATTAAAAAAACTTAGAGAAGAACAATTATTGGGTCAGGCCTTAAAAAATTAAGCATCATGTTTGATATTGATAAGTGGCAGGAGATCTTTATTACCATCAAGAAAAATAAGCTCAGGACTTTTCTTACCGGATTCAGTGTTGCCTGGGGAATTTTTATGCTGGTTGTGTTGCTGGGTTCCGGTTATGGGTTGGAAAACGGAGTTCGTAGCCAGTTCGAAGATGACGGTACAAAGATTATCGGTATCCATCGAGGCACTACTTCCAAAGATTTTGAAGGCTTGAAAGCCGGGCGATTAATTGAATTCACAAATGAAGACTATGAGATACTAAGCAAGTTAAATCAGGTGGAAAGAAGTACGGGCCGATTTACCATAGCCGGGGATTTACCTGTTTCTTATAAAAATGAATATGGTAATTTCAATATTTATGCAATCCATCCTCCATATGATTATGTCGCAGCTTCATTTGTAATTTCCGGGCGGTTCATTAATGAAAAAGATATTCATGAAAAACGAAAAGTTATTTGTTTGGGCCGGCTGGTTAAGGAAGCCTTATTTAAGGAAAATGTTGACCCGGTTGGCCAATATGTTGAAATTAATGATGTAGCCTTTAAAGTTATTGGAGTATTTGATGATAAGAGTGGTGAAAGGGTGTTAAATCGTGTTTATATTCCTATTTCTACAGCTCAGGGAATATTTAGCAGAGGAAATTCTATGACCTCTATATACTTGATTTTTGATGATTATGATGTTGCTGCAAGTAAAAAAGTGGCTGCTGAAGTCAAAGAAATATTAGCCAGAAGACACAATTTTTCCAAAGATGATCGTCGGGCAATAGATATAGATAATGGAATTCTGGATTTCAAACGCTTTTTGAACCTGTTTAAAAATATCAGGCTCTTTATCTGGATCATTGGAATGGGAACAATCATTGCCGGAATTGTTGGGGTAAGTAATATCATGATGATCGTTGTAAAAGACAGAACCAAAGAACTGGGAATCCGCAAAGCTCTGGGTGCTTCTCCCTGGTCAGTGATTAGTTTAATACTACAGGAATCGATTTTAATTACTGCTTTTGCAGGATATGTTGGTTTGGTATTAGGAGTTGGCTTATTGGAACTGATGTCCTCAGCTTTGCCTGATATGGACTTCTTTTCTAAACCTCAGATAAATATGGATGTAGCGATTGGTGCTACCATCGTATTGATTTTATCGGGTGCATTAGCCGGATTCGTACCGGCGAAAAAAGCTGCCGGTGTAAAACCTGTAGTTGCTTTACGCGATGAATAAAACTTAAAAGATGACATTAATAGATATAGATAAATGGCAAGAGATATTCCTAACGCTTAAGAAAAATAAGCTTAGAACCTTCTTTACCGCATTTGGTGTATTTTGGGGCATCTTTATGCTGGTAGTCATGCTGGGTTCCGGGAGGGGTTTAAAAGATGCTGCTTATGGAGGCTTGGGAAAACTTATGACCAATAGCGTATTTATTGCTCCCGACCGTACTTCTATTTCCTATAATGGTTTTCCTAAAGGAAGGATTTATAATTTCACCAATGATGATACGGAAGCTATTTTAAAAAGAATTCCTGAAGTGGCTTACCTTGCTCCTGAAACCAGGGGTTTTTCAAATGGGATCAATAATGTAGTTAGGGGAAAACGGGTAGGAAGTTTCTTTGCCAGCGGACAATATCCTGATGTCAATATAATTAATCCGGTTCAGATTTTAAAGGGTAGATTCGTAAATGAACTGGATATCAAAGAACTTAGAAAGGTAGCTGTAATTGGCGAACGTGTAGTTGAAGAAATGTATGATAAAGATGAAGAACCAATTGGTACTACACTCAGAATAGGCGGAGTTTATTTCACAGTAGTGGGAACGTTTAAATCATATCGAAGCGATAATAATGGAGGCGAAAGAGATAACAAACGGATTTATCTTCCTTTTACTACTGTTCAGAAAGCGTTCAACCAGGGCAATATTGTTCAGGGCTATGCTATTACGACTCAAGCAGGTATTTCAGCTTCGCTTGTTGAAAAGAAAGTAAAAAAACTATTGAGAGAAAGACATGATATTCATCCGGATGATAAACGAGCTTTTGACAGTGATAACCTGGAAGAAGAATTTAAAGAATTTGAAATGCTCTTTAACGGTATCAATGGATTAATCTGGATTGTGGGTATCGGAACTTTAATGGCCGGGGTGATTGGAGTTAGTAATATCATGGTAATCGTCATTAAAGAACGAACCAAAGAGTTTGGAATAAAAAGAGCTGTGGGAGCCACTCCGTTTAAAATCATTCTGCAGGTTATTCAGGAGTCTGTATTTCTAACCACTTTTGCGGGCTATTTCGGGCTGGCTATCGGTGTTGGATTGCTTGAGCTAATTAGTTATGCAATGACGCAATCTGGTGCCGATACCGAAATGTTTTCAAATCCTATGATCGATTTTAATAAAGCCATCACAGCCCTGATCATATTAATTGTGGCCGGTTTGTTTGCCGGGTTTATTCCTGCAAAAAGGGCTGTTAGTATGAAGCCGATTGAGGCTTTGCACGATGAATAGAAAATAAAAATATGAACCAAAATATATAGAAAGATGAAAACCTTTATAAAAGCATTTTTTGGAATTGTGATCGTAGGAGCTTTTCTTTATACCATTTACTTTTTATACAATAAATCAAAACAAGAACGGATCGTATATAAAACTGAATCTCCGGAAAAAGTTAGCATTGTTAAGAAAACCGTAGCCACCGGTAAAGTGGTTCCACGCATGGAAATTGATATCGTTCCTCAGGTATCAGGTATTATTGAAAAACTTTATGTGGAAGAAGGGCAACAAATTAATAAAGGTGATCTGATCGCGAAGATCAGGATCATCCCCAATATGGTGAATTTAAATAATGCTGAATCCCGATTGAACAGAGCTAAAATCAGCTTGAAGAATGCTAAAATAAATTTCAATCGCCAAAAGAAATTATTTGATGATGGCGTCATTGCTGAAAGTGTATTGGATGAGTACGAGTTAACTTTTAGAACAGCGAAAGAAGAAGTAACTGCAGCTGAGAATAATCTTGAGCTTATTAAAGAAGGACAACTAAAAGGTTCAAATAAAGAAACAAATACTTTGGTAAGGGCTACTGTCTCAGGTATGGTGTTGGATGTTCCTGTGGAGATTGGAAATTCTGTCATTGAATCTAATACCTTTAATGCAGGAACTACTATTGCTAAAGTAGCTGATATGAATGATATGGTCTTCGAAGGAAAAATAGATGAAACCGAAGTCGGTAAAATTAAGGAAGGCATGTCTTTAATTCTTACTGTAGGTGCCATTGAGGATGTGAAGTTTGATGCTGTACTGGAATTTATTGCTCCAAAAGGAAAAGAAGAAAATGGAGCCATCCAGTTTGAAATCAAGGCCAATGTAGAATTAAAAAAAGACCAGTTTATTCGTGCAGGATATAGTGCCAATGCTGATATTGTATTGGATAAAACAGAAAAACCGGTGCTTGCCATTCAGGAAGGTTTGCTTCATATAAAAGGCGATTCTACCTATGTTGAAGTGGAAGTTGCACCACAGCAATTTGAAAAAAGAATAGTAAAAACAGGTTTATCAGATGGTATTAATATTGAAATTAAGGAAGGTTTGAAGGCGAATGATAAGATTAAGGTGAAGACGAGCTAAGATGTAAGTTAGTTATGCAGTTATGCGGTTGTGCAGTTCATCAATACGAAACAGAACAACCGGATAGTCATATTAGTGTTTATCTATTAATGTGCCTGCTTTCGACAATCTGCTATAAAAAAAGACCTCTTTTTAGAGGTCTTTTTTATTTCTTCGCGCAGGGCTGCGCTCCTTTGTGATCTTTGCGTAACAATTATTCTTTCAATAATCCACGGCTTTTCAATAATGGTTCAATCTTCGGATCACGGCCACGGAAATTTCTGTACATTTCAGCAGGATCCTTCAGCCCATTAGGTGCCAATACGGTTTTACGATAGCGTTCGGCCAGCTCTTTATTAAATAAGCTCGTTTCTTTGAAAGCTTCAAATCCGTCATTATCTAAAATACCTGACCAGATATAGCTATAATATCCTGCAGAATATCCACTTGCAAAAATGTGGTTGAAGTAAGTCGTTCGATATCTTGAAGTGATTTCCGGGATTAACTTTTTCTTTGCAAAAAACTCTTTTTCGAATTTTTCGATATCCAGGTCTTTTTCTTCAGTCATTGAATAATAAGCCATATCCAATAATGCGGCAGCTAAGTATTCAACAGTAATAAATCCTTGATTGAACAGGCTCGATTTTTGAATTTTCTCAATTAATTCATCAGGAATTACTTCTCCGGTTTCATAATGTTTAGCATATACTTTTAAAACAGCAGGTTCCAATGCCCAGTGTTCCATAATTTGAGCCGGGAATTCTGTAAAATCTCTTGAACGGAAACTGGTTTGGTATCTGATATTAGAGAATAAACCGTCCAATCCATGTCCAAACTCGTGGAATAATGTAGTAACCTCATTTGTACTTAATAATGCAGGTACATCATCTGTTGGCTTGGTGAAGTTACAATTGATATTCATTACCGGTTGGATCGGATTTCCGTCATTATAATTATAAGAACGATAAGCTCCACACCAGGCCCCCCCACGTTTACTTGCTCTTGGGTGATAATCCATATACATTACGCCTAAATGAGTTCCGTCTGCTCTTTTTACTTCAAAGGCTTCTGCATCCGGATGAGGTTTCGGAATATCTGTTAACTCGGTCATGGTAACACCGAATAACTGATTAATGGTATAGAATAAACCTTCTTTTACTGCTTCCAGTGAGAAATACGGACGAATTTGTCCTTCATCGAAATTATACTTAGCCTGACGAACTTTCTCCGCATAATACCACCAGTCCCATCCGGCAATTTTGAATTTTCCACGTTCGGCATCTACGATCGCTTGCATATCTTTCACCTCTTGCTTTGCAACTTCAAGAGCAGGCCACCAGATTTTATCCAGGAACTCATCAACATTTTTGGCATTTTTTGCCATTCGGTTACCCAATACAATATCGGCATGACTCTTATAACCTAAAATATTCGCTTTGCGTAAACGAAGCTTTACGATGTCGGAAGCTATTTTTTTATTATCAAATTCGTTATTATTATTTCCACGATTGATATATGCCTTGTAAAGTTTTTCTCTTAAATTTCTTTTCTTTGAATAAGTTAAGAATGGATACATACTCGGGCGATGTGTTGTAAATAACCATTTGCCTTCCTGTCCGGCTTCTTTGGCTGCTTTTGCTCCGGCAGCCCTGATTCCTTGTGGTAATCCTTCAAGATCTTTTTCATTGTCGATGAACATTTGATAGGCATTGGTTTCGGCTTGCAGGTTTTGTCCAAATTTTAAAGTTAAAAGAGACAGTTCTTTATTTACAGTTTTAAGCTTTTCTTTTTCCGTATCAGTTAAGTTAGCACCACTTTTCACAAAACCTTCATAAAGATTATTTAAAAGATAAAGTTGGTCAGGATCCAATTTTAACTGATCTTTTTGCTCATATACTGCTTTTATTCTTTTAAAAAGATTAGGATTTAAAGCAATTTCATCTCTGTGAACTGATAATAATGGAGAAGCTTCTTCTGCAATATTATTTAATCCATCATTGGTATTAGCACTTTTCAAAGCATAAAAAACACGGGTTACTCTACTCAAAAATTTACCAGTTTTGGTGTAGGCTTCAATCGTATTTTCAAAATTTGGTTTTTCGGGATTATCAATAATAGCCTGAATCTCTGCTTTTTCTTGTCTGATACCTTCTTTAAATGCCGGCATATAATGTGTCGTATCAATTTTGTCGAAAGGAGGTACATCAAATGGAGTATTGTATGCTCCAAAAAATGGATTCGCAGGAGATTCGTTTTTCTTTTCCGTGCCGGTATTACATGCCATTGCTATAATACATAAAGCACACATTGTTAATGTCAGTTTTTTCATGGGTTTTATTTTGATGTTAAAATAGTGGACTAAAATTATGAAATTCAGATGAACTTAATAAGATTCTTTAGCATTAATCGACCATCAACAGAAAGTTGTCGATATATTTTTATTGGTTGGATAATCCCCTCCTTTTTGATAATAAATTCAATTCAATTTATTTAGTATGGTTATAAATAAGCATAAAAAAATAAATTTTTTCACCCACTTTTAATTAATTAGTTGTTATGTATCTAGAAAGATTAAGTATATAGTTCTGTATTTAATTTTAAAAGCAATAAAAATCACGTTTTTACTCCCCTAAGTGTTTTTTATTCTTTTTCTGTAAGGAAGGTATTGTCTAAATCAAGGTCAATACAAAAGAATAGTTAGCAATCAATTACATAATCTTATTCAATTATGAGATTCAGAGTCCTAATATAATTTCTTACAAATGAAAAAAACTTATCTATTTTCAATGCTTTCGCTTATCCTATTTTCTTGTACCAAAGTGGAATTTTCTGAATTTGGTATAAAAGATGCTTTTATACTGGCAGAAAGCACAAAGAAAAAAGTATTTATTGTCGTTGGTAGTGACGATTGTAAACGATGTGAAAAATATGTTCAATCTTTAAATAAGGATTCGGATGCAAAAAAAATCCTGAACGAAGAATTCATATGTTTAAAAGTAAACCAGGATGAAAACTCAGGTAGAGAGTTTTCACAGATCACAGGCTGTGCCTTTTTCCCCTATTCTTGTTTTTTTGATCATCATGGAAATTTATTGAACATCAGAATCGGGGATAAAGCTTTTGATTTTAACAATATTGAAGGCAATGCAATAAATATTTATACTTACCGCGAATTGTTCAATCTTCCTGTTTCTTTTGAAGCCTATAAAAAAAGAGTCTCCTTAAGCATGAAATCCTGGTTAATGAGGAGTAAAGAGAACCAAAGCAAACCAAGCATTGAAAAGGCTTTAATGCTTTGCAAACAATCCATCGAAATACATCCGTACCCTTACAATCTATATGCTGCAACAACACTGGCCAGAGTTTTGAATGACACATTATTCATTAAGAAGTATCAAACAAAATTTAAAGAAATTTATACTCCTTATGATGATTTTCTATTTTCTGATTTAAGAACAAAACTGGGTGTTTCTTTAGGTGGATATATTTCCCCAAAGAAAAACCCCAATATAGATTACAAATTTTCAAAAGATTTACTAAACCTTGGCAGGCTTAAGTATAAATCCAAAGAAAAATTTAAATGTGAAATTACCAATACAGGCAAACAACCCTTAATTATAAAGTTGGCAAGAGCAAGTTGTTCCTGTGCCGATTTAGAGTGGACAAAAAAACCGATCATGCCCAATGAAAAAGGCTTTGTAAAAGGTGTCTTTCATGCCAAAAAGAAAGGCCGTTTTTATAAACAGATTTTTATCCATCTGAGCTCTAAAGTTGTTCCGATGAGTACGGTTGGGATACAAGGCTTTGTGGAAAAGAACTAAACGTTAAAAACTAAAAAATGAATAATAATATAAACCGATGAAAAAGGGAGTGTAGCAAGCATGTTTCAAAACCAGGCTACACCCCGGACTCATCTACCTTAAAAAAAGGAGGTGAATATGCAAATATAGGATATAAAATGAATTTAAAACTTAGCCTGTAAGCTAAATTATACCAATTAAAATTCCAGCTGATTTGTATACACCAATGTTACAAATCGGGATTAAAACAGGCAATAAATAATTAAAGTAAATACTAATTTAATAAACAGATCAAAATGAAAAATTTTATAAAAGTTTTAATAGTAGTATGTTTTTGTGCAGCAGCACTTTTTGTTTATGCGGATGGAGGATTGAATGAGCCATGTATTGACGGATACTTATGTGAAGATGGCTTGACTTGTCATGAAGGGGTCTGTATTGAAATAGGAATATGTGCTAATATTAGCTTCTATGCCTCGAGTGGGTACACGTTAGATCCTGATACAAAAAAAATTTGTCGCGTCGATGGTATTCCGTGTGGTATTGAAGAAAGATGTGGTCGGGATCCAAATTCAACAGACTCTTGCCAATCAACTATATGTGCAAATTATTGTGACTAAGAATAAAAAAGGGGGGAATCTCCTCCCTCTTTCTATGTTATTTTTAAAACTATTTATATGAATAAAATACTGTTTATAGGCATAATAGTAATTATAAGTTTTCTATATTCTTGTAATAATATTCCAGATCCAACGCCATCAACAATTGCAAATGATACTATTGATATATCCAAAGCTCTAAATAAATTCGAATCTGTAAATTTAAGTACTATCACAACGAAAATAGAATACATCCAACTTCAAACTGATAGTAACTGTTTTTTTGGCCGAATATATGATAAGCATAAGAGTATTAAGTTTAGTAAAAACCGAATATTCATTTCCGATGGGCATAAATTATTAAGTTTTAACCACCATGGCGAATTTATGGCACAATATGGCAGAAAAGGAAAAGGACCATCTGAATTTACAGAAATTGAACGCTTTGCTATAATAGAGGATAAAGAACAAATTGCTATTTTATCAAATGGGGTACAAAAACTTTTATTTTTTGATTTCCAGGGAAATCACACTAGAAACTTAAAAATAGATTTTTGGCCCACAGACCTTACTTATTTTAATAATAAATTAATATTTATAACCCCCAAGGGACGAAGGCATAGGTCAAATTATTATACCCTATCTGTGATGACCTTAGAAGGTGACTTACAAAAACAATTAATATTTAATGAAAATGAAAAAGAGGTTGAAAAAAAAGAAAAATTAAAATTTGGGGCTTTTAACCATCATTATGTATTGAATGATACATTGTATTATTGGGAGTACCTTTATGATATAATTTGGAAAATATCAGGAAATTTTAGAGCTATCCCTAGTGATTTAATATTTTATAGTAATGATAAATTTCCTTTTGAATCTTTTTTAGAATCATCTCCTATAGAACTTAATTTAATAACTAGTCGTCAATATGTTAAGAATAGAGAACATTTGAATACAAATAGATACATGTTTTTCTATATTAATAATAAAAGCAGGTTGAATAAAATTTATTATGATAAAAAGAACAAAGAAAGTTATAGCTTACAATTTAGAGATAAAATTACTAACCGACTAAAATTCTCATTTACAAATGATATTGATGGAGGACTCCCATTTTGGCCACATGGGGTTATATCAGAAAATAAAGTCTTTAGATTAATTTACGGATATGAGTTAAAACAATACCTTAATTTAAAGAAGAAAAAAAATGAAATCCAATTGCATTATCCGGTTTTAGAAAAAATAGCAAATAATGCAAAAATAGATGACAACCCTATCCTTATGATCGTTACACTTAAAGAGTAGTGAAACATGAAAAATTTTTTATATCTGATACTGATTTGTTTAATCGGACTTAATATCGTTCTATTTTTTAAGATGCGATCGATCCATACATTTTCTTCTTCAATCAGAACAACAAAACTTACAAATGAACTTTATTACAATAAATTTAAGGTTGAAAAAGAAAATGAGTACTTAAATTTTCCTAAAAACTTCAAATTAATTGATATAAAAGGGGATACTGTTTTTGCAAAAGATGTATTTAAGCAACACAAAGTGGTGTTTCGCTATTCTTTAACGCATTGTGATGCTTGTGTTCATGCAGAACATGAGAATATTATCAAAGAATTACAAGCTAAACCTAATTATTCTAAAAATATTTGTCTTCTAGCATATTATGAAAACATTAGAGGTTTAATAGTAGATTATAGAAAATTTAAAGCAAAAAAGGTAAACATATCTATGTATGCCGTAGCTAAAAATAATTTAGATATTCCTATAGAAGCTCAGAATTTACCATACTATTTCATTATAGATAGTAATTTAAGAATGACTAATTTTTACATTCCAGATAAAGAAAAAACTAACTGGTCAAAAAGTTATTTACGTTTAGCTCTAAAAAATTATTTTAACAAATAAATCTTTGTGTATCTAAACTCTAAGCTTGTTCCCATGATTACGGTTGGGATACAGGGCTTTGTTGAAAAGAACTAAACGTTAAAAAGTAAAAATGAATACTAATATAAACCGATGAAAAAGGGAGTGTAGCAAGCATGTTTCAAAACCAGGCTACACCCCCGGACTCATCTACCTTAAAAAAAGGAGGTGAATATGCAAATTATAGGATAAAATAAAATGAAGCCAAGCCTTAGCCTGTGAGGCCATATACAGGCAGAATTAATAAAAACAAAGAATAAAAAATTAAATTTTTAATAAAATGAAAAAAGTAATAGTTTTCTTAACAGTTGTATGTTTAGCAATTAGTGCACACCTGGTTTTTGCAAATGGTCAAACAGGTGGTCTTGGTGAGCCTTGTGGCCCTGGTGATGAGTGTAATGAAGGCTTATATTGTTATTGCGGAATTTGTGTTAATATATATAGATGGAATTGCGAATGCGTAGAAGACCGAGATTTAAAGGTAATCAGATGCAGGCTTGAAGATAATGGTGATGCAGGCTGTGAAGCTTCAGAACAAGAATTATGCCCTGGCGATGGTGCTTGGATAGTAATTGACTAAACAGCTTCTTAAATAAAGATACTGTCAGTCGTATATACGACTGACAGTATCTTTATTTTAACAATTTCTATTTAAAAACTATAAATTATAATATCAATAAATATGAAAAAAATACCTATTACAATTGCTCTGATTTTATTGCTTACTTTCAGTTGCAAGCAAGCGGAAAAAACAAATGAAAAGCTTGAAGACACCCCATATACTGAAATAAAGATGGATCTCGCTTTAAAATCAGAAAAATCCTTAGCCCTTTCATCTATTGCATCTTCAATTCGTTATGTTCCTCTGCAAACAAAAAATGAATGTTTGCTATCTGATATCTATAAAGCCCTGTTTGAGGACAATAAAATTATCATTGTTGATCCCAAAATGAAAGGTTTGTTTTTATTTGATAATAAAACCGGCAAATTAATAGCTAAAAACCACTTTATAAAAGGCAGGGGCCCCAGAGAAGTTTTGCAACTAAGTGGCTATACCATAGACAGGACAAATAAACTGATTGAAGTAAAAGACGGGGGAAATAGTAAGATGCTGAAATTTAATTTTGAGGGGAATTTTATTTCTGAGAAAAAATACAGACTGCGGGGAAATTATGGTATAAATAAATTATCAGATGGAAATTATTTTGTTTATGCAAGTAACAATACAACGCTGCTTGATGGCTACCGTGTTGGAATATATGACAATAATTTCAAACTTTTAAAAAGAATGCTTCCAATAAAAACAGAATTGGAAGGGGCAAGCTTTTTAGGCAGAAAAATAACAGTATTTGGGAGAGGCTATAATATACATCCTGAATTATGTGACACTATATATCATGTCAACGAGAATGGTGGGCTTCAAAAAAGCTATTATATAAATTTTGGGGACAACAAAATCCCGGAAAAATTGTTCAAGCAGTATCATAAGGCAATTAAAAATACTAGAAATATAGCTAAGGCACATAATCAGTTTAACAAAAAATTTATAACAGATCGTTATGCCAAAACTCTATCTGGGACTTATGAAACAAATAATGTATTAATATTTCTTTTCAAGTATAGCAGGACAAATTATGCTTTTTACAATAAAAACACCAGGAATGTGTTGATTGGCTACTATGATTATCAAGGGATAAAAGGAGTTATCAATGATGTTGATCATGGCCTATTCGGAATGCCCATTGCAACAACAGCACAGAATGAATTAGTTACTGTGATTTATCCCAATGATTTATTGAACCACCTACAAAAAATCAAAAAGAAGGTTGGATCAGCAAAATGGCAACAGTTAAAACGGGGCAAAATGAAAAACCTTTTGAAACTGGCAAGTACATTGGACAAAATGGACAACCCCATATTCATGTTTATCAAGTTTAAAGATTTTTAGCACCATGGAAAAAAATAAATCTAAACTTATTTATGTAATATTTATTGGATCATTGTTTGTACTTGTACTTGCCCTGGCAATTAATAACCGAAAACAGGGAAAAAAGCTACAGATTACAATCAATCAATCAAAACAAATACAAACCCATTTATTGGCCTTAAAACATTCGGTTAAAACCTCTTATCAAAGTAATGAAAAAACGCTTAGGGACATAGAAGTTGAAGACAGCAAGCAACAAAAATATCTACTGTCTAAAATCATTGGCAAAGAGCCTAAATTGACTTTAGTGATTACTGAGCTTAACTGCGAGCCATGCATTAACCCTGCTATTGAACACATCAGAAAGTTTATTGATAATGTAGGGAAAGAACAGGTAATTGTCTTGGTGTCCTACAATAATTTCAGAAACTATTATTTGTTTCACAGAACAGCAAAACTTTCATGTAAAGTATATAACATAAAACAAGGTGCCTTAAATTTACCTGCGGATAAGGTTAATCTTCCATATATTTTAAAAATCGACACCGGATTAAAAACAAGCCAAGTATTTATCCCCGTAAAAGGATTTGATGCACCAACTACTGATTACTTTAAAGTGATGACAGAAACTTTAGAACATTTAACTAACTAAAATACATCAAAATCAATGTATGTGTAATTTAAATACATACCATCAATGAAATGTTTTTTATTCATTCTATGCCATTTCTATTTTTCTTCGCATATCCAACAATGTATACTCTTTTTAGTTTATGCGGATGGAGGATTGGATGAGCCATGTATTGACGGATACTTATGTGAAGAAGGCTTGACTTGTGTGAATGATGTATGTGTACCTGGAGGAGGATCAATTCTTTGCTTTCAAACTTATGAAAAATCATGGTGGCCACCAAGTAATACTTTACATTTTGTAAAATGCTATGGTTGTGTAGAAGAAACTGGTTTTAGTAAATCAGATCCTGCACGTTGTACCCCAGGACAATAAAAATCCAATTAACTAACTAAATAGAACATGACTTTAAATAAATAATACTTAAGTCATGTTCTTCAAAATAAATATTAACCTAAATTATAATACATGAAAAATTACTTAATTATTCTATTCTTTTTTTTGTTAATTGCTTGTCAAAAAAAGCAAATGGACAATGTGATTTTAATTAGAGAATTCCCGGAAAACAAATCAATAAAAGGAGAGTATCTTACATTTGAAAGTGAACCTTTAATGATTGGGAAAATCACAATGATTGACAGTCTCTTCATTGTTCAAAACGCAGGGGATCCTCATGCGCCATTATTTAATGTCTATCATAAAGAATCCTATAAACTTTTAGCTTCTTTTGGTCGTAGAGGAAATGGGCCGAATGAATTTTATAATCAGATGCCGACAGGAGTGGGGCAGTATGAAATCATTGACCATTCAATCTGTATGTGGGTAAGAGATGGTTTTATTTGTAAGTTGATCAATTTGAGTAAATCTATTTTAAATAAAAAGACAGTTATCGAAAAAAAAATTAAAACTCCCAAATCAGTATTTATAGGTTTGGACGTATTGATCTTGCCTAACGATAATTTATTCGGGACAAGTATGAGCCAGAAAGGAAGGTTCTTTTATTATGATTCCGAAACAAAAGAAACCAATTGGATAAGATATTTCCCGGAAGTTAAAAATCCGCCAATTAAAGAGCAGCAAATGCACAATCTATACGTAAGTTCAACAAAGATCAATAAAGATGGGAATATAATCGTTTCGGCTTTAATATATTTTAAAAGAATAGATGTATTCAACAATAATGCTGAACTTCAGTTTTCATTAGTATTTGAAGATAGCCCAACAGATCCTGCTTTTAGTATTAGTGATCGCCCCAAATCATTTATGCGTTATTATAGGGATGTCTATATCTCAAAAAACAAAATTTATGCCCTAAACCTAGAGCGAAGTGAAGGTGAAATACTAGAAGATAAGTATAAAACTTCAGAAGTCCATGTATTTACATTAGAAGGAAAACCTGTATGCAATTACAAACTGGATCATATAATGGGAGCTTTTACTATTGATGAAGAGAACGGAAATATTTTTGGGATAACAATGTCAGAAGATAGAGAGAGAACACAAATTATCAAATATAAGTTATAAAATGAAGAAAGCATTTATTTTTTTAGCATTTGGATTGATACTTTTAATATTTTTTTTGACACTGTCAAAAAAAACTAAGATCAATCATTTATATTGGGATAGCAAATGGTTTACTATGGAGATCCCTGATGATTTTGACGTTAGAAAATGGACGCCTAATATGAGTAATAAGGCATTAAATTTTAGACTCATTAGAAACGTTGAATTATTTAAAGATGTCAAATTTACTCCTAAAGAAGAAAAATGGTCAGGAACTTTAGAAGTTCAGACATTTAACGAAAAAAATGGGAGAAAATTAGACTATAAGGATTTTATGAATTTTTTTAGAATTAATGGGGAAGAAGAATTTCACAATGATTTATTGATGATGAGAAGTGATACTGTACATCGAATTCAATTTGAAGGAGAACTAAAATCATTTTATTCAACAAACTGGTTAGTTCAGGGAGAAAACAGAGTTTATTATATCAGGTATGGATCCTATAATAAAGAGAGATATGACGAATATTTAGATGCAGTTATCCAGTCTGTTAAAACCTTCAAAGAAAAATAAATGAAGAAAAATTTTTATCCAACCTTACTCATCATTATTTTGTTTTCTATGATTTTATTTACATGGAAAATGAATGTTGATAGAAAAAACTGTTACCGTAAAATAAATCAGTTGCAATATGAAAATAATTTGGTCAAAAGCTATTTTGTATCCCAACATCAACTATTACCAAAAAAAGTGATAGATACCATCAATAAATATATAAACATTTCTAACAATGAAGACGGATTCTTAATTGCATCTTTTAGCAAAGAAAATTGTGGGATTTGTATGAAACGCCTTTTCATTGACCTTGAAAGTTTTAAAGAACAAAATAATTTTAGTAATATCTTATTGGTAAGTAATATCCCCCAAGATGAATTTTGTACAAAAATGGAAATAGAACAAGGTTCTTATAAATATATTTTCACAGATAAACTTTCGGGCATAAAAACAGAATTCAAAGAATACCCTTTGCTATTTACA
>JANQLW010000033.1 GCA_028280405.1 Bacteroidales bacterium
ATTAATTGGATGTCAGATATTGATATAGGGTTCATCGTTAATCCCCTGACGGGGAATAAGGGGCATATTCAGGAACCATTAGCTATTGAGATGGATCCCTTAACGGGGAATTTTCGCGATTCATTAACATATTAGCAATAACATTTATGTTACATTGCCCATTTAGGACATTTTCTGTCATTTTCTCATTATGCCTAATAAAATTAGGTGAACTCTCAGAATGACGGGTTTTAAAGCTCATAATCTTTTCCTTAAAAACCCTTTGTGATATTAATGAAACAATTTATCTTTGCCTTATCAAAACTAATGAATGTTAAAACTTAATTTGGATCTGGTATTGTAAATAATCTTAAGCATAATACTTAAGGTTATCTTTTCGTTTAGCTTCGGCATATATATGTCGGGCATATTTCATATTTATACTATTTTTATTAATGTCATGTTATAAGTGATTCGCTTATATACTGACCAAAATTATTTTAAACATCATGAGTAACGATAACAAATCAATACATGAATTCGATTTAGACTTAATTTGCGAATATTATTCAAACCTTGAGCGACAAGGTCCCGGGAGTCCGGAAATAACTTTAAAAGCCTTAAGCTTTATTGATAACTTAACAGATGAATCTCAAATAGCTGATATCGGTTGTGGTACAGGTGGGAAAACAATGGTGTTGGGCCAGCATGCACCCGGACAAATCAGAGGAATAGACCTCTTTCCTAAATTTATACATCTTTTTAATGAGCATGCGAAAAAACTAAATTTGCAAGACCGTGTTAAAGGTATTGTTGAATCTATGGATCAATTATCTTTTCAGGAAGAAGAATTGGATTTGATCTGGTCGGAAGGTGCAATATATAATATTGGCTTTGAACGTGGATTGAAGGAATGGCGAAAATTTCTGAAAAAGGGTGGCTATATTGCTGTTTCGGAAGCAAGTTGGTTTACCAATGGACGTCCTGATGAAATTCATGAGTTTTGGATGGATGCCTACCCCGGTATTGATACCATTCCAAATAAAGTAAAACAAATGCAACATGCAGGCTATATTCCTGTAGCAAGTTTTATTTTGCCGGAAAATTGTTGGATTGAGCATTTTTATGAACCTCAACTTGAGGCGGAAAAAAAGTTTCTGAAGAAATACAAAGGAAATCAAACTGCTGAATTCTTTATTAAAAACCAAAGGCATGAAGAAAGTTTATATTATAAGTATAAAGATTATTATGGCTATGTGTTTTATATAGGGAAAAAACTATAATTGAATAGCAGATTGTCGATAGCAGATAACAGATAGAAGATTTATTTGCGATTTAAATCGTACATTACTTAAATCGATAATCTGCTATCCTTGTTGGGCTAAGGCTTTGCCTTAGCCCTTTTATTATTAAAGGCTCAGCCTTTATTGATATTCACGACTGAGGCAGAGCCTCAGTCGAACTGGGAAACACAAATCTTTTAAAAGATCGTCATAAAATTGATGGCATTTCAAAAGAATGTATTGAATTAGTTTCAATATTTCAAAAAACTGACAATTGAAAATTTAAATCTGGTCAACCTATATCAGGGAAAGACAGAAAGTATCCAGCTATATTTTTAGCTCCAAATAATTTCATTTTCAACAACAGTTTCTTTGACCAAGGTTGTATTCATGATATTGTCAGCAATAGGGCATCTTTTAGTAACTTCATGAAGAAATGCTTCTTTTTCTTCATCATTTAAATCTGCATCAATGTTTACAAAAGCTCTTATTTCAATGAATCCAGCACGGCCTTCTTCTGTTTTCCCCATAAGAAAATTTTTGTCGATGTCTCCTTCTACACTTACATCAATACCGTTTAATTGAATTCTTCTTTGAGCTGCTATCATTCTTCCGATAGCGCAAATACATGCCGGAAGTGATGATAAAAAAACTTCCAGAGGACTTGGACCTAAACCCTGTCCGCCGCCTGCTTTAGGTTGATCAATAATAAAATCATTTGAACATTTGATGTCTGTTCTGTAGCCTTCTTTCATGCTTGCGCTAATCTTTACTGTAGATATTGTCATTACTATAATTTTTAAATGTGATAATTTTTTTGCGCAGCAAATGTAAATAGATATATCGAGAAATTTAGATGTTTAATAAGTGATTTTTATCACGTTTTGCGGTTATAATCGAATCTATGATTGCCTCTATCGGTATCAAAACATTAATTGATTCCGAAGCAAATCTATCTGAAACCAGAAACCAGGTTATTGTATCAGTAGTTTTAACTGTTGGAATTGGTGGAGCCATCATTAAATATGGAACATTTTTATTGGCAGGTATTGGATTGGCTGCAACAGTAAGGATTATTTTGAATTTATTACTGCCAAAGACGAAATAAAAATATCATTATTTATGAAAAAAGCTGTCCTGATAAATCCGGGACAACTTTTTTAAGTTCAATAAAATTCGGAATTACTTAGGTTCCCAAAAACAATGCTTGGGAGAAACAATAGCATCTTCTTTTTTAAGGACTTTCATTGCTTTGTCAACTTCCTTTCGGTCAATTCCACTTAGTTCTGATATTTTTCCTGCATTCAATGGCATGCCTGCTTTTTTCATAGTGTCTAATACTTGGTCTTTAATATCCATAATTGAAAAATTTATTTATTCTTTTTAATTCAATCGATTATTAAAGATACTGATAATTTGTTATTTGCTTTTAATATCCAATAATTCTTTTCCTGAATTTTTTAGAAGGCCAATTGACCATTTTATGATAACTAAAGAACTAATTGTCGCTGCTATGGTATCTATAAATGGGATATCCCAGATTTTTGCAGCATATAGCCCAATTATAGCAGATAGGCTGGTTAGTGTATCGGCAAGTACATGCAAATATGCGGCTCGAATATTGTGATCGGTATGTTCATGATCATGATGTAACAGGAAAGCACTAATAAGGTTAACTACTAATCCTATAATGGCTACCATGATGGCTTCATCATAAATTATATCAACAGGATTGTAAAAACGATGAATGGCTTCCACCATAATAACTACTGCAAATATAAGTAGCATGAGACCACTGCTATATCCTGATAAAGCCAAGATCTTATTAGAATTTCCTTTAAATTTATTGTTATTAGATAATCTTCTAACAATCACATAAGCAATCCAGCTTAATCCAATTGCGAGCACATGAGATCCCATATGAATCCCATCTGCAAGAAGGGCTATGGATTTTGTAGTCAATCCAAAAATGATTTCCACAACCATGGTTGCTGCTGTTAGCAGCATTACCCATAAGGTTCTTTTTTCATGTTTATAATGTTGACCTGACATAGCTGCAAAAATAATGTCTTTTTGCAAAGTAGAAACAGGCTTATTCTTATTTAGAAAATAGAACAGGAATAGTTTTAATGTCCTATTCCTGTATATTATATATTCTAGAAGGATATTTTGTAACTAATATTGGGGATCACAATTGATTCTCTGAGTTCTTCAACTTGATTGGTTTTGTAATTATAACGATGTCCCTGAAATTCCTTATGATTGGTGGCATTAAGGAGTTTTAAAGAAATGCGATGTGTACTTTTCTTTTTGTACCATTCGTAATTAAGTGTAAAGTGAACAAAGAGGGCTGCTTTTGCCTGTTCAGAAAACGGATTACTTTCATTGTAAACCACTTCTTTTTCTATTAATGATCTTTGCTCGTCAATAGGAGAGTAGCGATCTCCTCCCATGGTACTTAGCTTAAAATTAATGCCAAGGAGATTATTGCGTTTTCCTAATCGATATTCTTTACCAAATAATAAGTTAAATATATAGTTTTTGTTATAACGTGTATTATACCAAATGTCACTTTCTGTTTTATATTTTGAGTTAAACAGAGAAGCTGATACTAAATAATAAAAGCCATTCTGAATGTATTGCTCAAGAGTAAAATCAATACCATAATTAATGCCTTTACCCTTATTGATATAGGTGTCATTGATAAACCAATCCATTTTTAAATTTACCAGGGAAAGCGTACTATCCTGAACGATCGGAATGTTGAAAAGGTATTGAAAATAAGGCTCTATTTTTAAATGAAGTTTGTCACTTATGTTGTGATCAAATGCAAGAACCAAATGATGTGATTTGGACAACCCTAAATTTTTATTAGCCTGAGGGTTTTCCTTATTTAAAGTATTAGCGAAATAAACATTCAGATTTTCCATGCGGCTGTGTAAACCATAACCAAAGCTAATTTTGCTCTTTTTACCCAAATCTCTTTCCAAGCCGATTCGAGGTTCAATGGTCCAGGATTTATTTAAACTAAAGTACTGGGTGTTAATTCCAATATTCAAACGGAATTTCGAAAAATTGAAAGTAGAGGAACTGAAAGCAGACAACAAAGCAGCTTCTCCCTTTTCATCTGTAAAGGTCAATAAACCAGCATGATTATAATGAGCTTCCTTAATCAGTAGGTCATATGCATATCCTTGTAGTGTAATTCCGCTTCTGTTATAATGTTTATTACTAAATTTTTTATGAATGAAACTTTTAAAGGTCATATTGAAATTCTTGCTGTTTATAAGGTTTTGCGGTTTTAGCTCATTCGAATTATCCAATCGATCAGTCTCTAAATCCAAACCATCCGCAGTAATTGCCAGATGACTACTCCAATAAGCAGTTTTTTGTATGGGTTTTTTATAGCTAAGTCCGAATGCACCCATGAACTGTTTTACATTATTATCTTCGATATCCTGATAATAGTTTCGTTTGTTTTCTTCTTTTTCTGGTTTTGTACCTGAATTGTCAATCAAACCTATACCCCAGACAGATAGTTTTCCGCCTTTAGGGGAAGGGAACTTTAGTTTAAAGGATAAATCCTGATAATTAATTTTGCCAGCATCTTCGGGTAATAAAGAGGATATTAAGCCAAGGGTTGAATAGCGGTAATTCATGATATAAGATGAATTCTTGTTTTTACTTATCGGACCTTCAGAAGCAAATCCCAATCCGATTACTCCTAATTCAATACTATGTTCATGTTTGTTGTTGTTACCACTTCTTAATTTCATGTCAAATACTCCTGATAATGCATTGTTGTACTCTGCTGGAAAGGCTGAAGTAAAAAAATCAGAATTCGCCAGCATATTTGAGCTAAAGGCAGTTAGTCCGCCTCCACCCATAGCTGATAAGTTTGCAAAGTGATTGGGATTAGGAATTTCCACCCCTTCAATTTTCCATTGTAGAAATTTAGGTGCATTTCCCCGTATCACAATCGAATTATTGCTAATGGTACTTGCAACACCAGGAAAGGAAGCCGCTAATCTTGCAGGATCATCATAACCTCCGGCATATCTGTTAGCTTCTTCTACACTTAGCATACGGGCACTAACCACAGCCATTGGATTGAGAGGGCTTTCCTTCAATACTTTTGGCTTAACTACTACTTCGTTTAAGTCAGTGCTTTGTTCTTTGAGTTCAATACTTAAAACTTTATCTTTTGCTGAGCTTAAAATAATTTCTGGGATTATTAAAGTTTCATATCCTATATAGGAAACTTCTATGTCGTAACGGCCGATTAAAATATTTTTTAAAATAAAGTTACCATCTAAGTCTGTTGTCGTCCCGATTAGGGGATTGCTGTTTTTAATGATGATCGTCGCACCTGCCAATGCTTGTTGACTTATCACGTCTTTTACATTTCCCCGAATATTTGTATGTAATTGTTGCGACATTCCCGTAAGGGAGATTAGCCATATAAATAAAATGATGAGTTTGTTTTTCATGTTCTATTAATTTTGAAGCAAAACTAAAGGCTATAAAGGAAGTGTGCGTTCGGATTTATGGATACGAACTGCTTAATAGTATAAGTGATTGATGTGTAGAAGTTTGTAAGAAAGGTGTATGAGTTCGGGATTATAATTCCGTTCTTGATTTACGAAATTCGGACGGAGTTATGCCACTTATTTTCCGAAAAGTTGTGTTGAAAGAAGTTTTGGAATTAAAGCCGGATTCATAGGCAATTCCTAACACAGACAGGTGTTTTTTATCTTCACGTAATAGAAGCTCTTTGACCTTTTCTACCCGGTATTTATTGATGAAGAAAAAGAAATTTTCTCCAAAACCTTCATTGATCAGATAGGATAATTGATGTGGGCTTATTTGCAATTTATGAGCAAGTTTTAGCAAACTCAATTCCTCATCTAAATATGGTTGTTCCGTTTCCATTAATCGGATAAGTTCAGCCTTGTGCTTTATCATTTCCTTGTCAGAAATAACTTTCTTCTTTTCTATGTTAATTGTATTACTTTGATCAAATACCAATTGTCGTTCATTTTCATCAATATTGTAAATCTCCTTTTGTTTAAAAGCATGATAAGCTATGAATATGACTATGCTGAGTGTGAATGAATTTGCAAACAGATTCAAGTCATTGACCGGAAAGAATAAATCATATAATGCAATAAAAATGACCATACTTAATAATGCGAAAATGATTTGTTCTATCCATCTTAAATCCTTTTCATGAATATTGGAGGCCATTAATTGAATTTTTCGTTTATGCCTTTTTAATTTTATAAAACATAGAACTATTACGCCAATAGTTTGGATATTTATAAGAACAGGGATGATTATATCCATTATGCTATTCATCGTCATTCTCCTTAATATTAAACACATTAGATAAATTAATGGTAGCATAAAGTATATAGCATAGATTTTTTTAGGTTTCCAGTTTGGATCTGTATAAAAACTAATGCTGACAAATAAAAGAGGAGGTGTGAAAAACTGTATAAATTGAAGTCCAAATAAGAAATTCGGATTGATTAAATATACTCCTAGCAGATTGAGTATTTCTTCAATCCAGAAACTTGACCACATAAATAAGGATATTCCAAGAAACAAATTCGCTTTTTTGTTCACATTTAATGGATTTGCAATTAGTATGATTGACAATACTACCAATGAACCGTATAATAGAATAACCAAAAATGAATTTATACTTGCGATCATGTTTTTATATTATGATGTGAAATTATAAAAATTCTGTATTAAGTTAGCAATATTGATATCAGATTTAACTGCACAACTGCATAACCATATAACAATGTAGCAATAGATCAGTGTAACAATGAACCAACTTAACACTAATTTAACCTTTGACCCTAAACTGAAAAACTTTATCTTTGCAGCCAATTTTTAAACGAATACAAACACATGATTAATATTACCTTACCGGATGGCTCAGTAAGACAACATGAAGCAGGTGTAACTGCCTTGGATGTCGCAAAGAGCATTAGCGAAGGGCTGGCACGTAATGTGCTGGCAGCAAAAGTAAATGATGAAATTTGGGACGCTATGAGACCGATTAAGTCTGATGCAACTCTTAAATTATTTACATGGAATGATACGGAAGGTAAAGCAGCTATGTGGCACTCCTCAGCTCACTTAATGGCTGAAGCAGTGGAAGTCCTTTATCCTGGTGCTAAATTTGGTATTGGCCCGGATATTGAAAATGGCTTTTATTATGATATTGATTTGGGAGACAGAGTGATTACTGATTCGGATTTCCCAAAAATCGAGGCCAAAATGAAAGAGCTTGCGAAGCAAAAACAAACTTTTGAAAGAACAGAAGTTTCAAAAGAAGAAGCCTTAAAATATTTTTCTGAAAAGGGGGATGAATATAAGCTGGAACTGATCAGTGAACTGGAAGATGGACAAATCACTTTTTATAAAACTGGTGAGTTTGTAGATCTTTGTCGTGGGCCACATATCCCCAATACATCTCCGATTAAGGCCTTAAAAATATTAAGTGTTGCCGGTGCATACTGGAGAGGTGATGAAAAAAGAAAACAATTGACCCGTTTATATGGTATTACTTTTCCGAAAGCCAAAGAACTTACCGAATATCTGGAAATGCTTGAAGAAGCGAAGAAAAGAGATCACCGTAAATTAGGTAAGGAATTAGAATTATTTGCATTCTCACAGAGAGTAGGACAGGGTTTACCTCTATGGTTACCAAAAGGAACGAAATTGAGAGAACGATTAGAGCAATATTTAAAGCGCGTACAGCGTGAAGCCGGATATGAGCAGGTAATGTGTCCTCATATTGGTAATGTTGAATTGTATAAGACTTCAGGGCATTATGAAAAGTATGGTGAAGACTCATTCAAACCGATTTCAACTCCGGTAGAAGGAGAAGAATTTTTCTTAAAACCGATGAATTGCCCTCATCACTGTGAGATCTATAAAGTAAGTCCAAAATCATATAAAGACCTTCCATTACGATTAGCAGAATTTGGTACTGTATACCGTTATGAGCAAAGTGGTGAATTACACGGATTAACCCGTGTACGTGGATTTACCCAGGATGATGCACACATTTTCTGTACTCCTGATCAATTGAAAGATGAGTTTAAAGGAGTCATTAAAATTGTGATGCAAATTTTTAAAGCATTGGATTTTAAAGATTTTATTACTCAAGTCTCTTTGCGCGATCCCGAAAATAAAGAAAAATATATAGGAACAGATGAAGCCTGGGAAAAAGCTGAACGTGCTATCATTGAAGTTTCTGAAGAAGAAGGCCTGAATGGAGTGATTGAATATGGTGAAGCTGCTTTCTATGGCCCGAAAATGGATTTTATGGTTAAGGATGCTTTAGGGCGTAAATGGCAGTTAGGTACGATTCAGGTAGATTATAATTTACCGGAAAGATTTGAATTGGAATATGTAGGCAGTGATAATGAAAAACATCGTCCGGTAATGATTCACCGTGCACCTTTCGGATCTATGGAAAGATTCGTGGCAGTTTTAATTGAACATTGTGCCGGAAATTTCCCATTATGGTTAACTCCTGAACAGGCTATTATCCTGCCGATCAGTGAAAAATATCATAAATATGCCGAAAAAGTTTTAAATTTGCTAAATAATTCCGAAATTCGCGCCCGCATTGATGAAAGAAGCGAGAAGACAGGTAGAAAAATCCGTGATGCTGAAATCAAAAAAATCCCATACATGTTGGTAGTAGGGGAAAAGGAAGAAAACAAAGGTACTGTTTCAGTACGCCGTCATGGTGAAGGAGACTTAGGATCAATGCAGCTTGATGAATTTATAAAATTGATAAATAATGAAATTGAGAAGCTAATTAGTGAATAATTTGACAAATTAGTCCATCAATTTCCAATTAATAATTAAAAATAGGAGAATTAATTATCGCAACAAATTTCAGCCACAATCGGAACCGCCGAGGCAGAGGGCCACAAAAAAAAGAAAACCCTCACAGAATAAATGAATACATTACAGCTCCAGTAGTTAGAGTTGTAGGCGAGAATGTGACTGTTGGAATTTACCAACTAAAAGAAGCTCTGGATATTGCAGATGAACAAGGTTTGGATCTTGTAGAGATTTCCCCATCAGCAAATCCTCCTGTTTGTAAAGTAATTGATTATAAAAAGTTCCTTTATGAACAAAAAAAGAAGCAAAAAGAAATTAAGGCTAAAACAGCAAAAGTTGTTGTTAAGGAAATTCGTTTAGGGCCTCATACAGATGATCATGATTTTGATTTCAAATTGAAACATGCCATCAAATTTTTGTCGGACGGAGCAAAAGTTAAAGTAGATGTATTTTTTAAAGGAAGAAATATCATCTATAAAGAAAAAGGTGAAATCATTCTGCTAAAGTTTGCCCAGGCATTGGAAGACTATGGGAAAGTCGAGCAATTGCCAAAGCTGGAAGGTAAAAGAATGATCATGATTGTTTCTCCTAAGAAAAGCTAGAAGATTGTTAATTATATATAAAACAAGTAGTAATGCCAAAGATGAAAACGAAATCCAGTGCTAAAAAACGCTTTAGCGTTACAGGCTCTGGTAAGATTAAGAGGAAGCATGCTTACAAAAGTCACATTTTGACAAAGAAAACGAAAAAGCAAAAACGTAACTTAACTTATTTTGCGATCGTTGATTCAGCAGATGAGAAGAATGTAAGACAAATGATTCAAAAGTAAACAAATGTTAAACTTATTTTGAGCTAAAAAGATTCCCGGGCGAATCGGGAGCGCTTAAAGTAAAAATTCAGAAAAAAATGCCAAGATCAGTAAATGCAGTAGCTTCAAGAGCAAGAAGAAAGAAGCTAATGAAAGAGACCAAAGGACAATTTGGTCGTAGAAAAAATGTTTGGACGGTGGCTAAAAATGCATATGAAAAAGGCCAACAGTATGCATACCGCGACAGACGCAATAAAAAGAGAACATTCAGAGCCTTATGGATTATGCGTATTAACGCAGCCGTTAGAGAATACGGAATGTCTTATTCTGTATTCATGGGCAAACTTCATGAAAAAAATATAGAATTAAGCCGTAAAGTTCTTGCCGATTTAGCAATGAACAACCCGGAAGCATTCAAAGCGATTGTTAATGCGGTAAAATAAACCGGACTTAAAATAATTGAAAAAGGATCTTATGGATAACATAAGGTCCTTTTTTGTTTTTAAGCGTTTTTGGATTAAATTTGTTAGGTCAGTTTCAGGCTTTAGGCTATATGCTTCAAGTAGTGATGAACTGCGTATTCCAAACAATCAATATAGATCGATGAAAAGATTTTTTTTACTCGTTGTAGCAGTTTTATTATTTTCTCAAACTTCCCTTTTCGCCCAACAAGGGAATATAAGCCTTGAACAAATCAGGGAGAGAAATTATAAGCATTACAGGGCATTTAAAGATACAATGACCGTCAGAACCTGGTTTAATATGGTAGAATTGGCAAAGCGATTGGAGGCTGTGGTGAATGTAGATAATGTACTTATTGATACTTTGATGAAACAAAGAACTCCTGTACAAAACAGAATAGAACAAAAACCGGAAAGTCAACGGATTCTGGAATTGAAAAATAGTAAAAAAGAACTAAACCTTGAAGTAGCCAGGTTAAATGCCCATAAGGAAAGCCTGTCTAAAAGAAAAAATTTCTATGCTATAACAATGGTATTAAGTGTACTCGCTTTATTAATAACCCTTGGCTCTTATATATCTTATGTTCAAAAGAATAAAGAGATCATTAAAAAACAAAAGAAAAATAATAAAGTCATCCTGGAATTAAAACAGGCACACCAAAATGATTTAAGTAGCTTAAATTCAGAGAATGAAAAACTTAAAAAAGAACTTGAAGGCCATGATGAAATTGTGAATAAGCTAAACGCTGAAATTGAAAAGCTCACTGAAGAAAAAGAAATGCTTGAAAATAATGCATCGGCTATGAAGCAATCTTATGATGCAATAAAAAGTAAAGAAGCCGAGAAAAAAGAAGAGGCTGCTTCAACTCCACCTGCTGTTACCGAAGATGAATTGGCAGAAATTCGTCGTGAAATCAATACTTTAAGTGAGGAAGTTGCTCAAATCATTAATGAAAAAAATAATCTGGAAGATAAATTAAATCAAACAGTTGACGAACTGGAAAAAGAGAAACAAAAGAACAGTGAGATTGGTGGCGATATTGAGGGATTATTAAAAAAATTTAAAGGAGATATTAAGAATAATGAATAATGAGTACCGAAGAATTAGGGAAGCAATCCTTTCTTCATAGGATTGCTTCCCTAATTCTCATCGCCATTCTACAATCGTTCCGCGTGATTTATCGAGCATTTTCTTTGGAACAGCGGCTTTGATCTCTTCCGAAATCAAATTTAATAATCTTTTCTTTGAATAATTTCTGGAGTAAGTTAAACTAACTTCTCTTAAAGGACTTGTATTTTTGAATTGCCTGATTACTGTTTCCTTATCCGTTGATTGTTTATCAATTGCAAGTTCTGGTATCATCGTATAACCACCTTCAGTTTTTATTAGCTTTTTGATGGTTTCCAGCGAATCACTGGAATACTGAAAATGATTATTGTCTGGCTGTTGCGTTTTTATATTACATAAATTAATTATTTGTGACCTGAAACAATGGCCGTTGTTTAAGAGCCATAAATCAGGACTATCAATTTGCTGTAAATCTATTTCAGATGCAGAGGCAAACGTATGGTTTTTGTTTATATAAAGCATCATTTCTTCATAAAATAAAGGATCTTCCTTAATTCCATCCTCTTTTAAAGGTGTAACCAGAATCCCTAAATCTACCAGGTCTTTTCTCAGATGCTTAATGATATCTTCTGTTAGCAATTCGATTACTTTAAGTTGTACATCCGGATATTTTTTCATAAACCTTCCTATGAATAATGGAAGTAAGTAATGAGCCAACGAAGGAATAATTCCGATTTTTAATTCTCCATGTATAGAATTATTAAAATCGTCTATTATTTCATTAATCTTTTTAGATTCGGAAAGAATAACCCTTGCCTGTTTAATAATCTGCTTGCCGATTTCAGTAGGTATAATAGGCTGCATACTCCTGTCGAAAACAGTAACACCTAATTCCTCTTCCAGTTTTTTAATCTGCATACTAAGTGTTGGTTGAGTTACAAAACACTTTTCGGAGGCAGTAACAAAATGTCTGTAAGTATCAACAGCAACGATGTATTCAAGTTGAATTAAACTAATCATAATGCAAATATAGATAAAATTTATATTATGATAAAAAGAATCAATTTGATTTATATGTAAAGATTCTGCATCTTTGCTTCAGAAACAAACAAATAAAAATTTAAAAAAAGAAAAAATGGAAAATCAAGATCAACAAAACAACATCATGCCTCGTATAGGCGACCAGGCTCCGGATTTCGAAGCTTTAACTACGACAGGGAAAATTAAATTTTCAGATTTTGCAAAAGATAAGTGGATTGTAATGTTTTCACATCCTGCCGACTTTACTCCGGTTTGTACAACCGAGATGAGTGGTTTTGCACTGCGTAAAAATGAATTTGATACTTTGAATACAGAGTTAATCGGGTTGAGTATTGATAGTATTCATTCGCATTTAGCTTGGGTAAACAATGTAAAAGAAAAAACCGGTGTTTATTTCGGTTTTCCAATCATTGCTGATATCGATATGAAAGTATCAAAGCTTTATGGAATGCTTCAGCCGAACGAACACGAAACTGCTGCTGTAAGGGCCGTATTCTTTATTGACCCTTCCAAAAAGATCAGACTGATAATGTATTATCCTTTGAACGTAGGGAGAAATATGGATGAAATATTACGTGTATTGGAAGCCCTTCAAACTTCTGATAAACATGGGGTAGCAATGCCATTAAACTGGAAGAAAGGTGATAAAGTAATAGTGCCTCCTCCAAAAAACCTTGAGGAAATGAATAACCGCCTGAATGATGACAGCTGTGAACGCACGGATTTCTATCTCTGTAAAAAGGAATTATAAAAACTAATTAATCAACCAAAAAAAAAATAAAATGAAAAATTCAATAGGAATAAACAAAGAAAAAGCTGAAGGATTAGTAAAATCTCTAAACTATTTGTTAGCTGATTATCAATTATTTTATCAAAACCTGAGAGGACTGCACTGGAATATTAAAGGAAGAGAGTTTTTTGAATTACATCAGAAATTTGAAGAATACTATGATGATGCGGTGATAAAAATAGATGAAATCGCAGAACGCATACTGACATTGGAAGGAGAACCTTTACATTCGTTCACCGATTATTTAAAAGCCTCTGATATTAAAGAGGAGAAAAATGTATTTAACGGACTGGAAGGTGTTAAAATTGTAGTGAACAATCTTTCAACCTTGATTGTTAAGGAAAGGGAAATACTTAAGCTGGCCAGCGAGGCGGATGATGAAGGGACTGTAAGCTTGATGAGTGATTATATCAGCGAGACAGAGAAAACGCTGTGGATGTTGAATGCATATCTTAACTAGAAAAAGAGAAGTTGTCCTAAAAGCATACTATTACAATTTTGGGGCAACTTCTTTTGGTTTGTTATTCCATAACTACCCAATATCATATTTCTTCATTCTCCTATCCAAACTCTGCCAGGTAATATTTAATAAAGAAGCAGCTTTCGATTTATTTCCTCCTGATTGTTCAAGAGCTTTAAGAATCATGTTTTTCTCTGTTTGTTCCAGATCCATAGATTGATTTTCATCAGTGGAAGGAAGAACTTCATTGCTTATGTTCTTCTGGTTGTATTGAAAATGATCCAATAACAATTCATCCCCATCACAAATAATTAATGCTCTTTCCACCATGTTCTTTAACTCCCTGATATTTCCGGGAAAATTATATTTTATCAATTCTTTTTCGATATTCGGATCTACATATTTTATAGGTTGAGCCATTTTATCTGAATACTCCTTAATGAAATGATTTAGTAATACGGGAATATCTTCTCTTCTTTCTCTTAATGGAGGTATATGTATAATAAATGAACTCAATCGGTGATATAAGTCAAGGCGAAATTTTTGATTTTCACTCATTTCTTCCAGGTTTCTGTTCGAGGCAGCAACTACCCTTACATCAACATCTATGCTTTGTCTGGAACCTACTTTAGATACCGATTTTTCTTCCAATACCCTTAAAAGTTTAGCCTGTTGGTTGATTGGCATATCACTGATTTCATCCATGAAAAGTGTTCCTTTGTTTGAAATCTCAAACCAACCCGGCTTATCTTCTGTTGCTCCTGTAAAAGATCCTTTTTTATGACCAAAGAATTCACTCTCAAACAGGGTTTCCGGAATGGCGGAGCAGTTTACGGAATGAAAATAATGTTTGTTGCGCGCACTTAAGTAATGGATCCCTCGGGCAATAAGTTCTTTTCCTGTACCGCTTTCACCTGTAACTAATACGGAAGTATCATATGACTTTGCTACTTTGGTCATTAGATTAACGATATCTTTTATGGCCTTGCTTTTTCCTAATAAGCGATGTCCTATTTTATCGTGCAATTCTTTTGATAGCAGAGAAAGGCTGCTTTCAAAATCTTTTATCTTATGATTTAGCTTTATAAATCGTTTGGTTCTTTCAATGGCATTATTGATTTCCAGCAATCTGAATGGTTTTTGAAAATAATCCGTAGCTCCTAAACGCATGGCTTCAATGACACTTTGCATGTCTCCATGCCCTGAGATCATGATCACCTCAATCTCCGGATATTCTTCTTTGACTTTTTTAAGAACACTGATACCGTCCATTTGAGGAAGCTTTATGTCGAGTATTGCGATATCAATAACTTCTTCTTCTAGAATTTTAAAAGCGACGGAAGGTAGTTCTGCCTTAAAAACAGTGAATTTGTTATCCAGAAGAAATTCTTCCACTTCGTCTCTTACTCTTTGTTCATCGTCTAATATAAGTACTTTTAAATCTTTCATAATACAAGAATTCAGTATTCAGAATCCGTTTATTTTTTTTCTCTATAAATAGGAAGTTCGATAATCATGCGTGTATATTCGTTTTCAAGGCTCTTTACCATAATATCTCCTTTCATTTCCTTGATAATACCATAGGAGATAGAGAGTCCTAATCCTGTTCCGGAATCTATGGATTTAGTTGTAAAAAAAGGATCAAATACATTTTTAATGAATTTTTGAGGAATCCCAAGTCCATTATCTTCAACAGTTATAATTATGCTGTCATCATCAGAGAAGGTATCAATCTTTATTCTTTTTACATATTTAATATTTTCTTTTGATTTGAGAGCTGCTTTTTCATCAACAGCAAACTTTGCATTTGAGAATAGATTCAGTAATACCTGTTCCAGTTTAAATGGATTGCACATTACAAACTTTTCATTTGCCTTAAAGGATAGCCTGAATTCAATATCCAGTTTGTGGTATTGGTTTTTTACCATATTCAGGGCATTTTCAATAACGATATGTATATCAAATTTACGATGCTCTTCTTTATCCTGCCCCCGTGAAAATGAACGGATATGGTCGATGATTTTTTTTATTCGTTCAATATCATCAAAAGATTGTTTGATCTTAGACTCCAGGTAGGTATTGTTTAATTTACCTTCAGTAAGTTTATATAAAATATTGTCGAGACTTAAGGAAATAGCACCCAGAGGTTGGTTAATTTCATGTGCAATTCCTGCTGCAAGTTCTCCTAATGACTCCAGTTTGGATTTTTGTATTAATAATTGTTGCTGGGATTCAATCTTTTTTAGTTCTTCCTGAACTCTGTTTTCCAGCCTTAGGTTAAGCTCATGCAATTGGGCAGCAGTTTCTTTTCGTTCCGTAACATCAGTAACAAAAGTTAATACGGCCGGACTATTTTCCCACCGTATCAATGCAGATTTGAGTTCGAACCAACGCAAATCTCCGTTCTTATTATAAGCCTGAATGTCATATCTTTCTTCAACTTCTTCTCCTCTCATTCGCCCTAAGTGGTTATTAAAAACTTTTTCACGATAAGCAGGATGTACGAACTCAGTGAAAGGTTTGGCAATGGTTTCTTTAGGCAAGAAGCCGGTTATTTCATAAAGCTTGGGGTTAATAAATTTTACGACACCATTAAGCGTCAGAAGAATACCATCGTTGGCATTTTCAAATATCTGTCGGTATTTTTCCTCACTTTCACTAAGCATTGTCAGTGCCTGGTTACGCTTGCTTACCTCTTTTCGAAGGGCAGCAGTACGTTTCTCAACCCGGGCTTCCAGTTCTTCATTTAATTTATGAAGTTCTTTTTCTGCTTCAACCCTTTTGCTTTCTTCAAGCTTGATTTTCTTATAAGATTCTATAAATAAGAAATGTTCTTCAATGCTTTTGTCCAGATCTTTTTTCTTAACGGGCTTTACAAGAAAACCGTTTACCCCTAAAGCAATTGATTTTAAAAAGTATTTAGGTTCGCTATAAGCAGAAGTAATAATGATACGGACATCAGTTTTTAGTTTTTTTATTTTGGCAATCATTTCGAGTCCGTCCATTTCAGGCATCCGGATTGCACTGATGATGAGATCAGGGGATAGTTCTTTGAATAATTCCAGTCCCTGGATACCATTTTCTGCAACAAATAATGAGTTTGTATGTTCTTTTAGATATGGGATATACTTATTTCTGATCCTTTCGTCATCTTCAACATATAAAATACTGATGTTTTTATTTGCCATAGGGTAAAGTTAAGGAGTTTTATAACATTTTTCACCGGCTCTGATTGAAATACTTAAATAGTTGTATTCAGGTACTTTGAGAGATGTTAGTTCAGCATTATAGGCTTTATACGGATTATATACATTATTAAAATCCAGCCAAATAGAATCTTGTACATTTGCCGGGAGCTTATAGTATCTGCCTTCAACAAATGATTCCTTACCACAACTTAAGTCTTTAAAGGGAATCAGTAATTCTTCATCCTCATCATGTTTTTTGAAAGCCGTAAGGTGATATTGAGTCGAATCCAATAAAAAATAAAGTTTACCCGCTTTAATATATTCTAAAGAGGTTTCATTTGATACAGACAAGTTTACAACTTCATTACCGGGTTCAGGCTTAAAGTAGGCTTTAATCTTATATTTTTCATCAATCGGGAAATATTTTAATTGTATAAACTTTTTCTTTTGTGTAACTGTCAATGGACTATCGGCATTCATACTGAAATCAAAATCCTTTTCATTCCGTTTACGCTGAATCTGATCAATATAATAACTGTCATTCAATTCCTTCAGGTCTCTTTCCCTCTCTGCTTTAAAAAATAGCTTCACATACATATATGCCAGCGCTTCATTAAACACAGTTCTGAATCCTTTACTGGCTTTCCACCATTTTACCTGATCATAACTCCTGTCTTCACCGGCAATGATCCCAACTTTTACTTTTTCCCCTAAAGCAGCTTGAAACAATACTTTACTTCTTCGGGCATGGCATCCCAAAGTATAGACATTTACCTGATTTAGTTTGTAGCTTGAGTTATCCAACCATTGGGAAAATAACAGTCCGGTAGAATAGGTCCGGTCTCTTTTTACAGTTTCCGGAATAGATATCGTCACTATTAAATTACTGTCAACTCCCATTTTTTGGATCAATGTGGCCCGCATTAAATCTGCAGAAGTTAAAAACCCTTTTAAGTAATATCCTTGCCCGATGGGTTTACCTGTAATTACAATTTTCTCATAATTTTTGGTATAGAATTCCTGTAGCATATTTTTAAGGGTGTAATCAGGTAAAAAACCTTCAATAACAAGAATAGGCGATGAGAGAGGTTTATTTAATGATAAAAACTTATTTAAGTTTTTAATAATAAAAAAAGAAGTAACAATAAAAGCAGCAAGTAGTATAAGTCTTGAGAACCAGGTTAAACCCAACCTGTTTCTACGTTTGAGGAGTTTAATTTTAATCATGTTAAACAGTAAATTGCCCTGCCAAGTTAGTATTTTTTTAGAAGCGAAAACAAGAAGAATTTATGAAATTGGCTTCAATTGAATATTTATTAAATTTGATAGGCTTTTCAGAATTAAAATATTTATCGGATGGAAAATCAAAACTTAAATGATTTTAGAAGGGAATACCAAAAAGGTATTTTGGATAAAGAAAATGCAAATGCTGATCCGTTTAAACAATTTGGTGCTTGGCTGCAGGATGCCCTGAAATATGTGAATATTGACCCGACAGCCATGGTACTTTCTACGGTTTCAGATAATAAGCCTTCATCCAGAATAGTTTTATTAAAAGAATTCGATGAAAACGGATTTTGTTTTTTTACAAATTACGAAAGTCGTAAAGCCTTAGAAATAGAGAAGTCGGCTTATGCTTCAATTTTATTTTTCTGGAAAGAATTGGATCGGCAAATCAGAATTGAAGGCATTGTTGAAAAAACAAACAGTATTGTTTCAGATGAATATTTTAATAGCCGGCCATACGACAGTAGGATATCTGCTATAATATCACCCCAAAGTGATGAAATAAAAGAGAGGGGATTACTGGATAAAGCATTTGAAAAAATGAAGATGGAATTGGAAGGGAATGATCCTGATCGCCCGGTATATTGGGGTGGATATGTTTTAAAAGCTAATTACTTTGAATTTTGGCAGGGGAGGGAAAACCGATTACACGATCGGGTTGTTTATGAGAAGAAAGATGAGGGCTGGAAGATTAAGAGGATAGCTCCTTAAGGTATGGGGTGCGGTTTGCGAGTTACTAGTTACGAGTTGCTAGTTGCTAGTTACAAGTTACAGGTTGTATGTTGCCTAGAGTTTGAAGCCTGTAGCCTTTAGCCTGTAGCCTGTAGCTTTTATTTTAGGACACTGAAATTAACTTAACTAATATCGTTTATTAAAATAAAAACCATGGAATACCAAACTCAACTTCTCGTTGTCATGATTGCCTATATGGCGATATTGATTATTTATGGAATGTATCAGGGCCGTAAGGTAAAAACGGAATCTGATTATGCGATTGCCGGCCGTAAATTACCGGGATGGGCTGCGGCATTATCGGAAAGGGCAACCGGTGAATCTTCCTGGGCATTGTTAGGGCTTCCCGGAGCTGCATATGCAACCGGATTAACTGAAATATGGACAGCCTTAGGCTGTGTTGTCGGTATTATTACTGCCTGGGTCGTTATATCCTGGAGGTTACGTGCTGAAGCTGAAAAATATGAAGTAAATACATTTATGGATTTTATTGCCAAAAGGCATGGCGAGAGTGGTAAGTGGTTAAGAATAGTCGGTAGTACCACTATTGTTTTCTTTTTCTTCTTTTATGTGGGTGCTCAGTTTTTAGGTGGAGGCAAAACTCTACATACCATGTTTGATATTGATACTACTTTGGGTATGGTAATTACAGCATTGGTTATTATTCCTTATACCATTTACGGAGGGTTCAGAAGTGTGGTATATACCGATGTCATTCAGGCAATTGTTATGATTGTTACCCTAGTGATCGGACCTATCGTGGGATTGGTTTATTTAGCAAACCACCCCGAATTATTTGCAAGTACCATTCCTGAAGCGCTGGATAAAGCGGGGCCGGCTTATTCAAAATTAACCGGTGTCAGTGGTGGTTTCACTGCCGGAATTGTAATTGCCGGAGGATTCTCATGGTTCTTCGGATACTTGGGAGGGCAACCACAATTAAGCACACGATTTATGGCAATTACAGATGCAAAAGAAGCAAAAAAAGCCAGAAATATCGGGGTTAGCTGGACAGTGATTGCTTATATCGGAGCTTTATGTTTAGGGTGGATAGGTTTAGCCATGTTTGGTCCTGATGGATTGGAAGACAGGGAAACGGTGATGCCTGCAGTGATCCTGAAAATATTTCCACCTGCAATAGCTGCAGTATTAATTATGGGAGCCATTGCTGCCATGACTTCTACCGCGAATTCATTATTGATTTTATCTTCCACTGAATTATCGGAGAATTTGATCAATCCGCTTTATAAAAAACAAACTAATAATATTTTGTCCCGGTCTCGTCTGATTACAGGCTTATTGGCTATCATTGCTTTAGGATTGGCTTATGTTCTTCCTTCTACCTTTATTTTTACATTGGTGAGCTGGGTATGGGCCGGAATTGGAGGAACTTTTTCCATTGTGATCCTGTTTACATTGTTTTGGAAGAAATTTCATGGTAAAGCTGCTATATTAACGATTGTTGTTGGATTGGTATTTACTATTGTGTGGATCACTACCGGATTGGATAAAGAATTGATTACGGCGAGGATTGTGACTTTCTTTGTGGCGGGGTTAACGGCTGTAGTAAGTAGTTTGTTGATTAGAAAATAGGGACTTTTTTCGGATTTTGGTATTAATAAGTAAAATCTAATAATTTTTTTAACCTGTCAGGTTCTTGAACCTGACAGGTTAAAAAAAGTGACCCCTCCCCATTATTTTACTTATGGAGAACATTAAAATCTTGAAATTCGATCACTATTATCATATCTATAATAAAGGAGTTAATGATATTGATCTATTTAGGGAACATAAGGACTACTATAGATTTCTTAACCTGATGGATAAGTATTTATTGCCTGTTTCAACTATTTATGCATGGGCTTTGATACCAAATCATTTTCATATCTTATTAAAAACCAAAAAAGTTGAAGAGCTGGATATCTTTAAAGGATTGAAATATTTATTAGTATCTAATAGACAGTATTTTGTGATAAAGCATTCACTCAAAATTCCAAACCTTTCAAAACAAGTTTCCAATCTATGTAATGCTTATGCCAAATACTATAATATTAAATATAGAAGACGTGGAACTTTGTTTGAGAGGCCATTTAAGAGGAAGTTGATAGATAATAAATATTATTTTAAAAGACTTGTATTATATATTCATTATAATCCGGTGCATCATAAGTTTTGTGAACATCCATTAGAATATCCATGGACATCTTATCTGAGTTGTATATCTATGCATAAAACTAAGATTGACAGAAATACTGTTGTTGGCTGGTTTGATAACTTAAACAATTTTAAGCGTTTGCATAATGGAAATATTGAAGTCTATAGTATTGATGAGTGGTTGGAAATATAAGTCAATACATTTTTAACCTGACAGGTCATAGAACCTGTCAGGTTAAGTATTACTACTATCATTCAACCTGTCAGGTCCACCAACCTGTCAGGTTAGAAAAATTCCAATTTGTCTATTCTATTTCTTAATACGTATATAATTTAAATAAATATGTAACAGCTCCTTTGAATAAGAGTCTTTAGCATATAGTATGAATCAGTCTAATCAAATCTAAAGTATGTTCAAAAATTATCTTACCATCGCCATTCGTAATATTTTACGACAAAAAGGATATTCTTTTATTAATATTTTTGGTTTAGCAATAGGGCTGGCCTCTGTAATTCTGATCTTCTTATGGGTGAAGTTCGAGTTTAGTTATGACAAACCCCATCAGAATTTGGATCATCTTTATCGATTGGGGCAAACGCAGTATTATACCTCCGGCCCCTTACATGTATTTGCTATGCCGGGCCCAATAGCGGCAGACATTAAGGCTGAATATCCGGAAATCGTGAATGCTTGCCGTTATTCATATTCCGGTATGATCATAAGGCATGGGGATAAAAAATTCTCCGAAGAAATTATTTATGGTGGAAAGGAGATTTTTTCCATGTTCACATTCAACTTTATAAAAGGAGATACTTCCACCATGTTTAAAGATCATCATTCTGTGGTGATTTCTGAAAAAATGGCAAAAAAGTATTTCGATAATGATAATCCAATAGGAAAGGTATTGATCTTTAATGATAAGAAGAACTTCAAAGTCACAGGTGTTTATGAAGATATGCCCATGAATTCTTCATTAAAATTTGATTTTTGTATTCCTTTTGAGCATATAGTGGAAGATAGAAATTCACAAGTTAATCAATACGGATGGAACTCTTTTGCAGTTTACCTGCAGCTGGCAGAAGGAACGGACATAGAAATGATGAATGAAAAAATTAAGCCTTTCATGAAGAATAAAAGGAATATTCCCGAATTAAAGGTTGATATGTGGTTATGGCCGCTTAAAAAAATTCATTTATACAAGTATACAGGAGGAGGAATGATCAATACGATTTATCTGTTTATCATAATCGCGGCATTTATCCTTTTAATTGCCTGTATCAATTTCATGAACCTGTCTACCGCACGTTCTACCATCAGGGCAAAGGAAATCGGATTGAGAAAAGTAATGGGAGCCAGGCGAAAACAAATTATCAATCAGTTTGTAGGAGAATCCGTTTTATTATCTTTTTGTGCATTAGTGGTGGCTTTGCTTATCGTTTCTTTTATACTCCCTTCATTTAATTTAATTACAGAAAAGGAATTAGTATTGGATTTTTCAGATCCTGTCATAGTTCTCGGATTGCTTATCTTAACCCTTTTCACGGGTTTTATAGCAGGAAGTTATCCGGCATTGTATTTATCTTCTTTCAAGCCGATCATGGTCTTAAAAGGCTTTGTAAGCCGCGGAAAGTTTGGAGCCAACTTCAGAAGGATATTGGTGGTCTTCCAGTTCACCCTGTCAGTCATGCTGATTATAGGAACCATCATCATATACAAGCAATTAAATTATGTAATGGATAAGGATATCGGCCTTAGGAAAGATAATGTAATTTATACCGGTCTGCAAAGAGGTATGAGTAAAAAGTTTGATGTCATTAAATCATTGTTAATACAAAATCCTGGAATTCAGCATGTGTCCTATACCAATCATTTGCCTTTTATGGTAGGTAGCAATACCAGTAGTATTAGATGGCCGGGGAAGCTTAAAGATCAGGATTTCCTGATTGGTTTTACACATGTGGGAAAAGATTTTGCAAAGACCATGGGGATTACTATTAAAGAAGGAAGGTTTTTTGAAAAAGGCTATGGAACCGATAGTATTTCTGTGGTGCTCAATGAAAATGCAGTAAAAGTGATGGGTTTAAAAAATCCGGTAGGACAATATTTAAATTGGGGTGATAATCACCGTTTTAAAATTATAGGTGTTGTAAAGGATTATAATTTCAAGCATATGAGTGAGGAAATAAGCCCTTTATCCATTTATAATGCGGGGCGTGGAAACTACATGCTTATAAAACTCAATAAAACAGATATACAGCAATCTTTGGATTATATAGAAGAATGCTGGGATAAAGTATACCCGACTGTTCCTTTTTCCTATACTTTTCTGGATGACAGATATCGGGAGATTTATCAAAGGGAAGAAAAAAGCGGAGAGTTGTTTAAATATTTTGCCATTCTGGCTATTTTAATTTCAAGTTTGGGATTGTTCGGGCTTACCTCTTATCTGGCTGAGCAAAAAACAAAAGAAATTGGGATCCGGAAAGTGCTGGGCTCATCCGTAAGCGGAATTCTGTTGATCATGTCAAAAGAGTTTATAAGATGGATCATTGTAGCAAATATGATTGCCTGGCCGGTTACCTGGTATTTGGGCAGACAATTCCTCGATACCTATGCTTATCGCACCAATATCGGGATTTGGATCTTTATTATTGCTGCTGTTATTTCTTTTATCATCGCATTCCTGACCATCAGCTATCAGGCTTTTAAAGCAGCGAACAGCAATCCGGTGAATGCGTTGAGGTATGAGTAAAGCTGGCCGGCCCGGGATCGTTTCCCCGCAGGGGACGCGATCCCGTGATTTTTGTTAGCTGTTAGCCTTTGGCTTAAGGCTTACAGGCTTCAAGTTCCAGGCAGGGGCATTGAGCGCAGCGCAGCGGAGTCGAAATGCTTGTATTGAGTAAACCGAAATGCGCTTCGATAAGCTCAGCGACCCAGTCATTGATCGAAGTGCAGCGAAGTCGAGATGCACCTCGGCAAGCTCGGTGACCGGCCATCGAGTGGAGTGAAACGGAATCGAGATGCATTCACGCATTGAAAAAAACTTTTAGTTTTTACCTCTTTCTTTTTAGTTTTTTTCATAACTTGCTACCAATTAGTACTTAACTTAACTAAAAACTCTCCGTACTGAAAAACTATTTAAGGAAAGCATTGTGGTGAAGAAAACTTTATAAATTATATATATCCGATTTGGATGGGTATTATATGTACAGTTATGCATGATTACAAATCAACCCCAAAAATGAGTAAAAAGATTGGACTTAAAGAAGCAATGTCAATTGGAATTGGAGGAATGGTTGGTGGTGGGATTTTCGCTGTTTTGGGTTTAGCTGTTTCATTGGCAGCAGGCGGAACTCCGATTGCATTTCTATTTGCTGGAATTTTAGCTTTAATTACTTCTTATAGCTATGTAAAGCTTTCTATGGCTTTCCCTGATAGGGGAGGAACCGTAAAGTTTGTAAACAAAGGATTTGGAAAATCTATTTTCAGTGGTGCGATCAATAACCTGCTTTGGGTCAGTTATATCATTATGTTATCTCTCTATGCTTCTGCTTTTGGCTATTATGCTCCTAACTTATTACAAATAGGCGGTGAAACAATTGACTTTCATATTTATGCAAGTTCAATAGTTTTTTTGGCCACAGCAATAAATTATTATAGTATAAAAGTGGTTGGAAAAATTGAAGCTTATGCTGTGATTATAAAGCTCATCATATTACTATCTTTTGTGGTAATAGGTATATATGGTTTATTTGGAAACCCGAACCTTATGCAACTCTCTATTTCAAATTGGGAAGCTCCTATAAGTATTTTAACAGGTGGAATGGTTATATTTGTGGCTTACGAAGGATTTGAACTGATTGCCAATGCTGCTCCTGATATAAAAAATCCAAAAAGGAATATTCCAAGGGCCTACTATTATTCAGTAATTTTTGTTATTTTATTATATGTAATTATTGCTTGTGTTACTGTTGGTTCTTTACCTTTTAAAGAAATAGCAACAGCACAAGATTATGTATTGGCAGAAGCAGCGAAACCTATGCTTGGAAAAACAGGTTTTACCGTTATCACTATTGCAGCTTTAATATCAACATTTTCAGCAATTAATGCCTCCTTATACGGAGGAAGTAGAGTCAGTTATGAAATTGCTGAAGATGATGAACTGCCCCATCACTTAATGAGTAGACTGTGGAATCAACCGATCGGGCTTTTAATAACTGCAATAGCAACATTAGTGATCGCAAATTTATTAAAGCTCGAAAGTATCTCAACTGTAGGTAGTGTCGGTTTCCTTTTAATATTTTCCATAGTAAATTATGTAGGTTTCAGACTGAATGATACGATTAAAGGAAATAAGATAATCCCCCTGATAGGATTTTTACTTTGTCTTATTGCTTTAATAATAATGATAGGTCAACAATATTCTTCTAACAGGACAGGAGTTATCGTTGCTACTTCGGTAATAGTCAGTTGCTTTCTATTAGAGTGGATTTATAAAAAAACGCTGTCCAAAATGGGATAAACAGTGGGATGATAGGTTTTACGGGCTATTAAGGCTGTTAGCTATTAGCCTTTGGATACAGGCTTCAAGCTCCAGGCAGGGCCATTGAGCGCAGCGTAGCGGAGTCGAAATGCTTGTATTGAGTAAACCTAAATGCGCTTCGACAAGCTCAGCGACCCGGTCATCGAGCGTAGCGCAGCGAAGTCGAGATGCACCTCGGCAAACTCGGTAACCGGTCATCGAGCGGAGTGAAACGGAATCGAGATTGAAAAAACTTTTAGTTTTTACCTCTTCCTTTTTAGTTTTTTTCATAACTTGCTACCACTTAGTACTTAACTTAACTAAAAACTTCCCGTACTGAAAAACTATTTAAGGAAAGCATTGTGGTGAAGGAAATTTTTATGAAATATATACATTCGATTTGAATGGGTTTGTTTAGTGTTGAATATATACAGTTGGGGCACGTTAATAGAGATTTAGTAAGTTTGATCATCAAATAAATGTACTATCGTTATGGATATTAAAGAATTAGGATTTCAAGTTAAAATACATCGTGAGCAACTAAATATTAGTCAAAAAGATTTAGCTGAAAAAATTGGCCAAGGTACAAATAGATCAAATATTGCACATTTAGAACAAGGTAGAAAATTGCCTTATGACCTAAAGATTCTTGAATTAATTTGCAACTCCATTAACCTTCCTAAACCTATTTGGCAAGATTTCATAAATGTACAATCTGTTAATAGATTAAATTTCGAAAAATCATTAAGCGAACTCTCTGGTGAAAATGCTACAACATCAAATCTTGATAACATTATTATAAAAGTTATTGATGACGAAATCGATCATCTTTTTACGGCAAATTTAACACCAGAACAATCATATGACTGTTTAAACAGTGTGATTGTTTATTATGGCTTTACTCCATTATCAAAATACTTTTTTCAAAGATATTTAAGTAAAGATTCATTTAAGTCGCAAAAATCTTTTGAAACTTCAGTAGTTAAATTCCAAAAAGAAGCTATAAGATTATTTAGTTCCATTAATGAAGCCTATATAACTCTCAATTTATCTGATAAAACAAAATTCGATCAATTATTAGAACCCATAAAAGCTAAAAATACGGATAATTATACGGTAAGAACAGAGTGGGATAAAATAGATAAAATACCAAATGAAGAGTTACCTTACCTTGGATATATAGCGGCAAGTGAAGTTAAAAAGGAAGAAAAAGAAAGGAAAGAGTTATCAAAGTTTCTTTTAGAAATTGCATTAAAAAAGGAAAGACAAGAATTTAAAATGGAAGACTGTGGAATTAAAAAAAGAAAGCGGATGGATTCGTTACTTAGAAAATTTAACTCAACAATTGAAAACGGTTTGTTTTCGCCACTTTTCGATCCTGATGTCGAAACACTTAGACGTGAGGCAGAATATATTTCCCCAGAGAAGAATGAGAATTACGAATTAATGGAAAAAACTCAAAAAACAGCATATCATAATCTATCAAACTATTTGTCGGCTGATCATTTAGATGTTTATGTTGCCACATCAATGAGGAATTATGCTGACTTCGTATCTGTAAATCAATTTGTAGAAACTTTATTTAGTCACTCTGATTTAAGACAACTAAAGCTAAGATATTTTAATCCTACTCAATCATGGATTGAAGATAGAGTTGCAAAAGGTTTGGTAGAGGCCCTAATGCTTAAACGAGCTGATATTTGTATATATATGGCTCAGAAAGAAGATACTTTTGGTAAAGATTCTGAAGCTTCCGTTACTCTTGGTCAAGGAAAACCTGTTATTGTATATGTTCCAAAATTATTTGATCGAAACTCTGCTATTGATTCTGAAATCTTTGGACGCATGGAACGTAATGAACTAATTAATGAAATAAAAAAAATAGACGAAAATATTGATGATATTGATGAACTTGAAGATATTGAAGCATTACACTCAACTCTCTTGCATAAAAAGCTAGATAGATTAAATAAGAATGATTTAGTGAGGATAACAAAAAACCATTGGGCTGATTTTGATATAGAAGGTGAGTTTGAAAAAAGACTAAAAAACGGAGATATAGCTATCATGAAAAAATGGTTAAAGGAAGTAATAAATGATAAAACTCAAATAGTACCAGATAATCAGTTAACAAATCTTAAGGATATCCTTGTAGCTTCAACGATGCGATTTGAAAGACGTGCAAAGGTATTTAGAGAAGTACATCCACTTGCATTACAAGTTATATTGAGTAGTGGTGTTTTGAACGGGATATTAGTTGTAAGATCAATTAATAGTTGTGCACAACTCGTAAATGCATTATTGGAGAACAAGCTAGAGCTTGAACTCCAAGTTGATGAGAAAAATTATAAGTTGATTGAGAAAAACACACTTTCTACAATACGGGTAATTTCAACTCATAAGTTAATCTCAAATTCATTCAAAACTTTTTATAAGAGAGAGAATTAATGCTTATGGAAGAAAATATTAGCCCCTTTTTGAGATGGGCAGGAGGAAAAAAGTGGTTAATTAAACATTTAGACAAGCTTTTGCCGGCAGATGGATTCAACCGATATTTTGAACCATTCTTAGGTGGAGGTTCTATTTTCTTAGCGATCAATCCTCAGAAAAAATCATTCCTGTCAGATTTAAACGAAGAACTAATTCAAACATATTCAACTTTAAAGGAATCTCCTGAATCAATAATTGAAGTGCTTGAGCAATTTCAAAATACAAAGGAGTTTTATTACGAAATAAGAGAAGAACAGTTTAAAAATTCGATCCAAAAAGCAGCTCGTTTCATTTACTTAAACCAAACTTCATTCAATGGAATTTATAGAGTAAATCTGAAAGGTAAATACAATGTGCCATATGGATTTAGAACAAAAAACTTTCTTGAAAAAGACAAGTTAATTGCTGTCAGCGAGAGATTAAAAAACACAGCCCTATCACACGGTGATTTTTTTAAAATCAAAAGTAAGGTAAAAGAAAAAGACTTGATTTTTTTAGATCCACCTTATACTGTGTCGCATAACGACAATGGTTTTATAAAATATAACCAAAAACTATTTTCATTAAAAGACCAAGAAAGGCTAAGTAAGTTGATTGATCACATTAAAGATCAAGGAGCTTTTTACATTTTGACAAATGCCGCTCATAAAAAAATCGATGAGATCTTTAACAAAGGAGATTATCGTTTTGTGAAAGAAAGAGCAAGTTTAGTTGGTGGTATCAATGCAGAAAGGGGACAAATAAAAGAATACGTATTTACAAACATAAACAATTCATAATGACCGAAGAACAAAAAAACAGTTTTTGGGAAAGCATAGTTCCAGAGAAAAGTTTAAGTAGTATGATATCGAAAAGGAAGAAAGCTTTCATATTCGAAAGTATAAATCCAGAATCAAGGGAACGTTATGAAAATGAGGGTTGGGAACTAGATAGAGAATTCAAGGTAAAGTTCAGAATGAAGAAATTAAAGCCATTTGATATGGCTTTTGAAGATCAAGTTTGGACTACTATTGCTGGTTTGGGCTTCAAACACTTAAATAAAGATAGAAATTTCAAAATGCCATATTCATTAGATCCATTATTAACACAGCAAATAGATGTTTTTGCGGCAGATGATGAAACAATTCTTTTTATAGAATGTAAATCAACCAATGGAGAACCTAAAAAAGGAAATTTTAAAGAAACTATCGAAGCTATTGGTGGAAAAAAAGAAGGATTTCATAAAGTTTTGAGAAAAATATTTCCGCACCTAAAGCATAAAGTTAAGTTCATTTTTGCCACAAAAAACTACTTCCTGTCAGAACCAGATAAAGAAAGATTAGAGAACTATGGAATACTACACTTCGATGACGAAATAATTCATTATTACCAAGATTTAACAAAACATTTGGGACTTTCTGCCAGATTTCAACTTTTAGGAAATTTATTTGAAGGTCAAGCAATCCCTGAATTAGATAACAAGATACCTGCTATTGAAGGGAAGATGGGTGGGCATACTTATTATTCTTTTTCAATTGAGCCTGAAAAACTTCTAAAAATTGGATATGTACTTCACAGAAATAAGGCAAATAAAAAATTGATGCCCACATATCAGCGATTAATAAAAAGAGCAAGATTAAAATCTGTGCAGGAATTTGTTGAAGACGGAGGCTTCTTCCCTAATTCAATTATAATTGATATAAATACAAACAGAAAAAAACTTCGTTTTGACCAATCAGGGAATCAAGTTGACTATTCCCTATCAAGAATTGGAGTCTTGTATTTACCTAAACAATATCGATCGGCTTTTATAATTGACGGACAGCATAGATTATACGGATATGCTAATTCTGAGTATAAAAATAAAAATACAATTCCTGTTGTAGCATTTATAAACCTTGAACGAAAAGAGCAAGTGCGTTTATTTATGCAGATTAATGAAAACCAAAAAGCTGTACCGAAAAATTTAAGAAATACTCTTAATTCTGATTTACTATGGAATTCAGATAATTTGAACGACCAAGTAAAAGCGTTAAAACTACAAATTGCTCAAGACTTAGGTGAAGAATTATCTTCACCTCTTTATGACAGAATAACAGTAGGAGAAAACCCCAAAACGGCTATTCGATGTATAACAATTGATTCTATTAAAATAGGATTTGACCGTAGCAATTTCTTCGGGCAGTTTACCAAAAATGCAATAAAATCTGATGGCACTTTTTATAAAGGAAACAATGATGAAACGTATGACAAATTTTTCCCTTTTATCCAAAGTTGCTTTTCATTGATAAAAGACAATCTTCTGGCTGAATGGAATAAGGGTGAAACTGAAGATGGTTATTTAGCAATTAACGCAGGTATTGAATCCTTAATCAGGGTTTTCAGTGATATTATTGATCATTTAAAAAAAGAGAATGTTATAAACCCAAAATCTGACAGTAATGATTTAATAATTAAAGAGGCAGAATATTATGTTGACCCATTGATAACATTTTTTTCTGAGCTGTCAAAAGAACAACGGTTCGAATTGAAGAAAAGCTATGGAACAGGTGGTAGAGGAAGATATTGGAGAACTTTACAAAAAGCAATTAACGAAAAAAGACCGGAGTTTAAACCAGATGGAATGGAGAAATATTGGAAAGATGAAGCTCAAACATTTAATGAAGAATCTTTCAAAATGATTAGAAATCTCGAAACATTTATGAAAGATGATTTCAGGTCAAAACTAAAACAATTACATGGTGAAAATTGGTTTAAATCTGGAGTTCCAAAGACTGTTTATGATGCCGCAAACCAAAGAGCATCAGACAAAAATTATGAAGCAAAAACAAAAGATGAGGAAGTTGAGCCATGGGATTGTTTAAATATTATTGATTACAGAAGGATTGCTACCTATGGAAGAAATTGGAGTGAAGTTTTCGAAGAGATTTATACAAAACCTGGAGAAGAAAAAGTAAGAGGTGGTAAAGAAGCAAAAACTGCTTGGATGCAAAAGCTTGAAAGAATTAGAAATGAAAATTTTCATTCTTATAGTGTCAAAGAAGACGAATATGGATTTTTATGTGAGTTGAATGAATGGTTAATAGAACAAAAAATAGAATCTGAATAAAGTACGATTCTCAAATATTGTATAAATGTAATGCGAGCTGAAGTATTAATAATAAAGTCTACTGACACGAACATTTGTCCGTGCCACAATAACTTCACCCTCACATTTCCAAAATTAATCCTTTCCTTAGCTTTGACAAAAATGATTATCCTTGAAACGATCACTCAAACATCTTCCATCTCATAAACAGGCTAAACTCAATCAAATTGTAAACTTCGTGATTGAGACCAGATCTGTCGAAATGATCATCCTATTTGGAAGCCATGTCCGTGGCGACTGGGTTGAACACAAATATGTAGAAAACGGAACCACCTACGAATATAAAAGTGATTACGATTTACTCTTTGTAGTAGATAGTGAAGAAAAAACACATCGTTATAAAGCTGCCAAGAAACTCAGGCGAAAAATAGTAAGAGAAGTTGATTTGGATACTTCCTTGAATGTGATCTATCACGGCATAGATTATTTGAATGCTGAAATTGAAGATGGAAACTATTTCTTTAATGACATCTTAAGGGATCAGGCTGTAGCATAGCAGGAAGTTTGTGGAGAGAAGATTAGAAAAATGTAAGACTGAAGAGGGTTGCTGGTTACTGGTTACTGGTTACTAGTTACTGGTTACTAGTTGCTGGTTACGGGGTCTAAAATCTAATGTCTTTCATTTTGAATCTTGATACTTTCATACCATTCACTTTTGGCTACTAACAATCGACTCTGATCAAATTTCATTTTCTTCAAGTGTAACATTTCTATAAATTTATATGTCTTTTTTAAGAAATATAAAATCTTAATTTAACGTAAAATGTAAAAAAAATTACTGTTTCATTGTTCAATTCTTTAACTGTTCAATTGTTTGAAAGTTCATAAGTGATAGCGTTTAGGCAAACAATATAACAATGAAGCAATTGAACGGTATAAGCAGCCTGTGGCAGGCAGGAGCAGCTTGGGCCGATTTTAATAAATTTGGCTTAGATCGAACCCATATTAATTTATATTATTTATAATCTATGATTAGCCATTATTTCCAAATTCAATATCTCATGAAAAATTATTTTAGAATTTTAATTATTGCATGTGCAATAGTTGGTTTAAGTTTTGTTTCTCAGGCACAAAATTCAAGTTTGAACTTTAATTACTCAGCTGTATACGATTTTCTGGACATGGTAAAAAAGCCTGAAATAAAAGAATCGGATATAGATAAACTTCTGGATACAGAACCATATGAAAAATTATACATTTGGTCCAGAAGAGGTATAAAAAAAGACAAAGAAGATTTTAAACAAATTTTTTACCATGCACTTCTGGGTGAAGAATTAGCCGCAAAATATAAAACTGATGATTTTACAGGAGGCTTGATATCCCGTATCATCAGAAATATAAAATATTCAAAACAAAACCCGGAAAAAATCCACTTTATTATTCAATTTCTTAAAGAGAAATTAGCTACTGAAGATGTATTTGAAATCACCTATTCTTATTGTCCTGATAAAAGTATTAATGTGGAATACACCGTATATTTCATAATAGGTCTGGCACAAGGTGTGGGTCCCAAAGGATTTATGGTAATGGATATTGCAAATATCGATGAGAATACTGATATCAGGTATATGCAGGATTGGATAGCCCATGAACTCTTTCATAGTTACCATAATTTCATTCCTACCTTACAAATTAAAGATCCGATATATAAATCCTTGAATAGTATGCTGGAAGGGATACAACAGGAAGGTATCGGAGAATTACTAAGATATCGGAAAGCAGATTTTCGTAAGCGGAACAAAGAATTGGCTAATGCACTGCTTATGCGTTTGGACTATCAACTGCAAAAGGCTTTTGAACAACCCAGTACTGAAGGATTTAAAAATCTTTACAATACCTTATATGATCCTTACACACATAGAGTGGCCTTATTTATGGCTTATACGATAGAGCAGCAATTGGGAAAAGATGCTGTGATAAAATGTGTGGGAAATAAGAAAGATTTCATTATTTCTTACCAAAAAGCAGCAAAAAAACTTAATGACCCCCGGGAAGTATATATCTTTAGTCAGGAAACCATAAATAATATCAGCAATTTAAATTGGGTGATTAAGCAGCCTGAATAGTAAATTAAGTACAAAAGAATTAAAAGATGCCACAACTTAGAATACCGGAAGCTCCAAAATCCATTCAAAAAGGAACCTCCTTAAAAATGGTTTTAGATAAAGAAGCCATTCATCAATTAGGAGACAATATTCATCTCGTATATGTCCGGTTTGATAAAATTGCATTTATTAAAGATGCGATGAATAGTATTGAACCACTAAGTATTACTGAAAGAAGTAGCCATATTGCCGAATCACTGAGAAAGCATTTACCCGGGACTTATTCAGAAGCCATTGAAATCATTTTAAAGTCGCTCACTCCTCCTTTAGAAAAGACTGAGGGCAATGGACTTTCAGCATTATTTTACATGCCTCATTGCAGTTATATAGCCAAATATGGAGTTGATCCCGTTTTTAATAAAGGAACTGACCCATTTGACATTTCGATGAATGCACAATTCGAATTAACCAAAAGGTTTACCTGTGAATTTTCTATCCGGCCATTTATCATTAATGATCAGGACAGAACGCTAAAAGTATTGTACCAATGGATGACGGATAAAAATCCTCATGTCAGAAGGCTTTGTTCGGAAGGTACAAGGCCAAGATTACCCTGGTCTATGAAGATTGACTCATTTGTGAAGGATCCGGGGCCATGCATTCCTATTTTGGAACAACTGAAAAATGATCCTGATTTGTATGTAAGAAGAAGTGTTGCCAATCATATTGGTGATATTGCAAAAGACAACCTTGACCTGGCCCTGGAACTCTGCGGGAACTGGTTAAAAAATGCTTCCACCGAACTTAAATGGGTAATTCGGCATGCTTTACGAAATCCGGTAAAAAAAGGAGACAAAAGAGCTGTAGAACTGAGGATAGCTGCTAAATAATTAGTATAATTTGAGAAGCATGATTAACGAAATCGACAATTATTATTTCAATCAGGAAGAGCCTAACAGAAGCTGTCTGTTTGCTTTGCGAAATATTATTCTTGAACAGGATGTTAACATCACGGAAACAATGAAATGGGGAATGCCCTGCTTCTGTTTTAGGAAAAAAATGTTTTGTTATTTATGGGCCGACAAAAAAACGGATGAACCTTATATTCTTATGGTAGAAGGGAAACATCTTAACCACCCTGAATTAGAAGCTGGCAAACGTTCCAGAATGAAAATTTTCAGAATAGATCCGAACAAAGATTTACCCATTAAAACAATTAAATTAATTTTGAATCAGGCACTGGACCTTTATAGAAATGGAGTTTTAAAAGCTTAAATAATGGAATCTGGAAAATGAGAAAAGTTGAAGTCAATATTCAAATTAAGACAAAATCGTAAATTGTCGTTAAAGCATTCATCGATCCGGAAATATTAAGTGAATGGTAGAATGTGGAAATCGCTGGTTTCAAATTTTTGAATTTTTTTTGGAAAATCGTTAAGTCCGGATAGAGTGCTCAAAGTATCTGTTGAATTGCATCTCGACTCCGCTGTGCTGTGCCTGCCTTATGCAGTTAAACTCGACGACCTAAGGCTGGAGCTTGTAGCCTGTAGGCAAAAGCTAATAACCAGTAACTAGTAACCAGTAACTAGCTAGTAACCACTATTCAACAACTATCGCCTCTTTTGATTGGCTTTCTTATCTCCCCTTTTCTTCGGTTTCTTATACTTACTCGGTTTCCGTTTCCCGGGGCCTCCCAAATTAACTTTCAGGTTCTTCGCTTTCTTTTCATGAAAAGCAGGGCCGGATTCAGGAAGTTTGGATTTACGGTTTCTATGAATTTTTTCAATGATTCTTGGTTTTTCATCCGGAATGAGTTGCGGATTAATCTCTACTTCCTTAGGAAAGTCCATATCCGGGATCTCCATATTCATTAGGAGTTCAATGGCTAATTTGGCATCTTCTTCTTTTTCGGTATAGAAAAGAATGGATTTCCCTTTTTCCTTGGCCCGCCCTGTACGTCCGATGCGGTGCATATAATTTTCGGGATAAACCGGAGTATCAAAGCTTATCACATGAGAAATCTTTTCCAGGTCAAGCCCACGTGCCATCACATCCGTAGCAATCAGGATCCTGTTGATGCCTTCATCAAATTCTTCTACGGAGCGAAGCCGGTAATTTTGAGATTTATTGGAATGGATCACTCCGCATTCCGTGCCGTATTCTTCCTCAATCTCTTCAAATAAACGGTCGGCTTGTTTCTTTGTGGAAATAAACACCAATACCTTGTGAAAAGTTTCTTTATCCTTTAAGATATGTTTTAGCAAATTAGCTTTGGTATTGAAATTCAATACTGCATAAGAAGATTGGTCAATGTTTTCCAAAGGAGTTCCGCTTACGGCAATCGAGATTTTCTTCGGTTTAAAAAAGAAGGCATGAATGAGGGCATCCACATCTTCCGTCATGGTTGCGGAGAACATGATGTTTTGCCGGCGTTCGGGTAAAAGTTCAAATATATTTGTCAGCTGATAACGAAATCCAAGGTCCAGCATTTCATCCACTTCATCAATGACCAGTTTTTTGACATCTCTGAGTTTCAAAGCTCCACTGACTACCAAATCGAATAATCTTCCGGGAGTGGCTACCAGAATATCCATGCCTTCAGCCATTTTATCCTTTTGCGTATTGATATTGGTTCCGCCGAAAACACCCTTAATTCTGCAAGGGATATATTTTGAAATCGTTTCTATCATGTCAACGGTTTGCACAACTAATTCTCGAGTAGGAACTAACACCAATATTCTGGGGTTCACCTGATCCGAATAACTTAAGCCTTGTAAAAGAGGCAATGCGTAGGCAAGGGTTTTTCCGGTTCCCGTTTGAGCGATTCCAACGATATCTTTGCCTGATTTTACCACGGAAAAAGACCGGATCTGAATAGGCGTAGGCTTTTCAAAGCCCAGTTCTTCTATTGCTTTACTTAATTGCTTCGTTAATTTGAAATCGTCAAACGTAGTCATGGGTAATTATTTTGTGCAAAGATAGTGGATTAGATTTGAATTATAGATTATGGATTATGAATTGCCGGGCACAGCTAGCAGGTACCGAAGGGATCGCGTCCCATAGGCGTCAACTTAAGAGACTATACAAACATATTTTATCCCCTAAAAGACTTCCCCCATAATAGTTTAGAGCGTTTCAAAAAAGTAAGAAAACCTTAGCGGAAATTCTCTCAGAGAATCACAGAAACATAGACAAAAACAAGAATCGTCTGTGAAAATCTGTGTAGTCTGTGTGAGAATAAACAATCAAAATTAGCGCACAGCAATCACAGAAAACCACAGAAAAAATAAAAATTTCTTTTAAGTTGACGCCTATGGAATCGCGTCCCCTCCGGGGGAAACGATCCCCTTAGTCCGGTCACCGAGCTTGTCGAGGTGCATTTCGATTCCACTGCGCTTCACCTGCCTTCTGCAGGTAAACTCGATGACCTAGGTCGCTGAGCTTGTCGAAGCGTAGTTGCTAAGTAAGGCCGTAGTACATCTCGACTCCGTTTCACTCCGCTCGATGACCTCACCCCGCCTGAAGCCTTTACCTTTTAGCTAATTGCCAATAGCTAACAGCCAATAAAAAATTTCCCTCCAATCATCTCCCAACATTCACAATTAAACCTTATCTTCGTAAAAAGTTAAGTGCTTTCCTTCCGTAAGGATAATTAATTGATTAATATTTATGAAAAAACAAACCAATTCTCAATTGCAACTGGCCTTTGATTTTGTATGCAATACAAATCAGAATGTGTTTCTTACAGGGAAAGCAGGTACCGGCAAAACAACTTTTCTGAAGGATTTAAGAAATAAAACTTTTAAACGAATGATTGTGGTAGCTCCTACAGGAGTTGCAGCGATCAATGCCGGAGGGGTCACGATCCATTCCTTTTTTCAAATGTCATTCGGCCCTCAGGTGCCACAGACAAACCCCAGTCTTTCAATTAATGAACCGAATGGATCGAATGCGCCTACAAACATTAAGCGCTTCAATAAAGAAAAAATAAATATTATCAGAAGCCTGGATTTATTGGTCATAGATGAGATCAGTATGGTCAGGGCAGATATGCTGGATGCCATTGATGAGGTGCTAAGAAGGTTCAGGGATAAACGGAAAGTATTTGGGGGCGTGCAATTATTGATGATAGGGGATATGCAGCAATTGGCACCCATCATCAAAGAAGATGAAAGAAGTATTTTAAGCCAGTATTATGATCAGTTCTATTTTTTTGGAAGTAAAGCATTGAAAGAAGCTGGTTTTATCAGTATTGAACTAAAACATATTTTCCGTCAGGAAGATGAGAAATTTATAAAGATCCTGAATCAAATCCGGAATAATACACCGGATGAGAAAGTTTTAAAGGAGTTGAACCAAAGGTATGTCCCGGACTTTAATCCGAAAGACGAAGAAGGCTATATCGTATTATCTACACATAATAAGCAGGTTCAGTATATTAATCAGCAGAAATTAAATGCTTTGAAAACAGAATCTGTGATCTCACAGGCAGAGGTTATCGGAGAATTCCCGGAATATATTTATCCTACGGAAGAAGAGCTGGAACTGAAGTTAGGCGCACAGGTCATGTTCGTGAAAAATGATATTTCGGTTGAAAAAAGATATTATAACGGGAAGATCGGCCGGATCAGTAAACTGGACGAATATGGAATTAAAGTCGTATGCCCTGAAGATGATGAACCGATTTCAGTTGAAAGGGTGGAATGGCAAAATGCCAAATATTCTATAAATAAAGAAACCGGGGTCATTGTTGAGAATGTAATAGGCACTTTTGAACAATTTCCTTTAAAGCTTGCCTGGGCCATTACCATCCATAAGAGCCAGGGGCTCACTTTTGAAAAAGCAATTATAGATGCCCAGATGTCATTCGCTTTTGGCCAGGTATATGTGGCTTTGAGCCGATGTAAATCTTTGGAGGGAATGGTGTTGAAAACTCCTATCAAAACACATAGCATCAAGAATGACCGTTCCATTGTAAGCTTTAACGAAAAGGTGGAAGAAAATCAGCCTGGAACAGAAGAATTGCTGAAATCGAAAAAGGAATATCAATATCAACTGCTGACCGAACTATTTGATTTCAATCCGATGCTTTGGCAAATTAAATATTTGATCAAACTTTGCAATCAGCATGGGACCGTGCTTTTGGGAAATCTTTATGCGCAATTGCAGACGATGATCAATCCCTTAAATAATGAAGTGATTGCTGTCTCGTCAAAATTCGGATATCAAATGAGGGAGTTGGTTGCTCAATCGGAAGAAATTGAGCAGAATGATATCTTACAGGAACGGATCAAAAAAGCATGTAATTACTTTCTTGAGAAAATAAACCTTCATATAGAGAAACCTTTAAAAGAAACCGAATATCAAACAGACAATAAAGAAGTTAAAAGGAGTTTGAAAGAAGGTTTTGAAAGATTTAGCAGGGAATTAAAAATAAAAAGAAGTAGTCTGGAAGTTTGTAAAGAGGGCTTTATACTGAAAAATTATCTTGAAACCAAAGCCAAAGCATCTCTGGACCTGAAAGCAGCGGCTTATAAATCAGGTAGTCCGGCAGCGACAATCTCTAAGTTTCCTGATTTCTTTAAGCAGATTCATAACTGGCGGCTGGAAAAATCAAAAGCAGAGCAAATCGAAGTTTCCAAAGTAATGCCGCAAAAGACCATGTTAGGTATTGCAGATGCCCTTCCTGCTACTGTTGCTGACTTGAAAGCGGTTAAAGGGATGGGCGGTAAAAAGCTTAAACAATACGGAAAAGAAATTCTGAAATTATTGATCGCTTACAGAAAAGAAAAAGGAATGTCCATTCCGGATGATCCTGAAAAAGAAATTGAATCGGCAGGATTGGATTCGAAGCATCTGAGCTTTAAACTTTATCAGGAGGGGCATAAAATCCCGGAAATTGCCCTAGAGAGAAAAATGGCAATCACTACCATTGAACAGCATTTGGCTCATTTTATAGCCAGTGGTGAAATTAAAGTCGAGCAACTTGTAGAAGCTCACCGGGTTGAAATTATTAAAGACTTTTTCAAAAAGAATTATACCAATACCCTTTCGGAAGCAAAGCGAAAATTAAGGGATGAGTATAGTTATGCAGAGTTGAGGTTTGTATTGAGTTCGATGAAAAAATAAAAGGAACGCCTTCTGTTTCATCGGAGGAAGGGATCGTTTCCCCGAAGGGGAAGCGATCCCTTTCAATGCTTGAATGCATCTCGATTTCGCTGCACTTTACTTGATGACCCCGGTCACTGAGTCTGCCGAAGTGCATTTCGACTCCACTTCGTTCCGCTCAATGACCTGTCCGGTCGCTGAGCTTGTCGAAGCACTGTTGGATATACAATATAAGCATTTTGACTCCGCTGCGCTTCGCTCAATGACCGGTCACCTGGCATGTTGAGGTGCATCTCGGATTCCGCTTTGCTATACTCAATGACCCCTCTGATCGCTGAGCTTGTCGAAGTGTGGTCGTTGAGCTTGTCGAAGCGTAAATTGACACTTTATTGGTGTTGCTCTCGCAGCAGGTCATTCACCGTCTTCACCGGATTAAATGTAATAATCGGACACTCCACAAAAATGGTGATCCAATCTGCCATCGCTCCGTTCCATAGTCCGGGAAGCTCCTGTGCTTTTAAGGTTTTTCCGTTTTGTGATTTTTCACTGATAAAGCCGGTATTCGGATCCACATATTTTGTCAAGTCAAATTTGTTGCCTTTATAATCATATACACCACAAACCAGGTCGACAGGATTAAAATGAGTGGCCTTATTCACGATTTCTTTTTGTTCGGGTATATTGAGGTTCATTTGGGAGCTTTCAACGATCTGAAGGCTTATTTTGCCTCGTTGGTTTTTGACCCAGAACGGTCCGCCACCGGGTTCGCCTTCATTTTTTACCATTCCACAAATTCGTATAGGACGGTTTAGCTTCTCTTTCAGAAATTTGACTTTTTCATCTCTAGAAGAAAACTCATTTGAGAAATCTATAAATAACCTTTCTTTTGCGAAAGTTGTAATTTCTTCCAGTAAATCAGCATCCGGATTATGATCCAATTCTTCCAAATATTCAAAGATTTGATTTTGAAGGTTGATAAGATGTGATGCAATAACCTTTTTGAACGTATAAGTCGTTGCCCGCAATTTATCAGGAACCACATTATCGATATTCTTTATAAAAATGATATTGGCTTCCAGCTCGTTTAAATTCTCAATAAGGGCTCCATGGCCACCCGGACGAAATACCAATTCGTCTGTATTGTTTCTGTATGGACGATTGTTTAAATCTACGGCAATAATATCCGTAGAAGGTTTCTGAATAGAAAAACTTACTTTTAGCGAAACATTATAGTCGCTTTCAAAAACATGAATTTTTTCACGTATTGCTTCTTTGAACTTTTCCATATGCTCAGGAGAAACCGTAAAATGGATCCGTACATCTTCATGTTCATCCTTACTGTAAACTGCTCCTTCTACTAGATGTTCTTCAATCGACATGCGACTGTGATCCCCGTATTTATGAAATTTAAGCAAACCCTTTGGAAGTGCAGCATAGTTTAAGCCATCCTTATCAAGTAAAGCGGATATAACTTCTTTGAATTTCTTTTTTTCAACCAATGGCTTTAGCGGCTGGACCTCAGAAATTAAAGCTTCGCTTAAGTCTGCATGAAAAGCAAATTTATCAATATTGTCGAAAAAATTAAAGACAGAATTAAAGCCTTTGTCGCTAAATAGTTCTGCTTCTTTCTCAGGACTGTATTGATCTTTGAATTCAAATAAATGTTTGAACATCCGGCTTGCAGCTCCTGAGGCAGGTACAAACTTCAACACTTTCTTTCCTTTTATGAGTGTTTCATATTCCTTTTCGAGTTTCTGAATTTTTTGATCGCTAAATTGTACAATCCCGTGATCAGGTGTTGCAGCTGCTACTAGCTGAGCAGGGGAAAAACCTTTTTCGAAGTTTGTAAGCTGTCCCTTAATTTTTTCAATTTCAATGCCTTTGTCCCGGATAGTCTGAAGATCTTTTTCTGTAAACATTTGTAAGCTTTAAGTTAATTCTAGAAACTCTAAATTTATAAAAAATATCCTAGTGGAAAACCGTAAGTGAAATCAATCTTTTTCTTACGGTTTGTAAGAATTATAAGTAAAATTATGTTAAATTTGCACTCAATTGCCCGGGTGGCGGAACTGGTAGACGCGCATGGTTGAGGGCCATGTGACCGTATTGGTCGTGCAAGTTCGATTCTTGTTCCGGGCACTTTCCCATCTTTTTATTTCCAATTGATTGACAGTCTAAACAGCTTTCTGTACATTTGTTATCTTTTTATTTTAGCTTTAAAATTTGATCATGTATAAAAGGGTATTGGTAATCTTAAGCTTTATTACTTTGGCAGGTATTGCAGGAGCTCAGGAATATCGTATTCAGGATAAGGTTGAAGCTGATTACCAATTAAAAATTACCAACAGAAATACGGAAGATCACCAGTTCACCAATACCTTGTTACAGGAAATTGCTTACAGAAATTCTATCTCATTTAAGGATCTGGATGTATTGCTAAAATATAGTTTACAAATTGAGATCGTGCAATCTCCTGATCGAAAGGCTGAAATCATTTTTAAGCTGAAGCAGACCTCTGTAAGTGAAGATACACATATCAAAAACATTGATATCAAAAAATATTTATTTCCATCCACTTGCATTTTTGAATGTGTGATCAAAAAGAAAAATTCCGACTTTATTTACGATCAGTTATTTGGCCGGTTGCAATTAACAGATAAAAAGACAAGCGTTAAAACCAGCCTTCCCGATCATTTTGATAAAGATGATTTTGAAATCGACTTTTCCAATATTGCCTTTTATTATTCGGAATCGGATTTAACAGCCTTTAAGCAGATGCTAACTCAAATTGATTATTGCAGGATTTCTGCATATCTGGCTGATAAGCTTTTAGAAGAGTATAAAGACTGGCGCCCTGATCTGGATGAGGATGCATTAATGAGCTTTTTCAAGATTCTTGAGTATCAGCGGTTTCTTGAAGTATTAGAAGGTTTTGATTTTGAAAATAATTTACGATTGCATGAACATGACCCTTTTGATTATACAGATAAGCTTCAGGAACTTCAGAATTTGGGCAGAAGGCTGCAAACCTTATTTAATGACAGGGGTAAGATAGATATTATAGGTTTGCCGGATGCCATTCATTTAGCTGATATGCAGATCAGGCTTTATGATCAGTATAGGGAATTTCTGAAAGATTATGCCGGTGATACGGAATTTTATGTGAATCATTTCTTAAGTATTGATTACTCTAATACCTTCTTTACCAAGCTTTATCAACGTTTTTTAAAACATTTTGACGGGGTAAGCATAGAATACCTGGAAATTCGCTTTGCGGAGGTTATCCATGAATTTCTGAACCTGCATATAAAGTTTGCAGATCAATGTATTCAGAATAAGCAATTTGTGAGAGCCGAAATCCAGATTGCAAATGTAGAGAAAGTAGCGGTTCTAACCGATAATCATTTTCAGGACAGGATTAAGCAACTCAAAACTAAGGCTATCTTTGGTACTTATAATTCATATCTTGATGTAGCTGAGAAAGCCATGAAGGTTCCAAAAGCCGATATGGTTATACTATATCTGCATAAAGCAGAAGAGTTTCAAAAATTACATCCGGATATAATCCCTGATAAATCTGCCGTGTATCGGTTTTATGATGAATTGGGCGGATTGATACTTGCAGAGGCTAAGATTCTAAGGGAGCAAAATAAACTGGTGGAAGCCGGATTTTACCTGACTGAATTAACCAAGATCTCCAAATATAAACAAGACCGGGAGCTTGCAAGTGGCTTGCAAAACGAATTGAATGTGTTATACGAAATGGGGGAGAAGCGAATCAATGAATTGAATTATTACAGGTATAGCATGCTTGATAAAGATGCCGCAGAAGATATGCACAATGAAGTTTTGATGCTGAGAGGCAATCAGAAAAGTATATTGAACAACCTGGATATGCTTAAATATTAGAAGAGTAAAATAATTATAAATTAAATTAATATAAAAGATGAAACAACGTTTATTATTGATCAGTAACTCTACAAATGCCGGGGAGGCTTACTTAGGATGGCCTCAGGAGCATATTGTTGATTTCTTAAAAGAAACTGATGTAAAAAGAATTTTATTTATTCCTTATGCAGGAGTGGGTTTAAATGAAGAAAGCCTGGAAAAATCATATGATGCGTATGAAGAAAGAGTGAATGGTGTATTTCAAACTTTAGGTTATGAAATCTATTCCATCCATAAACAAGCAGATCCGGTTAAAGCAGTTGAAGAAGCAGAAGCGATTGCAGTGGGTGGTGGAAACACTTTCCACTTGGTTTATGAAATGCACAAAAACAAATTGATGGAACCCATCAGAAACCGGGTACAAAATGGCCTTCATTATATGGGGTGGAGTGCAGGTTCGAATGTAGCTTGTCCGACCTTAAAAACAACCAATGATATGCCGATCATTGAACCGGAGAGTTTCCATTGCTTAAACCTGATTCCTTTCCAGATTAACCCTCACTATCTGGATGCAAATCCGGAAGGTCACGGAGGGGAAACCCGCGAACAAAGAATAGAAGAATTTATGGTAGTAAACCGTGAGGTATATGTAGCCGGTTTACGTGAAGCTTGCTTATTCAGAATAGAAGGGGAGGAGATGAAATTAATCGGAAACCGTCCGTTAAGACTCTTTAAATTTGGTCAGGAAGTACAAGAAATCCCTGCAGGATCAGATGTAAGTTACTTGTTAAAGTAATTTGTTAATTAATACTTGTTAAATTCTGGTAAATATAATTTAATAAAAAGCGATTGTCACAATGTCAGTCGCTTTTTTTGTGTTTTTCAGCTACTTTTTAAAGAAAAAATCAGGAGCATTTATTTTGAATGTCAAATTTGTCTGAAAATTATCTTCAGATAATTATTTGCTAATTAAAGTAGAAAATATATGAAAAGAAATGAAACTAATTTAATATTCTGGGGAAACTTAAAATGGAAACTTCACAGTTTATTTATAAAATTATTTTGTGTTTATTACTAAAAGAAATTCTTGATTTTAAGATACGGTTCTTTAAAGATATTTCAAAAATATTTGAACTAAATAGAATGAAGTATTTTATTTGAGTTTCCATTTTTGAATTTGAAAAACGGAAGCTTGTAGTTTAAAAATTTATCGAAAATATTATTGGTTTAAATGGATAAAAAACTTATACCTTTTTCAGGTTTAAAAAATATTTTGATCCCGATAAAATTAATGCAGTTCCGATGCCAATATAGATGATTGCTAAATATGGTTTAGGGATAGGAGACATTCTCAAATAAATTCCCATGGTCATCATAATTATCACAATCAGGTAGCTTTTCCACGACATGAATCCAAAAATGCATGGTTTTTTTGGCTTCTCCGCAATTCTTTTCAAATTCTTGGATACAATCTTTGAAAACCCGAAAAAATGGATGAGAAAGGCTAAAATCAAGCCGGAAGTGATTAAAATGATCAGATTAAAGGTTTTTTCGTTCAGTAACCAGTGATATGCCAACCTGTTTAGAAAGGCTCCTACTATTACCCACATGAGGCCGGCTATTAAAAGTAATATGAATTTTGGTGCTGACGGCTTTTTCATCTGTTTATAATTTTATTTTTTATTTGTCAGATGGAACATCCATGCTATCATCATTCCTTTGTGTGAGAATTTACTCTCATGGATGTTTCATTTATTTGAAATGATTTTATTTGCAATCTGATTAGCTTGTTTTACACGGTCGGCAAGGCCTACTCCATCTTTTATACTTCCTGCAAGATAAAAACCTTTATGTTTATTTTCCAATAAATTTATGGCTTCCAGGCGTTCTTTTGAGTCGGCTCCATATTGAGCAATGGCTTTTTCATAGGTATTGGTTTCATAAAGGTTAGGCTTGAATTCTTTCAATCCCATCATTGTTTTCATTTCCTTGGCAATTATAGCCTTCAACTCTTCACCTTCTTTATTGGCTAATTCTTTCTTTCTGGTCCCACCTGTGAAAATTGTAAGCAAAGCGCCGTCTTTCGGTGCTCTGCCTTGGAATAGTGTTGAGAGAAATAATATTCCGAGAATGTCTCTGTTTTCCTTGAAAGGAACCAGTCCGCCGAAAGCGTCTAAAGGAATCCCTTCCCACTTATTAAAGCCTAAAGTAACCTCAGTAACCTTGGCATAAAGTAAATTATCTATGGCTTCAGTTTCTTGTTTCATGATAAATGGAAATACTTCATAAATATTTCCTGCATTAATTGTACTTACCAGGTGGGTAAATTCATTTTTATAATCTCTGATGTGGAAATAGTTATTATGTCTTAAAGCATCTATATTCGAACAGTTTAAAACAATGTTTTCTTCGCCGACCTCCTTCTTTAAAGCATTGATTAAATTTATTAACCCACCCTTAAAAGAAAATATTTCCCGGCTAGCTTTCTGCTCATCAGGAGTTTTATGAGTTTTCCTTTTTTTTATGGCACCTTTTATAAAACTTCCATAATCCTGTTCCAAATTATAGAGTTTCGGCAGGGCATATTTAGGAACTATATAAGCAGGATCTCCCGCATAGATTCCCAGGATAAAAGGATCTATTGCATAGTCCAGGAAGGATTTTCCTAATCTTCTTTTTACCAAATCTGCTAATGATTCATGTGGATCATTTCCTTTTTTTCGCCAGGGTTCTCCCAGAACCCTCAATTTATCGGAAAAGGAAAATAATGGAGTTTTAATTGCTGAAAATAAACCTGAAGGCAATGCTTCCCATTTGTTCCCTTTCCATATCAATCTTTTCGCTGAAGCATGATCGGCTTTCTCCAATTCACATTTATCTGCCAGATCTTCAAATAGGTTGGCGATTTCCGGTGTTGACATCACTCCGCTATTAGGACCGGTTTCATAAACAAAACCATTTTTTTGTTTTGTGTTGATCACTCCGCCGATATGATTGCTTTTCTCAAAAACCGTAAAAGAAATACCTGCTTTTTTCAGATAATAAGCTATGGAAAGCCCTGTAATTCCTGCTCCGACTATGGCAACCTTTTTTTCCATGATTATAAAGCTTTTGAGAAATTTTTATCTGTATTTTTTAGTTTCGGGTCAAATAGAGCTGCTATGTTTCTCATAAAGAATTTACCACTTTCAGTAATCAGAATATTTTCATTCACAAATTTTATGGAACCTTCTTCTTCAAAAGCTGCTAATAATTGGGGTTCAAAAGCTGATATTTTCTTTATATCATACACAGAAACCTTGTGTTTTAAAGCTAATTGGTTCCAGTCAAGATATTGGTTACACATTAATTGATTGATAATATCTCTGGTAATTTTTTCTTCTTTAGTTAAAAAATGAACTTTTTCAATTGGGATTTTTCCATTGTGAATCGCTTGCTTATAAATATTCAGGTCTTTAGTGCTTTGAAGATAGGCTCCTTCCAGCTGACTGATACCGCTTACGCCTAATGCATAAACCTGTCCGGTGGTTTCCCTTGTACAATATCCCTGAAAGTTTCTGTGTAAGCTTCTGTTATTTAATGCAATGCTTAATTCATCATTTTCTTTCGCAAAATGATCCAGCCCAATGGATTTATAACCGGCTTGTCCTAAAACATCATAAGCTATTTCGAAGAGCCTTACTTTTTCTTCCGCATTAGGTAGCCCCAATTTTTCCAGTTGTAATTGCGCCTTTTTAAACCAGGGTACATGTGCATAGGAAAATGTTACTAACCTGTCAGGTTGAATCAGTGCTGCTTGTATCATTGTTTCCCTGAATGAGTCTTTTGTTTGAAGCGGAAGCCCATAGATGAAATCCAGATTTACTGAGATATTCCGGGATTTTAAATAATCACGCATTTCCTTAACCGGAATGATTGCCGGATCTCTATTAATTGCTTTTAGTACATCCTCCTCAAAATCCTGAATTCCCAGGCTTAATCTGTTGAAGCCTGCCTCTATTAAACCTTCTGCATATTCAAAAGTTAAATGTCCCGGGTGACATTCTATAGCTATTTCAGGATTATTAATGAATGTAAAATGCTCATGAAAGAGGCTCATTATTTCCTGAACATGTTGCAGAGGAAGATAATTAGGCGTTCCTCCGCCCCAATGAATTTGGGATACCTTTCTGTTTGGATCCAAATTTGACTTTAAGATGAAAAGTTCCTTTTTAATTGTATTTACATATTCTTTGATCAAATCCTCATCTTTGCTGATGTGGGTGTTACATCCACAATAAAAGCAGAGTTTCGAACAAAACGGGATATGTAAATAAAAGGAAATGTTTTGAGGATCATCGTCATTAGATTGTTTTAAGGCCTCAATACAATCCTTTTCTTCAAACTGATCCGTGAAAAAGTTAGCCGGAGGATAACTGGTATACCTGGGAATAGGAACATTATATTTATTTAAAAGTTCAGTTGGAGTTTTCATTATCTTGGTGCCTGGAGTTTATCCTGATATTATGTCGTTTTTATCATTTCTTTTTTTTCTCTGTAAAGATAGGGGATTAGTAAAAACACGAGCAGACAAACAAAAGTTTCTGTTAAAAATAAACCATTGTAACCAAACAAATCTGCTATTTTCCCACTTCCAATAACAACCAGGATTCCACTTAAATGTGTGATCACAATTTGAATGGTAAAATCGGTTCCTTCTCTGCCCGGCCTTACATTATCCATAGAAATGGTGTATATAATTACTGAACACATTCCGTAAGTGGCCCAGATTAAAAGCATGCCTATAATTATCATGGTTCTGTCCGGATCAGCTTGTGTCAGATAGTAGAAGTAAGAAGCTGAAATGATTGCAAAAAGAATAAAGAGTTGTAAACTTCTGAGTTTTTTGATACGTTTTACAATATAACCAGCAATTAAGGCTGCTCCTGCACCTGATGCGGCACCATAAATCCCTTTTAATAGTCCGATCTCACTTTTCGTATATTTTAAATCAACCATCCATGGTGCAGACATGGAAAGTATTCCTGTGATCCCTGAATAAAAAATGGCCAAGAGGATAATCCTTCTTAAATTTTCTTTGGCTGTAAAAAACCGCCAAATATCAGAAACCTGAATCGGGGGACTTGGCTTTCTTTCAGGAATATCTTTTTTTCCTTTATAAAATATGACCGGAATAATAGCCAGAAGGACAAACCCTGCCAGGCAAGCTAATAACGGCTGCCATCCCATATCATCATAAATCATTAAAAGCACCCCACTTCCTGTAAGTGTTCCTAAAAAACTTCCGGCAGATTGCATACTGTTACCTATACTTCGCTCTTTTTTCCTTAAAATTAGAATGGCAAAGGCATCTGTTGCTATATCTTGCGTGGCTGAAGCAGTAATGGCTATAACCATCAGGGTTATCACTAATTTGAAATTTATATCCAGGCTTAAAAAGCTGATGCTAAAAATAACGATAGCATAAAAAATTTCAGAAAAGATAATCCACTTTCTGTGCCCGTGAATCGTAGCTCCTGTTTTGTCGACGAAAGGTGCCCATAGAAATTTAATAATCCATGGTAATTTAATCAGTTGTAAAAATCCGATTGAAGTTAAAGAGTATTGTTCACCACGCAATAAAACGGGCATAACCGTTGAGAAAAAACTCATTGGTATGGATTGAGCAAGATACAGGCTAAGCAGTGTGCCATATTTACTGCCGGAAGTTTTCCACATATAAGTTTAGAATTTAAATTTTGCAAATACTCCGAATTGTGCAGGTTTACCAAGCTGAACAAATGGAGCACTCGTAACAAAATAGAAAACGTTATAATCTACATCCATGATATTTTTGGCCCATAAACCAAAATCAAAAGTATCATTTTCAAATGTTAGTTTAGCATTCAATAAACCATAATTTTTTTGGAATGCCGTATTTTCTTCATTCCAGAAAATTTTACCAAAGTGCTGGTAATTTACATTTAAATGAGCTTTGTCAATAAATCCACCATTAATGAATACCGTATAATTTGTACCTGTACTTAATGTGTATCTCGGGGTATTTGGTGCAAAGTTATTATTAAGTACAGCTTCTTGGGAATTAGTATACTCTAAGAATTTTACTTTGTTATATCCAAAGTTTGTCCATATTTGCCAGTTATCATTGATATAACCATTAATTTCCAATTCAATTCCCCAACTTCTGGATTTAGCAGCATTATCAACATAGCTGCCTAAACTACTAGGTACACTCTGGCTAACTTGTTGATCAGTTATTTCTATTGTAAAGAAAGTAAAATTAGCTACTAATTTATTGTTGAGCCAAGTAGTTTTGGCTCCAATTTCCCAATTTGTACTTTTTTCAGGATCAAAGGTTCTGGCATCATCACTTTCAAACGAAGAATTAAATCCTCCTGCTTTAAAGCCTTTAGTTATAGCCCCATAAAATGTGAAATAATCACATGGTAAATATGAAATAGTGAATTTAGGTGTAAACTGGTTAAAGTTTAAATCACTGTTAAATCCAGGCTGTAATGCATCATTCCCATTTACAGTTTTAACATAAGTATATTCTAAATCTGCTGATTCATAATCAATTCTTGCACCTGCAGTAAAACTAAAATTTCCAATAGGATAGGATGCTTGTCCGTAAGCAGCAGCTCCAAGAGTAGGCTGGTTATATGACTTAACATATGAATAAGAAGTAAAAGGTTTTCCTGCTAGCCATGCATCATGAAAATTAACATTTACATTTTTATCAGTTGATTGCTTGAAATACATCATTCCCAGCAACCATTTAAGTTTTGATTTTGCTACGGAGTGAATGTTGAATTCCTGATAAAAAGTATGGTGAACTCTGTCTTGTGCAATCGAAAATACATCTGCAGGAGAAAAATCCTGATCCAGTATAAATAGGTCATCTAAGAACTGGTAACTGGTAGCAGAGGTTACAACTATATTTTTACCTTCATATTTCAGGTTTAATCCGATAGAAAGCAGATCTCTGTCGTAAGAGCTTGGTCTGTTATAATTAACCGGACTAACAACCTGAGTAGCATTGTCAAATTTTCCGTAAGGATACCCTAATTGCTTGTTTCTCTCAAAGTCAGTATTGAAAGTAGCTTTAAAGTTATTATTGGGACGATAAGCTATTTTTATTCTTCCTGAATAGGTATTGTATTTGTCAGCTTTGTTTCCGGTTGATATATTATCGAAAAAACCATCGCTATGAGAATATCCTGCATTGAATACCGTATAGAATTTCTTGCTAATTGGCTGATTGACATGCAGTACTGTTTTGGATGTATTGTAGTTCCCGTATTCTGATTTTATATATCCTGAAAAATCAGCAGAAGGATCCTGAGTATATATTTTAATGAGGCCACCCATGGTATTTCTACCATATAATGTTCCTTGCGGACCTCTTAAAATCTCTATATTCGCAATATTCATAAAATCGAAATTAAAGCTTCCTTTTTCGAGATAAGGAATATTGTCAACATAAAGGCCTACAGATGGAGAAGCATCTCTTCTCAATCCCATGCCCCGCATGAATACCGGAGGAGAAAGCTTTGATCCATAGTCCATAATAAAAAAGTTGGGAATACGCGCACTGATATCAGCGAGGGTATTTATATTTTCATTTTCAATTTTTTTCACTTCAATTAAAGATGCTGATATTGGTGTTTCCTGTAGTTTACTTTCAACCTTATCAGCCGTAATAACAACCTCTGTTAAATCAACAGATTTTTTGTTTTGACTCTTCTTTTTATCCTTTGTTTCCTGAGCAATGCTTAAAAATGGTAATAAAAAGAAAGCCAATAAAATAGTATATGTTTTCATTGATTTATTTTAATATTTATTAAATGATTAGAAATACTAATCGGTTTGTAGTAACCATTATATAAATAATAGATTAATACAACTAAGCTGTAATAATAATTGTGATTTTAATAATAAAAGACAATGAATAAATCATTGCAAAGTATAATAATAAAAAAGCGTGAAATTAAGCCTGTGGCGGAGGGCGGGAGTAACTTGCTCCGGCGAACAAACAGGAGTAAGTATGCTTTAAATTACAATGTCGAATTGTAGTCAATAAGCGCAAACTAAAACAGTCTTCGACTTGTAAGCTTTCACTGGTTTGAGTTTTTTTATCTGATAAATAATCAAGAATATCAATCTGAGAATTATCATGCTCTGAATCTGAAATATTAGATTCTTCCTCAAGAATAATTTGGTGTTCATCTTGAGCAATTTCTTCAGATTTCGGATATCCAATATTAATAAATAAGAATATGAGGTATAGCACAGAAGAAACCCCTGAGGAAATAAGCATAAACGGAAGTTGCAGATTCACGATACCTTCAAACATATTCTTTATCTAGTGTCAGAGCAAATATAACAAATATTAATGTTAGGACAATATGATATTTGTTATTTCGGCACAAAACTACCGAAATTATTTTTTTGATCAAATGAAAATGAAATTTTTTTGTTTACTTATTCACATTTAATGTAATAATTTATCGCGTTTATTAACATACAAGTAAGGATTGAGTGATTTTATAAAGTAGACATTTTAACGTAAGAGGTATTAATAAATATAAGTCATTAAAAGTTATTAATATGTCTGATAAATTATTTAATGGATTCCGCAAGTCGAGTATAAGGTTAAGGAGATGGAACTATAATTGGCATGGTAAATATTTTGTTACTATTTGTACGTTAGGTATGACAGAATATTTTGGAGAAGTTAGGAATGGGAAAATGAGCTTGAATAATTCAGGGAAAATTGCAAAGGATATTTGGATGAAAACTCCCGAGCATTATTCTTATGTTCAATTAGATGAATTTATAGTAATGCCAAATCATATTCATGGAATCATAATCTTGAAAAATTTCAATTATGATAAAGATTTTTGTAAAGATGCGATTTATCGCGTCTGCATTAACGAAGAAGAATTAAATAGAAAAAATGGAGGTGGCATTTGTGGACAAAATAATCCGATGTTAAATCATAATTTATCAAGGATTATAAGATGGTATAAAGGAAGAGTCACATTTGAAATCAGAAAGAAATGTAAAGAATTTGAATGGCAATCCCGGTTTTATGAAAAAATTATTCGAAATGAAAAAGCTTTAAAATTGATAAGGAATTATATTAAAACGAATCCTAAACGTTATGAGGATAAATAAAATAATTATATAAATTAAAAATTTGTATAGACGCGATTTATCGCGTCTGAATAGAACCATGATTTATGACAAAGAAGATGTGATAAATCGTATCTATATGTTTTGTGACTTATGAAAAAAAGACGCGATAAATCGCGTCTATACAATAAATGATTCTGGGTTAATGATAAATTTATTTGTATAAATCCATTGTACCCTTATTGTCAGAATTCTATATTATGAATACAACACCTCTTTCAATTCATCAAAATCGTTTTTGATTTTAATTTTATGACCTTGTTGCATATCAATATGATTAAACCTGTTGAATGCAGGTATGGCTTTTCTAACCACAGATTCGAACTTAAAAGGATCGGCCGTAGCCAGAAAAATACCGGTTTGATAATTTTTTAAATTAGATTTAAGCGCTTCGTATGCAACAGCTCCATGTGGATCCAAAATATAATTGAAGTCTTTGTAAACCTGGGCAATTCTGTGAATCGTTTGTTTGTCACTTACAGATAAACTTTCTATATCACCCAGCATAATTAGCAAATCTCTGTTATACATATGCATAATTCTTTGTAAGTTGCTGGGGTTTCCAACATCCATAGCATTTGAATAAGTCTTTTCAGAAGGCCTGATATTTAATTGTCCATACTTTAGTAACTCATGGAACATCTTATTTTCATTAACACCGGCAATGAATTTATAAACAGGTAATCCCATTTTCATAGCCATTAATCCGGCAGTTAAATTTCCAAGGTTTCCGCAGGGGACAGACATTAGTACATCTCTTTTTTTATCAGATAGTTGTTTGTATGCCAAAAAGTAATATACAATTTGAGGGAGCAATCTGCCAATATTAATAGAATTTGCTGTAATCACATTTAATTCTTTTCTGATCAGCTTATTCCCCAAAACGGATTTTACCATCTTCTGACAATCATCAAAAGTTCCGTTAACTTCTATTGCATGAACATTGTTTGCATTATTGGTAATTTGTTGTTCCTGAAATTTACTGACCCCATCTTTTGGAAATAAAACATAAACTTCAATACCTTCTTTACCTGAAAAGGCATTTGCTACTGCACTACCGGTATCTCCGGATGTTGCAACCAATACCCTGGTTTTTTCCTGATCCTTTTTTATTTCACTTAAGAATGAAGCCAGGAAATTTGCCCCCATATCTTTAAAGGCCATCGTTGGGCCATGGAATAACTCAAGTGCATGTATATTTTCTTCTACCTGTACTAGCGGAATGTCAAAACCAAGAGTGTTTTCTACAAGTTTCATTAGATCTTGTTTATTAATAAATTCTCTGACATAAGGAAGTAGAATTTCTAAAGCGACCTCATGATTTGACATTCTTGAAAGGGCTCTGATGAATAATGGCCCGAATTCAGGGATATTGGCAGGCATGTACAAGCCTCCATTATCAGCCTGGTCATTAAATAATGCTTCTTTAAAGTTAACAGCTTGCAGCTTGTTCTTTGTATTTATATATTTCATGATATTGATTACTATATGGATTAATAACTTCGGCTCCTTTTATTCTGATCCGACTAATGAAGCTCTGGTATTCAAATGATGAAATTTTATAAGCTTCACCAATGGCCTGTTTAACAGATTTTGCAATTACTTTTCCTTTGCACAATGCAAACACTGTAGGGCCGGAACCGGATATTCCAAAACCTAGAGCTGCATTATCTATAGCTGCCTGTTTCATTTCATAATAGGCCGGGATTAAACCAGCTCTTTGCTTTTCTGCAATTTCATCTACCATAGATCTGCTTAATAAATCATAGTCGTTTTTATAAAGAGCGGAAACAAAAGAGGCCAGATTTCCCCATTGCTTGGAAGCAGTTTTCAGTTCAATATCTTTGTTCAAAACTGATCTGGATTCAGAAGTTTTCAAACTGATTTTCGGAAAATGTGCAACGATATATAGATCTTCAGGTACCGGAAGCTCAACTATTTCAAGAGGATTATAATCTTTTACCAGGCAGATGCCTCCATAAATTGCAGCTGCAACATTATCGGCATGAGCAGTACCCGAAGCGGCTCTTTCGCCTTCCATAGCAAATTTAACCAAATCTGTTTTTGAATAAGATACATTCAAAAAGGTATTCATGGCAATAGCTGTAGCAGCAGAACTGGCCGCACTGGAGCCTAGCCCACTTCCACTTGTATAACCTTTTATAATTCTTATGCTGATTCCAAAATTCTTGTTTTGGTCTTCGAGCATTTTCTTTACCACAACTCCACAGCTATTTTGATCCGGATCTAATGATAGCTGATCTCCATTTATAATATCTGATATTTTTACTTCATTAAATGGAGCAGATGATATTTCTACAATGTCTCCAATGTCTTCCAGCGCAAGGCCGAGTACATCAAACCCACAACTTACATTGGCTACAGTTGCCGGCGCAAAGGCGCGGATAATTCTTTCCATTTTTTATTTTCTGTTGAATAAAATTAATAATTGATTGAACCTGATCAAAATAAACCAAGAAACGGAATGCACCAATGGTGCTTATATGTCAATGTTGAACCCCCTAAGGGGTCGTTGTGGTTGTAGTCGTAGTTGTTGTTGTACTAACAACGAATGTAATTAATCCAATAATAGAAGCATCAGCCATGGAGATTGGCTTAACAAATGAGTTGTATATGCTATTTATTGAATTCATGTGTCTGCAAAATTATATATTTTAATCAATACAAATTACAAATTCCGTAAATTAATTTTTTATTAAGGCTTTTAAAAAACGCTGTAATACTTGATTGACAAGAGTTTTGAGAAAATGTCTTGAAATAAAAAAGGACTGCCATCTATCACGATAGCATGTCCTTTTTAGTGGCTATTAAAAATATACAACAAATATAAATAAATATATTTAAGTAAGTATTAAAAATAAAAATTATTTAAGATCAAACTTCTATTTAATTCTCATCTCAAATAGTTTTATTAATTCCTCTATGTTCTTGCTATAAGAATAAGAGCTTTTGGAAGATATCAGTTGTTCTACCATAGAATGAAGGCTTCCCAGGTATAGAGAAACTAACACATCCACATTGTAAATCTTTAACTTTCTGTTTTTAATTTCATTATTGAGAGTTTCAGTTATTATTTGTTTTGAAAACCCATACCAGTTATCCTTATCCTTGTCAAAAGGGTTTATATTATGGTATCCTTTTTTATGAAGTTCACCAAGCAATATTTTGTTATCAGTTGCTAATTTTAGCATAAATTCAGCATGCATTTTCAATTTATTAATGAATGGATTTTCTGATTCCAGGATATCTGTAATCTCTTTTCTTTTAGAATTAAAAACCTCCCCATATACTTGTTCCAGTAAAATATTCTTATTTTTAAAATAGGCATACACAGTACCTTTAGCCATACCGGCTTTTTTTGCTACCAGATCCATAGTGAATCCTTTTATTCCTTTTTCAATAAGAAGGCTATTTGAAGCATCAATGATATCCCATTTGTTTAAGTCTTCAATGATTTTTTTCCGTACCAGTTTTTTTTCAGACATAGCTAGTATAGTTAATTGTCACTAAGTTTTTTATTTGACTAATAGTCATTTTTTATTCAAAGATAATAAACTATCATAGTAATAATTAGTTAAGCGATTCTATTTATTCAGAATTTTTTTCCATAATTTCGGAAATTGTGAATTGAAGAGAAGCTGATCACCAGCTATATTATACTTGTTTATTTACGAATGTAATTATTTCATTCCAAGTTTTTCATCTTTTTTGAGTGCTCTTATTGCTTCTTTAATTCGCCTGTCTCTGGTATCTTGTTTCTTTGCAGTAGTTATCCATAGAATGTATTTTTTTTGATAAGAAGGTGCTAAGTTGAGAAAATTATTAAGGGCAGGCTGATTTCTGGAAAGCTCTTTTATCAGGTATTCAGGAGCTTTTATGTTTTTATTTGTTTTTCCTTTTTGAACAGGCTCATCAATATCCCAATCTACCTTTCCTGTTTTTAAATACAGGTCAATTTTGTTTAAGCCGACTTCTGTCATTTCACCACACTCAATTAATTTTAATACTCTTTTTTTATTTGTGGGTGACCAATTTTTTGTATCGATTCTAGGAGTAAACTTTCTTACATATTTTTCATGATCTATTGATTTTAGTATGCTGTCTATCCATCCAAAACATAAAGCTACTTCGACAGAATCATCATAGCTGATACATTCCATATTCGTATGTTTTTTATAATAAAGCAACCAAATACCATTACTATCATTATGATTTTGCTGTAACCATTGCCAAAAATCGCTTTTGTCTGGAAAACATATTTGTTGAAGTTCATCCATTTTTCTTAGATTTAAAAAACTAAGTTAATGAATTCAGCAATAGATATAAAAAGGATACAGGATTTAGATCTTTACCTTAAGTAAGAATGGGAAAAATTAAAAAGTTTTGTACAAATAATCAATCCAAAACTTCGCTAAATAAAAAAAGCAAGCTAAATAAAATAGCTTGCTTTGTCTTGAAAAATTTGTTTTGATCGTCGAGTGATCCAGCCAGGATTCGAACCTGGGACCCACAGCTTAGAAGGCTGTTGCTCTATCCAACTGAGCTACTGGACCCGATTTCGGTTTGCAAATATATAAATTAATTTTCTACGGAAACAAGAAATTGACTGATTTATTTTAGACCGTTTTAGGCCTGTTCAACTTCAATTGTTAAACTTCTCATTCCTATATTCTACGGTCGATTGACGCTCTCTGTTTACAATTAATTTCGTGACATCCGGACGGGAATAATGCCCTACAGGATCAAAGTTTTGTCTTTCTTCCAAAACACGATTATGATCAATGGTTTTTGTAAATATGCCCTCTTTATTCATTATAGGTTCTATAATAAAATTTCCATCAGGACCTACTAGGCAACTTCCGCCATTTGCTAATATTTTTGGAGAATCTTTAATAATAAGATCATAATGAGGAGTATCAGATGGGAAATCTTCTTTAGTCATTAAGCCTGAAACAGAAATTACAAAAGAACGGCCTTCTTTTGCCATAAATCTGCTAATATCTTCAGTATTATGTTTTGAACCCGGCCATACTGCTATGTGTAAGTCTTCACCCATACCATATAAAGCTGTTCTTGGTAATGGCATCCAGTTTTCCCAACAATTTAATCCTCCCACAGTAAAGTTATTCATTGTATGAACCTGTAATCCGTTTCCATCTCCGGGCGACCATGTTAGTCTTTCATCAAATGTTGGTTGTAATTTTCGGTGAACAGACTTAATTTCCCCATCTTTATTAATATATGCTAATGAACAGTACAAACTATGTCCACCACGATTACCGGCTCTTTCTATAAAACCAAGATAAATTGCAATTTTCTTTTGTTTTGCTAATTCACAAATATCATTTAATTCTCCCTTCTCAACCATAATCGCATTTCTAATATAGTGAGCGTGAATTTCCTTTTGAATACTGGAGTTCCATTCTGTTCCTTTGGTTAATGCTAACCAAAACGGATATCCGGGAAGTACTGCTTCGCCGAAGACTACCAAATCACTTTTCTGATTTGATGCTTCTGAAATGGCATCTTTTATCTTTTCAATGGTTTTTTCTTTATTAAGCCATACAGGGGCTATTTGGGCAAGGGAAACTGTAAGTAAACTTGAGTTGTTCATAAAATTAAATCTGTTTGTGTAAAGATAATTATAAGTTATGAGTTATGAATTCTTACATAAAGTTAATTTTTATTGAATTTCCCAGGCTTCAATTTCCCCTTTGATAACTTCAAACAGGGGATGGGGTTCTATGTTTGAAATTCTTTTTAATGCTTCAAACTTGATATGATCTCGTTCAATGAGCTTATTTAATAAATGTTCCCATTCATAATTAATTTGGCCTTTATTTACAGGAAGCAGGTGAGGAGTGAAGTTCCAATCAATTTTTTCTTTGTCAAAATTATATCCTCTTTCCTGTGCTTCGTTATATATTATACTGAGATATTGGTTAATACATTCCAGAGGATGCTTGGTATGTTTAAACCTTATTAATTGTGGGTGATTCGTATATCCTTTTGTGTTTCCTTGTAAAACTTTTTTCGCTAGAAGGCTTTCTCTCCAAAGAGCTACCAGTCCTTTTGAGTCTAAATATTTAGGATGTAACGACCATAATCTCATAAGTACAATTTGCTTGGTTTATGTATATAAAATTAAATCATTTTGCCTAATAAAGAAAGACAACCAAGTGGTTGCCTTTCTTCATTTTGATTCATATTAACCCATTTTTTGAGGGATGGGTCAATCCCTGATTACTATTAAGTGCTTGTTTTGGTTTTATAATAAAGTTTTATCAATCTTTAGCTATCTGTTTTTCTTTTTTAGTTGTTTAAATGCCTTGTTTATTGTTGGTGAATTTAGTAATCAATTCGAGTCGTAAGTCTTTAAATAATTGATGTACTTTATTCATTCTGTCTATAGTGATTTCCGTAAGATATTTTGCTGCCTTTTTAGGATTTTTGGCTGCTAATTCTTTTGCTTTGTTATCTATGGCTTCTTGTTCATCAAAAAAGCTTTGCTCTAAAGGGTTACGTTTTTCATGTAAAACTTTTACGGCATCCTGCCATCTTAAGTATAAAAGATTATCTACAAAATCTACAGCCCATCTGATGCTGTTATCCTGAAAAACTGTTTTATCATAAACCTTATAAGGCTCAGCTATATCAGTTACTCCCGAATAAATAGGAACATAAGCACTGGTAAAAGCGTTATCAACATAAAACCAGTATATGCCTCCAACCTCATTCGGAAGCCATCCCCTTAATTGAGCGATCATTCCATATTCACCACGGGCACGGGCTACATTCCTTCTTCTGTTAATTTTAAGAACCTTTCTCATCTCTTCTGTAGGAAAAGGAGTTGCAATAGGACTTCTGATCATTTTGCCTTCAGCATCCGGGTAATACCAGGTGGCATCATTTTCTTTGTCGTAAATAGTTCCGTTGAAAGTCGAACGCTGAAATTTCATGATATCCTGTACAGACATCTTTTTTTCCGGTTTTACAGAAAAAGGATAAATAGATAGCGGTTCCACGAACTGTGTATATTGATCTTCTCCCTTAAAAGGATCTGTTGTAAAACGATTGGGCCAATCACGATAATTGGGTGCAAAGCTGGCATAAAACAACCAAAAACGTGATGTGGCCCATTCTCTAGGGATAGGCGAATAAACGTCTTGCCAAACAAACGGCATTCCTGAATCAGGATGATACCATCCTCTATCAATGGCTTCCTGCATATAATTTGAAGAAGCCTGATAATTCGCTTTATCCTCTAGTTTAAGTTCTTTAATAATGCTCCAGTTAGGAATAATCATTACATGATCATCCGGTACTCTTTGTGCTGCCCAAATACAGCCTGGTTTTCCACTTTCCGGTGTCCATTCATTTCCGACACTAAAAACTTCCAACACCCAAATCTCATCTACATCAGCAATAACCAGGGATTCACTTTCATCTACACAGGAAGGAAGAAAGCCATATTTTTCCAATAATTCTGTGATTAAGGTTAAGGCTTCTTTAGCTGTTTTACATCTTTGTAATGCAAATGCCTGTGCCTGCTCAATAGTCATGATCTGTTTACATTTTGTACGATCAAGTTTTAATTCTTCTCTCTGGCTTAAGGTACTTTCACCAATAGCAAGCTGATATGCATTCATTTGAGGGTAGGCGGTTTGGAAATAAGAATAGGTTTCTTCTACCTGAGGGATTTGGCCAATTACTTCTCCATAATCTCCTAATTTTCGACCTAATTCTATCATACCCCAATGAACAGCCGCTTGTGTCCCTGGTTTGAATTTCCGGCCGGGAACCAGATGTATACGGCAATCAGGGCCGGCATCAGTATGGGAAACTATTACAGAGCCGTCTACAGATGCTTTTTTCCCTACAGCAATGATTGTACAGGCCATAGAATGAATTCCTGTAATGATTAATAGACTGAATATTACTCCTATCTTTTTCATAATTTTTTATCTAAATATAAACCCGTCCTTTAGCGGGTCTGAAGGGTCAAACCAAAATTCATTTCTTCCTGTTATATAGGCTTTTCCTGTTACTTCCGGAATAACAGCACTGTGTGGTCCATAGTTTGTGATTTCCTTTACTTCTACATCCATCGTAGTATCCAATATGCTTTCTATGATTATTTTCTCTCCTTGTTTGAGCTCTCCTTTTGCATGATGCAAAGCAGCCCGGGCACTAACGCCTGAACCGGTTGGAGAACGGTCAACTTCGCCTTCGGCAAAAATGCATACATTTCGACTGTGATGTTCCGGATTTTTTGCCGTGCCGGTGAAAATAGTACCATATAAAAAACTTAAATCTTCTTCAAACGGATGTTTTATTTCAAATTTATCCATTACAGCATATTTTATTCTTCGGCCGTAATCAATCAATTGATTATAATCTTTTGCTTCTATTTCAAGCCGAAGTTCATCTGCATTTACAAAGGCATAAAAAGCTCCGCCATAAGCGATGTCAAATTTTACATTTCCTATTCCTTTTACTTCTGCATACTCATCCTGATAAAGTAAGAAAGAAGGAACATTTAAAAAACTAACCTTTTCTACGATTTCGTTCTTAAAATAGGCTGTAGATCTGATTAATCCCGGAGGAGCATCAATTATTAAATCAGGAGTATCCCCCGTTTTAAGAATCATTCCGGTATCAAATACCAATTTCGTTAATGCAATAATCGCATGCCCACACATGGTGCTATAACCTTCATTGTGTAAAAAGAAAGTTCCGAAATCCGCATCTTTAGTGATAGGTTCGGTAATTAATGCACCATACATATCGGCATGTCCTCGTGGCTCAAACATTGTACCTGTACGGATATAATCCAGATGGTCTTTAAAATATTTTCGTTTTTCCAGAATGGTTTTACCTTTTACTTCGGGCAAACCATCATAATATACACGTAAAGGTTCTCCTCCCGTGTGTAAATCAACGGTTTTTATTTTTAACCAATCTTTGGGGGGCTCCCAATTCCATCTATCTAATTCTATCATGAAATAGCAATGTTATAATTTGACATTTGTTCCCAGATTCAATTCTTCACATTTTTTATTTACCAGTTCTGCACCGAATAAATCGAAAATTCCCAAACCTACAGTTCCCTGTATCACATCTTTCCCTGATTTCATATTTCCCGGAAATACAGAAACCAGTTTAGTGGTAAAAACATTTGGGCCTATGGATGGCATTAAGAATAAGGTATTTGAATCCATATCCACATACATTCGATCCGGAGTAAAATAGGCCGGATCAGATATGGATAGCAATGCTTTTTCCATTACATCTATCCAGATTCCAGGATTGGCTACCTTTTCGATATGTTCTGCGGATATGATTTTCATGGGTTAAATTGTTATTTATTCTTCCGTCATGCTGAACTTGTTTCAGCATGACGGGGTTCTTATTCTTAAAATGCTTTCAAGCGTTCGTTTTCTACCTGCTCAATTGTCTTTGCCAGTGGTTTTCCTAATAGTTTATATCCTGTTTCTGTAATTAAGAAATCTTCTTCATTCCGGCATCCGCCAAAATCTTTATAAGATTCAATTTTTTCATAATTAAGGAATTCTGAAAAACGTTTTTCAGATTTCCATAAATCAATTAATTGTGGGATAAAATAAATTCCCGGCTCTATGGTTAATACAAAATTTGGCTCCAGCTTTCTTCCCAAGCGTAATGACTTTTGTCCGAATTGAGTGCTTTTTGCTTCATTATCATAGCCAACATATTCTTCTCCTAAATCCTCCATATCATGAACATCCAACCCCATCATATGGCCTAAACCACAAGGGAAGAATATAGCATGAGCTCCTGATGCAACTGCTTCATGAATATCACCTTTTACAAAATCCAGATCTTTCATGCCTCTCATAATTTCACGGGCGGATTCAAAATAAACTTCTTTAAAAGGAATGCCTGGCTTTAGCATCTCAATAGCTTTCTCATGGGAGTTTAAAGCTACCTGGTAAATTTCTTTCTGTCGGGTTGTAAAGTATTTTCCTACAGGAAAAGTACTGGACATATCTGCTGCATAACCTATAGTTGTTTCTGCTCCTGCATCCAGAAGGAACATTCTTCCCTCTTCAAGAGTATTCCCATGATAGTGATTATGTAAAGTTTGTCCGTTTATGGTTGCAATTACCGGAAATGAGATATATCCGTCTTCAGCCATAGGGATACGTTCTACTTCGGCAGCAATTTGTGCTTCTGTCATACCCGGACGGGCCATACGCATAGCAGCATAATGCATATCGACGGTAATATTTGCCGCTTTTTCAATTTCAAGGATCTCTTCTTCCGATTTATAATTCCGCTGATTTATAACGGCTTTTACAAATTCCAGGCTTGCTTTCTCTTTTATTTCAGAAGGAAGCACACCCAATAATTCGAAGATCCTGATTTTACTTTCTCCTCTGTAAACGGGAAGAAAGTGAATTGGACGGCCTTTTGCAATGGCTTCATCCAGGTCTTTTTTTAATTGAGCCGAAGGTGCCGATCTTTTAACACCACAATTGTTTGCTCTATCCTGAATAGTAGGCTGGTTTCCCATCCATACAATATGGTCAATGGTATAATCATCTCCATAAATAATTTCTTCACCAGATTCAACATCAATTACAGCTGCCAAATCCGGATGGCTTAATCCAAAAAAGTATAAAAAAGTACTATCCTGACGGTAGCGATATGTATTATCTGTATAATTCATTGGGCTTTCACCATTTCCTATAAATAATGCTAAACCCTTATTAACTTCTTTTGCCAACTTTTGGCGCCTTTGTATATAAGTTCCTTTACTAAACATCGTTTAAAATTTTTTAAATTTTAACAACGAATAATGAAAAACTAAAAATGAAAAACCGAGATATAGATTTAGCATTATTCACTATTCATTATTTTATTTTATATTCTTTCGGAGGGGTAGTTCCATGTAAATGTTTTACAAAGAAATCCCATCGTTTACGAATTAAATATTTATCATAATAAACCTGACTATGATCTTTGTTTGGTATTAAAATAAGTTCAAAGTCTTTATTGGCTTTAATCAGTTCTGCTGCCAGGCGCATACTGGCTGTCGGATTTACATTTTGATCCAGATCTCCATGAACTAATAATAAATTCCCTTTTAAGTTTTTAGCCAGGTTATAATTTGATTGTTCATCATAATTTTTTCCGGCCGGATAGCCCATATATAATTCAGGCCACCATGCTTTTGCAGATCGATGGTCATGGTTCCCTGCAGTAGCAACAGCTACTTTATAAAATTCAGGATGTGTTAAAATAGCATGTGCTGCATCATAACCTCCGGCTGAATGACCAAATATTCCAACCCTGTTAATATCCATCCATGGACGGTCTTTTGCCAGTTGTTTGATAGCTGCAATATGATCCGGTGCCCCGATATCTCCAAGGTTTCTGTATGATACATCATGAAAAGCTTTGGAGCGAAAGGCTGTACCCATCCCATCTATATTTACCAATACAAAGCCCAGTTGCGCTAAAGGTGTATCGTCATTAGATAATCCTCTTTTGAAGTTTTTAGGAGTTCTGATGGTTTGAGGACCACTGTATGTGCCGTTAATAATCGGATAAGATTTTTCCGGATCGAAATTGTTAGGCTTAAACAATACACCATAGATATCGGTTTTACCATCTCTGGCCTTTACTTTAAATGGCTCCGGCTTTTGCCAGCCCATTGCTAAAATTTCTGTAATATCCCCTTGTTCAAGTTCAGCTATTATTTTGCCGTCTTTTAACCTTCTCAGTATAGCTGTATTAGGTTCCTGAACCATTGAGAAGTTATCTACTATATATTTTTTGTCCTTTGAAATGAAAAACTCATGATGAGCCTTTTCCGGACTTAGAGTTTTCATATCAGTTCCATCATGATTAATAACATATAATAATGGATAATAAGGGTCGTAGCAACATTCCCGGCCTCCCGCTGTGAAATACAATTTCTCATTTTTTTCATCATTATATATGATATCACGTATTACGAATGTTCCTTTTGTAATTTGATTAATGACTACCCCGGAATCAGTATTATATCGGTACGCATGATTCCAGCCATCACGTTCGGATAACCAAATAACTTCATTGTTGTTATTTGAAATGACCAGATCATGATTTAAGGGGTCAACATAAGTTTTGGAAGATTCCTGAATAACAGTTTTTACTTCAGCATTGGAGGCCGTAACTTCAACTACATTTACCGATTGATATCCTCTTTGATAACGAACCTGATAAGCTTTGCTTCCATCTTTCTTCCATTTAAACCCATAGGGCAGGAAGGTGGCCAGAGGTTTTAATTGTAGTTTCTTATAAGTGTTTAGTTTAGTATCAACTAAGATAAACTCGATTGTCGGAACAATGCTGTCACCGGCTATCGGCCGCTCATATTCGTATACTTCAGCTCTGTGACCCTTTTCCGGCAGGCTGCGGTATAAATATAATTTACGTGCTTGTCTGCGATCGTACTTTCCGGAAATGATATATCTGTTATCGGGACTCCAATTTATGTTTGCCTCCAGTTTGAAATCATTCGAAGACTCAATATTTCTTGTTGCATACCATGAAGGTGATACTCCGTATCCATATCCCTGATTTCCGTCTTTTGTAATTTGAATTTCATTACCCGTTTCCTTATCCTTAATCCAAATATTATAATCTTTTACGAATGCAATTTTTGATTTATCTGGAGAAGTTCTGTAATGTTTATAGTTTGGTTTGTCCGGCTTGAATGCTTCAAGTTTGTTGGTTTCCGTAAAGAATTTAAACCAGTCTTTCTTTATTCGGAACTTGATAAACTTTTTTGCTTTATTAAAGCCCAGGTCCTTAATTGGTAAATCATAGGCTTCAACTTTATCGTTTTGTTTTGCAGAAAGTAACTTTGCAAGTTCTTCCTGATTAAATAAGGCTTTTTTCTTTTTTGACTTTATATTAAAAAGGATGTACTCAGTTCCTTTCTTTGTATTAATACTATACCATAGAGATTTGTGGTCATCTGTCCAATTGGGTTTAACCCATGAACGATAATATTTCTTTGCAATATTAACCGACATAAACTGTTCTGCCCTTTGATAATCTTTAACTCCTATTTGAGCCTGAATAGATAAGATGGTAAAGGTTGCCAGGAATGCGATAAATATTTTTTTCATGTTAAAATTTTGATCCATATTTTTTAATCGGTTAATGTATTGAACCTGATATATATCATTTACAATGATGAAGACAATGCCAGTTGTACTCTTCATAAGAGTCAAGTTCAATAATTAGTTAAATAAACTTAGAGATCAGAAAATCCAACATTCGAAAAGGCCTTTTCCAAAGTAACCATAGTAGTTGCAAAAAGCACGGGAAGAATAGTGATATGAACGAGAAAAAGAATCAGCAAATAGCTGTTCAAATGTGATTTTTTTCGTAATAATATGGTTGACTCTCAAACTCATCTCAATCCATTTAGGAAATGGTAATGCAATATATAAAATTAATTTGAATGAGAATATACTTTTTAAATTAATTTAGAATAGGTGTAAATAAATATATATTAGTTCAATATGTCTTGTTTTATTTTAAATTTTTAGTCAGGAATGTTCAATCTAAGTTCATTTATGAAATTGCTTTTGAACGATAAAATCTAAATAAAAAGAAGAAAATATTTCCCAGTTTTCCTTTTGCCTTTTCCCGGATTAAGGAGAACGCTCGCGTCATTCGGGCCTCTACCGTTTTAATGGAAATATTAAGGTGTTCTGATATTTCAATATTGGTAAAACCTTCTTGTTTACTTAATAAAAAAACCTGTTTACATTTTGGTGGCAGGTTTTGTATTTCCTTTTGTACGAGTATAAACAAACGTTCAATAGTTTCGTTGTCTTCTTCCACCAAAGCATTTAGAGCTTCAATATATTTTTTCTCTAAAGCAAGTAAAGATTGATTTTTCCTATATTGATCTATAAACTCATTATAAACAGACTTATACAAATAACTCTTTATTGAAAAACCGGGCTTTAACTTTTTACGTTGTTCCCATATCTTTAGAAATACATTTTGTACAATGTCTTCGGCCTTTATACGATCTTTACTAAGGCTTTCAGCATATATACAAAGCTTATGGTGGTACTCGTCTACCAAAAAGGTATAGGCTTTTTCATTGCCTTTGTTCAAGGCATTCATGAGCATTTTGTTATTTGTAAAATCGTTGAACATTTGTCTGATTATTAGACCAAGTGTGGTGTAAAAGTATAAAAAAATAATAGGAAAGAATATGAATAAATCTAATCTATCATTTTCATGGGAGACAATTTCATTTTTCTGGTATTAATATAATAGAGGAATAACTCTGATTCATAAAAAAACTAAACTCTAGAAGTTCCACGCAAAGGCCGCAAAATAAAAACACGCAAAAATCGCAAAGCCTTTGCGCCCTTAGTGTAAAAACTTTTGCGGTCTTTGCGTGGAAAGAAAACAAAAAAATGACAGAAAACGAAATATCATATAAGTGTATCGGAGTTGCGATTGAAATTCATAAAAGTATTGGCCCCGGATTACTTGAATCTGTTTATGAAAATGCCCTTACTTATGATTTTTATGTAAAGTTCCTCGCAAAAGCCGCAAAACAAAAACACGCAAAAATCGCAAAGCCTTTGCGCCCTTCGCGTAAAAAATTTTAGCGTTCTTTGCGTGGAAAGAAAACAAAAAAATGACAGAAAACGAAATATCATACAAATGTATCGGAGCAGCGATTGAAATTCATAAAAGTATTGGCCCCGGATTACTTGAATCTGTTTATGAAAATGCCCTTACTTATGATTTAAAACAGTTGGGATTAAATGTAAAACAGCAAGTGCCAATGCCCTTTATTTATAAAGAAGTAAAGCAGGCAGTTGGTTATCGTATTGATTTAATGATAAACAATAAAGTTATCATAGAAATAAAAGCTGTTGAAACACTATTACCTGTGCACTATGCCCAATTATTAACTTACCTGAAACTATCAGGGTTGAAACTGGGTTTACTTATTAATTTTAACAGCAAAACATTGAAAAGCAATATTCATAGAGTTGTCAATAACTTATAAATATTATTTGAAGTTCTCCACGCAAAGGCCGCAAAACAAAAACACGCAAAAATCGCAAAGTCTTTGCGTTCTTCGCGTAAAAAACTTTAGCGTTCTTTGCGTGGAAAAAATAAAAAAAAGATAAAAAACAAACGATC
>JANQLW010000036.1 GCA_028280405.1 Bacteroidales bacterium
GGGAAAAATATATTATTCCAATATGGCTTTGCTTCATAAACAGAGCTTCTTTCTAAAAAACCCCATCTGGATACAAAATGCAATCCTTTAATAATAAGCTTATTGCATAAATCTGTCATTGGCAGCATAGCGAAGGATCTGTTAAATTATTTTCAATCGTTTATTATGGAGGTCCTTCGCTGCGCTCAGGATGACATGTCTATTATAGATTTTTTATCCTTTATATATAGAAAATGTTCTTTACTTATATTCTTTCAATTGCAATTCGCCACGTATAACACGCAGAGCATTCATAGCCAATGCTTTCATCTCATCTTCACCAGGATAAACATGAACAGGAGCAATTCTTTCCACACGGCTGATAACCTGCTCAACAAACCATCTGTTATGGGCAATGCCTCCTGTAATCAAAATACCATCAACATCACCGCTTAATACTGTTGACATGGCACCAATTTCTTTTGAAACCTGGTATGCCATAGCTGAATAAATTAATTCAGCATCTTTATCACCTGCCAAAACTTTTTGCTCAACTTCATATGCACTATTGGTTCCAAGATAGGCAACCATACCACCTTGTCCGGTAATCATTTTTTTGATTTCCTTTTGTGTATACTTACCGCTGAAACAAAGCTTTATCAATTCTCCAACAGGGACTGAGCCTGCTCGTTCAGGAGAAAATGGGCCTTCACCATCCAGCGCCTGATTAACATCTACAACCCGTCCTCTTTTATGTGCACCAACAGAAATACCTCCACCTAAATGGGCAACGACCAAATTCAGGTCTTCATATTTGGTTAAAGTACGTTTTGCATGTTCACGGGCAACTGCTTTTTGGTTCAACGCATGAAATATAGATACCCTCTTAAATTCAGGATGCCCTGAAATGCGGGCAATCTCATCGAATTCATCAACCACAACAGGGTTCGTAATAAAAGCTCTGGCATCAGGTAATGAAGCAGCAATTTCATCAGCTATCAAACCACCTAAGTTACTGGCATGCTCACCCAAAGGAGAGTTTTGTAAATCATGCTTCATAGCATCATTTACTTCATAAATACCTGATTCAATGGGTTTAACTAAGCCTCCGCGGCCTACGATAACCTTTACATGCTCATCACTGATTTCAGCCTCATTCAACTCATCAATGATCAGTTGTTTTCTGAAAGGCATTTGATCAGCAACTGTGTCATATTGATCCAATTCTTCTGTAGAGTGCTTAATACTCTTTACAAAAATCGGATCTTCATTATGATATACCGCGATCTTGGTTGAGGTTGATCCCGGATTTATTGCCAATATTCTAACTTCTTCCATTAAACAGGTTTTTTATCCCAATAGTTATCGGGAGTATAAAAAGATGATTAACCAATTGCTGCAGCTAATGCAATTGATAAGAATTTACTTTTTTCAGAATCCGCTCTTGAAGTTAGAACGATAGGAACCTGAGCGCCCATAATTACAGCAGCAGCAGTAGCTCCACCTAAGAAGCCAAGAGACTTATATAAGATGTTTGCACCATCAATATCTGGGCCTAAAATTAAATCCACATCACCGGCAACATCTGAAGTAATATTCTTAAGTTCTGCAGCTTTTTTAGATACTGCATTGTCAATTGCAAGAGGGCCATCAATAATACAGCCTTTAATTTGTTTACGGTAATTCATCATCGAAATTGTAGCTGCATGCATAGTAGCTTCCATTTTAGGGTTCACTGTTTCCACAGAACCAACAACAGCAACTTTTGGATTTGGATTTCCTAATTTGTGGAATGCTTCAACCGCATTTTCAATAATGGCGATTTTTTGTTGAAGATCAGGAGATACATTCATTGCAGCATCCGTTACTCCTAATAATTTATGATAGAATGGAGTTTCAAAAACAGCTACATGGCTTAATGTAGCTCCCTTACGTAAACCGACTTCTTTATCCAATACACATTTTAAAAGAACGCCCGTACTTACTAAACCTTTCATTAAGATCTCAGCTTCACCGTTACGAATCAGATTTACTGCTTCCTGTGAAGCTTTTTTAACGTCTTCAACATTTACAATTCTAATTCCTTCCAAATCAAATTTGATTTTTTTAGCAATAGCCCTGATAGCATTTTCATCACCTACTAAAATCGGCTCAATAATTCCTTCAGCTTTTGCATTCTGAATTGCTTCCAATACGTGTTGGTCTGCCGCAGCTGCTACGGCAATCTTTCTGATCGTCTTGTTCTTTGCACTATCAACAATTTCCGACAAATGTTTAATCATCTCTTTATCTATTTACTATCCTTAATATACAATTTTTGCAAAAGTATAAATAAAAAGTGTTATAAAGCGGCTAGCTGTTAAATAATTCACAACTTTTTTAAAGAAATTTGCTATTTAGTGTAAAAGTCTATCATTCGCTGAATTGCAGCTTTACAAACCGGGCAAAATTCGTTTGTCAAAAAGCTTCGCATTAAACAATGATCAGCCGGACGATAAATTCCTTTGGAAGTATAACCGGCTCCTTCAAAAACTCCTATTTTATGAGGGGCATTTTTATCTATGGGAGTTGGGATTTCTGTTCCTTCAGGAAGCATGGACTTCCATTTACTATCAAAGTCAACTAAAGTAGTAATATTAGGTTCCCAGGGCTCAATATCCAAAGGATAAAAATCGTTATAAGCTACTTTTGAGCTAAAGTATTCGTCTCCTAAACCAACAAAGGCATGTCCGAACTCATGTATAATAATTTTCCCGGATACTTTATTTCCGCTCACACTTGATGAATAAAAATTATAGATTGCACCGCCTCCGTATTTCGGAGTATTTACTAAAATATATATTTGATCGTAAGGAGCATTTGCTGCCAGGTCTCTGACGCTTTTAAAATCATGGGTCATCACATAACGTTCCAGGTCAAAAGTATAAAAACGAGTATTCAATAAAGTTTTTACCCAAACAGAATCGGCAGGAATATCAGAACCACTTTCAGGAGATGGAGCTAAAACACCACGTATATTAAACTTATCTGTATTTTTATCATAAGGATCAAAGCTGAATAAAGATTCTTTAAAATTTTTACAATCCTGAATAAATTTACCCATTTCCGCTTCAGTATAACCTTCAGGAAGAATTACGATGTCAACCATCTTTGCAGGATCACCACTGATATGAACATCAAAACTGGGATATTCTAATCTCCTTTCTCTATTAATAAAATAATCATTGACTTTAAAGTCTTTTACCCAGCATTTTTCAAACTCCCCTTTTTTATTCCGCTTATGAATTTCTATCATAGCATCTTTTTTAGGAAACGGCATTACCACACTTTCTGTCATACTTCGATCTGTTATTTTTGCTTCATTCGTTGTTTTCCACTCCATAAAAAGTGTTGAAAAGCCACGTGAATAAATTTCCTGCTTGGTTTCCTTATCAAAAACCTTTACATAATACTTTCCATAATTGAAATCGTCAATTAAATTCGTTTTAGATCCTCCCCAAAAGGGTTCTTCATAAAATTCATCAAAAGTAAAATAGTCATTTCGGTCATTCCCTGAATGCACATAATCCATTCTTAAAGTTTTATCGTGAAACCAACGATCAAATTGTGCAAAGGAAGAAACTGTAATCAGCGTAAACGCAATAAGGAATAATTTTTTCATAAGTTTTAAATTTATTGATGCAAATCTAGATTATTTTTACATATTGCAACTGAAAATAAAGACCAATTTTGTATATTTCATGACCTATGAAAAAAGTATGCTCCCTGATATTTGTTTTTCTGGTTTTTAAGCTATACAGCCAGGACACTTTAAAAATAATGCATTATAATTTATTGAATTACGGCTATAATACAAGCTGGTGTACACAAAGTAATAACAATATAGATGATAAAACTTCTTACCTGAAAAAGATCATCAATTATGCAAAACCGGATATATTCACTGTTAATGAATTAAATTGTGATAATACGACTGCCCAGCATGTTCTTGACAATGCACTAAACGTGAACGGGATTCAAAAATACAGAATAACGGACGTCAACTGTACTTCACTCCCGGGTTTAGCAAATTCATTGTTCTACAATCATGATAAGGTCAGGTTTCATTCTGTAAAAAATCTTGGAACTGACGTACGGGATATCAATATTTACAGAATGTATTATTATTCAAATGAATTAGCTAATGGAGATACTGCATTTTTATATTGCTGCGTAGCACACCTGAAAGCAGGAAGCGATGCCTCAGATAAGGCTGAACGGGCTGAGGAAACTCAAATACTTATGGATTATCTGAATACTAAATCGTATTCGAATGTGATTCTTTGCGGTGACCTAAACATACAATCAAGCAATGAAACTAGCTTTCAGACACTTATAAACCACTCTAACGAAAGCATCCGATTTTTTGATCCCGTTGACCAAGCAGGAACATGGCATAATAATGAAAGTTTTGCAGCATACCATACACAATCTACTCATACGGCTAATTCATGTGCCTCAGGCGGAGGAATGGACGATCGCTTTGATTTTATCTTAGTTTCAAAAGGAATAAAAAATAGCACAAGCGATTACACTTATATTACCGATTCTTATGAAACGATTGGGCAGGATGGACAACACTATAACATTGCTATTAATGATAGTCCGCCGAATACCAGTGTAAGCAGTGATGTATTGGAAGCCCTGGCTAATGTTTCAGATCATTTACCAGTATGCTTGAGACTAAGAATCAACAAAACGCTTTCTATAAAAGAAGAATTCGATACTAAATTCAATATTCACTTTGCCAACCCGGTTTCTGATAAGCTTAGAATTAGTATCAGCACAGATGGCAAATATTATAACGGACATATTGAGATTTATAATTTACCGGGGGAAAAATTATTTGAGAAAACAGATCTATTTTTTAATTCAGGTTCAGAAATTGAAATTCCGGTAAATTTTTTAAAAAGAGGCATTTATATTTTAAATATTAAGATAGATGGATTAGGGATCATTTCTAAAAAGTTTATCAAGAATTAACATTCTGTTACTGGCCATCGAGCGGAGTGAAACGGAGTCGAAATTTGCTACGGCCTTTCTTAATAAGCACGCTTCGACAAGCTCAGCGACTTAGGTCATCGAGTTTACCTGCCTTCGGCAGGTGAAGCGCAGCGGAATCGAGAGTCTCGGCAAGCTTGATGATCTAGTCAAAGTATTTAGTCTCTAATGATCCGAAAAATGCTTTAGCAATCTACGGTATTTTGAAAAAACTTTGGCTCTGGAAACAAAGCCTAAATAATACCCGTCTTTAATTACAGCAATATTAAACTTCCCGGAATCTTGAAATTTTTTAGCAACAACCTGCATTGATTCATCAGGATCAATGGTCACTACCGGTGTAATCATTAAAGAACTTATTTTAGTATCTTCATACAGTTCCGGTTTAAACATAATTTGCCGGATGTCATCTAAGCGGATAATTCCTAAAAACTTATTGTCTTGATCAACAACGGGAAATAAATTTCGTTGAGACTGTGAGAAAATTTTTACAAGATCACCCAGTGTTTGATCCGGCCCGATGGTATTAAAGTTGCGTTCAATCAGACTAGTGACCTTCATTAACGACAATACAACATGATCTTTATGATGTGTAAATAAATGACCTCTTTTTGCAAGCTGATAAGTATAAACCGAATTGGGAATAAAAAATTTGACGGTTGCATATGAGATAGTCGCAGTTATCATTAACGGAACGAACAGTTCATATCCACCGGTAATTTCAGCAATAAGGAAGATCGCTGTTAAAGGGCCATGCAAAACGCCGGCAATAAGCCCTCCCATTCCTACAAGAGCAAAATTACTTTCCATGATTCCTCCGCCAATTCCAACAAAATTGATCAGCTTTGCATAAAACAAACCTGTAAAAGCACCCATAAACAATGTAGGTGCAAAAATACCACCGATACCTCCTGCCCCAAAAGTAACGGCAGTTGCAACAGCCTTCATCAATATAACTGCAATGAATAAGAAGAATATAACCCCCATCTTATCTTTTAAACTATAGAAAATACTATTATTGAAAAGGGAAGTAACTTCTCCTTGCAAAGTGGAGTTTACGGCTTCATAGCCCTCACCGTATAAGGCAGGGAAAAAGAAAAACAATCCGCCCAGAATAGTTCCGCCCAGTATCAGTTTAAGATGCCATTTCTTGATCTTTGAAAATTTAGATTCAATGAAAATATACATATTTGTAAAATAAGCTGATACCAAGCCGGTTAACAGTCCCAATAAAATATAGAAGTGGATATCTTCTAACCTGAACCCCTCTTTAATATCAAAAGGATACAGCACAGCCTGATCCAGGAAAAAATATGAAGTAAGGACTGCTGTTGATGAAGCAATCAATAAAGGAACCACACTTGCCATGGTTAAATCCAGCATAATCACTTCAATTGCAAATACAATAGCAGCAATAGGAGCTTTAAAGATAGCTGCCATTGAAGCTGCACAGGCAACCCCCAACAACATAGAGATCTGCTTATAATTCAAATGCAATAAGCGACCAAGATTTGAACCGATGGCAGCACCAGTAGCAACAGTGGGTCCCTCCAGCCCGACAGAACCACCAAAGCCAACAGTAAACGTAGAGGTAATAATTGAAGAAATGATATTATGCCTTTTAATGATGCCTTTATTTTTCGATACAGCATACAATACACTTGGGATCCCGTGCCCAACATGTTGCCGAATAATGAATTTTATAAATAGAACAGCTATAAGAATGCCTATGGATGGATAGATAAGATAGAGATAATTCCCATAGTCCTGAGTAAAGCTTGAAGTCAGCAGACTTTGAATAATATGAACTGAGTTTTTAATAACGACTGCTCCAATACCCACTAAAATACCGAGCACAGCACTAACGATCATCAAAAACTGACGGTCATTTATGTTACGCATTCGCCATATCAAAAAGCGTTTCAGTATTTTATAGTTCTTCATAGGTCATTTTAGAATCGGCTGCAAAATAAGAGAAAAAATAACTTAGAATCAATCAAAACATCGACATTATTTTTATCTTAGCTTTTATTAATTTTTGAAGATAGAAATCCAACCTTTGATAACGAATTTACTATTTTTTTTCGAAGGACTAACAGACTGTTTAAATTTTATAATCTGAAGTTATATGAGTAAGCAATTATGATTTTTCAATAAATCGGGACGCCATCCTAAAATCAAAAATAACTTGAAAATTAAAGATTTGGTAGTTATTTGCAGAAAAGAGGATGGCGTCCATGGAGTGTAAAAACATCTACTTTTCTGCTCCTTATAACTCTAAAATAAAAAATTTAAACAGTCTCTAAAATAAGAATCTGACTATAATATTTTGAATATGAAGAAAATTATCTCTTATAATGTGAATGGAATTCGCGCAGCGATGAAAAAAGGTTTTATGGAATGGCTGGAAGCTGCCAATCCAGATATTGTATGTATACAGGAAACTAAAGCTCAGAATGATCAGATCCCTGTTATGGAATTTGAATTATCCGGATATAAGACCTACATATATTCTGCTGTGAAGAAAGGATACAGCGGTGTAGCTATTTTAACAAAAGAAGAACCGGATCATGTGGAATATGGAATGGGCATTGAAAAATATGATAATGAAGGAAGATTTATCAGGGTTGATTATGGCGAGTATTCAGTGGCAAGTATATATCACCCTTCCGGTTCAAGTGGAGATGAACGTCAGGCGTTCAAAATGGAGTGGTTGGAAGACTATCAAAACTACATCAACAAACTAAAGAAAGAACGCATAAACCTCATACTTGCAGGAGATTACAACATCTGTCATAAGCCTATTGATATTCATGACCCTGTTCGGAATGCTACCAGTTCCGGCTTTCTACCTGAAGAAAGAGAATGGATTGGAAACTTCATTGAAAGTGGATTTATAGATTCATTCCGCCAATTCAACCAGGATCCTCACCATTATTCATGGTGGAGTTATCGTGCTAATGCAAGAGCTAATAATAAAGGCTGGCGTATCGACTATCAAATGGTGAGTGAGCATTTAAAAGATAAGATGAAGCGGGCCTATATTTTACCTGAAGCTAAACATTCGGATCATTGCCCGATTGGGTTAGAGATAGATTTTTAAGGAAAGACTTAAATTGAAAGGCTTGTCATCCTGAGCGCAGCGAAGGATCTCCATAATAAACGATTGAAAGAAACATAAACAGATCCTTCGCTACGCTCAGGATGACATGTCCCTTTTATTTATTTTCAATCGATAAATATTTTACATTGGTATAATTTGCAGGTAGGTACGTCTATCAATATTTCACAGTCTTAGGATTTTTGTAGATTTATGTTTCTATTTATCAAAATAATATGAATCATGTGCAAACTGAACAACAAAGGATGGCTTATTGCAGTCATCCTGGCTATCTTTATGATAGTTCCTTCCATGCAATTAAAAGCAAAAAAGAAAAAAAAGAAACCTACGCAAACTGAAAAAGGATTTGAACTAAACAGTCAAATGCTAAGTATGTTCAAGTTCAGGAGTATTGGCCCGGCTACCTATTCCGGACGTATTTCTGATATTGCCGTAAACCCTGAAAACAATTCTGAATACTATGTAGGTGTTGCCTCAGGAGGCTTATGGAAAACTGAAAATCACGGCACAACATTCACTCCTATTTTTGACAATCAAAAAGTATTTTCTATTGGTTGTTTGGCCATGGATCCCAATAATTCCAATGTAGTTTGGGTTGGTACCGGAGAAAACAATACTCAACGTAACCTGGCTTACGGAGATGGAGTTTATAAAACTACCGACGGAGGTAAAACCTTTAAAAACATGGGATTGAAAACCAGTCGCCAGATTGGAAAGATCATGATTGACCCTAGAAACAGTAATGTTGTATATGTTGCTTCTCAGGGACAAGCCTGGGGGCCCGGAGGTGAAAGAGGTTTATATAAAACCACAGATGGGGGCAAAACATGGAAGCGGATTCTATATGTCGGTGAATATACCGGAGCATCCGATATGGAAATGGATCCCAGAAATCCGGATATCTTATATGTAGCATTTCATCAAAGAGAAAGAAGAGTATATTCTAAAATTAATGGCGGACCTGAATCTGCCATTTACAAATCCGAAGATGCAGGTAAAACATGGAGAAAACTTACCAATGGCCTACCTGGAGGAGATGTCGGTAGAATTGGCTTGGCACTTTCTCCTGCAAACCCTGATATCATTTATGCTGTAATCGAGCTTCCCGGAAATAAAGGAGGAACCTATCGTTCCAAAGATATGGGTGAAAGTTGGGAAAAGCGCTCAAATAAAGTTTCGGGTAGCCCTCAATATTATAATGAGCTATATGCAGACCCCAAAAATCCAAACAGAATCATTTTAATGGATACCCGTGCAGCCTTATCGGACGATGGAGGAAAAACCTGGGAAAATATAGAAGGTAGCCATAAGCATGTAGATAACCATGCCTTATGGATTGATCCAAATAATACCAATCACTATATCATGGGGTCTGATGGAGGCTTATATGATTCATATGACCGTGCTAAAACATGGCAATACAAATCTAATTTGCCGATCACTCAATATTACCATGTAAGAACGGACAATGATTATCCTTTCTATAATGTCTATGGTGGAACCCAGGACAATGGTTCATGGATGGGGCCTTCCCAAACACATCGTCGTTATATTGTAAATGCTGACTGGACACATACTATAGGCGGTGATGGATATTTGTCCATTCCGGATCCTGAAAACCCTGATATTCATTACTGTGAATCTCAATATTGTGGTTTAAGAAGATATGACCGTACTACAGGAAATAGTATTTCGATCAAGCCTCAACCTACTATTGATGAAGAATATAGGTGGAACTGGAATACTCCTTATTTTATCAGTCATTTTAATTCAAAGACATTATACGTTGGAGGAAACTATGTACTGAAAAGTACAGATATGGGTGGTAGCTGGAAAAAGATCAGTCCGGATTTAACCCGGCAAATGAGTATGGATGAACTACCCATGATGGGAAGAATGTGGCCTCCTGAAGCTGTGGCTAAAAATATGTCGACTTCTAAATTTGGAAATATTTTTGCTTTAGCCGAATCACCTTTTCAACAAGGGATGATTTATGCCGGAACGGATGATGGTTTAATCTGGATCACAGAAGATGATGGTGCAAACTGGACCAGATACGATAAATTCACGGGTGTACCTGAAATGACCTTTGTAAATTATGTACTCCCTTCAGCTCATGATAAGAATACGGTGTATGCTTGTTTTGACGGGCGTAAAAACAGCAGTGATTTCACTCCATATTTAATTAAAAGTACAGACAAAGGAAAAACCTGGGTTTCAATTGCATCCAATCTTCCTTCAGGAACTGTTTATTGTATACAGGAAGACCATGTGGATCCAAATATTTTATTCATTGGTACCGAGTGGGGCGTTTGGGTGACCATAGACGGAGGTCAAAAATGGGTTCAGCTAAAAAGAGGAATCCCAACCATTCAGGTAAAAGATATCACCATCCAAAAGCGTGAAAATGATCTCGCCGTATCAACCTTTGGACGTGGATTTTATATTCTGGATGATTATTCCGCTTTAAGGGAACTTAGTAAAGAAGTCAACCAAAAAGAGGCACATATGTTTAGCATTACAGATGCTTTAATGTATTTCCCATCCAGCAATCTGGGATATCAGGGTAGTGTTTATTTCAGAGCCCAAAATCCAACACCTTCAGTTAAGTTTAACTTCTTGATTAAAAAAGGACATACTTCCCTGAAAGCTAAAAGAATAAAGGCACAAAAAGCAGCCTTGAAAGCCGGAACGGAATATCCATATCCGACGGAAGCAGAGTTAAGGGCAGAAAAAGCAGAAGTAATGCCTGAATTAGTATTTACAGTTTATGATATGAACAACAATATCATGCGTAAGTTTACCAAGCCATTGAGAAAAGGTTATCAGTCGGCAACCTGGGATTTCAATTATCTAAGTAGAAGAGGGCCCAAAGTTCCTCCGGGAGCATACAAAGTGACTGTAGACAAACATCATAACGGTGTATTTACACAATTAATTGATGCTCAATCATTCAAAATAAAAGCATTACCTAATGCATTAGGGACTCCGGATTATGCAGCAAATTTTACTTTCCTTAAAAAAGTAGCGGATTTAAATGCCCTGGCAAATGCAGCAAAGGGAAAGATAAAGGATATGAATACCCGCATTGATAATATGAAAAAGGGACTTGCAAAGCTTCCTGTAAAAGCCAGTGTTTTAGTAGAGAAAATCAATCAGGCTAAAAAAGAGATCGATGAAGTAACGAATATTATCTCTGGCGGTTTTGGGGCTAAGAAAACAGTTAGTAATTGTTTGAGCTTTGCATCATATGCTACTCGTTCGGCTCATGTAAATGTAACAGGAGCCATGAAAGAACAATATGATCTGGCAAAGAAATATTACGAATCACAGCAAACTAAACTCAATACATTATTTGAAACGACCCTTCCGAATCTTGAAAAAGATTATGTAAAAGCAGGAGGTGTGTTATTTGATAATCCACAACCCAGAAGATGGTGGTGGGAAGAAGATAAATAATCATAAAACCAACTACTAAAAAAGGCACGATTTCTCGTGCCTTTTTTGATTGATTCATAAAAGCTGCCCAACTCGGGTTTGTCGGAACACAATTAATTAAAGCATGTAGTTTAATATATGAATCGGATAGGTGAAATAATGGCCAGTCCCACCATTATTTTTTCGGTTTATTGATTTAAAATCTTTAAACTCTTCTCTATTTTAATTTTTTTATCCTGCAATGATTTAAACTCTTTCTGTAAATGAAACTGTTTCTTTTTAAGATCCTCTTCACTTATTTTTCCTTCCTTTTCTGCCTGAACTAATTTCTTTTTCATTTTTTTAAGATTTTTCATTTCCATTTCTATCTTCTTCTTAGCCATGAGTAGTTCTTTTTCTTTATCGGATCTAGCAAGGCCCTTTTCTTTTTGGTCATCCTTTTTCATTTTAACAGTAAGAGTGTATTCTTTTTTCTTACCTTTTTGCTTTACTAATTTTTCGATTGGAATGTAAGACTCTTCATATCCTTTGCCTTTAACAATTACTACATCCGATTGACCTGCCTTAATGGTAAACATCCCTTTTTTATCAGAAATAGTTCCGGTCTTTTTACCTTTAACAATAATACTTGCCTTTTCAACAGCTGAACCATTTTCATCGACAAGTGTCACTTTTAATTTTACATTTTTATCTTTTTTTGCAGGAATATCAGCTACTGTATTCACATAATTAGGTTGTGCAAAAGCTGATAATAGTAATACGATCACCGGTAAAGCCCATAATGTGTGCAACGCTTTTACCTTAGGGGTTTTTTGTTTTTTCATCATTTTTAAACGTTTAGAATTGAGCGAATAATTCAGATTGTTGGTAATTCCAATCACCTCTATTCCCATCAATTGGTTGATTAATACTGAATAGTACCTATTGACATTGTAGCCCTGCGCAATAACTCCTTCGTCAGCCAGATACTCATGATTTTGTTTAATGGATCTTTCATAGAACCATATAAAAGGGTTAAACCACAAGAAAACACTCATGAGTTCAACCACAAATAAATCAAACCAGTGAATTTCACGAATGTGCACCTTTTCGTGAGCAATAATATCACTGATCTCATTTTCTCTTATATTGTTTTCATTGATAAAAATATAATTCATGAAAGAAAATGGCATTTTGTATCGCTTATTATAAACGAGCTTCACACCTTCTACCTCATTGCTTCCATTTTTCAATATGATTCCAAGCAATATCATAAACTGCCAAAAAATTCTAATCGAAAAAATAACGATCCCAATAACATATATACCCGGTAATAATTTTAAAATTCCTTCAAAAATATTTACCTGATTCTCAAAAGCTTGTGGTGAAAAGAACATTAAGGCACTCTCTTCAACATCTTCTGCAAGCTTTACCGGATATTTAATACTTATTAATGGAAGAATCAGGGATAACACTAAGGTAGTAATGAGATAAATTCTATTCCAGTGAAATAATGTTTGCTTCCTGAGAAAGAACCAATAGACACCATATAATAATGACATACTCAATGATGCCTTTAATAAAAAGCTACTAAGTGCTACCATTTTTGTCTTTCTTTTCGTTAATACTTTGTTGAGCTTCCTTTAGCAAGGCTTCAAAATCACTTAAAGAAATATCATTTTCCTTTGCAAAGAAAGTAGCCAGCTTTGGAAATGAACCATTGAAGTAGTTCATCAATAAACTTGAAAGTTGATATTTCGAATATTCAGCTTTGCTTACTAAAGGAGAAAACAAATGCGTGTTTCCGATCTTCCTAAAGGAAACAAATCCTTTTTTCTCCAATACTTTTAGAACAGTAGCGACCGTTGTGTAAGCAGGTTTGGGTTCATCAAAATTTTCAACCATATCTTTTACAACAGCCTCTTTTAAATTCCAAAGAATTTGCATGACCTGCTCTTCTGCTTTTGTTAATCGGGTGATTCTTTTTTTTTCTTTCATAATTAATTAAACAAGCTTGTAAATATAAAATCGATCTACTACAAATATAGTATTAAAAAAATCATATTTCTACTATATTTGTAGTATTTATTTTTATTATTCATAAAAACTTTTCTGTTTTGTCAATAATTATAAGCATTACAGAAGATGTTAAAAAAGCTTAAAAACAATAAAATGGTTCTTAAGTTGATTTAAAATTGATTCAAAAATCAATTTAATACTATAACGTTTTTGTCGGAATAAAGTATGAATATGTATATATCTTAAAACTATAGTCTAACCAAAAGCAAAAAATAATAATTTTGTTATTAGGATTTGAAAATAAGTGATTTTGTTCAGATATCTTTAACACATATTTAACATCAACCGAATTGATAATCAAACTAAGATTTAACATTTTTGCTAAAAAAATTAGCCATGATAAAAAAACAACTATTTCTAATTGCCCTTATGGCAATCAGCTTATTTAGCTTTGCTCAGTCAAATAACTATTTAAAAGGGAAAATTACCGATAAAAACAAGAAGCCTCTGGCAGGAGTAAACCTAAGCTTTGATAATAAAACAGAAGGTACTACTACCAATGCCTTAGGTGAGTTTTTCTTTTCTGAGTTAAAAACAGGTTCATTTCAAATAACGATATCTTATACAGGATATGAGACCCAAAAAATTTCCATAGAGATAAAAAATGGAGAAAACATTTTGAACAAATCTTTAACTGAAACGGTTTATGATTTGGAAGGAGTGGTTGTTACTGCTCAAAAGAGAGCACAACAAATTCAGGATGTACCCGTAAGTATTAGTGCTATCAGTAACCAAACTATACAGAATTTGGGAATAAATAATCTTAAGCAGTTCTCTGATTTAGTTCCCGGTTTTAATGCCCGCATCCAAAGTATCCAACGTCCAACCTTTGTAATCAGAGGATTAAGTAGTGATGAAGTAAGCCCCAGTGCACAACCAAGGGTTTCTTTATTTTTTAACAATACTCCTATAAGTCGTGCCAGTGGAGGAGTTTTGGAATTATATGACATGGAAAGAATTGAAGTACTAAAAGGACCACAAGGAACTTTATTTGGCCGTGGTGCTCAAATTGGAGCAGTTCATTTTCTCACCAAAATGCCTGAGAGCAATTTTGAAGGCTATGTGTCTATGGGCTTTGGGAATTATAGCAAACATGAATTTGAGGCCGCATTTAATACGCCCATTATCAAGAATAAACTAAATGTAAGAATTGCTGCAGCCTACAATAAACAAAATGGTTATGTAGAAAACACTTTGGGTCCCGACCTAAATGGAAAGGACACTAAAGGAGTTCGTTTTTCAGCCAGGTATTTAGCTTCAAAAAATACAAAAATAGATTTCGTATTTAATTTTCAAAAAGATAATGCTCCGGGAATTGCTTTTGTTAGTGGACAATTTCCAAATACGAATGGGGTAATTGATGTATTCTCTTATGAAGCTTCAGTGGGAAAAAATACTGATTTAAAAACGAACCAGGAAATTTCTAACTTATTATTGAACATTCGTCATTATTTTAACGAAAATGTATACCTGACAGCAATATCATCTTATCAAACTAATGATTCATATGGACGCTGGGACGGAGATGGAACTGCTGCCACAGCGATTGATATGGCGGAAACTTTAGACGCTAATCAATTCAGCCAGGAAGTAAGGTTAAACTTTGCCTTAAGTAATAATATAAATGGTTTTGCAGGATTCTCTTACTTAAGAGAAAAAGTAAATCAAACGTATTGGTTTGGTCCGAATGAACAACATATGGTACATTTATTCCTCGATCCGACTTATATGATAATGCCGGATGGGAACCCTGTTACAATGCCGGCTTTACCAGCCATTCCTGAATTAGGGCCGTTAGGAGGAGCTCGTTTATTTACGGATCATGAAGAGGAAAGTTATAATGTATCTACGAATACAACTAAAGAATTTTTCTATGATTTAAGTTGGGCTGTTACACCAAAACTGAAACTTAATGGCGGAATGAGGCTGGTATTTGATAAGCTGGATGTAAGCAATGAAGCTAAACATTTAAAAGGTTCACCTTCAACCTTAGGATTTTTTACTCAGAATCATCCGAATGTATTTTTCAGGCCATCACCTCTACAAAACACAAAGGGACAATTTAGCGGTTTTACAACCAGGTTTAATGCAATCTACAAACTTAATAACAGTGCAAACATTTATGCGTCATATGCCAGAGGTAGAAGACCAAACATAATTCAATATCAGGCAAACGCCACTTCTGAGATTCTTTCAGACGAAATAGTAAACAGTTATGAAATAGGATACAAAACTTTCTGTACAGATAATTTTCTATTTGACTTTATAATCTTTTATCATAAATACAGTAACTTTCAAACCAATGCCTGGATAGCCGACCCTAATACAGGAAGTTTTGCCTATTTAATTAAAGATGGAGGAAAAGCTACAACTTATGGCTTAGAGACATCATTCCAATACAGTATTAATAAAAACTTCAAACTATTAGGAAACTATGCGTATATCAAAGCACGTTTTGATGATAATGATAAATATGGAAATGCGCAGGAATATGCCGAAAACCAATTCCGTTTAACTCCTGATCATAGTTTTAATTTAAGTATCAGATACCAAACTAATCTTTCATCAAATATTGATTTCTTTGCAGTACCATCTATGTCTTATAAATCTCATTATTATTTTGAAGATGCAAATACTGAAGGAATTGATCAGGATGGATATGCATTATTCGATGTAAATGCAGGAATTAAATTTAAAAAACCAAACATTATTTTAAATATTTATACTCATAATTTATTTGATAAAGAATATTTATTGAGTGCCGGTAATACAGGAAGTTTGTTTGGGATACCTACGTATGTTGCAGCTGCTCCAAGAATGTTTGGTTGTAAATTGAGATATAATTTTTAAGAAGAATTAGGGAAGCAATCCTATTATTTCTATGAAGAAAGGATTGCTTCCCTAGGGCTGTAAATTACTTCGTCATTCGTTAATCGACCTGCCTGCGGCAGGCAGGTGTTCAATATTCGATATTCACCTTTTAGCTCTATATGGGTTACTTTTCATACGATTTCAGAATAAATTTAAAATAATGAAACAGGAAATGAAATTTCATTATTTGACAGGGTAATACAAAAATTCTAAAAAATTAGAAGGAAGGAACAATATTTACTAATTTTTGTATTATCATCGAAAACCAACCAAACTTGATGTTCTCAGCATCAAAAACCTAAAAGTGCTTACCTGGAAAGCCTTTTACAAATTGCACATTTCACGAGGCTGAGTAATAAATTAATTGAAGTTTTATTCAAAACCAAATTTTAGGTTTTGGCTTGCGAATACTTTTCGTAAAAAACTTTATTTATTATTAACCTAATTAACCTGCTATAATGAAGAAGCTTATTTTCCTTACCTTCCTTTGTTCTTTTTCATTATTCTCCTCAGCTCAACAAGTTATTTCTTCGTCGGGAGGATCTTTTTCAAAAAATAATTTACAAATAAGCTGGACAATCGGAGAATCAATCATTGAAACCTGTAAGTCGGATTACTGTATTCTTACTCAGGGGATGCACCAGTCAAAATTACATTCCCCCAATAATGAAACTAATTTGTTGGAAATTGATCTATATCCTAATCCAACTATCGATGATGTACAATTAGTCGTAAAGAGTACAATAGAAAAAAAAATAGAATATCACCTTTATGAATCAAACGGGAATATACTCTCTACCGGCAAATTCAGTAATAACCGGGCAAAAATTCCCATGCAAAAATATGCACCATCCATATATTATGTGGGAATTTTTCACAATAACATAAAAGTCAAATCATTAAAAGTAATAAAAATGAAATACTAGTTAATCAACCACTATAATAATTTTTCAATTATAACTTATCCTAATTACAAAAATCAAAATATCAAAATCCAGGCTCGCTAAAGGCCGAATTCACAGTTACTATTACCAATCACTAAAAAACCATCCTATGAAAAAGCAATTTATTTTGACAGTTGGAGTGTTATTAATCACTTTTTCAGTGATCGCACAAGTTCCCCAGAGTTTTAAATACCAGGCAGTGCTTCGTAATACCTCAGGACAGGTCATGTCGAATGCTAATGTAAACATCGAAATCTCTATTTTACAGGGCAGTGCTCTTGGATCAGAAATATTTACAGAGACACATAATTTAATCACAAACAGTTTTGGGCTGGTAAATATAGATGTTGGTTTGTCTGATCAGGAAGCTTTTGCTGAAATAGACTGGTCATCCGGGCCATATTTTATACAAATTACGGTGGATGGAACCGTGATGGGCGCAACTCAATTATCAAGTGTCCCCTTTGCTTTGCACGCAGATTCGGTGACAAATGATGAGGTAAATGATGCGGATTCGGACCCTGTCAACGAAATACAAACACTCTCACGCAAAGGGCTTACTGTCACTTTAAGCAAAAGTGGTGGTTCCTACCAGGACAGTGTACTATCTGAAGCAGCAGTAGATAAAATGGTAAGTAATAACGGTTATTTAACCTCAACAGCTTTAGCTGATAATATTTTTACAATCCATGATCATACCGACTATACAAAAAAAGTTGTATTTGAAGTTTCCGGTATTTCAAGTGGAACAACCCGGACTATGATTTTCCCCGATTACAATGGAACAATAGCCACCCTCTCAGGGGCGGAAACTTTATTCAATAAAACCTTGACCTCACCTGTTATAGAAGCTTCGCCAACTGCGGCAGGAGCTGTCTGGACAAATTTGGGTAAGGTTCTTACAACTGACATTGATGGAGGGAGTATCGATGGAACAACCATAGGTGTAACAACACCTGCAGTTGGTACTTTTTCAGGAATAACTTCTTTAGGCAATACAACGATAAGTGGGGGAAATATTACTATTGGAGAGCCCACAATAGCTAAGGCCGGAACGATTGTTTTACACGATGCAAATGCGAATAGCAGTTTTACTACCAGCCTGATGTCAAACGCAAATCTGGAGGCCAGTTATACAATGATTTTTCCTTCTAATGCCGGAAGCCCTAACCAGGTTCTGACGACAGATGGTATTGGAACTTTAAGCTGGACCAATAACAGCAGCTTAATAAATGTCATCAATGATCTCACTACCGGAGGAACAACTGATGCGCTTAGTGCTGAACAAGGGAAAGTATTGCAAGCCAATAAACTGGAAACAACTGCAAGCTTTGGTGGGGATGTATCAGGAACATACAGCAACCTACAGATTGCAGCCGGTGTGATTACCACCACAGAAATCGCAAACGGTACAATAGCTGCTGCTGACCTTTCTCAAATGTCAGCTACTGACGGACAAGTTTTAAAATGGAACAATATCACTAGCACTTGGGAAGCTTCGGATGATAATAGCAGTTCAGTAAATGTAATTAACGATCTCACCACAGGAGGAACAACTAGTGCTTTAAGTGCAGAACAAGGAAAAACACTGAAAATCAACAAGATAGAAACATCTGCAAGCTTCGGTGGGGATGTTAGTGGAACGTACAGTAACCTGCAAATTGCTTCAGGCGTAATCACCACCACAGAAATTGCAAATGGAACTATTATAGCGGCTGACCTTTCTCAAATGTCGGCAACAAACGGTCAAGTACTTAAATGGAACAATACTTCCAGCACATGGGAAGCAGCCGATGATGACAACAGCTCAGTAAATGTAATTAACGACCTTACCACAGGAGGAACAACCAATGCGCTTAGTGCTGAACAAGGAAAAGTATTGCAAGCCAATAAACTGGAAACAACTGCTAGTTTCGGTGGAGATGTTTCAGGAACTTATAGTAATCTTCAGATTGCATCTGGTGTTATAACTACTACAGAAATACTAAACGGAACCATCTTAGCTACAGATCTTTCTCAAATGTCTGCAACCAATGGACAGGTACTTAAATGGAACAATACCAACAGTGTATGGGAAGCGGCTGATGACAATAACAGCCAGATAAATGTGATCAATGATCTTACCACAGGGGGTACAACTGTTGCATTGAGTGCCGAGCAAGGGAAAGTTCTTAATACCAACAAACTTGAAATAAGCGCAAGCTTTGGTGGGGATGTGAGTGGTACTTATAGTAACCTACAAATTGCCTCCGGTATAATAACCACAACTGAACTAGCTACTGGAGCCGTTGAAACTACTGATATTAAAGATGGAACTATTACAGTAGCCGATCTCTCTCAAATGTCCGCAACCGATGGACAGGTATTAAAATGGAACAATAGTACCAGTACCTGGGAAGCTGCTAATGACAATAACAGCCAGGTAACTATAGTAAATGATCTTACCACAGGTGGAACGACCAGTGCCCTAAGTGCGGAACAAGGAAAAGTATTAAATACCAAAAAGTTGGATGCTAGTGCAAGTTTTGGTGGAGACGTTTCCGGAACTTATAGTAATCTTCAGATAGCTTCTGGTGTTATTACAACTACAGAATTAGCTACAGGAGCCGTTGAAACTACTGATATCAAAGATGGTACGATCACAGTTGCTGACTTTTCTCAAATGTCGGCAACAGACGGACAAGTAATTAAATGGAATAATACTACCAGCACATGGGAAACAGCTGATGATAATAACAGTCAGGTGAGTGTTATTAATGATCTCACTACTGGTGGTACAACTGTTGCTCTTAGTGCAGAACAAGGAAAAGTTCTTAATACCAATAAACTGGAAACAACTGCAAGCTTTGGCGGAGATGTGTCCGGAACTTACAGTAACCTACAGATTGCTTCCGGT
>JANQLW010000052.1 GCA_028280405.1 Bacteroidales bacterium
GTATTTATGTCTAAATTGAAGAATTGAAAAAGTTTTCCGAATGTATGAACCAAGGTCATTACAAGCATGAATAGCTCCCCTCGACAGGCTCAGGTACCACCCTCGTCTTCGCTCAGGGAACCTTATGCCAGTTTAATTCTATGTCCCTTCGGCTCCGCTCAGGGGCCCTTTTGGATAATGCGTTGAGCGGAGCCTTTTAGGAATCTATTAGTTTTATTGGACGACAATAAACTTGTTTATAGAGCCTCTTAGACAGGCAATACATAAAATATCCCAAATAAAAAAAACTTAAATGACGGCCATGGGACGCGATCCCTTGTTTCTATAACAAATTGTCAATAGCAGATTTCCAATTTTCGATTTATGTGAGATAGATTAATGTATTAATTATTTTGTCCGCAATTCCTCAATATACTCCTTACAATCCTTTTCTGTGAGCTTCATTAACTTCTGAGTTTCTGTTGTGCGTAGCTAAATCTTATTTATTACCAGCAAGTTTATTTTCTATGTCCATGCTCTGATGCAAAATTCTGATAATTTCAATTGAATTGTTGTCAATTACTTTAAAAAAAATAAGATGATACTTAACCTTGGACATTCTGTAACCAAGTCTAATGTGATCGATTTTTCGGCAAGAGGCAAAATTTAAAGAGATATACTCAATTTCGTCTATTATTAGAGTATGGTATCTGTCTGCTTCTTCTATAGACCATTTTTTGCAAGTGTAAAGCCAGATTCTTTCTAAATCATTAATTGCTTTTTTACTTATTCTATATTTTTTAATCATAGATATTTCTCATGTAAATCTTGAAGATGTTGTTTAGCGTCAAAATCTTGCACCATTTCACTTTCTTCACCTTCAATTAAAGCAATTCTTAGTTCTGATAATTTTTTTTCTTCTGCCTCTAATAGTCTTAAAGCTGATCTTACAACTTCACTAGCAGAGCTGTACTTTCCTGATGCTATAGCTGCGTTAATGAAATCCTCAAAGTGAGAACCTAATGATATTGAAGTGTTTTTTCCCATTTGAAATAAGTTTGATTCAAAATTACCAATTTGGGGTAACTGAATCAAGTTTTTTCTTTTTTTAAAGAATTATTTCTATTCACGACAATTACGCAAAATTTGTTGGCTAAGTTGCGTAGCATTTTAGACGTGCTCTCCAGTCCACCGATGTGGACGATTAATATTTTGAGTTGGTTTCGTTATTGACTGAAGCAGCTTTGTGATTTAGGTTTTGTTATGCGCTTTTATCTTTAAATTTAATATATTCTTTATCTTTTTTCATTTCTTCAACTAAGAACTGCACCCATTTCTCAGTATAAACATATTGGTTTGTGGCTTTGTCATAAACACAATATTCAGATTTAGTTAAAGTCGGATTTGAATTTCCAGTTTCTGGCCTGATTTTATTTTCTTTCCAGAAAGTTGTATGTTTACTTTGGTTAAATAAATTTTTTTGTTTTTTGTTTCTTAAGACTTTTGGATCCCCCAGTTCTGTTTGGACTTTTATAATAACTTTTCCAGGTAATAACAAATCTTTATTAGCAACGGGTACTTGTATGAATTTGTCTTTTACAAGTGCAGCAACTCTGTTAACATTGTTTCTTTCATTTTCAGATAATTTATCATAGGCAACGAATTGAATAGGAAGAGTGTTGCTTGTTTGATGATTTGCTACTTGGATTAAAAATGCTTTAAAAGCATATTCTCCACTATTAAATGTATCAGATGTTATTGAAGATCTATATTTTTTAATAAAGTCAACAGCGGTTTTAGCGTCAGGATTTGAAATTATAGCATCTACCAAATTTTTATTTGAAGGGTATAGTTGTAATGCAAAAGACAAACATTCTCTTAAACACATTTCTGAATTAAATTCTTTTTCAATTATTTTGTCATAATTTAATAGCATGGCCTGACATTCAGAGAATATGTCTGCATCAATTTCCGGAAGAGACTTATGTTCAATTATATTCCTAAGAGGTATGAAGAATTCTAGATTCTTTCTAATTGGATTATTTACATCAGTCTTAAAATATTCTTTAATACAAGTCTTTAATTCCCAATATGAATAGTCTCCATTTCTTTTAATAAATTTAATTCCATCTTTAACTCTATAAAATGGTTTTATTTTGTTTCTGAAGAATATAGCATGAAAAAGAGAAGTCCATGCAATAGTCATTAAAACAATATAACCTCCTGATTTAAATTTTACTGCTGGTTTGTTATATGTTTCTACAGCTAATAATGCTGAATCTTTAGATTTTTCTAAACATTTTTTTACTGCTTTTGGTAATCCTCGTGGCATGATTGTTTGGTTTAATTGCGCATAACGTATGTGTATGTTTTTAATTAATTCTCCACTTCACAGTAAACGAGTAATCCAGAGTTTTCTTTTGCAAAAAAACTTTTAGCATAGGGAGCAATGATCAAAAATAAAGAAATGAGCATTATTATCCAAACCAGCAACTAGCAACCAGTAACTAGCAACTACCAACCAGCAACCCCACCTCGGCTATGCTCGGTGACCGGCGATTATACAATTTTTAAAATACTCTTTTTAAATAAACGGATAGATATAAAGGTCATCACAAGACCAATGCCCAATAATACCAGTATTCTTGGAAAAATATCTGCTGTGGGAAGGTCCCGCCAAAAGATATCGTAAAAGCCTTGTATCCCCCAATAATTTAAACTAATCATTCCTATTGTTTGCATAATTTCAGGCATGATAAATAAAGGAACCATACTACCTCCAATAGCCGACATTACCAATATAATAATGGTGCTTAATCCTTGAGCTTGTTGCCGCGTTTTGGATATGGCCGCTAAAAAAACTCCAAAACTTGAGATTGCAAATCCTGTGGCAATAATCATCATAATCAGGGCCGGAATATTGGTGAAGATATCCAGTCCAAATACCAGCCAGGCATAGACAAACATGACCATAAGTTGAATGAGAGAAACAAAAAATGCGATCAGCATTTTTCCATATAGTATTGAGCTGCCTTTTAATGGAGAATAAAAAAGCCGATGAATCGTTCCGTTTTCTTTTTCCTCAAGTATGCTCGTTCCTAAACCTGCAACGCTGAATAACAGCATCATAATGGCGGTTCCGGCAACGGCTTGAACCAGGGCTAAATTACTTTCTTTCTTTTCTCCAACTATGGATGTTAATGTTACAGCAGAATCTATATCTATGGAGGGAGAATTTTCTCCTTCGCTGACTGCATCATTGATAATTTTATTGGTGATCCCTTTATCTAAATGAGGAAAGTTATTATCCAGGTATTTATTAATATGCTTACTAACTGTTTCTTTTCCTACCGATTCCATAATATTGCTGATAAGTACCGGCTGAAGCATGCCGATCTCCATCTCACGGGCTTTATCATACATTAATTCTAAAGGAGCATCAATGCCTTCTGATAATGAGTCTGCATATCCTTTATGAAATATTAAAACTCCGGGATATTTCCCTTTAATCACTAATTCTTTTGCCTTGTCCAGGTCTACTGCTACCATTCTTAATCCTTTCACAGAATCTAGTTTTTGAATTATTTTTTTGGAAGCAACAGTCTGATCCAGGTCAGCTACCAACAAATTCTTGGGTTTGGACTGTGCATCATTTTTACCCATAGCTCCAAAAGCAAATGCAAAAAGAGTAATCAGTACGATTGGCAATAAAAAAGTAAGCAATGTCGAGCGCTTATCGTAGATAAATAATTTTAAATCTTTTATGAATAGTTTGAACATAGCTTAATCTCTTAGTTGTTTACCGGTTAGTTTCAAAAAGACGGATTCCAGATTGGCCTTATGGGTTTCAATACTTTCAATTTCTCCTTTATGCTCCTGTATGAGTTTGATGAGTCCTGAAACTTCTTTATTAAGGTCGTTGCACTCAATAAGCAAGCTGTTGTTCCCATTTTGCTGCAGGTCAGGGAATTTATTTTTTACAGTTTCCATATTAAATGAATCCAGATTTGCCAATTGTAAGGTGAGTATATCTTTTACTTTGCTGATTTCCTTAAGCTCTTTTAAATCTCCCTGGGCGATGATTTGTCCGAGGTCAATAATGGCAATCCGGTCACAGAGCCTTTCGGCTTCTTCCATATAGTGTGTGGTATAAATAATGGTTTTGCCTTCTTTATTTAGATTCTCAATTACTTCAAATACATGATTCCGGCTTTGAGGGTCGACACCAACGGTGGGTTCGTCCATCAAAATCACTTTTGGATCATGTAAAATGGAAGAGGCAATATTGATCCTTCTTTTCATACCGCCAGAATAGGTCTTGATACGGTCGTTTTTACGGTCACTTAACCCAACAAGCTCGAGAGCTTTTAAAGCCTTTTCTTTTAATGCTGCTTTAGGAAGATTATATAATCCTCCCCAGAACATCACATTCTCAAAAGCCGATAACTCACTATATAGTGCAATTTCCTGTGGAACTACGCCTATCAGCATTTTACAGCCTTCTTTTTGAGTTTGTACATTTAAACCATTGATATACACTTCGCCTTCATCCGGCTTTAAAAGGGTATTTAAAATATTGATGGTAGTAGACTTGCCTGCACCATTAGGCCCTAGTAATCCATAGATTTCACCTTCTTTGATCTCAAAACTGACTTGTTGTAAAGCCTGAATATCACCAAAAGATTTTGAAACATTACTAACATTTATCATAAGTAAATTGCAAAAAATTTACATGAAGATAATGATAATTGTTTAGGATGTAAATAGTAGTAAAGTAAATTAATGCTTAATTTGCTATGATTTTAATCTTTCTGCTTATTTTTTCCAGTGCTGTATTGTAATCCAAACAAAGGCCTTATATACCTTATTCTTCTTATTAGAAATTCATATATGATGAAGCAAATTGCAAAAGTTACTCCTGTAATGATCAGAAATTTTGCAATTGGAAGTATTGTCATTGGAAGTATGAAATAACTGGCTAGATAAAGAGTTGCCATATGAATAATATAAATAGGATAAGCTGCTTTACTTAAGTATGTCAAAGTGCTACTTGCTTTGTTTAGGTTTTTATACGCAGAACCAAAAATCCCAAATATCCACATACAACTTTCAATGGCCTCATAATAGTTTGGAGCTTCAAGTTTGAATACAATTAAACGGATCAGGTATAAGCTTAGGGCAATTCCTAAATAGGTCCAGCGATATTTTAAAACATGTTTCCAGAAAATATCTCCGCTCATCACGAAACTATAACCAAAGAAAAAGCAAATAAAACCGAGTATATATCCATGAATCGTTTGGGCATATAAAGTATGTATTGGAGGGTTAATAAGAAGAGTTTCAGCTACAAAACATGCTACTACAGGTAATAAACCGAATGGAGATTTTAAAATTCGTTTTAGTAAACGGAAAAATCTATTGTCTTCATTCTTTTTAAAATAAAAGAATAATGGAGATAATATGACTACATATATAAAAATATTTAGCAGAAACCATAAATGCCCCTGATTTACTACCCAGCCTGAAGGCCAATTATAATATTGGGTTAATAGAAGTACATGGATAGGAGTAATTGCAAGGATCCCAAATAGAAAAGGAATAAATATTCGCAAACTTCTTTCTTTGATTAATTGTTTCCAGTTTCTTTTTCTGATGGCAAAAAAAACTCCCATGCCTGAAACAAAGAAAAGGATTGGAATTCTCCAAACATTCAGCATGGCCATAGGCCACCAAAGTGTTTCCCAGCTTTCCAGATTAGTTATAAATCCAATCATTAATCCCCAGGGCTGAAATGCAATAGCTATATGGTAAATTAATAACAATCCGATGGTAATTACTCTTAGCCAGTCTATGTCGTAACGTCTCATAATGGGTGTAAGTTAGTGAAAATGTAAATTAGTGTATTAGTTAATTTAGTAACTAGTAGCCAGTATCTAGTTTTTATTATTTAATAAATCCCGAATTATTGGTTTGGTTTTTTCCAGATGGCTGTGAGTTCAGTATTGCAGAAAAAGGCTGTACAATTTAAAGCTGTAGCCCCTTCTTTGTTTTGAAGATTTAAATTGGCTCCGGCATCGATGAGGGCTTTGGCAATTTTATTCTTTCCCAATACACATGCAGTAATTAAGGGTGTAGAACCACCCAAAAGATTTCATAATCCATAATTATAATTTGTACCATCCTTTCGTAAATAACCTTTTCCTGCGTTTGCTTTTGTCTTCGATCAGGATGAGATGTAGCTCCCCCTTTTTAATTTTAAACTCATAAGTACCTTTAATTCCCGGACTTAAGTAAGAATCATCTTTTGTAAGGAATGTGATTTTATTTCCATCCAGGCTAATGTTTCCTTTGACGGTTTTGTTTTCATCTACTCCTGGAAAATCAAGAGTGAAGGTATTATTACTTTCTATAGTTAGCATGCTTCCATCTTCATTACTTATCCATGTTTCATTCAATAAGGAATTTATATGGTCATCTTTATTAAGTTTTTTCATGGAATTAATATTGTTCATGAAATTTAAAGAGTTGCCTACTATCATTTTCCATTCTTCTCCAAACCAGATGGCATGTCCATATCCTTCAAATGAATATAATTCTGCATTTTTAAGTTTCTGACTGAATTTCTGTGCATGAGTGAAAGGCACAACACGGTCCACAGTAGAGTGTGCTATGAATACAGGAACTTTAATTTTTTTTAATGAAGGTGTGTAAGTTTTCGCAAATTTCAGGTCATTTTCCAGTCCGGCCATTCTTATACTAAATGGGGCAGTCATACTGTTAAAGTTAAAAAGTGCTTCCTTGTTCTCAGAGTGTTTGATTAAAGAATCCGCTTTGGTTTTCAGGATATTCACAGATTCAGTTGAACCCAGCTTTAACATTTCCAACATAAACCGTTTTGGAATAAATTTGCTTCCTTTAATGTAAATCCAACTATATAAATCTTTAAAGTATTTATGGTTCATCTTTTGAAAATGATCCATCAATGTCTGATCATTTTCTATACTGAATTTATCAGCAACAGCACTTAATAATATGAGTCCTTTACATCTTCCGGGGTATTTTACGGCAAATTGAATGGCGGCAGGCCCTCCGATCGATATTCCTGCCACAAATACTTTTTCACTGATATTTAAACTGGCTAATAACTCAGCCAGAATATCTGCCTGATAATTAAAATCAGCAGCTTCAAATAAAGGAGTTTCTTTATAGCCCGGGCGGGAGGGGCAAATTACACGGTAGCCCTGATCCGCAAATTCTTGCAATAATTTTACATTGTCAGAACCCGAAGCTCCCATATGTGATAACAGAATAATAGGGCCTTTTCCAATGCTTTGATACTCGATATTTCCAAGAGTTGTTTTTACAGTCTGGCTGTTCTCTTTGATCAACTCCAGTTGATTCCTTTTCCAATGCCTAAAACTTAAATATCCCAGAACAATGCATAAAATTACTAGTAACAGAAGGTACTTTATGATTTTACCGATATTACTTTTTTTGTTTGTTTTTTTCTTTCTCTTTGAGGTGTATTTTCGTTTTGCCATTTTTGTAAATTAAGAGATGTACTAAGTTACGTTTAAATCTTCAAAAGTGGTAAGATTTTCTATGTTGAATTCATTAGGTTTTTGTCTGATTAAAGTTTTTTAACACAATCAGATGTGAAAAAATGAATATATTTGCGCCATGGAAGAAACGATCATTATTTTGGATTTCGGCTCACAGTATACGCAGCTTATTGCACGTAGGGTCAGAGAGTTGAATGTTTATTGTGAAATTCACCCGTTTAATAAAATTCCTGAATTGGGTGAGCATGTAAAAGGGGTGATTTTATCAGGAAGCCCTTATTCTGTGATGGACGATGATTCTCCACGCCCTGATTTGTCAAATATTAAAACTAAGTATCCTTTGCTGGGTGTTTGCTATGGTGCACAATATCTTGCTAAAACCAATGGTGGTGAATTGATGCGTTCAACAATCAGGGAATATGGCCGTGCGAACCTTTCCTATATAAATAATGAAAGTGAATTAATAAAAGGAATGTCCCTGAACTCACAAGTGTGGATGTCGCATGGTGATACCATTCTTACATTACCTGAGGGCTTTGAAACTATTACCAGTACTGCAGATGTTGAAGTGGCCGGTTATAAAATCCAGGGTGAAACAACTTATGGTATTCAGTTCCATCCGGAAGTTTATCATTCGTCAGAAGGAAAAATACTTTTGAAAAATTTTGTAAAGGGAATATGCAATTGTAGAGGAAGCTGGACTCCGGATTCATTTATTGAAACGACTATTCAAAGCCTGAAAGATAAATTGGGTGATGAAAAAGTGGTTTTAGGTTTGTCTGGAGGTGTGGATTCATCAGTAGCTTCCGTATTGCTTCACAGAGCAATTGGAACTAATCTGCGTTGCATATTTGTTGATAACGGATTATTAAGAAAGTACGAATTTGAAAATGTACTTGAACAATATAAAGGCATGGGATTAAATGTGAAAGGTGTTGATGCTAAAGATCTTTTCATAGGAAAACTTGCCGGAATCAGTGAACCTGAGCAAAAAAGAAAAATGATAGGAAATACATTTATTGATGTGTTTGACGATGAAGCTCATAAAATTCAGGATGTAAAATGGCTAGCTCAGGGAACTATCTATCCGGATGTAATAGAATCCGTATCTGTAAATGGCCCTTCTGCAACGATTAAATCTCATCATAATGTGGGTGGGTTACCGGATTTTATGAAACTGAAAATTGTTGAGCCGCTAAATACCTTATTTAAAGATGAGGTAAGAAGAATTGGACGTGCATTGGAAATGCCGGATGATATCCTAAATCGTCATCCATTCCCGGGACCTGGTCTGGGTATTCGTATTCTGGGTGATATTACTTACGAAAAAGTAAGAATTCTTCAGGATGTAGATCACATATATATACAAGGGCTGAAAGATCATGGCTTATATGATAAGGTATGGCAGGCAGGTGCTATTTTATTGCCAATTCAATCTGTGGGTGTAATGGGTGATGAAAGAACATATGAGCAAGTGGTTGCATTAAGAGCTGTTGGATCAACCGATGGTATGACTGCAGATTGGTCGCATTTGCCTTATGAGTTTTTAGCAAAGGTTTCCAATGAGATTATAAACAGAGTGAAAGGTGTTAACAGAGTGGTTTATGATATTAGTTCGAAACCACCTGCAACCATTGAGTGGGAATAGAGAACAATGAATCGTAAATAAGATCGTTATCACATTATTGATTAAAAATATATCGCTGTGTTAAAAAAACTTGCTCTGCTTCTGTTAATTAGTTTGTTTGGATTTTTGACAGCCTATACTCAGGTTAAAATTGAAAAATCTGAATTAACTAAATTTATTGATGGGAAAAAATACTACATCCATTATGTAGAGCAAGGCCATACATTATATTCTATTGCAAGGGTGTATAATGTATCGGTTGATGAATTGATTTTTGAAAACCCATCATCAAAACATCAGTTATATATAGGGCAGGAATTGAAAATTCCTTTCAAAAGCAGGGATAAAGAAGTGGAGGAGTCTTTAGACTATAATGAGTATTTCTATCATATTGTTAAGGAGGGAGAGACATTAAGAAATATTGCAAAAACTTTTTATGTATCCTATAATGCTGTCAGAAGATCGAATCCCAATAAAAGTGATCCTTTAAAAGCCGGAGATTATATTAAGATTCCTGTAAAGTCAACTAAATTTCCGGAAAAAGAAGAGGAAAATTTTACTGAAGGAATTATTCCTGAAAAAACAAAGCCTAAGCTTACAAAAGTTCAAAAACCAAAATATATAGACCATATTGTTGAAAGAGGCGAAACCCTTTATAGGATTGCCAAAAATTTTAAAGTAAGTGTTGAGGATATTAAGAAAGCAAATCCCTATATTTCTGAACGCAATTTAAGTGTAGGGCAATATATTAAAATCCCTACGGAAAAGGTTCAAAAAGAATATATTAGCCATACAGTAAAGAGAAAAGAAAGGTTGGATAAACTTGCCAAAAACTATGATATTGATATTACAGAGCTGAAAAAAGCAAATCCTCGTTTGAGGGACCGGATTCGAGTAGGACAAACAGTAAAAATTCCAGTAAGTGAAGCTAAGGATTTGGTGATAAAGGATCTACTACCTCAAGAGGAAATTACATTGGAATCTGATCCAATTACCTGGGAGCCAATTAATCAGGATAGTCTTGATTGTTATAACCCGGAAAACGCATTACGCACATATAAGGTGGCGCTGTTAATTCCATTATACCTGGATGAAGTGGATAGTTTAAAATTTGATAGCTTGACGGTTTTAGATGAATATGAGAATATTGCAAAAGGCAAACATCATCCCTTCCGTTTTATCCATTATTATTATGGTGCAAAAATGGCTGTTGATTCGCTAAGAAATCAGGGGTTAAATGTAGAACTTCACGTTTTTAATGTTGATAATAAAACTGGAAATTTAGTAAAGACTTTTGCTAAGCCTATATTAAAGGAAATGGATTTAATCGTTGGGCCATTCTATAACAAACATTTTAAATATGGTACCATCTTTTCAAATATGACAAAAATTCCAATTGTAAATCCGTTAAGTTCCAGAAGTGAAATCATCAGGGATAATCCTTATGTGTTCAAAGTCACTCCAACTGATGATTATACGCTGGATATGGTTAAACAGTTAATAGCTGCTCAATTTACGGATGCTAAAATATTTATGATCAAACAGCTTCATAATAAATATTCAGGTGAAAGGGATTTTCCGAATTATATTGAAACAATTGACCCTTTACTGGATTCCGGTTACTCAGTGTCAAATGAGGAATTATTGGATTTAGTTATTGAGAAATCTTTGATAGATACCAGTTTAGTCATGGAGCAAACCATTGGAGATACAAGCATTTGGGTTGACGAACTTCTTCCTTATATCAATATAGAAGGACAAAGAATTTATACTGATAGTCTTCAATTTAATATGTTCGACAGTACATTTATTCAGAATCGTATCATACCTTATTATTATAATCAGGATAGTGCATATAAATTTGAAGAAAATGCTTCCATTTATCGCGATAATGTTGTGATTGTATTTAGTGAGAAAAATGAAAAAGTTTTTGCACTGGACCTGATGACTAAGCTTAACGTGGTAAAAGATACATTTGCGGTTCAGTTGGTTGGTATTCCTAACTGGCAGGAATATTCCGGAATGGATTATGAACTGCTGAATAATCTGAATGCGCATGTTCTAAGTGCCGGGCATGTTAATTACAAAAACTATAATGTAAATCAGTTTGTGAGAGATTATCGGAAAAAATTTATTACTGATCCTGGCGATTATGCATTTAAAAGTTTTGATGTTTTCTGGTACTTCTTGAATGCAATGAAGAACTTTGGTAAGGATTTTTATGACTGCCTCCCATATTTTAAACCTGCAAATATTCAAACGGATTTTGATTTTATTAAAAGAAACCAAAATGATGGTTTTGAAAATAAAGCATGGAAGTTTTTAAAGTATAACAGATATCGCCTTGAAGAAGTTCATTTGGAAGTATGGAAACCTATTATTGATAGTACTTACAATAAATCTGTAATTCAATTCGAATAAGCTTGTTTATGTCTTAAAATTGAAGGAATTGAGGGGTGATAAAAAAAATGAAAAATATTTCAAATTTTGTTTGGATATATCAAATAAATAGGCTTAACTTTGCCCTGTGAATTTTTTAACATTGTTAATTTTTAACAATAAATAGTATATAAAATAGTTTTAAAATTTTAAAAATATTTGAAGATGGATCTTGAAAAAATAATGAATGGCCTTGAGCAAAAACATCCGGGAGAGAAGGAATATTTGCAGGCTGTTCGTGAAGTTTTAGAATCTATTGAGGACATTGTGAATGAAAATCCTCAATTTGAAGCAGCAGGAATTATTGATCGTATTGTAGAACCAGATCGCGTTTTTACATTTAAAGTACCATGGGTTGATGATAATGGAAATGTACAGGTAAACCTTGGATACCGTGTTCAGTTTAACAATGCCATTGGGCCTTACAAAGGTGGATTACGTTTTCACCCAAGTGTTAACTTAAGTATCCTGAAATTCTTAGGTTTCGAACAAATTTTCAAAAATTCCTTAACTACGCTCCCAATGGGTGGTGGTAAAGGTGGTTCTGATTTCGATCCTAAAGGAAAATCAGACAATGAAATTATGCGTTTCTGTCAGGCATTCATGATGGAATTATGGCATGCAATTGGTCCTGATACTGATGTACCTGCCGGTGATATCGGAGTTGGTGGCCGTGAAATCGGTTTCTTATACGGAATGTATAAAAAATTAGCCAGAGAGCATACAGGAGTTTTAACCGGTAAAGGTTTGAACTGGGGTGGTTCTTTAATTCGCCCTGAAGCTACTGGTTTCGGAACTGTGTATTTCGCTAAAGAAATGTTGGCTACTAAAGGTGAAACTTTTGAAGGTAAAACAGTTGCTGTTTCTGGTTTCGGTAATGTTGCCTGGGGTGCTGCCCTTAAAGTTACTGAATTAGGTGGTAAAGTAGTTACTCTTTCAGGACCTGACGGATACATTTACGATGCTGAAGGTATCACCGGAGAAAAAATTGAATATTTACTTGAATTAAGAGCAAGTAATCAGGATATCGTAAAACCTTATTCTTATGAATTCCCGGAAGCACAATTCCACCAGGGAAAAACTCCATGGGAAGTTAAAGTTGATGTTGCATTACCATGTGCTACTCAAAACGAATTGAATAAGGAAGATGCACAAGCTTTAATTAACAATGGCGTAATCTGTATTGCAGAAGGTGCAAACATGCCATGTACTCCTGAAGCTGTTGAGTTATTCCTCGAGAACAAAGTATTATTCGGCCCTGGTAAAGCTGTTAACGCTGGTGGTGTTGCTACTTCAGGCCTTGAGATGTCTCAAAACTCAATGAAGCTTTCTTGGAGCAGAGAAGAAGTAGATGAAAAATTACATACTATCATGTGTAACATCCATGAAGCTTGTAAGAATAACGGAACCGAAGAAGACGGTTATATAAATTACGTGAAGGGTGCGAACATTGCTGGTTTCTTAAAAGTAGCCAACGCAATGATGGATGAAGGAATCGTGTAATTTAATTTATTAGGTTAGTAAGAGAAAAGCTTCTGCCATCCGGCGGGAGCTTTTCATTTTTATATTCGATTGCTTCACTGTTCAATTGTTTCATTGTTAGGTTCAGATTAATCAAGACGGGACGACGTCCTGTTACAATAAAATTCTTACATAGCATCATACTGTAGGACGTCGTCCCACCAACTATTCTCCACTAATCACCAATATACCAATACACCAATATACCTTTTACCCGTATAAAAAAACCTCCTGCACTGATGGCTAGGAGGCTGTGGAAGGAAATGTTGACTTTGTCTATCTAACTAAACTAACAGTTCTTATACTACTATCGCTATTTTGTTCTCTCTTCTATCTGGAAGTATTTTTTTTCAAATTCATTAATACACATTCGATGTTTGGTAATCAGACTGATCCTTTCCTCTTTATTCAATTTGCTTAAATGACTAACCCTTTCCCTTACAGGTAAATCCCTGATTTTTTCAATCGGACAAGATTGATCACAATTGTGCAACGGACAAGCTATAATCAAGCCATATAATAAATTATCTCTTTCAATCATATTTTTGTCTATTCGTCCCCTTATACTTTAATTCTGTATTTTATCAAAAGGTTCCCCTGATAATTACATTTTTTTTAATTTTTTTGAAAGCCCCTGTAAAACTTTAAAAATTGCTTTAAATTTCTATATTTGTAATTTTAGACATAACCTTATAAAAAATTACATTATGAAAGAATTCAAATCGATTGATGATATCCTTGATTTTGCCATTCAATCCGAACAACAAGCCGTCGAATTTTATACCGAATTAGCAAACAATGCAAGTAATAATGAAATGATTGAAGTATTTACTCAATTTGCTAAAGAAGAAATGGGGCATAAAGCAAAACTAATGCAAATCAAAAAAGAAGGTAGTTTTGAAATTAAGGGAAATAAACCAGTTGATTTGAAAATAGCAGATTATTTGGTTGATGTAGAAGTAACTCCCAATATGTCTTATGAGAATGCATTAGTTGTAGCTATGAAACGTGAAAAGTCTGCTTTTAAATTATACACTAATCTGGCCGCTCAAGCGCCCAATGAAACTCTTAAAAATACATTTTTATCATTGGCTCAGGAAGAATCTAAACATAAGCTTAGATTTGAAATAGAGTATGATGATTATGTGTTGCGTGAAAATTAATATTTGTTGTGCAGTTATGCAGTTTTGAATGCTATGGTTGAATCGCATAACTGCAAAACTGCATAACCATATAACTTATTAAGATGTTTTGTGCCATGCTAAAAAGACCAGAACAGACTGATAGGAGAAATGAAAATTGAAAAAAATAGCCCACCCGTAAATAGCACATTTGGTTTTTGCCAACGCAAAGCCAACCCAGAAAAAACCAAAAGAGCTATTTTTTTGCCAACGCACCCAAAAAAGCTATTTTTGATAATTTATTGAAACCGAAAAATATTAATGGATATAGAAACGAAATATACTGACTTAACATTCTTTACGAACGATTCGGAAGACACAATACTTGAAAGGTTTAAAGCTGTTTTAAAGACAGTTGAATTCTTTGATATTCTTGTTGGCTATTTTAGAATAAGTGGCTTTCATCAACTTTACAAATCATTTGAGAAAATTGAAAAAATCAGAATTCTTGTCGGCTTAAACATTGACAAAAAGACGTTTCAAATAATCGAAACAAGCAAAACACAGTGTAAACTTGACTTTGAGACTCACTCAAGAACAAAAGAAATAATCGGAGAAAAAGTAATTGATGAAATTGAAAAAAGCGAAGACACGCTGGAAGTTGAAGAAGGCATTCGCAAATTCATCGAATACTTAAAATCAGGAAAAATTGAAATTAAAGCACACCCAAGTCAAAACCTACACGCAAAAGTTTATATAAGTCGATATTTCAAAGATGACAGGGATTTTGGAAATGTAATCACAGGTTCAAGTAACTTTTCTGAATCCGGTTTGGTTGCTAATTACGAATTTAACGTTCAGCTTAAAAACAGTCAGGATGTAAAATTTGCATTGGAAAAGTTTGAATTGCTTTGGGAGCAAGCGGTAGATATTTCAGATTATTATGTGGATACAGTACAAACTAAAACGCATCTAAACGACAACATTACACCATATCAGATTTACCTGAAACTGCTTTATGAATATTTCAAAACAGATTTAAGCCTTGACCCAAATCTATTTTACCAGAACATTCCTGAAGGATTCATGAAACTTAAATATCAGGAACAAGCTGTAACAAACGCGAAAAAAATACTCGATGAATATGGAGGTGTATTTTTAGCTGATGTGGTTGGTTTGGGAAAAACATTCATGGCAACATTACTGGCTAATCAATTGCCCGGAAGAAATTTAGTGATTGCTTCTCCTGCTTTGCTAACAAAAGAAAATCCAAATTCCTGGTTAAATGTATTTCATGACTTCAAAATTGCCGCTGAATTTGAATCAATAGGAAAGCTTGAAAAGATAATTGAACGTGGTACTGAACGATATGACAACGTATTTATTGATGAAGCACACAAATTCAGAAATGAAAACAACGTAAGCTATGAAAACCTTTCTGCTATTTGCAGAGGTAAGAAAGTGATACTTATTACGGCAACTCCTTTGAATAATTCACCCTTAGATATTCTATCTCAAATCAAATTATTTCAAAAAGCAAAAAATAGCACAATTCCGGGTATAAAAAATCTTGATAACTTCTTTAATGGGCTTCAAAGGAAATTAAAAAACCTGGATAGAAAAGACAATTACGATACTTACATGGACATTGTTAAAGATAATGCGGTTCAAATTCGGGATAAAGTATTAAAACACATTATGGTTCGCAGAACCAGAAAGGAAATTGATACTTATTTTAAGGATGACCTGAAAAACCAGGGATTAAAGTTTCCAATTGTAAATCCACCGGAACCTATCTTTTACAAACTTGACACTACTTTAAATAGTGTTTTTGTTAAAACAATTGCTTTAATAACTGATGAAAAGCAATTCAAATATTCAAGATATACTCCACTACTCTATTTAAAAGAAGAGCTTTCCGACTTTGAGAAAACCAGTCAGCACAACATGGGTGGTTTTATGAAAATTTTGCTTATCAAGCGATTAGAAAGCAGTTTTTTTGCCTTTAAAAACACCCTTGCGCGTTTTATCAAATCGTATGAAGACTTTCTCGCAACCTACAAAAAAGGAAAAGTTTATATTAGCAAAAAACACTGGCAAAAAATAATGGATTTCTTTTTAGCTGAAAATTATGATGCTATCCAAAGGTTAATAGATGGTGAAAAAGCGGAAGAATACAGCAAAAATGCTTTCATCCCTCAATTAAAATCGGATATCGAATCAGACTTAAAAATACTGAAAGTAATTGAAGGACTTTGGAAAAATATCAACTACGACCCTAAACTGGATAGCTTCACTCAAAAAATAAAAGAACAAAAAGTTTTACAAAAAAGTAAACTTATCATATTCACCGAATCAAAAGAAACAGCTGAATACCTTTCCGGGAATCTAAAAATCAAGCTTAACGACAACGTATTGATTTATCATGGCAGTTCTTCCGAGAAAGAATTAAAAATAGTAATCTCGAATTTCGATGCAAAAGCAAGAAACCCGAAAGACAATTACAGAATCATTGTAACAACAGAAGTTCTGTCTGAGGGGATTAACCTGCACCGTTCTAATGTGGTTATCAATTATGATATTCCATGGAATCCGACAAGGATGATTCAGCGTGTAGGTAGAATTAACCGTGTTGACACACCATTCAATAAGATATATACTTACAACTTTTTCCCAACCGAAGAAGCAAACGATATTATAAAACTGAAAGAAGCAGCCATTGCCAAAATCAATTATTTTATTGAAATGCTCGGAAACGATGCAAAATTGCTTACGGACGGGGAAGAAATTAAATCATTCGAACTCTTTAATAAATTGACTTCCAAAGAATTTATTATTGGAGATGAAGATGGTGACGAAAGCGAATTAAAATATCTGCGGGTTATAGAAGATATCAGAGACAACAACAGGGAATTGTTTGCCCAGATTAAAAACTTGCCAAGAAAAGCCAGAGTTGCAAGAAAAGCCAATGTTGCTTTTAAGCTGGATAAAAATGCCCTTGTAACCTATTTCAGAAAAGGGAAACTGGAAAAGTTTTATCTGGCAAGTGAATCACAAAACACTGAACTCGATTTTTTAACCACCGCAAGACTTTTTGAAGCTTCTGAAAAAACTCCGGGACAAAAAATCCATAAAGATTTTTACGAACTTTTAAAGAGCAATAAAGCCCAAATTGAAATTGATTTGCTCGAAAAAGAAGAAGTTGAAGAAGGTACCCCAAAAGGCAGCAGGGATAATTCCACAAGAATCAGGAAAATTTTGAATGCAAAGGAAATAAAACGTTATAATGGGTTCACCGATACAGATGATGAATATCTCGCAAAAGTTAGGGATATGCTTGATGAAGGAGGAATGCCAAAAACCGTTGCAAAAAGAGTTTTTTCAGAAATCAAAGATGAAACCAATCCAATGAAAATCCTTGCTGCAATTAAGCGGAATCTGCCGGAGCAATTTTTCAATCACACAGCATCGGCTAAAGATGTTTCAATGAGCATCCCAAAAGAAGTGATTTTATCAGAATATCTAATAAAATAATGTAATGAGTGATTTCAAAAATCTGGTATCAACTATTCAACAATTACATCAACAGTTACAAAAAAATACGGTAAATGCGGTTAATCAATCACTTACTATCAGAAACTGGCTAACAGGCTTTTACATTGTTGAGTTTGAACAAAACGGGAAAGACCGGGCGGAATATGGGAAATCATTGTTGAATTCCATTGCCGGGAAATTGTCCGACATTAAAGGTATGGACGAACGAAGCCTTCGGAGGTTCAGGCAATTTTATCTATTTTATCCTCAGATTGCAATTGCAATTCGGGGGACGCTGCCCCCCGAATTATACAATGAACAGAAATGGGGGACACTGTCCCCACAATTTAAAGCCGGTTCGTCTGTAGCAGGTGAAAATATACTTGCAAAACTTTCCTATTCCCATATTGAACTTCTACTTGGCATTGATGATTCAATCAAACGCACCTTTTACGAAATAGAAACAATAAAAGGAAGTTGGAGTGTCCGTGAATTACGGAGACAAATCAACAGCCTGTATTTCGAACGCTCCGGATTATCACAAAAACCGGAAATGTTGGCAAAACTGGTTCAACAGAAAACTAAATCTCAATTATCGACCGACATTATAAAGAATATATATGCTTTCGAATTTCTCGATTTGCCGGTAAAAGAAATCGTAGAAGAATCGGATTTAGAAAAAGCATTGCTCGACAACCTGCAACAGTTTATTGTTGAACTTGGATATGGTTTTTGTTTCGAAGCACGCCAAAAACGAATCCTCATTGGCGAAAAATATTATTTCATTGATTTGGTATTTTACCACCGGATTTTAAAATGCCATGTTTTAATCGATTTAAAAATAGGGGAATTTGAACATGGCGATATCGGTCAGTTAAATACCTATCTGAATTATTACAAAGATGAAATTTGCGAGCCGGAAGACAGGCAACCAGTGGGCATGTTGCTGGTTGCCGAAAAAGACCACGCACTTGTAAAATACGCCACTGCCGGAATGGATGAAAACCTTTTTGTGCAACAATATTTATTAAAACTGCCCGATACCAACATATTACGACAATACATCGAAAAAGAACTAAAAGAAATAACATGAAGCTATACGAAGCAAAAAACATAATAACAGACGTTTTTGAGAATCCTTTTGAGAAAGACAAATTCAGCTATTTCATTCGTAACCTGTTAAAAAACCTGCATTCGGCTGAGTTTCTACGCACTGGCTATAATATTCCAAAAGCCTTTGAGGATTTTATTGCTTCTTATGAACGATTAGGAAAATACGAGGATGAAGAAGGCAACCTGATTGATATTTTAATTGTAAAGCTTAAGCGAGACCATTCTATCGACTATGCACGGAGTACACAACGAAATTTCATACGATGGTATCTGAATGACAAAGGGAAAGATGCTGCATTGGTAGCTTTCCATACAGAGAAATCAACTGAATGGCGATTCTCGTTTATTAAAATGCAATACAGCCTCGAAAAGAAAAAAGATGAACTCACTCCAGCTAAACGTTCTTCATTTATGGTTGGCGAATCAGGTAAAAGCCACACTGCACAACGCCAGTTAATTGACTTACTCAAAAACGACCATGCTCCTTACCTTTCGGATATTGAAGATGCCTTTAGTATTGAAGCGGTATCTGATGAATTTTATGAAAAATACAAATCCCTGCTTTTCAATCTGGTGGATGAAATTGAAAAGATTGTAAACAAGGATAAAGCCGTTAAAGACGAATTTGAAAATAAAAATATCAGCATCCTGAACTTCTCTAAAAAGCTGCTTGGTCAAATTGTTTTCCTTTATTTCTTGCAGAAAAAAGGCTGGCTGGGGCTGGACGAAAAAGAAAAATATGGTGAAGGAGATAAAAGCTTTTTGCGTAGCCTGTTCAGCAAAACAAAACCGGGCGAGAACTTTTTTAATGATTACCTCGAATTTTTGTTTTACGATGCACTAAGTAAGAAGCGGGTAACCGATTATTACGAACGATTTAAAACCCGCATTCCATTCTTAAATGGAGGACTGTTTGACCCCATTGAATTTTATGACTGGCAGAAAACCGATATTGTTATACCAAATGAACTTTTCTCTAATCGGACAGGAAATGGAGAAGGAACAGGGGTTTTTGATGTATTCGACCTGTATAACTTTACGGTAAAAGAAGATGAACCTTTGGAAACAGAGGTTGCCATCGACCCTGAAATGCTGGGTAAGGTGTTTGAACGAATGCTGGATGTTACCGAACGAAAAAGCAAAGGTGCGTTTTATACCCCCCGTGAAATTGTGCATTATATGGCACAACAAAGTTTACTTTATTTCCTCGAAACAGAATTGCAAAACAAAAATGTTCAAAAAGAAGACCTCGAAACCTTTATTCATTACGGGGAACATATTATTGATAAGGACATTGCCGTTGTCGAAGGAAAATTAAAAGAAACAGCTAAAAACCAACAAATTCCTAAAGGTATTCGTGAAAATGCAGATGCAATTGATAAAGTACTGGAGAATATAAAAATTTGCGACCCCGCAGTGGGTTCCGGTGCATTCCCGGTTGGGATTATGAATGAAATTGTAAAGCTCCGGAAATTACTTACTCCCTTTTTAAAAGATACTGATGCAGATCAAAGAAGTGCTTACCAATTTAAATCCAATGCTATTCAGAATTCCATTTACGGGGTGGATATTGATGCCGGAGCAGTGGAAATTGCAAAACTCAGGTTGTGGCTTTCAATGGTGGTGGATGAAGAAAGGATTGATACCATTGAACCTTTGCCTAACCTTGAATACAAAATTGTTCAAGGCAATTCCCTAATTAATATTCCGGACGGTACCGCAATAAACGATGCACTAGCGACTGAAATTGAACAACTGACAACTAGCTATTTTCATATTACTGACAAAGAAGAAAAACAAGAGCAAAAAGAAATTATTGACAGGAAGATTCAAGAGCAATTGCAGTTTGTATCTGAGATGGCTGGGTATAAAATTGATTTTGATTTTAAGCTTTATTTCCATGAAGTGTGGAATGAAAAAGCCAGCCCTGGGCAAAGTCGTAGTGTTGGGTTTGATGTAATGATCGGAAATCCGCCTTACGTACAATTACAAAAAAATGGAGGACAGCTTGGCAAACTTTATAAACCACTAAATTTTGAAACATACGAACGCACCGGTGATATTTATGCTTTATTTTATGAAAATGGTATAAAATACTTAAAGCATAAAGGTATATTGAGTTTTATTACTTCAAATAAATGGATGCGAGCCGGATATGGTAGGAGTTTACGAAATTTTTTTACAAAAAAAAAACCCCTTCGGTTAATGGATTTAGGTGCTGGTGTTTTTAATACAGCAACTGTCGATACAAATATTTTGATTATTGAAAACAGTCATGGGGGAAGCAATTCTATTCAGGCAATAACAATCACAAAAGAACATGAAATATCACAGTTGGCAGCAAACGATTTTACTTCCTTAAAAAACCTCTCTGATGAGAGTTGGGTAATACTATCACCTATTGAACAAAGCATAAAAGAAAAAATAGAACGGATTGGAACACCACTAAAAGATTGGGATATTAATATTAATCGAGGAATTCTTACTGGCTACAACGATGCTTTTATTATCGATGAAACCACAAAAAATAAACTTATTGCGGAAGACCCAAAATCTGCCGAAATTATTAGACCGATTTTACGTGGACGTGATATTAAGCGTTATGAAGTTAATTTTGCAAATCTGTATTTAATAGCAACATTTCCAAGCAAAAAATATGACATTGAAAATTATCCGGCTGTAAAAGAGCATCTTCTAAGTTTTGGTTATGACAGGTTAAAGCAAAGTGGAGATAAAGGTTCGCGCAAAAAAACCAATAATAAGTGGTTCGAAATACAGGATAGTATAAGTTATTGGGAGGATTTTTTTAGACCAAAAAT
>JANQLW010000054.1 GCA_028280405.1 Bacteroidales bacterium
ATTTTTGGTCTAAAAAAATCCTCCATATAAGCACAGTTGCGTAAATTATAAGAAGTAAAACCTTGATCAGCCCTCTGAGAAAGCTTAGGTTCAAAACTATCTAAATGCGATTTAATAGCAGGATAATCCTTTATATTTATGGGATTTATACCGTTCCCCTTAATACCATTATGAGTATTAATTAACCATAAATCAGCAAAATCTACTTTATATCTTTTTATATCCCTGCCGCGTAAAATCGGTCTTTTTTTTTATACTATGCTTTTACAAAAACAACAAAATATGATTTACGGATATATTAGAGTAAGTACAGACAAACAAACAGTAGAAAACCAAAGGTTTGAAGTGGTAGAATTTTGCAAGCAAAAAGAAATTATTGTTGATAAATGGATAGAAGAAACTATTTCCGGCACAAAAGAGCTAAATCACAGGCGTTTGGGGAAATTGGTAAGAAAAATGAAATCAGGTGATATCCTTATTTGCACCGAACTTTCGCGCCTTGGCAGAAATTTACTAATGATAATGAGTATATTAAATGATTGCATGCAAAAGGACGTGCGCATTTGGACAATCAAAGATAATTTTCGTCTGGGTGATGATATAAGCTCAAAAGTTTTGGCTTTTGCATTTGGTTTAGCTGCAGAAATTGAACGTAACCTAATTTCGCAAAGAACAAAAGAAGCATTGGCAAGAAAAAAAGCAGAAGGTGTAATTTTAGGAAGACCAAAAGGTAAAAAATCGTCAAAGAAAAAACTTACCGGAAAAGAAAAACAAATAAAAGAAATGTTGGAAGCAGGCATTTCATACAGTGCAATTGCCCGGTATTTAAAGGTACACCGTTTAACGGTATCAAATTTTGTACATGAACAAAAACTGAAAGAATAATGAATCTATTTGTGCATTATGACTTAACTAGACCAACATTCAAAGCGGAATGGATTGTAACAATCGGTTTGGTAAAACAACTAAAAACAGCTTTATCTTAATGAAAGCCCACCCTTCGCATCCATACACATTGGCAAGTCGCACAAGCCAAAGCGCAATCCAAAACTTGCCAAAGAGTATGCCTGCCCCATCGCACGGACTGACAGAGGAAAACAAAGCACGGGCATACAACAATGTGTATAAGTCATTGGGCAAAAAGTGGTTAATTAAAAAATTGTACTTTTAACGAACATATCTACGGTTTGACAGTGAAGTGTGTTGAAATGCCCAACGCCTCATACACAAACCGTTAAGAATCTCAAGCTAATCATCCCCAGTTTTTATTAGAATTTCTTAACTTAGCGAAAGTTTTTTTGCGAGCTATTTTACCATTGTTATACTTGCTAGAATTATTATTCAATTATGGACGGAATTGACGAAAAGGACGACTTAGTATTAAACCCTGAAGAGGATTTATTAACGCATAAAACAGTGCACCTATCCGGAATGTATGAAAACTGGTTTCTGGACTATGCTTCATATGTGATACTTGAACGTGCTGTTCCGGATATCTCAGACGGATTTAAACCCGTTCAGAAAAGAATTCTTCATGCGATGAAAGAATTGGATGATGGCAGGTATAATAAGGTCGCAAATATTATAGGCCATACCATGAAGTATCATCCACATGGGGATGCTTCAATTGGGGATGCTTTGGTGCAGCTTGGACAAAAAGATTTATTGATTGATATGCAGGGAAACTGGGGTAACATTCTTACCGGCGATAGCGCTGCAGCTCCACGTTATATTGAAGCACGTCTTTCAAAATTTGCCCTTGAGGTTGTATTTAATCCCAAAACAACAGAATGGAAACTTTCTTATGATGGAAGAAATAAAGAGCCAATTGCACTGCCTGTTAAATTTCCAATGTTATTGGTTCAGGGAGTAGAAGGGATTGCTGTAGGACTGGCCTCAAAAATTCTTCCGCATAACTTTGTAGAACTTATTGATGCTTCCATTGCCTATCTTCAAAATAAGAAGTTTAAAATCTACCCTGATTTCATTACTGGCGGATTAGCCGATTTTTCAAAATATAATGATGGCTTAAGAGGCGGGAAAATAAGAATTCGTTCCAAAATTTCACAAGTTGATAAAAAAACCTTGGCTATTACTGAAATTCCATACGGAACTACTACCTCTAATTTGATAGATTCCATTATTGCCGCCAATGATAAAGGGAAGATCAAAATTAAAAAGATTGATGATAATACTGCCGAGAATGTAGAAATATTAATCCATTTGGCTGCAGGAATATCTCCGGATCAAACTATAGATGCCTTATATGCATTTACAAATTGCGAAATGTCCATTTCTCCGAATTCATGTGTAATTGAAGATGGAAAACCTCAATTTATTGGTATTTCTGATATCCTGAAGAAAGCTACTGAGCATACTGTTGAACTCCTTAAAAAAGAACTGGAGATCCGTAAAAGTGAATTAAGAGAACAATGGCATTTTTCTTCATTAGAAAAAATATTTATTGAAGAACGTATATACCGGAATATTGAAAAATGTACAACCTGGGAAAGTGTTATTAAAACGATTGATAAAGGCTTAAGTCCGTTCAAAGATCAATTCTTTAGAGAAATTACTGAAGATGATATTGTGCGCTTAACTGAGATCAAAATAAAAAGAATTTCCAAGTATAGTACACATAAAGCAGATGAAATTATAAAAGGGATTGAAGCTGAGCTGGAAGAAGTTCAAAATCACCTGGATAATCTGGTAGATTATGCTATTAATTACTTCCGTCAGATTAAAAAGAAATATGGCAAAGGTAAAGAGCGTAAAACCGAAATCCGAAATTTTGATACTATTCAGGCTACAATGGTGGCAGCCGCTACACAAAAGCTTTATATCAACAGAGAAGAAGGTTTTGCCGGAACTTCTTTAAAAAGGGATGAGTTTGTTTGTGAATGTTCTGATATAGATGATATCATCGTTTTCAGAGCCGATGGAACTTTTATGGTTACTAAAGTAGCATCTAAGGTATTTATCGGAAACGATGTAATACATATTGATGTCTTTAAGAAGAATGATGACCGTACCATTTATAATATGGTTTATCGTGATGGCCGTAAAGGAAGTGTTATGGTTAAACGATTTGCCGTTCTTGGTGTAACACGTGATAAGGATTATGATTTAACCAAAGGTACCGATCATTCTAAAGTGATGTACTTCTCCGCAAATCCAAATGGGGAAGCAGAAGTACTAAAAGTATACCTTCGTCCAAAACCACGACTAAAAAAACTTTCGTTCGATTATGATTTTAGTGAACTGACCATTAAAGGAAGAACTTCAAAAGGTAATACACTTACAAAACATAGTGTAAAACAAATTGTGAAGCGGGAAGATGGTGTCTCTACTCTGGGAGCTCGTGATATTTGGTATGATGATACTGTTCGAAGATTGAACAGTGAGGAAAGAGGAAATTATTTGGGAGCTTTTAAAGGTGAAGATAAAATATTGGTAATTAATGAATCCGGAGCATACCGTTTAATGAATTATGATTTATCTAATCATTTTGATGAAGATATGATTCATATCGAAAAGTTTGATCCTAGAAAAATAATTTCCGTTGTATATTATGATGGCGAAATTGAGAAATCTTACATCAAACGTTTTCAGATCGATGCGAATGGAAATGGGAATAAAAAAGTTGATTTTATAGGAGAACATCCGGGATCTAAATTAATTGTGTTCAGTCTTGATTATTTACCCATGCTTGAGGTAGTTTTTGATACCAAAGCCAATGGAAAAGAAATAGAGAATGAAATCATTAATATTGATGAATTTATTGGAGTAAAAAGTTATAAAGCTAAAGGAAAAAGAGTTTCCAATTATGTAATTAAAAAAGTGAATTGGTTAGAACCTCTTCCGTTTGAAGTTCCTGAAGAGGAAGTGGCCGAAGAATTAAATGGAGAAACAGAAAATGATGCTACTCCTGATCCCGAAGAAAAAGAATCTGGCGAATCAAAAGAAAATAAAATAGCTGATGATGAAAGTCAGCAAATGACCCTTGAATTATAATAAACACAAAAACTATAAAAATACTTATTAAACGAATGAAAGACACAAAGGTTTTAGAGGTTTCGAAGGATGTGCAATGGATTGGTGTGCTTGACCGTGATATTGTTACATTTGATGTGGTGATGGAAACAAAATACGGGACAACCTATAATTCTTATTTTATTAATGCTGAGAAGAAGGCCATTGTTGAAACTTCAAAAGAGAAGTTTTGGAATGTATATTATGAAAAAATCAAACAAGTTGTAAATCCCGAAGAGATTGAATATATCATTGTTGATCATACAGAACCTGATCATTCAGGAAACTTAAAGAATCTATTGGAAGTAGCTCCTAATGCAAAAGTAGTTGGGAGCGGAAATGCAATTCGTTATTTAAAAGATTTATTAGGACAAGAATTTCCTCATATCATTGTAAAAGATGGTCATACGCTGGATTTGGGAAATAAAACCTTACAGTTTATCGGTGCTCCGAATTTACATTGGCCGGATTCTATCTATACTTATTTGGTTGAAGATAAATTATTATTTACCTGTGATTCATTCGGTGCACATTTTTGTCATGAAGAAATGTATGATGATAAGGTTGGTGATTTTGACGATGCATTCAGATATTATTTTGATGTAATTTTAAAGCCTTTCAGTAAGTTTATGCTAAAAGCTATTGACAAAATTCGCCCTTTGGAGATTAATGTAATTTGTACAGGTCATGGTCCGATTTTACGTTCAAATTGGAAAAAATATGTTGACCTTTCTGAAGAATATGCAAAGAATGCCATAAAACTTCCGGAAGCCCAAAGAGTATTTATTCCTTATGTTTCAGCTTATCAAAAAACCGGATTAATTGCAGAGAGTATCGCAAAAGGTATTCGCCAGGCCGGAGATATTGAAGTTGATGTCATGGATATTGAAACAACTCCCATTGGTGAGTTAGATGCTAAAGTTGCAAATAGTACGGGTGTGATTATTGGGTGCCCAACTATAAACCAAAATATATTATTGCCGGTTTATAAGTTATTTGCCGTAATTAGTCCAATCAGAGATAAAGGGAAAATTGCCGGTGGATTTGGCTCTTATGGATGGAGTGGAGAAGGTAAAGATCATATCAAAACAAACCTGACAAATCTTAAGCTTAAGTATTTTGAGGAAGGTGTATTTGTGAAATTTTCCCCGAATGAAGAAGAACTGGAAAATGCTTTAAATTATGGCATAGCATTTGGTGAAAAATTGCTATCCAAAGAATCTTAAGATCCTGTATTGAAGCAATAAAGGATCTTGCAAAACAGCTCTATATGTTAAAATTAAAAAGTATTTTACCATCACTCGTTTTAGGATTGATCATTATTACTTCATGCTCATTAGAAAGAAAAATTGCATTGGATTATGCAAATAAAAAAAATAAAGGGGCCGTATTGATTATTGCCCCCGATTTTATTTATAAAGATGCTGTTGAGGATTATTTTATAAATAAGGACGATACCATTCCTCATTATGAAGTCCGTGAAAATCAGGTCAAGCATTTGAATATTCAGGATTCGCTTAAATTAGATTCTGTTCTTTTAAAAAATGCACTTTACTTGAATTATGTTAAAGATAAACCATACCTGGATACATGTTTTTTATACTTTAGAAAAAGATTGGAATCCTTCGGATATAATGTATATACCTACGATCAATTAGATGATTTTATGAAGCTTAAAGATACTTCCTATATCATTAAGCTGGCACAAATTCAGATAGAACAAAAGGTAATAAATTCTCCTGATGCAGTTTATGAAATATATGGCAGAGTTCACGATTTTGAAGTAAAAATAAATTCATTGGATGTAAATGCCTGGTTTGAACTTGAACGTACCAATGTTAAAGATGAAAGCTTTCCGGTACTTTATACCAGCCATTCCATTTCTGATTTTATTAATGGAGAGGTAATCGGTGATAATCTTGCTTATAGCAGGGATTCAATTTCTGCTCAGGATATTGCTAATTTACCTAAAGTTCTTGGTGGACTTTATGCTGTTCTTTTCCAGGATTATTTCCTGAATCTTTATGTGATGGAAAAAATGCCGAAAGGGAATCCTCCGCTAAATTACTACAACTACATTAAGGAGAAGCGTATGTTGATCAGGGCGGCACAGGGCCACCATTTTGTAGAACTTGATCAGGAACTGTAAAAGTGACCCGGGAACGTATCCTCAGTTTTGCAAACACACACACAAATTTAAATATAAGGGAATATCAACTAATTAGGAGGATGCGTTCCCTATTTCTGATGTGCCATACATCAAATATCATCACCATTCAGGCCAATGGCCATGTATTCGCTGGTTTCGGGAGTGCCGGGATTTGCTAGGGGCTGATGGTCATCGTAAGGGTTGCACCAATTCAGTCTTTACATCTTCCTCTCTTTTCGTCTTCAAAAGGAAGGGAATCCCGAATACTTCGGGATCATCCTGGAGAACTCTGGAATCCTGCCAAGGGAGTTCACACTTTTTTTACATGTCTATCGTCATTTGCTATAGTTTTTTTTAATGTTTATTTATAGACAGGCAGAGCCTCAGTTGAACGGAATTCATTTAGAATCCCTAATCACTATAACTTTCATTTTTGTATCCCCTTTTTCCAGATAAAGGCCAAACTCTTTCAAGGCTTCATTAACAGCATTTAAATCGGATAAATCGACCATCATATTCATATCAATCTCATAATCAATGCCGGTTGCATCAACAAAAGGATCTTCAGTCTGATTTGCCCAGAATAGTTTATTACAAATCCACTCGGGAGTGATGTTTGTGTAGTTAATTCCTAAACTGTTTCCTATTTCTTCCTTACTTAAATAACATTTCCAAGGCTTTCCGGGTGTTTTGGTTTTTAGCTTTTTCCCAGCATCTTTAGTAGCTTTAAGCTTCCAGCAAGGCATATCACGTTTTTCAATGCTAACCTCATAACCGAAATAGGATTTCAAATCATTTTGCATACATTCTTGCAAAAGCTTTGCACTTGCTTTTTCTTTCGGTACAATTAGATTGTAGTTATAACGTCCATCTTTTGATTTCCAGGTTCCCATAAAATCTGTTGAGTCTTTTAATTCTAAGAATACTTGTGGCCACATTTTGCCATACGAAGTTTCTCCGATCTTTGGCCAGGTAGGGACAGTATCATTGTAAGCCAGGTAATATAAATTTATCAAGGGTCTGCCTATTGCAATTATACGGTGACTCATTTTTTCTTTTAACTCCGGATTCCCTATTCGTCTGTAAGTCCCTATGTAATCAAAATTATTAGCCTGGATATTATGTTTGTATGTAGTGAGAATAGACCGAAATATAAAGTCATCATCATTGCCTCCATTGCCCTCGCTTAGTAAGGGTTTCAATGCATCAAAAGGTATCTTCTGAACAGTGGTTTCTTTCAATTCTTTAATAGCAGCCTTCAAATCATATGAATGATCCAGTACTTTTTTAATGACTGTCTCTAACTCCGGATCATTAGGACTGCCCACCCATGTAATAATTCCGTTTTGATCTACAATTACTGACCATGGGATACCCATCTTCCCTAAGGCTACTAACCAATTCTTATTCAGGTTTTGATCAGGATCATCTACCCCCACACTATAGGTAATTACCTTTGATTTCTTTTGAACATAATTTCTAACTTTCTGTACATAACTCGTATCTGTTTTTTGTAAGTTATTGTTCTCCTTTACAAAAAGACTTATCACTTCCAGTTTGCCCGCATATTTTTTTGAGAGGGCACTAAGGCGGGGTTTTGCGTGCGCACAACCTATGCACCAAGTAGCTCCAAAATCTATCAAATAGATTTTGTTTCTATCGTAATTTGTAAGTTTATTCCCTTTTATCCAGACAAAAGCGTTGATTTTCGGTGCTTTATCTCCTAAGGTTAGCATTTTACTTTGTCCTTGTATCAAAAGGCTGAGCTTTATAAAAAATATCAGGCTTACTATTTTAATTTTTGTATACATCATTTGTATTTATTTTTATGAATTCTAAAAATGTAAGTCATTAAGAGTCGTTAGGTGATCTTAAGAGGCCATTTTATTTGTAAAATATCATCTTATAAGCATGAGGTTTTTCAAAAGTCAAGCTTATATCCCGAAGCGTTCGATAATTGTGAAACTTTAAGGATAGTTCCCAATGATGAAAGCCTTTTGATAACCTCATGCTTTTTTTAATTAGATGTGTCTTATATATTTAGGAGACACTGCCATTGTCGCCGGCCAGGACTTTAATAACCCGGGTTCTGAGTAAGATTCGGATTTCGTTCTAGGTCCTGAGCCGGAATAGGATACAATACATCTGTTGCCTGCCAGCCTTCTTTTAAAGACTCGAGCACCACATCCACTCTTCCTGTGCGTTTAAGGTCTAACCACCGATGCCCCCATTCAGTAAATAACTCGACTCTTCTTTCTTGTTCGATGGCTAATAATAAATCAGATTGATTAATTAAGGGGTTTGTATTGCTTATTAAGGGCAATCCTGCTCTATATCGGATTATATCAAGATCATCAATAGCTTCGTTCAACTGTCCAAGCTGGGCACGGGCCTCTGCCCGGATCAAGTATTGCTCTGCTAATCTTAACACCATGGAATATTCTGTACCCGGAGTTCCGAATTGTATTTTATATTTAAATGGATAATATATGGAGGAGTCTCCAACGGTTCCCATGGCAGTCCAGCTTGCTAATCGCTTATCTTCATCTTCAAATGATTTGATGAATTCATTTGTTAAAGAACCACTAATTGAAAAATTAATATATGTAAATCCCTCATTGGTATTCAAATAAGTACTTACCGGAAATATTTGCCAAATTGTTTCATCGCTATTTGCCAAAAATACTTCATTTAAATTAGATTCTAATAAATAGGTTTGATTAGCAATTACCTCAGAAGCTTTTTCTTCGGCTTTACTCCAATCTTCCCAAAATAAATATACCCTTGCTAATAAGGCCTTAGCAGCCGCTTTATTGGGTCTTACTCTTTCACTCTTAGAATATGAATAGTCCTCTGCCAAAGATGCTTCAGCGCTTTCCAGGTCACTAAGGATTTGCGTATATACTTCGTTTGTGTTATTTCGGGGGAGCAATTTATTTTCCTGAAAATCCGGCTTAAGAATTAGGGGCACATCACCGAAAAGGTTGATCAGGTAAAAATAGCTGAATCCCCTTACAAACCTTGCTTCAGCAAGTAGTTGTTTCTTCAATTCATCAGATACCCCCGTACTATTTTCGAGACCGTCAATTGCAGCATTTGTCAGAAAGATGACTTCATAGATACTACTCCACAGATTAAAGAGCTCGAAGTTATTTGCCAGCAATTCATTTTCTTCAAATTGTAGGTTGTTAACATCTACTAAAGGGTTTAAATTTGCTATATAATTGTCAGCGGATAATCCAGATAAGTAAGTAACGCTTCTCCGTCCCCCTGATGCAAAGCCGGTATTGCTCATCTCAATATATATTCCCCTAATAGCAGATTCTGCCAGTACATCATCTGTGAAAACCATTTCACTCAAAGTTTCAGAGGAAGGAGTACCTATTTCTATAAAATCCTCACATGAAGAAAAAAACAGGATAAAGGTCAAAACATTTATTATTAAAAATAAATTCCCTGCCTTTTTACGTTTATTTATTGTTGTATTATTTCTTGTTTTCATTGTTACAATTTTTTAAAAGGTTATCTCTAATCCCATACTTATTACCCTTAAAGGTGGAAGCGATATTGAACTTTGCGTCTCAGGGTCTAATCCGGTATAATTGGTGATCGTAAATAAGTTTTGGCCTTGTATGTAAACCCTAAGATGATTTATAGATTTGATTTTCATGTTTTTACCAGATAATCGGTAGGACAACGAAAGATTGCTCAAACGTATAAAGGAAGCATCACTGATAGAGGCATCACTATTCGAGAAATAAGCATAATTAGTCCAATTCTGAAAAGATTGAGAAAATTTTTGGTTTTTACTTTTATCTCCGGGTTTTTGCCAGCGATCCATAACCAGCGTTGGTTGGTTGGTTCTCCTGCCCGGAGGGCTAGGAAAGGAAACTAAATAATTAAAGCCTGTCTGCTTTACAAACTGAAAAAGAAAATCCAGTTCAAAACCTTTATAGCGTATACTGTTTTGAATACCACCATAATAATCTCTGGCAACCTCTTTGACTAACTGTTTATCCCCTCCATTATTTTCGAATGAAATTATTCCGTTTTCGTTTACGTCTTCCACAGTATGCACACCGGTTTCAGGATCAACCCCTGTATAAACAAGTGTATTTCGAACAAACAAAGACTTACCGACTTCATTTGTGAAAGCAAAGGGGGAATCTTCAATATTTGGATATGCAATCAGTTCGTTTCGAGGGACAGACAGATTAAAGTTTGTATTCCATTCAAAATCAGTAGTTTTTATGTTAGTGGTATGTAGTTCAATTTCCCAACCCCGGTTTTCGACTGTTGCTGGCCAATTGAATTGCACTGTTGTTTTACCTGTTATAGATGGCAATGGAAGTCCTATTAACTGATTTGAAGATCGATTTTGGTACCAGCTAATCTCCATTTGAATCCGATCCTCGAAAAAGCCAAGGTCCAAACTAACTTCCAGCTTTTTAACTGTTTCCCATGAATAATCGGGGTTAGCAAAGCGGGAGGGTACCAGCCCATTTCCTCCAAGATATTGATAAAAGGATGAAGAGTAAGAACTTAAAAAACCATAATTTCCAATTTGATCACTTCCGGTAGTACCATAACTTGCCTTTAGCTTGCCAAAACTAATAAAGGATAAATGGTTCTTTATAAAATCTTCGTTTGAAAAAGTCCAGGCCATACCAATCGCACCGAAACTCCCGAACTGTCTGCCTGGGCCAAATCGGCTGGAACCATCTCTTCGTGCTGTAAGGTTAAGAATATATTTATTATGATAGTTATAATTTATTCTACCGAAAATAGCATAATATCTGTATCTTGCATCGTCTACTAAAATTGTGGAAATTCTTGATGCTGCCTGAATACTTCTAAGCAATGCATCACTCGTAATCCCTGATGCACTTAATGATTGAAATTCCTGAGTATCCTCTTGAAAAGTTGCACCCACAAGGGCACTTAATTGGCCATTAAAAAGCTTTTTTCTGAATTCTATTTGCGGTTCTATAATCCAGGTACTGCTCCTAGAATCAGAGAAAATAGATCGGGTTTCTGTCGTATTATATCTTGGGTTATAGGAACTCAAAGGGGATGTCTCAAATTCATCAGATAGATAAAGGGTATATCCAAAGTTAGATTTAATGCTTAGTTCCGGTATTATTTGATATTTTAGGGTTGTATTTGCAATAAGATTATTAATCTTGGATTCATAGATTTTTCCAAGAACCGAAGCAATAGGGTTAATAAATGTATCATCCTCCCAATTAAAATTCCCTTCATCATCATACAAAGCTGGGGCATTAGGTTGCAATGTGACAGCAGTTCTTGTTAAATCTTCTGTAGGCAAGCCATTGTTAATTAATGAATAGTTTGCACTAAATGAAATACCAAATTTTTGGTTTCTTGAAGTATGATTAATGGAAATCCTGCCCGAAACTCTTTTAAAATCAAAACTTTCCGGATATACTGTTCCTTCACGATAAAAACCACCTCCAATGGAAAATTGAGTATTCTCATTGCCGCCATTTATTGATAATTGAAGGTCTGTTCTTTCTGATGTTCCCCCAATAAGTTCTTTTTGCCAATCAGTATATCGATTCTCATCCCAGGTACCATTAATATCATAGTCAAAAGTACGTGGTGTAGCATTATCATTACTGAAAGCTTCTCTTCTCATTTCCAGGTATTGCTCTGTATTAAGTAAATCCATCATGTAGGCAACTTTACCAAAGCCCTGTTTCAAATTAACATTGACTTGTGTTTTACCTATCTTGCCTCTTTTTGTAGTAATTAAAACCACTCCATTGGCACCTCTGGATCCGTATATGGCAGTAGCATCCGCATCTTTCAAGATTTCAATACTCTCAATATCTGAAGGGTTAATTGAGTTTAAAGCACTATTATGTGCTCCTCCTAAAATGCCTAAATAGTTTCCTCTAACGGATAATGAATTAGAGGAGTAAGGGACACCATCAATAATGTAAAGTGGTGCATTTCCATCTCTTCTTAAACTATTCTGCCCTCTTATACGCAGGTTTATACCACTTCCGGGCAAACCACTGGTTTGCTGAATTTCAACTCCTGCCATTCTTCCTTGTAAGGCTTGTAAAGGATTTGTAATAGATTGTTTTTCAATTTGTTTGGCATCTATTCTGGATATATTTCCGGTTTTTTCTCTTTCTTTTACCGTATAATACCCTGCATTAATGGTCACTCCCTCCAGCTCCGTAGCAGCCTGTTCCAACGTAACATTAATCGTGGTTTTGTTGCCCACTACAATTTCCTGTTTGGCAAAACCAATATAAGAAAATACCAATACAGTTTTTGAATCAGGAACTGTAATTGAATACTCGCCATCTATATTAGTGGTTATTCCTTTAAAAGTTCCCTTTATCATTACAGTAGCATTAGGCAAGGGTTTACCATCTGAGTCAGTTACTTTACCGGTTATGGTAATGGGCTGCGGTTCCTCTGTGAGGGGGACGGATTTTACCACAATGGTATTATCTACAATGGCATAGGTGATGTCCAGCTCCTTGAAACACTCTTCCAGTACTTCTTCAATGGAGGCGTTTTTTACTTCTACACTTACCCTGGTTTTTTGATCAAGCCAGGCATCGTTATACAAAAAGTTATAACCGCTTTGCTTCCGTATTTCCTGGAATATTTTTTGTAAAGTGACATTTTTTGCTGAAAGGGTAATTTGTTGGGAATACCCCGCGGCACTTGCCTGCAAGCAGGCAACAATGAGTAAAACAATGGTAAGTTTCATAATTCGTCCTGTTTTGATGTAACACGATCTTCCGCCCGAAGAGAGGAATCCCGTAAACATCCTGGATGTTGTACGTTCTTTTTGTTTTTTCATACCTTTGTATGGGTTAAGGTTCATAAATAAAGTGATGTTTCGATAGTTTCTTTATTTGCTTAACCTAAACAGTACGGGTTTCCCGGACTGATGCCGGATTCCGATGGTGGTCGGAGTCCGGTTTTTTGTGGTTAAGACTTTTTTATTGATTATTGATTATTTTTTATTGATAATTGCTTTCCTCCTTTCTGTTAGTTTGTTGCTGGTTGCTGGTTACTGGTTCTGAACTAGCAACCAGCAACCAGTAACCAGCAACAAATTTATTTCTCTTTAATAATTACTTTTCGGCCTTCAATTGTAAACTCTACTCCGCTCAATTCAAACATTTTTAGCACATTTGAGGCATTTACATTCCGGCTAATGATCCCGGATAAACGGATGTCGGGTTTACCACCTTCATAAACGATTTCCACATCGTACCAGCGTGCAATTTTTTTCATAATGGATCCAATATCCTCACTGTCAAACTTAAATAATCCATGCTTCCAGGCCAGGGTTTTCGTAGTATCTGCTTTTGTCACGCTGAGCTTACCTTGTGTATCAATGATCGCTCGTTGGCCGGGAATTAAAGACTGAGGGAGTGAGGGACTGAGAGACGAAGAGACCTGTACGCTTCCTTCCAACAGTGTGGTTTTGATGATCGCTTCGTCATCATAGGCATTAATATTGAAATGAGTACCAAGTACTTTTATTTCTGCCTTTTTATTCACGTTAACGATAAAAGGCATTGCATCATTTTTTGCTACTTCGAAGTAGGCTTCTCCTGTAATTTTTACCCTGCGTTCCTTTCCTGTAAAAGCAGGAGGGAAGATGATAGATGAGGCGGCATTGAGCCATACGCCGGTTCCATCCGGAAGCCTAAGCTGATATTGCCCACCACGGGGTGTCCTTAAGGTATTCGTTTGATCCCGATAGTTATTGGGACGAAATTCCCCCTTCTTAAGGGGGTTAGGGGGATTTGAATTAATGTCTTGAGTTAATGAAATCGAATCACTATATAATAGTTCCCCGTTATCCAATTTAATGATTTTTGTATTTCCTTGTTGCGCAAGCTTTCCGTTTTGGACACTGTCCAATAGGATGTTCGAGCCGTCAGCCAGGGTGAGGATGGCTTTGTTCCCGCCGGGGCTAATATCATGATGAACATGGTTTTTGAGGGTACCGGCAAGTTCAGGAAGCTGCTTTTCGCGGATCAGCCAGAACAGGCTGCCTGCGATAGCAAAGATCAGAATGGCTGCGGCAACTTTAGCCCACGAAGAGAAGAAGGAAGTCCGGCGACGATTTTGCCGTGATGAAGTTTCTGAAAGCCAGGTATTGGTTTCATAGATCAGGCGGTTCATTTTATGATCCCAGGTAGCATCCTCAAGTGAAAATTGTGCTGCACGGGCTTCTTCCCAAAGTGAACGGAGTTCGTCCGATAAACCATGTTGTTCCGTTGCTTCCAATAAAGTCCAGAATTCCCTGAGCTCATCCTTTGTGATCCGACCCTCTGTGTAGCTTTTAAATAATTGCCTGAAACGTGTGCTGCTATTTTTCATTTTCATCGTTTTATGTGCATCTATTTAAAGAGACGTAAAGAAAAAGGGGGAGTACTAATGGGAGGGGAAAAAAGATTGAGCGATTGAACGATTGAAGATTTTAAATGTCCGATTTATGGAAGATGTTTTGCAGACCTGCCTTGCCGCAGGCAGGGAAAAACGCAAACCTGCCCGCAGCAGTTAACGTGTATCCACATCTTTACAAAGTATTAAAAATGAATGGCAAATACTGAATGAATTAGGGAAGCAATCCTATTATTTCTATGAATGCCTAAAATATTAATACTTAGAGGCCTTGAATGAAGAAAGGATTGCTTCCCTAGGGCCTTTATGCCGTAAAGTGACAGAAGCTAAACCAGCATCTAGCAACCAGTAACCAGTAACCAGCAAACAACATTTCCATATTTATAAACCGGCGGATAAAGGCGAGGGAAGCCGAAAGATGATTTCGTACTGTATTGCGGGATAACTGAAGGCGTTGGGCGATTTCTTCGTAACTCAGGCCTTCTTCGCGGCTAAGCCGGAAAACCTGTTGACGTTGGGGTGATAAGCGGCTGATGGCCGATTTTATTTTCTTTTTCATATCCTGCCGGAGGATGTGCTCGTCGGGGGATTTATCAGAAATAAGCCCCAGGGCGGTTTCTATTTCCTCTTGCATCTCCGGCTTGTTTTGTACACTACGCAAAAAATCCAGCGCTTTATAATAGGCAACTTTAAACAGGAAAGCCTCAAAGTTTTTTATTTCCAAAGCAATGTTCCGGGCTGTCCATATTTTCAAAAAAACATCCAATACAATCTCTTCCGCATTTTCTCTTGAACGGGTAATTTTATACAGGTAAGTAAACAATTGGTTTCTGTATCGTTTAAACAAGGTGTTAAACGCATCTTCATTTCCTTCGGCCAGTTGTATGAGCAACTTTTGTTCGTCAGCATGAAAATGATTGGATGTGGTCATAAGCCAAATGTTCTCATTAGATCTAGATCTGCCGTAAAGATAAGACTTCTGAAAAAATGAAACATGCTTTCCTGTAATGGAATGAAAATTAGCGTTTAAGACCATAAAGGATGGGATAATGAATACATAGGGACCCGGTCATTGAGCGCAGCGAAGCAAAGTCGAAATGCCCTTCGACAGGCTCAGGGATCCTTTTGGATGGTGCGTCGAGCGGAGAGAGACGTACCAGCTTTTTATTTCGAAGTAGATCGCGCGTAAGGAGTCACTTTTTGATCTGTAAATTCTTTCTTTATATATTTTAATTGTCCTGTAATTGCTATCATTGCCGCATTATCAGTCGTATATTCAAATTTCGGAATAAAAACTTTCCAGCCATGTGATCCCTCCATAGACATTAATGTTTCTCTAAGCTCTGAGTTTGCTGAAACACCGCCGGCCACTGCAACAGTCTTAATTCCGGTTTCTTCAGACGCCTTAATTAACTTCCGCATTAATTCCTGGATGATCGTTCGTTGAATAGATGCGCATAAGTCGTTAACATTTTTTTCAATGAATTGTTTATCTTGTTTTAAATGATCTCTGATTAAATACAGAAACGAGGTTTTTAATCCACTGAAACTATAATTTAAGCCCGGAATTTTAGGTCTTGGAAATTTAAAGGCATTTGGATTTCCAAGTTTTGAATTCTTGTCGATGAGAGGCCCTCCGGGATAGGGTAGGCCTAATATTTTAGCTGCTTTATCAAAAGCTTCTCCGGCCGCATCATCTATTGTATTGCCTATTATTTCCATATCAAAATGATCTTTTACCAAAACAATTTGAGTATGTCCGCCTGAAACTGTTAAACAAAGGAACGGAAAATCCGGTACTTGGTCACCGGATTCGTCTTGTATGAAGTGAGCTAAAATATGAGCTTGCATATGGTCAACTTCAATAAGTGGAATATCTAATCCCAGAGCAAATGTTTTTGCAAATGAAGTTCCTACCAATAAAGAACCTAATAAGCCCGGCCCTCTTGTAAAAGCAATAGCATGAAGCTGATTTTTATTTATATTTGCTTTACGTAGCGCACTCTCAATTACTGGGATGATATTTTGCTGATGTGCCCGGGATGCCAATTCCGGAACAACTCCTCCGTAATCTTTGTGAACTGATTGGTTTGCAATTATATTGGAAAGTACTTTTGTTCCTTGAATTACCGCAGCTGATGTGTCGTCACAACTTGATTCTATCCCCAGTATGTATGAGCTCATATTCGTAAGTATGATTGGTTAACAAAATAAAAAAGCAAAGTTATCAAAAAAAGATTAGTTCACATAGTAGTTTATCTGATGGTAGTATTGTTTTCAGTATTACTTAGCTGCTTTGTTATTTTACAGGATCATACTGTACAAACAATTCTTGGAAGAATTGTTGCTGAAGAGTTTTCCAAAAAGTTTAATACCAAAATAAAAATTAAAGAGTTAACTGTAAATGCCTATTTTGATCTGATATTGAAGGGGGTGGAAGTATTAGATTTGAATCATAATGAACTCATCAACTCAGAAAGAATCCAATTAAGCTTTGAAAAGGCCGGATTGTATAGCAGAGATGTGATTCTTAATAAAGTAAAAATTGATAATAGTAATATTGATCTTAGAGTATATAAAAATACTTCCCGCTCCAATGTGCACTTTTTGTTAGCTGAGGCTATTTTTAAACAGGATAGTATTGCATCCCTGGATACCCTTGATATTGAAAAAGCCAAATGGTTAATTAATTGTAAAAAAGTTGAAATCTCAAATTCATCTTTCAGTTTTATTAATGAAAACATGGAAGTAAATGAAGGAGTAGATTTTGATCATATTGAAATCAGTAGCTTTAATATGAATATGGATAACCTTTTTTTACAAGGTGATTCATTGGCTTTTAGAATTAATGAATTAAGTTTAAAAGAAGAAAAAAGTGGCTTTGGAATTCAAAAGTTTTCAGGAGATTTTATTTTGTCAGCAAGGCTTTTGGATGCTAAGAACCTGAAAGTAGAAGCAATGACTTCAAAACTTGACCTTGATTTTAACTTTAGGTATAATAGCTTTAAGGATTTTAACCGATTTGAACAGAAAATAAAAATTGAAACCAATATAAGGCCGACCAGGCTTAATTTGGCTGATATTGGATATTTTGCTCCGGACATTCGGGTTATGGAGAATACTTTTAATTTTTCCCTGAAGGCACAAGGAACGGTTAGCAATTTTAAAAGTAGAAACATCAGGTTTGATTATGGCGAAATTACCCGCTTTGAAGGAGATCTTGCAATGAGGGGCTTACCGGATATTTTAACTACACATAATACGATTAAAATAAAAAAATTGATAACTTCTGCCGACGACCTAAATAATTTTGCAATACCTGGGGCGCTTACTTATTTAGGCTTACCCGGAGAATTTTCAAAGCTGGGTAAATGTGAAATTATTGGAAACCTGAAAGGCGTTTATAATGAATTTGATGCCAATGTAACCGTACGCTCGGATGCAGGAAATTTTTCGACAGTAATGACCATGAATACCAATGAAACCGGTGACTCTACAATTTATAGGGGAACCCTGAAATCACTTCATTTTGATTTAGGTAAAGTATTCGATATCCAAAATTATTTTGGGAAACATAATCTTGATGTCAGTTTTGTAGGTAATGGTATAGATAGGGAAGGAGCTACCCTTAAGCTCGAAGGAGTTGTAGATTCACTCGACTTTAAAGGAAATAATTATAACCATATCAAAGTTGATGGCCTGTTTGCCGAGAATAAGTTTAATGGCCATCTGAACATAAACGATGAAGATCTTGATTTGAAATTTGATGGGCTTATCAATTTTGGTAAAAAAAATCCGGTGTACAATTTTAAAGCTAAGATTGATAATGCACATATATTTGATTTAGGTTTATATAAAAGAGATTCAACCGCTGTATTGTCAACAGATTTAGACATTAACTTCACTGGTTCGAATATTGATGATTATATAGGATCAATTTCTTTGGATAGTACGCACTTTATTCAGGGTGGCATGACATATTTCTTGGAAAAAGCAGTATTTGATGCCCGTAATTTGACCGGCAATATGAAGCGTATGACTTTAAAATCGGATTATGTAGATGCCCTGGTTAGCGGAGAAATTAGTTTTAGGGACCTGATTCAATCTATTAATCATCAGTTGGCTGTTTATATGCCTTCTGTATTTTCTGATAGTACCGTTAATGTTGATTCTATTCGTGTCCAGAATTTTGAATTTAAAATTGATCTAAAAAATACCCATGATATAACCAAAGTTTTATTACCTGAATTAAGATTGTCTCCAAATGCAGAAGTTAATGGTATTTATTATTCTGATAAAAATAGAATTCAGGTTGAAGCTAAAGCGGATGAAATTATATACAAAGGAATTCATTTTAAAGATGGGTACTTAAAAACCAATAATGATGAGGAATCATTTATGGTTTTGGCTGGCAGTAATGATATGATTTTTAAACAAGCTACTGAAAAGGATTCAACTGCCTTAGGATTGGAAAATCTGAATGTATTGGCTACTATTCAGAATGATAGCCTTGATTACCGGTTCAGATGGGATGATTATACCACAGAAGATAATAATACAGGGTATCTGGCCGGTTACTTAAAAACACAGGCTCCTAATAGATCTCAGCTTAAAATTTACCGTACTGATTTTATGGTGAACAATAGCAACTGGACCATTGACCCGTCAAATCTGATTTTATTGGATTCTTCCAGATTAGAAATTGTTGACTTATTAGTAAAGAGTAATCATCAGAAGTTTAGTATGAAAGGAGTGATCTCTAATAATGCAAGCGATACATTAAGTATGAACTTTGAAGATTGGGAGCTTTCAAATTTTGATATTCTAATCAATAATCCGCAAATAGATGTGGATGGAGTACTTAACGGCTTTCTATCACTAACTTCTTTGTATCAGGCTCCGAATATTGATGCCGACCTTTCTATCAGTAACCTGATATTTAATAATGAGTTTCTTGGAAAAGCTAAATTTGAAACATTTTGGAATCCTTTTGAAAAAAGTTTGTATTCTGAAGTGGAAATAGCTTCATCTTATGATCCGAATAAAAAGGTCTTTGTAGGCAAAGGCACTTATTACCCAAGAAGGAATTTTAATCAACTGGACTTTGATTTGAGTTTAAATAGTTTCAGCTTGCATACTATGGAGCCTTTTGTAGAGGATTTTATTACTGACATTAAGGGAAGTACAAGTGGAGAATTTAAAATTACAGGAACCCGAAATAAGCCTGTATTGAGTGGCGAATTGTCTATGAATAATGCAACGGCAAAAGTTGATTATTTAAACGTGAACTATCATATTGCCAATTCAATTCAATTTCTGGAAAATGAAATTAAGCTGGATAATATTGTTTTGTCCGATTCGCTGGGTAATATAGCGACGACATCTGGGAGTATAAAACATAATTATTTAACTGATTTTAACCTGGATTTTCATTTTTATCCTGAATACATAAATTGCCTTAATACTGAAGAAATACATAATAGTGTGTTTTATGGACAAGCTAATGCCAGTGGAGATGTACATATTCATGGCCCTGTTAATTTTATTACGATGGATATTACACTTGAATCAGAAACCGGCACTGAAGTTAATATCCCGTTGGATTATAATGTAGAAGTAACAGATACCGATTATATCGTATTTGTAAATAAAACCGATACCGTTGAAGAAAAAGAGGAAATTGATTATACCGTTGATTTTTCGGGCGTAAATATTAATATGAACCTTAGTATCACTGATAATGCCAGATTTAACCTGTTTCTGCCGTATGGAATGGGAGGTCTGAATGTGGATGGACGTAGTGATATGAACCTGAATGTAGACCATCGGGGTAAATTTGAAATCATTGGAGATTATATTATTTCAAACGGAAATTTTAACCTGAGTATGCAAAATCTTCTTAAAAGGAAGTTTAGTATTATAGAAGGTGGTAAAATTTCCTGGAACGGTGATCCATATGATGCTTTGATTAATGTAAAAGCATTATATAAGACTAAAGCAACACCTCCAAATATTCAAGGTTTGTATAGTGCGCAGGATGAAGTTAAACGTAAACTTAATGTAGATTGTTATTTGAGTTTAAAAGATCAGTTATTTGACCCTGAAATGAAATTCAGCTTTGAATTGCCAAATGTTAATAAAGAAACTGAGCGGGATATCTATACTTTAATTGATACCACTAATGAGGCTGTTATGAACCAGCAGCTGATTTATTTGTTGGTATTAGGGGCCTTTAATACCGATCAATTTGCTCAGGCAGGCTTGGGACAATCTTCTTTTAAATTAATATCCAACCAATTAAGTAATTTGATTACTCAAATTAGTAAAGATGTTGATATTGGTATTAATTATCGTCCCGGAGATGATTTAACCAGTGAAGAATTGGAATTAGCTCTATCAACGCAACTTTGGGATAATCGTGTAACCATTGACGGTAATTTTGGGGTAGTAGGAGGGCTCCAGCATTCCAGCACCACAGCATCCAATATTGTTGGTGATGTGAATATAGAAGTGAAATTGACTAAAGATGGGCGTTTCAGGATCAGAGCCTTTAATCGCTCCAATGTAAATGCTATACAGAGTGTGAATACTTACGATAATATTTCTCCTTATACCCAGGGGGTTGGTATATTTTATCGGAAAGAATTTGACAAGTTCAGTGATATCTTTAAAAAGCAAAAAGTCAGAAATCGTAAAAAAAAGAAAAAAGAGAACTTTAAAAATATAAATACAGGTATTAAACAGAATAAAAAGTAATTAACTTTCTCAAAAAAAACTTCATGAGTTTTACAGTCTATAAATCATCAGCAGGATCAGGGAAAACCTATACTTTGGTAAAAGAATATCTTAAAATAATTCTTGTTCAGCCTGAAGATTTCAGATCTGTTTTAGCCATTACATTTACCAATAAGGCAGCCAATGAGATGAAGGAAAGAGTTATTTCTAATTTGCGAATTTTAAGTAATGATGAAATGGATGATGCTCACCCTGTTGTAAAATTTTTACTTCCCGAATTACTTAAAGAAACAAACTTAGATAGAGATTCATTAATAAAGAATGCCAAAAAGGCCCTTTTACTTATACTTCATAATTATTCTGATTTTGCGATCAGTACCATTGATAGCTTTGTCCATAAAATTGTTAAAACTTTTGCTTATGATTTAAAACTCTCATTTAATTTTGAGGTGGAACTGGATGCTGAAAAGCTTCTTAAACAGGCCATTGATGTTTTGATAAACCGTGTTGGCATCGAAGATGAATTAACAGATTTATTATGTACATACACCGAATCAAAAGCTGATGATGAAACCAGCTGGCATATAGAAAATGACTTACTAAATTTAGCTAAAACTTTAACTGATGAGAATGGCCAGGATTACCTGAATTTACTGAAATGTCTCGACTATTCCGATTTCAAAAAGATAGCTAAATCATTAAACAAGTTTAATAGATCATTCATAAAAGAAATAAATGATAAAGCAAGAATTGCAACAGATCTTATTAATAAGCATCAAATTGATTTAAAATCTTTTTATTTCGGAAAAAGTGGAATAGGAAGCTACTTTAACAAACTCTCTGATACTAATGTGGTTGAGTTTTTACCTAACTCAAGAGTGTTGGCTACTATTGAGAAAGATATCTGGTATGGAAAAAGCCTTAATGAAACTGAAAAGGATAAAATAGATGGGATCAAGAATAGCCTGAGAGATATTTATGATTCAATTCAATTGACTTTGGAAGACAGCTTGCAAAAGTATAATCTCTATTCTATTTTATATAAACAAATATATCCCCTGGCTGTACTTAGCGAAGTTGAAAAGATACTGGAAGATATTAAATCACAACACAATCTGATTCATATCAGTGAATTTAATAAGAAAATATCTGAAATTGTTTTTTCGGAACCGGTTCCATTTATTTATGAAAGATTGGGTGAACGCTATAAACATTTTCTTATTGATGAATTTCAGGATACTTCTTTGTTACAATGGCAAAATTTGATTCCTTTAGTCGAGAATTCACTGGCTGAAGGCTACTTCAATATGTTGGTTGGTGATGGTAAACAAGCTATATATCGATGGCGCAATGGAGAAGTGGAGCAGTTTGCCAATTTACCTAATATATTTAAGAAAGATGCTTTACCCTTTGCTGAAGAGAAAGAGCAAAGTTTTAAGAGAAATTATAATGAACGGTATCTAAGAAATAATTTCAGATCAAAAAAGGAAATTATCTCTTTTAATAATAGGTTTTTCGAAGCAGTATCATCATTACTTGAAGTTCATTTCTCCGGAATTTATCAGGGAGGGAGCCAATTGTTTGATAATAGCGATACCGGAGGTTATGTGCAATTGGAATTTGTGGAGAAAAATAATGGAGATGAATCCCCAATGCTTGCTAAATTGCTTGATGCTGTCCAAGATGTATTGAAAAGAGGCAAGCAAAAGAAAGACATTGCTATTTTATGCCGTACCAAAAATGAAGCAAAAAACTGTTCTCAGTATTTAATGGAACACAATATTGAGATCTTATCTTCTGAATCCCTGCTATTATCAGCTTCTCCTGAAATAAATTTTATCATATCCTTTTTCAAATGTCTCTTAAATACCGAAGATTCAGTAAATACTGCTTACATACTGCAATATTTTATCAATCGTAATCTTATTAAGGAGAATAATTTATCTGAAGTCTTTTCAAATAATCAGGAGTTTTTTAATCTGAATAAATATTTAAATACCAGGGGAATTGCCTATAATTCGAATTCATTATTATCTCTGCCTTTATACGACCTATTAGAAGAAACGATCCGGTTATTTCATTTTGATGAAAAGATGGATGCCTATCTGCAGTTTTTTATGGATGCAACGCTTCAATACAGTTTGAGCCAAAATTCGAATTTAACTGATTATCTCGAATGGTGGGATGAAGTAAAATCCAAGGAATCTGTCATCGTTCCGGAAGGAGTGAATGCTGTTCAGGTTATGACAATACATAAAGCGAAAGGATTGGAATTCCCGGTTGTTATTTATCCTTTTGCCACTGCTCATAATAGAAATGGATTGGATTATTTTTGGAGTAATTATAAAGATGAAACCATTCCAGAATTAAAAGTTGTTAATTTGCCCTATAAGAAAGCCCTCTTAAATACTTCTTTTGAAAAAGTTTATGAGAAAGAGCATGAAAAAAGGTTATTGGATCTGATAAACTTGGTTTATGTAGCTTTCACGAGGCCAGCGGAGGAACTCTATGTGTTTACAAATCCTCCTGCAAAGTCAAATAGTGATACTGTTGATGTGTCCAGACTTATTCAATATTATTTACAGCAAAATGGAGAATGGGACGAAAATAAATTGGTTTATAACTACGGTATAAAAGAAGTTTTTTTGACAAAAGAAGCTAAAGATCATAGTGCCCCTGTCCTGAAAAAACTTCACTCCGTTAATTGGCGAAAAAGTTTAAGTTTAAGCACTGAGGCTCCTGACACCTGGGATGTGGACGATCCTGATAAGCATGTACAGAAAGGGAAATTGGTTCACTATTTATTATCTCAGGTATATACAGAAGAGGATGTGGAAGATGTTGTAAGTGCTGGTGTATATGATGGTATAATTGAAGCAGATCAGACTTCCGATCTGAAAGCTTATTTGTTGAAAATTATTAACCATCCTGATATTTCAGTATATTTTAAAAAAGGCCTGAAGGTGAAGAATGAGGCTGATATATTATTGAGCAATGGGCAAACACTTCGGCCTGACAGGTTAATTTTAAATGATGATGAAGTGATCATCATCGACTACAAAACAGGCAAGCCAATACCTTCCCACGAAACTCAGCTATTAAATTATGAAAAGGCATTGCGGGAACTTGACTTCCCCAATATTAAAAAGATTTTGATCTATCTTTCATCGTCTGTTAGTGTGAAAATACTTTGATGTAAGTCAGAATTGAATTAGTCTGTTTTCTTTAATAATTATTTATTATCAATTGATTCAATAAAAGTATTAGTGTTACAGTCGTTTAACTGGAGAATTTCTTATTTTCGTTCCCTAAATTTATCCTATGAGTATCATAATTAAGAATATAAAAGAGCTTGTTCAGGTTGAAGAGAATCCTGTATCCTTTGTTTCAGGTAAAGATATGTCGAAGCTTGAAACCATTAAAGATGCATGGTTATATATCAAAGATGGATTCATTGCAGATTTCGGACGAATGAAGGATTTTAAAGAAGATGAATGGGTAGAGGAAACACATATTGTGGAGTTTGATGCAACAGGCTGTATGGTTTTTCCTTCTTTTTGTGATTCTCATACTCATTTGGTTTATCCGGCCAGCCGTGAAATCGAATATATCGATAAGATCAAAGGGTTATCCTATGAAGAAATTGCTGCCAGGGGTGGAGGTATTTTAAACTCAGCTAAGAAGATGCAGGAAATTTCTGAAGATGAGCTTTATGAATCAGCGATGAAGCGTCTGGATGAGATCATGTATATGGGAACCGGTGCTGTAGAGATTAAAAGTGGTTATGGCTTAACAGCTGAAACAGAGCTAAAGATGCTCAGGGTAATTAAGCGTTTAAAAGAAAATCATCCTTTAACGATTAAATCTACTTTTTTGGGAGCCCATTCAATCCCTGCTGAATACAGAGGAAGGCAGGAAGAGTATGTAGATATTGTAATCAATGAAATGTTACCACAGGTAGCTGCTGATGATTTAGCCGACTATGTAGATGTGTTTTGTGATAAAGGTTTCTTTACGGTAGAAGATACCGACCGGATCCTAAATGCTGCAATGAAATACGGAATGCGCCCTAAAATTCACGCCAATGAATTGGATTATTCCGGAGGAATTCAGGTTGGTGTAAAGTATGATGCCTTATCGGTTGATCATTTGGAGTATACCGGAAAAGAAGAAATAGAATGTTTGAAAGGTTCTGATACAATGCCTACGGTACTTCCGGGAGCTGCTTTTTTCCTTGGAATGATCTATGCTCCGGTCAGAGATATGATAGATGCCGGGCTTCCTGTTGCTTTAGCCAGTGATTTTAACCCCGGATCATCCCCTTCAGGTAATATGCAGTTTATTCAGTCGATGGGATGCATTTGCTATAAAATGTTACCGGAAGAAGCCATTCATGCTACTACTATTAATTCGGCCTATGCTATGGGCATTAGCGAGGAATTAGGTAGTATCGCTAAAGGGAAAAAAGCAAACATATATATTACGGAAGAAATTCCTACTTACGAATACATGCCATATTACTATGGTTCCAATAAAGTAGATCAAGTCATTATTAACGGAGAAATTTATTAAAATATTCATACCATGAAGCAATTAATCGAATGTGTTCCTAATTTCAGTGAAGGACGTGACACGAATGTCATCAAACAGATTACTGATGAGATTGAAAAATCAGAAGGTGTAAAATTATTGGATGTTGACCCGGGAGCTGCTACCAACCGTACTGTGGTTACTTTTGTGGGAACTCCTGATGAAGTAATTGAAGCTGCAGTGGCTGCTGTAAAAAAAGCCTCTGAATTAATCGACATGAGCAAACATAAAGGTGAGCATCCTCGTATGGGAGCTACGGATGTTTGTCCCTTGGTACCTATTGCTGGTATTACAATGGAAGAAACTGTTGAGTATGCACGTAAACTTGCTAAGCGTATCGGTGAAGAATTAGGTATTTCTGTTTATTGTTATGAAAATGCTGCCTTTAAAGAAGAAAGAAGAAATCTTGCAACTTGTCGTTCTGGTGAATATGAAGGTATGGCCAAAAAATTGAAAGATCCTAAGTGGACTCCTGATTTTGGGCCATCTGAATTAAATGTTGGTGCTGGTGTAACAGCTGTTGGTGCCCGTGATTTCCTTGTGGCTTACAATGTTAATTTAAATACAACTTCAACACGTCGTGCTAACTCTGTAGCCTTCGACGTTCGAGAGCGTGGCCGTGTAAAACGGGAAGGCGACCCTATTACCGGCAAAATTGTTCTTGATGAAAATGGGAACAAGGTTTGGGAACCGGGATTATTAAAATCAGTTAAAGCTATTGGCTGGTTTATTGAAGAATATGGGATTGCTCAAATTTCTATGAACCTTACCAATATCAGCATTTGTTCTGTACATGAAGCTTTTGATGCTGTTGATCAAAGAGCAACTGCAAGAGGAATGCGTGTTACAGGTTCTGAACTTGTAGGATTAATTCCATTACAAGCTATGTTGGATGCAGGAAAGTTTTTCCTAAAGAAACAAAACATATCTACTGGTGTTAGTAATGATGAATTAATTCGTATAGCTATCAAATCAATGGGATTGGATGAATTAAAACCGTTCAACCCTAAAGAAAGAATCATTGAATATCTATTGGATGCAGATAAAGGCACAAAATTAGTAGATATGAACCTTGTTGAATTTGCTGATGAAACAGCTTCGGAATCTCCTGCTCCCGGCGGAGGTAGTATTTCTGCCTATGCTGGTGCTATGGGAATTTCATTGGCAACTATGGTAGCTAATTTGTCGTCTCACAAACGCGGTTGGGATCACCGTTGTGAAGAATTCTCCGTATGGGCTGAAAAAGGACAGGCTTTGAAAGATGAACTTCTTTTCTTAGTAGATGAAGATACCAATGCATTCAATAAGATCATGGATGCTTTTGGGTTGCCAAAAGGAAGTGATGTAGAAAAAGCTATACGTAAGCAAGCGATAGAAGATGCTTCCAAATATGCGATTGAAATTCCATTTAAAGTGATGCAAAAATCTTTTGAAGCGATGGAAGTCATTAAAGCAATGGCAGAAATAGGAAACCCAAATTCTGTTTCAGATGCAGGTGTTGGTGCTTTATGTGCACGTACTGCTGTAATGGGAGCTTTCTTAAATGTGAAAATCAATGCAGCAGGTATTGATGATAAAGCTTATGCTGAAGCAAAAATTAAGGCTGGCGCTGAAATTGAAAAACAAACCATTGCGCTTGAAGCTGAAATCCTGAAAGTGGTTAACGAAAAAATTGATGCTTAAACGTTTGAGGTGTCACCTTAAGGTGACACCTCATTCCTGCATTAATTATTTATGAATATTTGTTTATAGGAGGTGACACCTTAAGGTGTCACCTCACTAATTCATCGATTTTAAATAAATATCTTTAATCGCATCTTCTGTAATATTTCCGGGCGTAATATCAACATCCCCTTTAACTATTGTTTTGTCCACAAAAGTTTTGATTTTCGATTCTTTAACTCCATAATCAGATAGATTGGTAGAAATACCAAAGCTTTTGATAAATTCCTTAATTCCACCTTTAGATTTAAATAATTCATCTAAGGTGTTTACTTTTTCGGATTCAAGTTTATTATTGTTTAAATAATCAAGGAATGCTGGAAGTAGTACAATACAAGCTTTACCATGTTCAACACCATGGTAGATGGTTAACGGATATCCCATAATATGAGGAAGAATGGTACCTGCATGTGTAATCACGATTCCTCCTATCATGGCTGCATAAGAAAGCTGGTTCATTGCACTTTGATTTTTATGAGTAGCAGCTTTAAGGTTATCAATGATAATTTTTATGGCTTCTAAGGCAAGCTGATTATTTAAGGCAAAACTCTCCGTCGATAAATAAGCTTCAATACAATGAGCCAGTGCATCTAGTCCTGTATTAACTACAACGTGTTTAGGCATTGAATATGTCAATTCAGGATCAATAATTGATGTCTTAGGAAAGATAAGCTTATGTTCATAGCCATTTTTAGTTTGAGCAATAGGATCACTAAATACAGCAAATGGAGTTGTTTCACTTCCGGTACCGGATGAAGTTGGTATACATATTAATGGCAATACATCATTAACCGGTTTTTTATTTTCCACTATATCCTTAATCTTATCAGGGTTCTTAGCCCTTAAGGCAATTCCTTTTGCAGCATCCATACTTGATCCGCCTCCAACACCTAAGATCAGATCAACTTCATTTACCTTAGCAAACCTTGCACCAGCCTCAACAGTATGGTAAGTAGGGTTTTCTTCCACATTATCAAAAATCAGTACTTGTTTATTGTAGAGTATAGTATAAATTTGAGTAATAATATTTGTTTTACGATGAATAGCTTTATCAGTAATAATCATGATTTTCTTTTGGTCGGGACTTAAGCAAGTTCTCAGGGCTTTGATTTTTCCCGGACCGAAAATGATTTCTGTAGGTATATAAAACTTGAATCCTTGCATAATATGATCGTTTAATAGGCCTTTCCAGCCTAAGTTTTATCTTTTATATGTACATCCCTTTGAGGGAATGGAATCTCAATCTTATGATCTTTGAATTGCTGATTGATTTCAAATCTTAAATCACTTTTCAGGTTTTCTACAGTAAAAGTATTTTTTACCCAAAAGAAAAGCTGGAAGTCTAATGATGATTCCCCGAAATCAAGAAATCTGACAAATGGTTCAGGGTTGTTATAAATATCTTTATTGGATGTAGCACATGATAATAGTATTTTTTCTACTAATTTAACATCAGACCCGTATGCTACACCAATATTAACATGAAAACGGGTTTTCTTATCCAAATGGCTCCAATTGATAATATTATCATTCACTAATTTGGAGTTAGGAACAATAATAATCACATCATCACGTGTTTTGAGTTTGGATGTCCTGATACCTAATAATATTACTTTGCCTACCGTTTGATCATCAAGTTCTATTACATCATTTAACTTAATACTCCCTTCAAATAATAATACGATTCCAGAGGCAATATCATTAAACAATTGCTGTAATCCTAAACCAATACCAACCAGTAATGCAGCCGCACTGGCCATTAAGATTGAAATTTCCAGACCAATGGAATCAAGGCAAAGTATAATGATTAAAACCCAAACCACATATTTTATGATCAGGAAGATGGAATGCACAGAACCCGTGTCCAGTTTTTTTCTTTCCGTGATTTTATTGATGAGTTTTTTGATGATTTTTAAAATGAAATAGGTAGCCAGCAATATGACTACAATCATCAAAATAGAATAAACACTGATATCAATTTTTTCGGTATCAATTAGTTTATAGTTCAGAATATCTTTGAAAGTCATGTGTATATTAAAGTATCAACGTTACTTTACTAATATACAATTTTCTGATCTTGAATCAAAAAAAGTTTAAAGTTTGATATCCGGGAGATATCTGGAATACCCAGACATTACATCGCTTTTATTCAGGAATATAAATGATCTCCCCATTTTCTAACTGGTAAGCAATACCAACTCGTTTACCTTTGTTTCCATTGGATTTTTCTTCATTGGAAGCTTTATAGGTTTCTATTTTTTCTCCTTTTTTGGTAATGATCTCCATATTGGTTTTTCCCGGGTTTTTTACCATGGTAAAATCTTCTTTGGAAAACATTTCAGTCATATTGTATCGTGCGACCAATGCAACCATTAAAGCCAATGCAAATACCATTGCAATATCAAACAGATTGGAAACAGTTGCCATCGGATCAATATCTTCAGATTGTAATATTCTTTTCGACCTTCTCATATCCTAGACGTTTTGATCTATTTTGTTTGATTTTTTAAGTAACTCGACTACAAATTCCAGGTTATTTATATCCGCAGCAAACCATCGTCTTTTAATTTGTAGTACAATAAAGCCTACAGCGCCTATTAATAAACCTATTACTGTTGTAGCAAAGGCTACCTGCATATTGCTGGCCATGGAAGCAATATCACCGGAAGCAAGTCCGACTAATGCAGGCCCCATTGGAATTAAGGTTCCCATTAAACCTAAAATAGGCCCCAGTTTTGCCAGGGTCTGGCTACTGGCTAAATCCTTTTGATAGCTGATTTCAAAATCATTTAAGAGTTTATCATAGTGAATCTCATCAGGAGTTGATAAAAGTACTTTGTTCAGATGAAGGCTCATGTGTAATTTATTGGTTTTCGGAGCTTTTAAAAGCTCTTCCTTAATGTTATTTACATTCAAACTATCAAAAACCGGCTTCATTTGTTTGTTGAACTTAAGTTTTTGAACATAGGTACTATAGAATGTTCCGGTCAATATGAGGGCTCTTCCAAAAAATATAAGTAATAATACAATAACAGGTAAAAGTAAACCAGTAGAGATCCAATACAGTACTTTAGTTATTTCTTCCATCTTTTAATGATTTATTTAGTAGTCTTTTTATTTTAACCTGATTCCATATATATCCTGATATGAAACCGGTTAATATTAGAACCAATATTAATAATGGCCCTTTGTATAATATTCCGTTTTCTATCTCATAGCCTGAGTTTACAGGTAATTTAAAAAGCTGTACAGATAGAATGATTGCTGCAATTAATTGAAAGATATGCAGTAGAAATTTTAATTCAATACGTAAGTCAAATTCGGGAATCAGGTACTTGAGGCCATACTTTAAAACCAAAAGAATAAAAGGCAATAATAGTGCAATAGCTAAAGCCAGGGTTTTAAATGCAATATTGTGAATTTGTAAAAAAATGAAACTTTCAAAATAGAAAAGAGCCGGAAAAACCATGATTCCCGGAATATAAATTAAAAACTTAAAACCTTTTTTAACCTTTTCACCATAATGATTCCGAATCATAAAAATTGCAAGTAATACCCCGGCAATTGCTTCGATTACAATTAAAACTACAAAATCAGTCATTAGCTGTATATCCATTAATCTGTCTTTAAACAGGGCGTAGCTTTGTTCTATGGCATAGGTATGCATAAGAAATATAAATAAAGCACTAATTAAATACCACGCACCTGAAACTCTCCAATTATTGGTAAATCCTAATTGAACAGAAAACGAAATCATGGCTAATATGAATATGATAATGATAAGACTTTCCATTATGCCTTTTTTCTTCTCCTGATAAACATTACGATTATGAAAAAAACAGCGATTGCTACAATCGCCAATAACTTATAATTTGTCTTAAGATTTATATTTTCATTATTATCAACCTTTTCATTCTTCTCCTGTTTTAATACTACATTTTCCTTTTTCTTCTCTTTTGGAGCTTCCCTGACAGAGGTTATTTCTTTATTATATGATTGAGCTATTTCTTTGTTAAGGTTTTGACTTATAAAGTCTCTTAACTTGGCATTATCGCAAACAAAACCGCTACATCCGGCTTCATGTTTCTTTACAAGCTCAGCGTGGAGTTTACTCATTTCTTTAATTTGTTCCTGACTAGCTTTCCAGAATCCTTTTCTGACCGTTTCGAGCATTACAGCTGTCATTTCCTGCAAGGCATAAGGGTTTTCCTTTTCAAAAAAGGAATGAACATCTAGCTGAAGTTTATCTTCTACATAAACATCATAAAGGTCATTCCATAATTTATTTTCAATGACAGAAGGTTTCATGACATTCCATCCAAACGTATTTCTGAAAGTTTCTGCAAAACTCTCTGCTGAAGTAGCCCCACCTTTCATATATTCTTTAATATATCTTGGATTTAGTAAAGTTGTTTTGCTTTCAATACCTATCGCTTCTTTAAGGCTTTGAATCCTTGGATTTGAGGAATTCCGGAAATCGTTGAAATAAGATTCGGCATCCTTACCCGTAACTTCTTTTACAGCTAGGTTTAATCCTCCCATAAATTCATAGACATGATCGAGACTCAAGGCTCCCCAATTATTTCCATGCCGGGGTTGAACAACCGCTTCAGTATTTAATAAAGCGGCTTCAAAAATACCTTTGCTAAAAGCTCCCCAATTATCTTCCTGTCCGTAAACAGCTCCCATATTATTTATATAGGTTCTGGCTACTGATTGGGTACTATCCCAACGATCACTGTTTTCTACCATACCCATAATTGCTGCGCCATAGTTTCCATTGACTCCGCCAAATACCCGTTGAACAGATAATTCACGGGCTTCTTTAGGTGAAAGCCCCTTTTCAATTAAAAACTTTTCTGCATCCGCTTTGCCTTTTGCAACAAAGTTTTTATTGTTTTTTGAAGAAGCTTCGGCTGCCATAGCTATGGCTCGGTTTATCATAAATAATCGGGATGCTGCCAAGTCGCGGGCTTGACCGGAAGTTTGTACAACTACATCAATTCTTGGCCGGCCCAATTCTTCTTCAGGTATTAATCTGATATCATTAACTTTTCCTCTTGGGGTCCAAATGGGTTCTACACCTAGCATATAAAGAATCTGAGCTATGGTCGTTCCTTCTGATTCGATAAAACTACCACCCCATAAGGTGAAACTGATTTTTTGCGGATATTCGCCATTGTGCTTGGATTGATAATCATTTAATAAAGAATGTGTAAGCTTTTTAGCAACCTTCCAGGCTTCCTTGGTTGGAGTTTGTTCTGCATTAATAGAATACAGATTTCTACCGGTTGGTACACTTTCCGGGTTTCCAACCGGATCACCTCCGGAAGAAGGGTGAACATAGCCTCCATTCAATACATTGGAAATATTCTGCATTTCGAATGAAGGGCTGTTTTCAAGCTCGCCTTTTTTCTTTAGAATTGATTTTAAGGCCTGATCAAGGTTCAGGATAGCCTGCATCAACTGCTCCTGTTTTTGATCTTTGTTCTTTCCCTTTTCAACTTTGGCATCTTTATTTATTGAATGAGAGTGTCCCGTAGCATGTGCTTTTGCTTTGGAAGTCGGATGGTTGACTTTAGCATATTTCCCTTTCTCCTTTTTAGAATCAGCAGAGGCTCTCATGGCAGCCATACGGCGTTTACGTGCTTCCATCTTAGCCTTTATTTGAGCAGCTTGCCACTCTTTTGCCTGTTTTAGTTCATTAGCCACTATGAGCGTATTGTGAACATTCTTTATGTTATTCTTACGAAGAATCTCTTTTATATAAGCCCGACTGACAGATAAATACTTATTTCTGAAAAATGGTTTGTCATCTAATTGAGACCTCTTTATTTTTCCTTTTAGGATATCTATTTCTGCGATATTATATGCCAAAGCATCAATATGCATCATTAGCGTGGTTTCCTTAAGTTTATCCTTCGAGTAAGGGATACCCATGGTATACAATCCTCCTGTTATTTTTTCATGTTCCAATTCTGCCAGATAATTAGCCACCTTATCCATTTCTTCTTTAGAATATGGTTGATCCATTATACTATCCAAACCTAAATCCAGATGTATTCCATTTTTAACAATTAATTCCTTAGCTGAAATGGCATATTGATTTTTGATAGCTCCCTTAACCCCATAGTATTTATTCAATTTATTTTGGAGTACCTGATGATTTTGAGATGCTTTGGCTTCGATAAATGGTGGAGTTAAATAGGTAACTGTAGCTGCATAACTTCTGCGTTTCGCAATCATTGCTTCACCAATATTGCTAATGGTGTAAATATAGCTGTGGGGTGTCACCCCGATTAATGGATCTGTCCAGTCGTAGTCCGACAACGCAATCTGTTTTCCCGGAGTAAATTCGAGGCTTCCATGCGTTCCAAAGTGGAAGATGGCATCTGCTTTAAAGCCTTTTTGAATCCAAAGGTATGGTGCAATATAAGTGTGTGGAGGAGCTACTTTTGCTCCGTGTACCAGTTTAAAGTGATCATTCCCCAAACCGGGTAATGGCTGAGGAAGCAGAACGATATTCCCGAAACGTACTCTTGTTACAGCAATATGCTCCTTTTGATTTTTATAAACGGCCATATATGAACCGGGAGCCTTGCCATATCTGTTTTCTACATCTTTTATCAGAGATTCTGGCAGTATTTCTTTACACCAATTATTATAAATAGAAATTTCTACTAATTCCGGATTTCCGGTTTTCAGGTATTGATCAAATGCCCCTTCGGCATAAGGGCCTAAAACAGGGCCTTCTTTCAATACAATCTTTTCAAAAGAAGGGTAATCTTCGGGTAGGTTGCCCAAATCATACCCTTCTTTTTTTAAGCTAAGCAGCATATTGTGAAGTGATGGTAGGACTTCCATATTTGCGGCAACCATGGCATTTTTACCTGGGCCTTTGAAGTATACAACAGCCAATTTTTTTTGGCTGTTATCCATCTTTTTCAGTTTTAAATAGTTTTCAGTTATTTCACCAAACTTCTTTAATCGATTGGGAATGGCTTTAAATAACAAATATCCTTTTTCATCTTCATATTGAGCAAATACGGCATAAGGTACAATCCCTCCGTCAAATTCAGGCATAGTTACACTTTGACTTAACAAACCTCCATGCATCCCCTGTTTATCGGTAAGCCATTCATTATACCTTTGGTGGACGGTCACAGGACATAAAACCGGAACGTTTAATTTTTTTAAATAGGAAGTAATGGCCTTGGATGAGCCTCCCATTGTCAATCTACCGTGGGGCATGTAAATAATCAGGTCAGGATTGATTTCTTTCATATAATTTAAACGCCCCCTGAAACCCGAAACAGGATATAGATTAATATTCCTGCTTTCAAGTTCATCGATTAAGCTGTTAAGGTGTTCACGGTTTGCATTAAAGGGCCCGGGAATGCTGGTAAAAAGAATAACTTTATTATTCCCTTTTTTATGTATGTTTTTTTCAAGACAGTAATTCTCGAAATCTTTGACTTTTTCAAAAGCGATATGCTCATCTTTATGGAACAGAACATTTGAAGCAATTTCCAAAGGCTTGGCTGCCGTGTCTGTAAATGCAGTTTTATTATCTATTTTAGTTCTTATATAATGAAGAAGGTTTTTGTAGTTTTTTTTGCCGGCATTATCCAGATAAGCTTTAATTATTTCTTTTTGCTCATCATTTACATTGGTTAGCTTTAAGGCCTTATTTGTGGAAGATTGTAAATAGATCGGAACTCCCTTTTCTCCAACCTCTTTTATATAAGTTTCCTGATCAGCGGTTAACTTTAGGCCCATCCCAAAAATGAGCAGCATATCATATTTTTTTAAATTGCTCAATTTTTTTGGATCAAGTGATTTTGTCTGAATGAAATAATGATCGCTTGAACGTGCAATTTTTGTATACAAGAACTCCGGATAGTTGACCAAGGCTATTTTAGTAGGAGAGATGTATTTAAAATAAATGGTTGCACTTGAGATTAAAAATAGTGAGATCAGTAGGATGAGTAAATATTTCTTTTTCATAATTAATAACAATTTAAAGATTGCCGGCAAGTGCTATGGCTTGTGACTTACCCGGCAATCTATCAATTCAAATCTGGTACTTAATAGACTTTATTTCATTAAAGCATATTCTATTTTTATAATTCGCTCACTTTTAGTGCTGCCATAGAAGCTAATAAATCTTAACTTATAAATATCTCCATTATTAAGTTTTACAATGTAGAAGTAATTTGTATTAACAGTATATGTAGGAGGCATTCCATTTATGTTTTTCCATTCGTTATCTGCAATAGCATCAATAGCTCCACTATATTCATTTACACTTGTTATATCGGAAAGAGTGAGCTTAGCAAAGCTTTCGCTAATTGTATTTGCATCATCACTTTCTGTATATTTGAATAAGCCAACTTTTATACTTTCTTTGGTATTTATAAGCGGTCCAGTTACTCCATATGCATCAGAGGCTCTATTGTATTTGGTAAATAAAAGATCCCAACCCGTCATATTCGTTTGGTCATTATATTTACTCATATCATCTTTGTTCAAATAGAATTGAGTCCATGAATCAGTATCGTACACCCCTGTTGCCACAGCATTTTCTTCTCCAAATTTGAAATAGATCTGGTGTTTATAAACTGTTTGTCCCATACCACCCCCTGGATCAGGGATATATTCATAAAGCATATTAGCTTCAAAAGTTTTCATGCCATAATCTTTTGGGATTACCTGCTCGTCATCTTTGCTACAAGCAGTTAATATTCCTGTGATTACCACTAAAGATAAAATGATTCTTTTCATGATTTTATTGATTTATTGTTATTTAATTATTTTATAGCTTAAGTTTAGAAAGAAAGAACGGCCATAAGATACCGGTACACCTGAACTGCTGCTGTGGGCACTTCCTCCGATATTTCTGTTTTGCTTTATTGTCTTTTCATTGAATAAGTTCTTTACTCCAAGAGTGGCATTTAAACGGTGTTTCAGAAACCTTTTTGATAATGAAATATTCATGATATGGAAAGGATCCTGAGAACCTTCCTTGATTTTTGAATCTGTATCCGTATAGAAAAATGGAATCTTACCATTGTATTTATAATCTATATTGAGATTTGCTCCGCTACCTGTTTCTTTGATTTTTAAGCCGGCAAAGAAATCATGGGTCAAATTAAATCTTTCTGATCCGTTTTCTTTCGTATATGAGTTTAATCGGCCGGTCAATCCGTAGCCACCCCGAAGCTGGAAAAGTGTCTTATAAGTGTAAACTATTTCTAAATCCCCCCCAATAGATTCAAATTCAACAATGTTGTTATATTGATATCCTGTACTACCTTCCTTTTGAATCAGGGTAATCATATTCTTGATATCATTGTAATACAGTGATCCGCTTATTTTCCAAGCATGGTTTTTCTTTTTCGTATTGTACTCAAATGTGGTATTGTAATTATAGGAGCTTTCAGCTTTTAAGTCTTTATTACCGTATATTTCATGATTACTGTTAACAAATTCATAAAAAAGCTCTTTAATGCTTGGAGCTCTAAATCCTTTGGCAAATGAAGCCCTCCAGATAAAGTTCTCCGAAATATCCCATTTGGTATTAAATGAATAAACCAGAGGTGCATCGTATTTTGTATTATGAGCTAAACGCATACCCGGCTGAAATTCGAATGAACTAAAAGGCTTGTATTTTATATTTATAAACCCTGCATAATCCCCTAAAGACTGCTCATTGTCTTTAATTCTTGGCCCTTCCATTTCTTCAATATTGATATCTATCCCACTTTGAAGAACAAGTTTATTTGGAACAAACGTATGTGTGAAAATGCCCCTAAACATAATCTGTGAAGCAACTTGAGATGTGATTTTATCGTCCCAGGTTTTTTCAAGGGTTCTTAAATCCTTGAAATAATCTTGTGATGAACGTTTATAATAATTATAAGCAGTTACAACATTCAAGTGGTTTTTTTCTGACCAGCTTCCGGTAATCCCTCCACTGAGGTCATAACGGTCGGTATAATAATAAGCATCAAATATTTTATACTCTTCCAAAATATTGCCTTTAAAAAAGAGTTTGTCTTTATAGTATCCGGCTTTTGTATAAAGCCTCCAATCCTTTTTAGAATACGCATAGGTGAGCTTTGCCCGGTGAAGATCCTTTGGCTTCCAGTCCATCGACCTGGTTTGTTTATCAAAATCAACACCGCTAAAATGCTCATAACCTCCATCTATAGCCAAGCTATGATTACCCATTTTTTTTGAAACCTGTAAATCTCCGTTATATCTGCCAACACTTTCCACGTAAGTTGAAAGCTGAGCCTCCAGAGCATGATATTTGTTTTGTTTTGTGATGAGGTTGATCGTGCCAGCCAATGCATTGTTCCCGTAAATTACGGACATTGGCCCTTCAATAACTTCAACTTGTGCAATATTTTCAAGCTTAACCTGACTTAAATCGATATTTCCGTTTAATCTTCCTATTACCGGAACTCCGTCTATCATTACCTTCACATTTTGCCCGTTCATTCCCATCATTTCTATGCGGGAACCCAGAACCAAGTCGGTCGACATACGAATGTTGGCTTCAGAGATCAAAAGCTCACTTAAATTAGCTGCTCCTGATTGCCTGATCTTTTCTTTGGAAATCAGTTTTACTTTATATATTGAACTATCTACAGGCGTTGGTTTGTTAATCCCGTAAACTGTTACCTGATCCAGGTTGAAAGGACATTCTTTTATAATAAATGTATGGACTCCGGAATTTTTAGATTTGATATCGATCGTAAACACCTGCTCTTTATAACCAATCGCAGAAATAACTAAAGTCCCTTTTCCATTGACAAATTTATCTTCAAAGGTGAAATTTCCATCTGCATCAGCAATGGTACCCTGCTTACTCTCTTTATGATAAATTGTTGCAAAGGATACGGCTTTCTTATCATCTGTAATTATTTTTCCTTTGATTTTTCCCGAAAGCAATGGCTGATTTGCAGAAGCAATTGCAGATAAGCAAATAAGTATAATTGTTAATAGTGATTTTTTCATTGATTGAAACAATTGTAATTGTTAAAATTTTCTTTATTGTAGATTATGGTTTATGATCAATGCAAAATTAAAAACAGGCAGGCTGTCTTACAATCCCTAAAAAATGGGAAAATAGGGCATTGGAAAAAATCTAATTTATTTATTTGTAATTAGTCTAAACTAAAATAATTACTAGCTTTGCAGTTATAAAACAATACATCATTTAATTTTGGCTTGAATATCCCTATCCCTATAAATGGGGATTGGAGGTTAAGGATTAAAATGGTTTTGTTTATTTAATATGTAATTATGTTTGTATACCTATAAATGAAAATGATCAATCGCAAATTCATTACAGCCGATATGAAAATGGCTGATATTATTCTGAGAAATGAGAAACTTGTATTGGTGATCCGTCGCTTTGGGATAAATTTGGGTTTCCGGAACAAAACTATTGAAGAACTTAGCAAAGAATACGATATTCATCTGGATTTGCTATTGCTGGTTGTAAACCTGTTTAATGATGATTCTTTAAGATATGCCAGTGTGAATGATGTTACAATGATCCCTGGCCTGATAGATTATCTAAAAGCAGGACATCGGTATTATGTGCACGAAAAATTGCCTTATATTCAATCCCTGATCGGGAAGTTTGTTGAAGAAAGTAAGAATAGTAAGTCTTCTATGTTACTTGATTTCTTTAATGAGTATCGTGATGAAGTTATCGAGCATATTAATTATGAGGATACTGAAGTATATCCATATATTGGAGCCTTATATGATAAACACCGGAACCAGGAATATAATAATGACTTTACAATAAAAGAGTATACAGAGCATCATTCCGATATTGAAGAAAAACTAACAGAGCTTAAATTGTTACTGATCAAATATTTCCCACATACTGAAAATGGAAATTTTTATCGTGACTTGATTTTACAGGAACTTTTTGATCTGGAGTATGATTTGAATGATCATGCCAATCTAGAAGATGATATTTTGGTTTCATTAGTTAAAAAAGTGGAAGAGGCTTATGAAACCCAATAAACTTATCCTGATAGTTGAGCGATCTACAATTATTTGCAAAGGTTTGAAAGAAATCCTTCTTAAAGCGATTCCCGGAATCCGGGTAAATGATATTGATATTTATGAAAATATTTGTGATCGTATTGAAACTGATAAGCCTAAAGCAATTATTTTAAACTCTATACTGCTAACTTCTATAGGGAATGAAAAGTTCAAGGAAATTTTGAATTGTTGTAAATCCAATCAGGTTGCAATTCTTGGCCTGATACATAGTTATTTTGATAATGCGATCGTGAAGCAATTCGACGCAATTATTTCAATTAATGACTCTATAAAAACAGTTGTCGGAACAGTAAACAGAGAGTTAGCCAAAGACAGAAAAAGCAGTCAGGATCATTTTAATATTGATATTTCTCAAAGGGAAGAAGAAGTCATTCGTTATATAGCCCTTGGATTTAGCAATAAAGAAATAGCGGATAAAATGTACATCAGTACGCATACTGTTATCTCCCACCGGAAAAACATAACCCGTAAGTTAGGAGTAAAATCTACCTCTGCGATTACCATTTATGCTGTTATTAATAAAATCATTGATGAAAATGATTTTAATGTTACGGTATAAATGTATTTGTAAAGAATAGATTATAAGAAACTTATAGCCTGAAACCAAGGGCCTGTAACATTAATTCGAAGTCATTACTTTTAATCACTTACCTTCCAAATATCCCAACTTTTAGGGATTGTCAGGCTTGTTTAAGCTTGATAATTTTGCTTTGTATCTAATCTTAATAAAAATAATATGCAAAGTATAGGAATATTTTATGGCTCAACCACCGGAAATACGGAAGCAGCCGCAAAAATGATTCAAAAAGAATTTGGAGAAGACTTAGCAAAGGTTTTTGATGTGGCCGATGCAAATTCATCCGACCTTGAAGGATTCTCAAATTTGGTATTTGGAGCCTCTACATGGGGGATAGGTGATATGCAGGATGATTTTGCCGACTTTTTGTCGGAAGTTTCCTCTGCTAATTTGGAAGGGAAAAAAGTAGCCATTTTTGGTTATGGCGATCAAGATGCTTACGAGGATTCTTTTGTAGATGCCATTGGTGAAATCTATGAAACCCTTGATGGAAAATCTTGTGAAGTTGTAGGAACAGTTTCTACTGATGGATACAGACATGTTGAATCCAGAGGGGAAGTTGATGGAAAATTTGTAGGGCTTCCTTTGGATGAAGAAAACCAATCCAATCTTTCGGATGAAAGGATTAAAACATGGGTTGCTGAATTGAAAAAACAGTTTAATTAGAATAATCACCACAATTTACTCATTAATAATGATTAGTAACCTCCTTAGCTTTGGAGGAATTTTAAATTTTATCTAGTAGTCTCAAAAGGAGGATTTACAATTTTTATTGGACGATCCTCCTTTAACTCAAAAAAACTAAGCTTATGATTATTAAATGTACAGATTATAAATCCCCGGAAATGCAGGTTTTAATGCATCATATTTATGAATATAAAAAAGGGCTGAGAAGTTTGGTTTTACACACAATGAGTATAAAAGAACAATTGATGGCTGAGTACCTTCTTAGAAGAAAGGGGATTGATTTTGCTGTGCAGAAAGTGAATGAACGTAAAATTAATGTCTTTTTCGGGAATGAACAATGTGTAAGAATTGTCAGGTCATTTGATAAGCAATCATTATCGGAGTTTACGGATGAACAGGATTTTATTCTGGGTGTCATGTTGGGTTATGATCGGAATCAGCAATGTGATCGCTACATTAAACGTAAAGGCATTCAAATGAATAATGATAACATTAATAATTACGCACTATCCTGTTAATTTGGTTGAAATATGACTGTTATAAATGAAACGGAAAACGGTATTTTATTTAGATGTTCAAATTGTAATAAAATACATTTTGAATATAAAAACCTGAATATAAATTTTAATGATAAAGAGTTCAAATCTTTTTCAGCTTATTTCAAAAAGTTGGATGGGCAGTATTGGGAAAAACTTAACAAAAATAATCCTTATAAAAGAAAGATCATTGTTCCTTTAGGAGACAAAACAGTGAATTTTTTACTTAATAATAATGAATTAATAGAGGTTAAGCGGTTAATTTCCAAACCTCTGTTATGTAATTTTAAAATGGTAAAGCAATTTTCGTTTAGTATTTGTGAAAATTAGAAGTCTGCTTTTTCAGATTAGGACAGCAGTTTTATTTGCTGAACGGAAATTTTGCATAAAAAGATAAAAAATGAAAATTTCCAATCCCATAAAAGATTCAATAGGTGAGACTTTATTTATTACCCTTTATATGAAATCCCTTGAATCTAAAAAGAAAAATCCGATAATAAATGACCCTAAAGCCTGTGATCTGGTTTCGTATATTAACTATGACTTTTCAAAATATAAAGATGCTATCAGAAGTTCGGTTGGTGTAGCAGTCAGAACAAAGCATTTCGACGGAATTGTAAAATCATATATTGAAGATCATTATGATCCTATTGTGGTTAGTATAGGTTGTGGATTGGATACCAGATATTATCGGATCGGTTCCTTAGCCAAAAAAGCAATCTTCTATGACCTGGATATTGATGAAGTCATCAAACTCAGAAGGCAGTTAATTACTCCCGCAGAGAATAATTACTATATTTCTTCATCCATGCTGGATCCAAAGTGGATGGATAAGTTGAAAGAAAAGCACCCTAGCGGAGATTTTATTTTTATTATTGAAGGGATCCTAATGTATTTTGAAGAGGAAGAGGTTAAAAGTGTTTTTCAGAATTTGGCCTCTAAATTTTCCAAAAGCGAAATTCATTTCGATATCGTCAATGAATGGTTAAGCAAAAATTCCCATATTCATGATAGCGTGAAACATACAAATGCCAAATTTAAATTCGGAACCAATGATGATAAACTTTTTGAAAAATATTCGCGTTTTTTAGTACATACAAAAAGCTATTTGTATTCTGATTTTAAAGAATGGAAAAGAGTGGGCCTTCTCAAAAATTTCCTGATGCAAGTCATTCCCCGGTATAAATATGCGGGTAGAATGTTAAGCTATATAATTAAGTAAAGTATTCTGTAAACTTTTTCTATTCATATACTATTAGCTCGTTTTATTACTGCAATCAGAAAAGTCGCCCTGTTGAATCTATAATTTTGCGACCCCAAGCTTGAACAGATAAAATAAAACTATTAATCTGGTCATTAAATATTTTTATTGAAAATTATTGTAAATGGTTCCATTGCTTTCAGGGCAGTTTTCAATTTTTACTTCTCCATGATGGGCATCAATAATGAGCTTTACAGCAGCTAAACCTAAACCAAATCCTTCAGAATGATGCATTACTTCGTCAGCACCAAAGTAATCAAATAGTTTTTGCTTTGCCTCTTCTGATAAACCGGGCCCTGAATCGTTTATTGAACAAATGATTCTATCCGGTTCATTTTTACATCTAATATTAATCATTCCTCCCTGCGGTGTATATCTGATTGCATTATCTAATATGTTTTCAAAACATATTTTAATTAAATCAGGAACCAGTTTTATTTGGACATTTTCATCATCAACTTCCTTATTTAATTGTTCTCTTAAAAGTTTGCTATAGGTTTCAGCAGATCTCTTATTTAGTTTAAATTGTTGTTCAATATAATCTGATTCTATTTTTTTGATAAATTGATGAACGGCAAAAAAAACTATTAAGATGATAATGAGAGAGATTGAAAGAAAGTTATAAATATATAAACGGGATTTTTTAGTAATAGGCGGCATAACTAAAGCTTTGGTTAGTTAATCCAAATATAATCAATCCAAATTATTTTTCCCAAAAAGATGATGTTATTCTGTGGTATTTTGCCTAGTTGTTTCCTGAATTTTTTCTTCACTATTTTCCTTATTAACATTCCCAAATTCTTCTTCCAGCAAGACTTTTAATTTGGCCGGTTGAACAGCAACGCGCTCTCCTTCTTTACAGTAAGATAATTTCCCGCTTTGCTCCGAAACTACAATAGCAACAGCATCCGATTGTTCTGTAATTCCAATAGCTGCTCTATGTCTTAAACCTAATCGAGGAGGTAAATTGGGATTGTTAGATACAGGTAAAATACAACCGGCAGCTTTAATTTTATTGTTCCAGATGATCATCGCACCATCATGCAAAGGGCTGTTTTTGAAAAATAAATTTTCAATTAAGGGAGCTGAAATTTGAGCATCAATCCATTCTCCACTTTCAGTAATATTCCGAAGTTCATTTTTCTGAGCCAGTACGATTAATGCTCCTTCTTTAGCATCTGCCATACGTTGACAAGCCAGAATGATTGTATCTATATCTAAATCGACTTCATATTTCATGTTGAAATTCCAAAATAAGAACTTCCCTTTTTTCTTCTTTAAGAAATTAGGTGTTCCAAGAGCTAATAAGAATTGACGAATTTCAGGCTGGAAGATAATGATCAATGCAATAAACCCTACACTGATAAATGCTCCCAGAATTTGTGTGAGAAGTTCCATTTCGAGAGCACCTACAACTTTCCAAATTAGGAATAAAGCAACAATCCCAAGGAAAATATTGATAGCCACAGTACCTCTTAGTAAACGGTAGAGTTCAAATAATAAAACTGCTACTAATAAAATATCAATAACATCCAGTAAACGAATGTCTATAAATCCTGTGATGAGTAAATTCAGCATAAAACAAAGTTAATAAAAAAAGGGGCGACGCCCTTAAGGGCGTCGCCCCTTTTTTATGTAGTGATTTAAACGTATTTGTATTTTTCTACGATAGTAATAGCTTCAAAAGCTTCCTTCACATCATGTACCCTTAGAATACCGGCTCCATTTAAAAGGGCAAGGGTATGAATAATGGTCGTGCCGTTTAAGGCTTCCTCAGGTTTTATGTTAAGAAGTTTATTGATCATCGATTTTCGGGAGATCCCTACTAAAACAGGATAGCCTAATTCACAAAATCTTTTCGAGTTTTTCAATAACTCATAATTGTGATCCAGCGTTTTTCCAAAACCATAACCCGGATCAATAATTAATTGTGAGGCACCGGCATTTACAAACTTTTGTGTTTGTGATTTGAAAAATGAATAAATATCTTTAGTAACTTCTTGATAAGTTGGATTGTCCTGCATATTTTGAGGACTTCCCTGTATATGCATCATTACATAAGGTGTATTGTTTGCAGCTATTAAAGGAAGCATCGCCTCATCAAATGTGCCTCCTGAAATGTCGTTGATTATATTTGCGCCTTCATTCAAACATGCTTTAGCTATTTCTGCTCGCCAGGTATCTATCGAAATCCAGCATTCAGGAAATGTGTTTCTCAATATCTGTAAACTGGAAATGATTCTTTCCAATTCTTTTTCCTGGCTAATTTCCTTAGCTCCCGGACGGGTACTGATTGCCCCTATATCCAAAATACTGGCACCTTCACTTAAATGTTTATTTGCTCTTTCAAGTAGCTCATTTATTCCATTATTTCTGCTACCCGCATAAAAAGAATCAGGAGTGAGATTTAAAATCCCCATTACCAAAGGCTTAGATAAATCAAGAGTTTTGCTCCCGGAACTTATTGAATATGGTGTTGAAAACTTACGAATATTATTTCCTGAATTGTTGGGCATCCGAGCAAGTTTTTATAATTTAGTCTGCTAAATTATTAAATTCTATGGATAATATTACTTCAAAACAATTTGATTCAGTGACGGCAGAGTGTAAACAGATTTTTATGACAAAGATGAAGGATTATGGTACGGCCTGGCGTATCCTCAGAACACCTTCTCTTACGGATCAGATCTATATAAAAGCGAATCGAATTCGTTCTATTGAAGAAAAGGGAACCGCAAAAGTTGATGAAGGGGTAAAGCCTGAATTTATTGGAATCATAAATTATTCAGTAATGGCTTTAATTCAATTGGAATTAGGAGTTGCTGAGAAAGAAAAAATGGAAAGTGAGATTGTAGAAAAATTATATGATAAATACGTAAAAGAAGCTAAGGACCTTATGGAAAATAAAAACCATGATTATGGTGAAGCCTGGAGGAATATGCGTATTAGCTCCCTTACCGATATTATTCTAATGAAATTACTTCGGGTAAAGCAGATTGAAGATAATGACGGGAAAACCTTTATCTCTGAAGGTCTGGATGCAAATTATTTTGATATCTTCAATTATGCTGCTTTTGCTTTAATTAAACTTGAGGGAACTAAAAAAATAAATAGCTAAAGTTATTCGTTTTAATCAAAATTCTGAACTAAAACTATTATAATGGATCGTCTTAAAACTTTCAGTCGGTTATTTGTTGGTATAGTATTTATCTTCTCCGGATTTGTAAAAGGAGTCGATCCGCTTGGAACCACTTACCGTATAGAAGATTATTTTATGGCATATGGAGCTTTATGGGCAATGCCTTTGGCTTTCTATGCATCTGTTTTTTTATGTACACTGGAATTTGTATTGGGCGTGGCACTTGTAATGAATGCCAGAATTAAGATACTTAGCTGGATACTGTTCCCTTTGATGATCTTCTTCACCATTCTTACTTTTTATGATGCCCTGTTTAATCCGGTACCTGATTGTGGCTGTTTTGGCGATTTTATTAAAATGACCAACTGGCAAACATTTTTTAAAAATGTCGTCTTAATTGTTTTTGTGTACATTGTATTTAAGTCCAGGAAAAAGTATAAATCATTACTTGGTCCGAAGTTTCAGACCTTCGTAATCATCCTTTTTACAATAGGCTTTACTTATTTCTCGTATTATCAGTATCAGCATTTACCAATGCTTGATTTCAGAGACTGGAAAATAGGAAAAGATATGAAGACCGATGAAACTTCTGAACCCATAACTTATCTTATTTACCAAAATAAAGAAACAAAAGAGAAAAAAGAATATGTATCACCAAACTTTCCATGGAACGATAGTGTTTGGATGAGTAAATGGGAGTTTGTAGATCAACGCATTGACGATTCACATGTTAAAATTAAGCATGAGTTGGTTATCCAAACCAGGGGAGCTGTCGATATTACTAAAAGCATCGTTGAGAATCCTGAATATCAATTTATCTTTGTTTCAGATGATTTGACGAAAGTTTCAAAGGAGTCATTTAAGAAGATCAATAAGATTTATAGCTACCTTGATGAAAAAGGTATTTCATTAGTTGGGGTTAGTAGCAGCAGTGGTTTCATGATTGATAAATATTGCCTTGATCATGATGTGGAATTTAATATTTTCTTTGGAGATGATATTGTATTGAAAGCAATGATCCGCTCAAATCCCGGATTAATTATGCTTAAAGATGGAGTCGTTATCGATAAATGGCATTATAATGATTTTCCTGAATTAAGTGAGCTTGATGAATTAATTACAGAAAATTTTTCTGACTAATATAAATGCATGCTGAGTTTTATAATAAAAAGATTATTCTATGGTTTGTTAGTCCTGTTAGGGGTAATCACCGTAGTATTCTTTTTATTTAGCGTTTTACCGGGCGATCCTGCCCGAATGATGCTTGGACAGCGCGCTGATATTGCTTCTGTTGAAGCTATAAATAGAGATTTAGGGCTCGATCAGCCTCTCTCAAAACAATACATCGGGTTTTTAAATGATTTATCGCCCATATCTGTACATAATCATGTTAATCAAAAGTCATTCTGGTATTTGGATAAGTCCAAATATGATTATGTGAAGCTTTTCAGTGTTGATCAGCAGACCTATGTATTTAAGAAACCATATCTGAGAAGATCTTATCAATCTAAGCGAAAGGTTTCAGATATTCTACTGGAAGCATTTCCTAAAACTATGTTGCTGGCTTCTGTTTCTATATTATTTGCTACTTTATTAGGTATACTTATAGGAATATTTGTAGCTATAAAGAAGAATAAATTTATTGAGAAGCTTACTTTGGTATTTTCTGTATTAGGAATGTCAATTCCTTCATTTTTTGCCGCTATATTGTTTGCCTGGGTTTTTGCTTTTGTGTTGGTTGAATATACCGGTTTGAATATGTTTGGTAGTTTATATACGGTGGATGATTTTGGAGAAGGAGAATTTCTTAGCCTTAAAAATTTAATTCTTCCTGCAGTTACACTTGGTATCAGGCCGCTTGCCATAGTAGTAGAATTAACCAGAAGTTCACTTATCGAGGTAATGTCGCAAGATTATATCAGAACAGCTAAAGCTAAAGGCCTTAGCAAATACCGTATCGTTTTTGGACATGCATTGAAAAATGCACTCAATCCGGTACTTACTGCAATATCCGGCTGGTTTGCGAGTTTAATGGCCGGAGCTGTTTTTGTGGAATATGTATTCGATTGGAAAGGTGTGGGAATTGTAATTGTAGATGCTTTGGAGAAGTATGATTTCCCGGTAATTATGGGAGCTGTGCTGATGATTTCTATCCTTTTGGTTATTATTAATATTTTAGTGGATATTATTTATGCTTTTCTGGATCCAAGGATTCGCTTAACTTAGTTTGAAATTAATAAAAATGAATATGAGAAAGAAAATTGTTGCAGGAAACTGGAAAATGAATAAAAGCTTTCAGGAAGCTGAAGAATTAATAGAAGACTTATTGGATTTAATGGAAGATAATGCTTTGGAAAACCCTGAAATGGTTATTTGCACACCTTTTCCTTACCTTGAACTTGCTACTGATATGACAGATGAATCTTTAATTTCTGTAGGAGCGCAAAATGTCAGTGAACATGAATCGGGTGCTTATACCGGTGAGGTTTCTGCATCAATGCTAAATTCAATAGGATTAAATTATTGTATTGTAGGACATAGTGAAAGACGGAAATATTTCAATGAGTCTTCTCAATTGCTTAAAGAAAAAGTAGATGTTCTCTTAAATCACAATATTCAACCTATCTTTTGTTGTGGTGAGCTAATTGAGGAAAGAGAAAAAGAAATTCATTTCGATATTGTTAAAACTCAAATTACTGAAAGCTTATTTCATTTAAATAAAGAAGCATTTGAGAATGTCGTAATTGCCTATGAGCCGGTTTGGGCAATCGGGACAGGTGTTACAGCTACTGCCGGGCAAGCTCAGGAAATGCATGCTTTTATTCGTAATTTAATAAAAGAACAATATGGTGAAGAAACCGCAAATAATATAAGCATCCTTTATGGTGGTAGTTGTAATGCAAAAAATGCAAGAGAGTTATTTGCCAATCCTGATGTGGATGGTGGATTGATCGGTGGCGCATCTTTAAAAGCTGACGATTTTTACCATATTTATAAAAGCTTTTAATTAAAAGATATATGGGATATGTCGGAGTTAAATTCGTATTTAATTCAGGAGAAGCTCAAAATGAAATTCTGATGGCTCTTTTGGGTGAGCTTGAATATGAAAGTTTTGAAGAATTGGATAATGGCCTGTTAGCTTATATTCAGGAAACTTTTTTTAATGAGGAGTCATTGAATGATTTAACCGAACAATTAGTTGCTATGGACTTTTCCTATTCTTTTGAAAAAATAGAAGATAAGAACTGGAATGAGGTTTGGGAAAGCAATTATCCGGCTGTAACCATTGGTGGAGACTGCCATGTTAGGGCTCCGTTTCATGAACCAAATACTGAAGTGAAGTATGAGATCGTCATTGAACCTCAAATGTCTTTTGGAACTGCACATCATGAAACAACCGCTATGATACTGGAATACATTCTTAAGCATGAATTTGTTGATGAAGCAGTTTTGGATATGGGATGTGGAACCGGAGTACTTTCTATTTTAGCTGCAATGAAAGGTGCAAAAACTATAGAAGCCATTGATATTGATGAGTGGGCTTATAAAAACAGCCTTGAAAATGTGAAGAGAAATGGTTTCCCTGATATCAAAGTAATTCAAGGTAGTGCATTTGATTTGGATGGAAAGTCTTTCAGTGTGGTATTTGCCAATATTAATCGTAACATCCTGCTGAAAGATATGAAAGCATATGTGGATTGTATGACCCTCAATTCCAGAATTTATTTTAGTGGTTTTTATGAATCTGATTTGGCAGTAATTCGGGAAGAAGCTGAGAACTTAGGCCTTTCTTTTATAAGTCATAAAGTAAAGAATAACTGGACTGCTGCTTATTTTGAGAAAAAATAAAAAGATATATATGAGTAAGCTTAAAGCCATAATAATTGTATTATGTATACAGTTGATTGTGGCTTTTTCTTTTTCTCAGGAGAATCCAATAAAGTCTGACTTTATTGAAAGCTTAAAAGCTCAATACACTAATCCGAAGGGTAAAACTTTAAACCCTGCTGTTGCCGAATTTGAGAAATTATGGAGTCAAGGGTTTCTGGATTCCATACAAAAAAACAGGATCCAATTTATTTTAACCAAAATTAAACAAAAAGGGCTGCATCGTAATCAAATAAAATTTATAAGAACAATCAATCTCTTTAAATCGGGAAGTCAGCCTTCAACTTCACTCAATGCTTTTCTTAAAGAGGCTTTGGAACATAGTAAACAGAAGGTTTCGCGTAATTTTAAAAAGCTCCTTGATAAATGCTATTTGTTATTGAAAATGCAGCAACTCAATAAAATGGCTTCTATGGGATGGTATTATAGAGGTGGTAGTTTTGAACTGTTTCACGATGGCCAGTTAAAGATCAAATTTAAAGATGGAGACCTGGTATGCAAAAGCCGGAATGATAGTTCTGAAATTTTTCATACAAATGGTGTTTTTATTCCTTCTGATTTCAAATGGACCGGAACCGGAGGAGTACTAAGATGGAAAAGGTTGAATATGGATAAGTTCAGGAAAGCTGAGTTTAAGAAGTATGAAATTCATTTAAATTCATCTCAATATACGATTGATTCTGCTGAATTCTTGGATCATAAGTATTTAAAAGTTCCAATGTTTGGCCGGCTAAAAGAAAAAGTACTGGCCAGTAAACCTAATAAAAGGACTTCATACCCCAGGTTTAATTCTTATCGAAAAGATTATAATATTAACAGTTTATTGGGTGTAATTAACTTTAAAGGTGGTGTTAATATACTTGGCCGGACTATTATTTGCATGGCTGATGAGAATGCCCTTGTTCAAATTGATTTTAAGAGGGATACTATTCCTTTTGTTCGCCTAGGCTCTACTGAATTTATAGTGAATGGTGACCAGATTAACTCCAAGCGAGCAAAAGCAATTATATTTTTGGACAAAGATTCGATTTATCATCCATCTGTACAGTTCAGATATAATCAGAAATCCAAAGAATTGATCCTTAACAGAAAAGCAATTGAAATTGCGCCTACGCCTTTTTATAATTCCTACCATAAAATCAATATGTATTGTGAGGTTATCAGCTGGAACCTGGATAGTTTGAAATTGGAATTAAGAAACAGAAGAAATACTGCAAAGCGCTCGGAAGCTATTTATGAATCGGTTAATTTCTTTTCGGAATATGAATATTACAGATTACAGGGGATGGATTTGGTAAATCCTTTAATTCTGATAAAAAAATATTCGGAAAAATATAATACCAAAGAAATTCATATTAGTTTACTGGCTGAATATATGAAAAAGCCTGAAGATCAGGCCTCCAATCTTCTCTTTAATCTTGCTGAAAAAGGATTTGTTGCTTATGATGTAAAGAACAGAAAAGCCATTATTCAAAACAGGCTTTATGATTTCTTAAAAGCAAAAGCCGGTTTGAAGGATCACGATGTGATTCAATATAAAAGTGAAACAAAAGGAAAAAGCAGTGCAAGCCTGGATTTAAAAGATTTTAATTTATATATACGTGGTGTAAAGGAGATTTTTTTAAGCGATTCACAGAAGGTACAGATTATGCCTTATAAGAATGAAATCATAATGAAAAAAAACAGGGATTTTCTGTTTAGCGGTAATGTTAAAGGAGGGCTCTTTGATTTTGGTGCAGGCGATTGTGAGTTTCAATATGATCAGTTTAAATTGAATATGCCTGAAATCGATTCTATGAGTTTTTTTGTAAAGAATCCTAAACCCGATAAAAAGAATCCGGATAAACTGATCAAAGTAAAAAGTGTATTGGCTAATCTAAGTGGGGATGTAAGAATAGATAATCCGGAAAACAAATCCGGAAATATATCTTATCCGGAATACCCAATTTTTAGAAATATTAATGAAGCTTATGTTTATTATGAAGATTCGCTAATCATGAATAATACATTGAAGAAAAAAGGCTTCTATTATTTTGTACAGCCATTTACGATTGATAGTCTGGATAATTTCTCAACAGATGGATTGGGCTTTAATGGATATATGGTTACAGATAGTATTTTTCCCGTAATTCACAAAGATCTGCAGGTAATGCCGGATTATTCATTGGGGTTTAGATATGATCGTAGCCGTAATGGGATTCCTGTTTACCGGAATAAAGGGAAATTATATGCAATCATAAATCTGAGTCATGAAGGCTTCTTTGCAAATGGGAAATTGGATTGGATAAGTAGTACAAGCCAGGCAGAAAAGTTCTCAATATATCCGGATTCTCTTATCGCTACTTTGAATCATTTTAATATTCAGGTTTTGGAGAATGATACTATTTATCCGAATGCTAAAGGAACTAAGCTGGATTTTAAATGGGAACCTTATCAGAATAAGTTAAGGGTAAAGTCTATTGATAGTGCTTTTGTTTTATATGAGGAAGCTAAACTGAATGGTAGCCTTACGCTAACTCCCCACTCCTTATTGGGAACAGGAGAGTTTCAACTGGAAAATTTTAAACTGAAATCAGATAAATTTAACTTTTCTTTGAATAAGGTATATTCAGATACGACTGATTTTAATTTATTTACAGAAGATGAACAGTTGGCATTCAGTAGTAAGAATTATAAGGTTGATATTCACTTAAAGAACAGAAAGGGCTATTTTAAATCGAATGGAGCTAATGCAGTAACAGCATTTCCTTTAAATAACTTTATAACTACTATGGATGAAATAATTTGGGAAATGGATAGTGCTCAATTGTATCTGAATAACAATATAGCTGCAAAAATACCAGGAATCAATAAAATGTCTCATGAAGAACTACTAGATGTGGATTTGTCAGGCTCCTACTTTTTAAGCCTGAAGCCAGAGCAGGATTCTTTAAGCTTCTATACCCTGAAGGCCAGATATGCAATGGATTCAAATATTCTGTATGCAGAAGATGTAAAATATATTAATGTGGCTAATGCAGCCGTATTTCCATCCGATGGAAAAATCGTAATTAAAGAAAATGCAGTCATTCCAACCATTAAGAATGCAACGATCATTTCCGATCTAAATAAGCAATACCATAAAGTATATAATGCGGATGTAAATATTTTTTCTAAGAATAATTTTATTGCTAAAGGTTCTTATGATTACCTGGATGCGAATAAAAATCTGCAGGAGATCAAGTTGAATACAGTGGCTGTTGATAGCTTAAACAGAACGTATGCGCTCGGAAATATTCCCGAAGATGAATTGTTCTTTTTAAGTCCCCATTTTTTTTATCAGGGAGATATAAAATGGACTTCAGATAACCCACTTGTCAGGTTTTATGGAGGCTTTCGAATAAATCAGGATTGTATTTTCAATGATTCGGTATGGGTTAAATTTGATACTATTATCAACCCTGATGAATTAAAGATTCCTTTAAAAGAGAAAATAGTTGATCTAAAAAATAGGAGGTTGGATATTGGGCTTTTCTATTCTCCTACGGAAGGAGTAATGTATTCCAGGTTTTTAACCAGTAAATCAAATATAAAGGACAGGGATATATTTAAAGCGAGAGGAGTTATTCGTTTTAATCAGGAAGACGAATTATTTGAAGTTGCTCCAAACAGAATCCTGGAAGGAAAGAGTAAATATGGGAATAAAATAAGCCTGAACCCCCAAAGCTGTATAATCAAAGGGCAGGGGGGCTTTGAATTAAATGATCCGATAAGGGAATTATACATTAGATCCTTTGGAGAATTTAGTCACTCGATTACTGAAGATACTACCGCATTCAGATTAATATTGAGCCTGGATTTTTTATTTGATAAAACAACATTAAATGTAATGTTTGATTCTATTAATGCAATTAAGTTACCTAAAATAAGTATGCGGGATGAATTTATTCAAAGAGCCTTTGTGAACGCAGCAAATTCGGAATCTGAAAAAGACATTCTTTATGATCTTGAATGGTATGGCGAAATCAGAAAACAGATAGATCAATTTAAAGAAACACTTATCTTCGATGATATCAGGTTTAAATGGGATAAAGAGAAGAGAATTTATATCTCCAGGGGGAAAATAGGATTGGGCATGATTAATAATAAGCAAATTCATCGTTATGTGGATGGGATCATAGTCATTGACCGGAAAAAATCCAATAATTCTATTGAAATTTATTTGGAACCTGAAGCAGGACATTGGTATTACTTTTCAATGAAAAACAAACTGATGCAGGCCATTTCTTCTGATAAAGTATTTAATGCAAAATTATCAGAAGTGGAGCAATCAAAACGAATGATTAAAAAAGATGACATAATTCAATATGAATTTGTAATTTCGGATCGCAAAAAGAAAATCGATTTTTTGAGGAAGTATAAAAGGTAAGTGATGATTGAATTCGATATGTTAATAGTTGTTCCTGTAATAGTTGCCTATTTAATTGGGTCTGTTCCGGCTTCTGTTTGGGTAGGCAGGATTTTTTATAATGTTGATGTTAGAAAAGAAGGAAGTGGAAATGCGGGAGCTACCAATACCATCCGGGTTTTAGGATTAAAAGCCGGTATTCCGGTTTTGCTATTTGATATTTTTAAGGGGTGGTTTGCCGTATTCAGTTTGTCGTTTTTTTCTATTACATCATTATCTGAATTACAAATTGTTTATTTAGAGATGACTATGGCTATTGCTGCTGTATGTGGCCATATATTTCCTGTATATGTTGGATTTAAAGGAGGAAAGGGTGTTGCAACGATAGCTGGTGTTGGGATTGCTCTTTATCCGGTGGCATTTTTAATTATAGCAGGTATCTTTACCGTTTCATTTATCATTAGCAGAATAGTTTCTATATCTTCTATAATGGCTGCTATCAGTTTTCCGGTTATCGTAATCTTTATATTAAATAATCCATATTTGCCATTAGTAATTTTAGCTATTTGCGTGGGTGTTTTTGTTCCTGTAACTCACCATAAAAATATAAGACGCCTGTTAAAAGGGAAAGAATCAAGAATTCAATTCAAAAAGAAATAGACAAGGTTTTTTTAGAAACTCTATTTTGTTTTTTTTATATTTAATTGCTGGCAAGTACTATAATTTTGCTGTGGAAAAATTGTTGAGAAAGAATTCTGTATTCAGTCATTTTGACCAATATATTTAATATATTTACTGTTGATTAAAATCGTAAATCCATTAAAAATTTAATTATATGAAGTTTATTGTTTCCAGTTATTTACTGTTGAAAAATGTTCAGGCATTGAGCGGTGTTTTAAACTCAAGTAATACTTTGCCTATACTTGACGACTTCCTGTTTGAATTAAGAGAAGATACTCTGTTTATAACTGCTTCTGATCTTGAAACTACAATGACAGTATCTTTGGAGCCAACGAAGTCAGAAGAACCCGGAATGGTAGCTATTCCTGCTAAAATATTATTAGATACTTTAAAAACCTTTGCTGATATACCTATAACATTTAATATTAATAATGATACTTTAGGTATAGAAATTTCTGCTGGAGATGGTAAATACCGTTTAACCGGGCATCGTAGTGATGAGTATCCGCAAACACCTTCAGCTGAGGATATAACTTCATTGGAAATTAATTCTGATGTATTGAATAAAGCAGTTAATAAAACACTCTTTGCAACAGGAAATGATGAGCTTCGTCCGGTTATGTCAGGTGTGTTTTGCGAACTTACTCCGGATGATATCACTTTTGTTGCTACCGATGCTCATAAATTAGTTCGTTACAGAAGAAGCGATGCAAAAGCAGATGTTTCTGCATCTTTTATTTTGCCTAAAAAACCTTTAAATCAACTAAAAAATATTCTTGCTAGCGAAATACCTGTGAAAATTGATTATAACCAAACCAATGCATTTTTTAGCTTTGAAAATGTTAATATGGTTTGTCGTTTAATTGATGGCAGATATCCTAATTATGAAGCGGTTATTCCTACAAATAATCCGAATGTTCTTACCATTGATCGTTTATCTTTACTTAACTCAATCAGGCGTGTTGCATTATTTGCCAACCAGTCGACACATCAGGTAAGATTTAAGATTTCAGGAAAGGAGTTAACCCTTTCTGCTGAGGATGTTGATTACTCAAATGAAGCAAAAGAAAGACTGACCTGTAATTATGAAGGTGAAGATATTGAAATCGGATTTAATTCCCGTTTTCTACAGGAAATGCTTACCAACTTAGATTGTGATGAGGTTAAATTTGAAATGTCAGCACCGAACCGTGCAGGTTTAATTTTACCTCTTGAAGAAGAGGTTGAAGGAGAGGATATATTAATGCTTGTAATGCCTGTAATGTTGAATCAATAAGATTAATTAAATAAATTTAAGAAAGCAAGGTTTTTAGCCTTGCTTTTTTTGTTTAATGAACTTAAATTAGATGTTTGGCTTCACTTATGGATAAAAAAGGAATATTAATTATAGGGGCTACCGGTTTCATTGGAAAAGCAATCATCCAAAAGCTTGATTCTTCTGTATACGATATTTACATTGCTTCCAGGAATCTTGAAAATGCCAGAAAGATATTTCCTGAGAACAAGTATAATTTCATTTCATTGACAGATTCAAGTGAGCAACAGTTAGTTGAAGCTTTGATTAATTGTAGCATTATTATCAATTTGGCCGGTGAAAACATTGGAAATAAACGGTGGACTGATCGTCAAAAAGAAAAAATTTTTGATAGCAGACTCATCGTTGGCTCAATACTAAATGCCTTATTGGCTAAACATGGAATCAGGCCGGAAGTATATATTCAGGCATCTGCAATTGGTTATTACGGAAATCAGGGAGAAAAAAGACTTACTGAGATGAATGAAGTTGGCAAAGGTTTTTTAGCAGAAGTATGTGATGCCTGGGAATCGTCGGCATGTGTAGCAAGGTCTACATCAAAAACTGATTATATTCTTAGAATCGGATTGGTAATTGGAAAAGAAGCTCTTATCGTAAAAAAATTGAAATTAGCCTTTAAATGGGCAGGAGGGGTGAAGATAGGACGAAAGAATCAAATGATAAGTTGGATACATATTGATGATTTGGCTGAAATCGTATTATTAATGATAAACCAGAAACTGGAAAAAGGAGAATATAATCTGGTTGCTCCTAATGCGGAATATGCGCATGATTTTTACAGATTGTTTGCAAAATCCCTGAATCGTTTTACCTGGTTTGTTATTCCGCCTAAAATATTACAAATAATATTTGGGCAAATGGCAGAGGAGGTTTTGTTATCCGGACAAAACGCTTTCCCAGAAAAACTATTAATGAATAATTATAAATTTAAATACCCTTCCCTGAAAGAAGCGTTTGAGAATATATTGAGAAATTAATTTTATGAAGAAATATTGTACCCTAATTTTATTGTTGCTGACAGTATTTAATTTAAATGCTGAAGGGCTTATCAGAGGCAGAGTGCATAATGCTAAAAATAATGAACCTATTCCTTTTGCTAATATTGTAATTAAAGGTACAAACATAGGTACCAGCTCGGATGAAAACGGGAATTTTATGCTAAAGAATGTAAAACCCGGCTTTACTCAATTAATAGTTAGTGTGGTAGGTTTTGAAGACTATGTCTCCGAAGATTTTATGATTACTAAAGCTAAAAGTGTGTATATTGATATTCCTTTGGAAGAAACTTCTATAGAAATCAGTGGGGTAGAGATAAGGGCAAATGCATTCAGGCGACTTATCGAAAGCCCCCTGTCATTGAGAACTTTAAATATTTCTGAAATTGAACAAAGCCCGGGAGGAAACAGGGATATTTCAAAAATAATTACAGTACTTCCGGGAGTTGCGTCAACTGTTGCTTATCGAAATGATGTAATTGTTAGGGGAGGAGGATCCAATGAAAACAAGTTTTATTTGGATGACATTGAAATTCCAATGATTAATCACTTTGCAACTCAGGGAGCTTCAGGTGGATCTAATGGAATTCTGAATGTTGATTTTCTTCGGGAGGTTGATTTTTATTCAGCGGCATTTCCTATACATGCCGGAAATGCCCTGAGCTCTGTGTTGAATTTTAAAATGATAGAGGCTAATGAAGACCAAACCAATATGAAATTTACCATTGGTGCTTCCGATATTGCTTTTGCAATTAATACCCCGCTTACCGGTCGTTCATCTTTATTGTTTTCAGTAAGGAGATCTTATTTACAATATATATTTAGCGCTATTGGATTGCCTTTTTTACCAACCTATAATGATCTACAGTTTAAATATAAACTTAAGTTGAATCAAAATAATGAGATCAGCATTATTGGCATTGGAGCCTTAGATGATTTAAAATTGAATCTGGATATAAAAGACCCGGATGAGTCACAAAGATATATACTTGGATACTTGCCGGTAAATAAGCAAAAAAGTTATACACTGGGAGTGAAATACAGAAACTATAAGAAGTATGGTTATAATCAGCTGATATTAAGCAATAGTTATTTTAAAATTCAGGCAATTAAATTTCAGGATAATATAGAAATTCCCCCAAATTTAATTCTTGATTATTCATCAGCAGAGGCAGAGACTAAGTTTAGGTTTGAACATGTTAGTGAAAGAAATAGGATCAAACTAAAATATGGTTTTGGAATTGAGAGTGGGCGTTATACCAATGAAACTTATGCCAAGAAGTTTGTTAATAATAGTTCTGAACTGGACGAATATGAAACAAGCTTAAATATATTTAAGTGGAATATTTTTGCTCAATTTAGTCAGTCTGTGAATAATAAAAAATTTACCTATTCATTAGGTTTAAGAATGGATGCAAATAGTTATGCTACAACTATGAACAAGCTTTATAAACAGTTTTCTCCCAGAATAGCTTTTAATTATAGATTAGCAAAAGATGTCTTTGCCAACTTCAGTGCAGGTTTATATTATCAGCAGCCTTCCTATACTATTTTAGGATATAAAGGCTCTTTCGACGATTATGTAAATAAAGATAATGGGATGAAATACATCAGAAACAAACAAGTTGTAGCTGGCTTTGAATATCTCCCGGATTTAGATTCTAAATTTACTATTGAGGGATTTTATAAACAGTACAGTAATTATCCCTTTTCTGTTCAGGATTCTATCTCATTAGCGAACAAAGGTGGAGATTATGGAGTGGTTGGTACGGAAGAGGTATTGTCAACAGGAAAAGGAAGAGCGTACGGCTTTGAAATATATTACAGGAATAAGAACTTAATTGGGTTTAATATAAGCTGCTCCTATACCTATGTTAGGAGTGAATTTCAGAGAAGTTTAAGAAAATACATTCCTTCTGCATGGGATAACCGGCATTTACTGAATATCGTACTTCTTAAAAAACTTAATAGAAACTGGGATATAGGAATTAAGTGGAGGTATGCGGGGGGAGCTCCTTATACTCCATATGACCTTGAAACTTCATCTAAAAGACCTGCCTGGGATGTGCTGAACCAGGGATACCTTGATTATTCCAGGTTTAATTCTTTACGCTTTAATGATTTTCATCAATTAGATTTAAGGGTGGATAAAAAGTATTTCTTCAACAAGTGGACTTTAATGTTTTATTTGGATATTCAGAATATTTACAATAAGAAAGCAGATCAGCAGGATTTTTTGACTAACCTGGATGAAAATGGAGTCCCTCAAATTGTGGATCCCAATTTGCCATATGATGAGCAAAAATATCTTTTGAGAGCTATTCGTCGGGAAAGTGCTTCAATTTTTCCAACAATAGGTATTATTGTGGAATTTTAAATAAAAAACTCTCCCATTAATTTGAGAGAGTTTGAACTTAGTTGATCAAGAAAATTTCTTATTCGGTTTTCTTCACGTTAATCGCTTTTTTGCCCCTGTTATCTTCGGTGATCTCAAAAGTTACTTTGTCAGCTTCGGCAATACGATCAATTAACCCTGTGGCATGAACAAAAATGTCTTGTTGCAGTTCGTCATCAATAATAAAACCAAAACCTTTTCTTTCATTGAAAAATTTAACAACTCCGGTAGGCATAATAGTAAAAAATTAGTTAATAATATAACAAAGATACACTTATTTGTAAGAAAAGCAAGTTTTGTGGTGATTATTAGGCAGTTGTGAAATAATTAACTATGGGATGGCTTCCCTTTCTGTCCTTATTGCAAAAAAATCATTAATCCCTAATCTTAAATAATAATTTCATTTAAGATTAGGGATTAATGATATAAGATTTCAGATGTTTTTTAGATCAACTGTCTTAGCTTCGGACCTGCTTCCACAAGCCTTTTCCCTTCTTCATTATCTGTAAAACTTTCAAAATTGTATATAAATTTTTCTGCTAAACTAAGTGCAGCTTCATCCCATGCATGAGCATCTCTCCAAAGATTTCTTGGATTCAGGATTGCACTGTTTACACCTTTTACAGATTTAGGAATATTCAGTCCAAAGATTGGCAAAGTTTCAAATTCTGCTTTATCAATACTACTGTCAAGAATTGCATCTATTATTGTACGGGTTGATTTAAGGTCGATTCTTTTTCCTATACCATAAGCACCGCCAATCCATCCGGTATTTACTAAATAAGCTTCTGCACCGTGTGCCTCCATTTTATGTGTAAGCTCTTCAGCATATTTGGTAGGATGAAGCAATAAAAATGCTGCACCAAAACAAGCAGAAAAGCTAGGCTTAGGTTCTGTAATTCCTCTTTCGGTTCCGGCTACTTTGGCAGTATAACCACTTAAAAAGTGATATTTAGTTTGATCTTTTGTAAGTTTCGCAACTGGTGGTAAAACCCCAAAAGCATCAGCAGTTAAGAAGATGACTTTTTTAGCATGTCCTGCTTTTGATACAGGTTTTACAATATTTTCAATATGGTAGATGGGATATGAAACCCTGGTATTTTCAGTTTTAGAGCTGTCTGAAAAATCAAGAGCTCCAGTGTTTTTATCATATACACAATTTTCCAATAATGCATCACGTTTGATTGCGTGGAAAATATCCGGTTCTTTCTCTTCACTAAGGTCTATGCATTTTGCATAACAACCTCCTTCAAAATTAAAGATGCCATCGTCATCCCAGCCGTGTTCGTCATCACCAATTAAAGCACGTTTTGGATCTGCCGATAAAGTTGTTTTTCCGGTACCAGACAACCCAAAAAAGATTGCAGTATCGCCGTCTTTTCCAACATTTGCCGAGCAATGCATTGCAGCAATGTTATTCAAAGGCAAATAATAGTTCATAATTGAGAAGATGCCTTTTTTCATTTCTCCTCCGTACCATGTACCTCCAATTACAGCCATTTTATGTCGTACATTAAATACGGCATATACCTCACTGTTTAATCCCATATCTTTCCAGTAAGGATTTGTTGTTTTTGAGGCATTCATTACCACGAAATCAGGGATAAAGTCTTTTAATTCTTCATCGCTAGGGCGGATAAACATATTTTTTACAAAGTGTGCCTGCCATGCAACTTCCATAATGAAACGAACTTTCATACGGCTGTTTTCATTGGCACCAGCATAAGCATCCATTACATAAAGTTTCTTATTGGAAAGCTGTTTTGCACTATGTTTTTTTAGAATTTCCCAATTTGCAGGAGATACAGGTTTATTATCAGAAGACTTTCTTTCAGGATTTGTCCACCAGATATTTCCCCTTGAATCAGGGTGTTTAACGATGTATTTATCTTTAGGTGAACGGCCTGTAAAGATTCCGGTATCTACGTTTACTGCACCGGTATTGGTTACAAATCCTTTTTCATATCCTTTAAGATCAGGATTTGTTTCATGTTTGTATAGTTCTTCATAGGATAGATTGTGATAGATGTCTCGAATATCAGTTATCCCATAAGAGCTAAGCTCTGAGTAAAGTTTGTGTGATTGATCCATGCGGCTAAGTTTTGAGCGTATATAATAATGTTATATATGTTGATGTTTATATCAAAGTTATTAAATAATGATTTAGAAACCAATCTAAACAGCGGAAAATGAAAAAAGTAGCTCATTTGAGAGCTACTTTCTCAAATCATGTTTAAATGATAATAATTATGCCTGTTTAATGGCAGCCTGGGCTGCAGCTAATCTTGCAATTGGTACACGATATGGGCTACAACTTACATAGTTAAATCCAACTGAGTGACAGAATTCAACTGATGATGGCTCTCCGCCATGCTCACCACAAATGCCTATTTTAATATCCGGACGGGTTTTTCTTCCTTTTTCGGCAGCAACTTGTAGTAATTGTCCAACACCTTCCTGATCCAATATTTCAAATGGGTCATGTTCAAGGATACCCTTGTCTATATAGATAGGTAAGAATTTACCGGCATCATCTCTTGAGTAACCAAAAGTCATTTGAGTAAGGTCATTTGTACCAAATGAGAAGAATTCGGCAGATTCTGCAATTTGATCAGCTGTTAATGCTGCACGAGGAATCTCAATCATTGTACCAACTAAGTAGTCAATTTTTTCTCCTCTTTCCTCAAATACTTTTTCTGCAATTGTTCTTACAATATCTTCCTGCATCTTTAGCTCTTTTTTAGTACCAGTTAATGGAACCATAATTTCAGGTTTTGCAACGATACCTTTAGCTTTTAAGTTCAGCGCTGCTTCAATAATAGCACGAGCCTGCATTTCAGTAATTTCAGGATAAGTGTTCCCTAAACGACATCCACGGTGACCAAGCATAGGATTAAATTCAGCTAAATCTTCAACTTTTTTCTTAACCTCTGCTACAGTGATTCCCATTTGATCAGCCATTTCTTTTTGGTTCTCATTTTCGTGAGGAACAAATTCGTGTAATGGAGGATCCAGTAAACGAACTGTAACAGGAAGATCCTGCATGGCTTCGAAAATACCTTCGAAATCTTCTCTCTGAATATTTAATAATTTTTTAAGAGCTTCTCTTCTTCCTGCTTCATCATCGGCAAGGATCATTTCACGCATTGCAATAATACGATCTCCTTCAAAGAACATATGTTCTGTACGGCATAAACCAATACCTTGGGCTCCGAAATTACGTGCTACCGTTGAATCTTTTGGAGTGTCAGCATTCGTTCTGACTAACATTGTAGAATATTTATCAGCTAATTCCATTAATTCTCCAAAGTCACCACTAAGTTCAGGTTCAATCGTTTTGATTTTACCGTCATATACTTCACCGGTTGATCCGTTAAGAGAAATCCATTCTCCTTCTTTGAATACTCTTCCGTCAACAGTTAAAGTTCTTTCTTTATAGTTTATCTCCAAACTGCCAGCACCGGAAACACAACATTTACCCATACCACGGGCAACAACAGCAGCGTGAGAAGTCATTCCTCCACGAGCAGTTAAAATACCTTTAGCTACATTCATACCTTTAAGATCTTCAGGAGAAGTTTCGATACGAACCAAGATTGTATCTTTGCCCTGAGCTGCCCATTCTTCTGCTTCGTCAGCGTGGAAAACAATTTGTCCGGTTGAAGCACCTGGAGAAGCAGGAAGCCCTTTAGCCACTACATTTGCATCTTTAATTGCTTGTGTATCAAATACAGGGTGTAATAATTCATCTAATTTATTAGGATCAACACGTAATAACGCATCTTTTTCAGAAATCTTACCTTCTTTAAGCATATCCATAGCTATTTTTACCATAGCTGCTCCGGTACGTTTTCCATTACGAGTTTGTAATAACCATAGTTTACCATCCTGAATAGTGAACTCAAGGTCTTGCATATCAGAATAGTGGTCTTCTAATTTTTGTTGAGTTGCATCTAATTCTTTGTAAATTTCTGGCATTGCTTCTTCTAATGAAGGGAATTTAGCAGCTCTTTCTTCTTCAGAAATATTAGCCAGTTTTGCCCATCTTTTAGAGCCTTCCAATGTAATTTGTTGCGGTGTACGAATACCTGCAACAACGTCTTCACCTTGTGCATCAATTAAGTATTCTCCATTGAAAATATCTTCACCGGTACCAGCATCACGGGTAAAAGCAACTCCGGTTCCAGAGTTTTTACCCATATTCCCAAATACCATTGCTTGTACGTTCACAGCAGTTCCCCATTCAGCAGGAATATTTTCTAAACGACGATAAAGAATAGCTCTTTCATTCATCCAGCTATTGAAAACAGCCATTACTGAGCCCCAAAGTTGTTCCCATGGATCAGTAGGAAAATCCTGACCTGTTTGCGTTTTTACTGCAGCTTTAAATTCAGCTACCATTTCTTTAAGATCTTCTGTAGTAAGATCAGTATCATCTTCAACACCTTTACGTTCTTTAATATCGTCAATGATTTCTTCGAATGGGTCCATATCTTCTTTAGATTCAGGTTTCATCCCCATTACAACATCCCCATACATCTGAACAAAACGACGATAAGAATCCCAGGCAAAACGTTCATTACCTGTTCTTTTTGCGATACCTTCAACAGCGTCATCATTAAGTCCTAAGTTAAGAACAGTATCCATCATACCTGGCATAGAAGCTCTTGCTCCGGAACGTACAGAAAGCAAACAAGGGTTTTCAGTACAACCGAATTTTGTACCCATTACCTCTTCTACGAATTTAACACCTTCTTCAACTTCTTTCCTAATTAGTTCAATAGTGTTTTCTTGTCCGATTTTATAATACTCATTACAAACGTCTGTAGTAATAGTAAAACCTGGAGGTACAGGAACTCCAATTAAATTCATTTCTGCCAAATTCGCACCTTTTCCTCCGATGAGGTTTTTCATACTTACATCTCCGTCGGCAATTTTGTTACCAAAACGGTAAACATGTTTTTGATTTGTCATTTTTTTTTAATCTCCTAATAGTTTATGTTGTTAAGACTTTATTTCTGTGTGTATTCGCTGCTTTTAATAAGGAAGCAAAAGTACAAAATTTGGTCTTAAAAACCGACTGTTTTCAGATAAAAAATGAAGAAAATCTTAATCGTAAATAAAGCTGTTTGTTTGCTTATAGATTGTCTGGTTATTAATTTATTTAGTTATGAATTGTTGCTGAAATCTAATATCTTGTAATAATCAGGATTTAGAGATTGTTGTTGATACTTTCATTAACCAATACCCAAAAAATACCAATACTTTTTACTGCCTCTACAAATTGTTCAAAATCGACCGGTTTTACGACATAGGCATTCACTCCCAGGTCATAAGATTTAATCAGGTCAGTATCTTCTTTAGATGAGGTTAAAATCACTACCGGAATTCGTTTAAGTTTAGGGTTGTTTTTAATTATTTTGAGGACTTCCAAACCATTCAGCTTGGGCATTTTTATATCCAGCAATATGACAATTGGATTGGAGGTTTTTCTATTTGCATATGTACCCTTTTTTAATAAATAATCAAGAGCTATTTCGCCATCTTCAGCAACATCGATAGGGTTTAATATTTTGCTGGATCTTAAAGCTTCAATTGTTAATTCAATATCATTTGGGTTGTCTTCAACTAATAAAATTTGTTTCATGACTTTTAATTTAGTTTGATGTAAAATGTTGCTCCTTTATTAACTTCACCTTCTGCCCAAATTTTACCACCGTGTTTATGAATAATTCGTTGAACATTTGCTAAACCTATACCTGTTCCCTCAAATTCATTTTCCGTATGCAGTCGCTGGAACACACCAAAAAGTTTATCTGCATATTTCATATTAAATCCTGCACCATTATCTTTAACGCTTATCAGAATATTGCCACTTTCATCATTTGATCCTTCAATGTTAATGATTGCCTTTTTTTTATTTTGTGAGAATTTAATCGCATTTCCAATCAAATTGGAAAACACAATATTCATTAAATTTCTGTCTGCTTTTAGTTTGGGTAGCTTGCTTAATTTGAACTCAATATCGCGATCATTTATTTGAGGTTTACTTTCTTCAATTATTTCCTTAACTAATTTATCTAAACTAAACTCATTTAAGTTGATTGCACCTCTGCCAATTCTGCTGAATAATAATAAATCATCAATCAATTGCCCCATCTTTTTTGCTGATTTGGCAATGATGTCCGTATACTTGATAATCTTATCTTTATCCTCTATATTTTCAGGTTTTAGCAAAAGGTTGATAAAGCCATTTATATGTCTGAGAGGAGCTCTTAAATCATGTGAAACAGAATAGGCAAAGGCCTCCAGTTCCCTGTTTACGTTTTCCAGCTGTTCATTGACATTTTTTAGTTCTGCTCTGGATTCATTAACATCTTCGAGTAAATAACTTAATGCTTTTCTGGATTTCTCGATACTTTCTGTTTTATCCAAAAGTTCCTGAGTACGTTGTTCATTTACAAGTTTTTCAATTTCATTAATCCTCAAGGCCTCAATGGCACGTTCACGCTCACTGGTATCTTCATAAATGGCCACAATTTCACCGGAAGGGAGTTTATAAACATAATTTTCTACCCATTCCTCTATACGATCATCCTTATATCTGGTTAGAGGATGTAGTTTTGGCTTTCCGGTTTTATATACTTCTCTGAATACATCCAGAAGTCCTATTTCTTTTATGCCGGGAAATACTTCCGTAACTTTTTTCCCTCTTATTTCTTTGATGTTTGCAGAACTTAATTTTTGCCCAGCCTTATTCAAGTTTACAAACTCGAAATCTTCTCCATCATTAATCGCATTATAAACAGCAACACCATTAGCCATATTGTTGAAAAGTTGATTAAATCTTATTTCTGCAGCTTTTTGTTCTGATAAATCAAAGAGAATACCTATAGCTCCAATAACCTTTTTGTTTTCATAATAAGGATGAAAGTGAAAATGAGCAGGGAAGGTTTCTCTATTTTTTCTTAATAAAAAGAATTCTTCTTCTATAGGTTGTTTCGTTTTTTTTATTTTAATTAAAATATGATGTAAATTTTTTGTATCCTTTGCTAAATGAAGTATACTTGTTTTTTTTCCGATTATTTCCTGCTTTGTATATCCGAATACTTTTTCTGCACCTTTGCTAAAATCTAAAATTTTTGAATTTTGTTCATTTAAATCAATGACAATAAAAGATAGGTGCTCAATTGCACTTAATAATGATGGATGCATTCCATTTGAGGAACTCTTATCTAAATTGTTCATGAATCAAAATGATGATCTATATTCAAATATAAGTAATCAAAAGCCATTTGACAATTTTAAAATATTTGATTCTATAAAATAGTTCTAAAATTGTTATGTTATTTTTATTGATTCTGAATATAAAAAAAATATGAGGCTTCTCTTTGCTGGCATTTTAAATTTCGTATGTTTGCTTCGGATCAAATTTTTAATAAAATCAAGCTTATGAATCGTATTATTGGTATACGGCATGAGGATAAGTACGCAATGGAGCGAAGGGTTGCTATCACTCCGGCTCATGTCGAAAAATTGATAAGAGATTGTAACTTAGAATTCCTCGTAGAAGAATCTGATAAACGTATTTTTAAAGGAGAAGAATATCAAAATGCAGGAGCGATCTTAACCGATGATTTAAGTAAAGCACCTGTTATATTCGGTGTAAAAGAAATGCCTATTTCTTTTTTTGAGGAGCATAAAACTTATGTTTTCTTTTCTCATGTGATTAAAGGACAATCTTATAATATGCCTATGCTCAAAGAGATGATGAAGAAAAAGTGTAATCTTATTGAGTATGAGAAAATTGTTGATGAACAGGGCAGGAGGCTTATCTTTTTTGGTAAATATGCTGGCCTGGCCGGTATGATTAATTCTTTATGGTCATTGGGGCAACGCCTGAAAGTAAAAGGAGTAGATACGCCCTTTATCATCTTAAAGCAGGCACATCAATATCATTCCTTGGAAGAGGCTAAGAAAGATATAGCATCTGTTGGCAATGAAATTGCAATGCATGGTTTACCTGAAGAAGTTTGTCCATTAACTATTGGTGTTACAGGATATGGAAATGTATCAAAAGGAGCACAGGAAATTATAGAGCTTTTACCGGTCGATAAAATTGAACCTGAAGAATTAATTGAGCTAAATCGTAAAAATGAATATTCAGAAAATTTAGTTTATTATACCATATTTAAAGAAGAGCATTTATCTGTTCCTGTAAGTTCAGAAAACAGTTTTGAATTGCAACATTATTATGATCATCCTGGATTGTACAAAAATGATTTTGAAAAGTATGTTCCTCACATATCTGTTTTAATGAATTGTATGTATTGGGATGACCGATATCCAAGGATATTAACTAAAGAATATCTGGAAGTTCTGTTTAAAGCAGAAACTCCAAAACTTATTGTGATAGGAGATGTTACCTGTGATCCGGATGGCTCTATTGAATGTACCCATATAGGTACAGAAATTGAAGATCCGGTTTTTGTTTATGACCCGTTGAAAAGGGAACCAAAAATGGGATTTGAAGGGAATGGAGTATTAGTAATGTCAGTTGATATTCTTCCAAGCGAATTACCAAGAGAATCTTCCATTTCATTTGGCGATGCTTTGTTTGAGTATATTGAAAATATTGCAATTACTGATTATAGCCTTTCCTTTAATGAGCTGACATTAAAGGAACCTATTAAAAAAGCCCTGATCCTTCATAAGGGTGAATTGACTCCTGAATTTGAATACATTAAAGAATATTTATAAAAATATATTAATTATTCTATTATAGATTATAGAGTTTAAGAAATTGAGTACTATGAAAAGAATTTTGATATTAGGCGCCGGTTTAAGTTCATCAAGCCTGATAAAATATTTATTGGATAACGCAATTGAAAATGATTGGTTGGTAGTTGTTGCTGATCAGGATTTAGAATTAGCTAAACTAAAAATTGAAGGGCATGAAAGAGGAGAAGCTTTAAAATTTGATCTGTTTGATGAGCAGATGAGAGCTGATGAGATTAAGAAGTCAGACATTGTTATTTCAATGCTACCTGCCCGTTTCCATTATTTGATTGCCCGCAATTGTGTTGATCATGGAGTGGATATGGTGACTGCTTCTTATGTTTCTCCTGAAATTAAAGCTATGGATGAAGAAGCAAAATCAAAAGGAGTTTTGTTGTTAAATGAAATTGGTGTTGACCCCGGAATTGATCATATGTCTGCAATGCAGATCATTGATCGTATTCGTCAGAAAGGCGGACGTTTATATAATTTTGAATCCTCAACAGGAGGCCTGGTTGCCCCTGAATATGATAATAACCCCTGGAATTACAAGTTTACCTGGAATCCACGTAATGTAATACTTGCAGGGCAGGGTGTATCTCAATTTTTGCACAATGGAAGGTTTAAATATATTCCATATCATAAATTATTTTCCAGAACAGAAGATGTTCAGATTTTGGATTTAGGTGATTTTGAAATTTACCCAAACAGGGATTCATTGAAATATCGTGAAATTTACGGCCTTGAAAATATTGATACAATGTTCCGTGGAACGATCAGAAGAAAAGGGTATTCAGAAGCCTGGGATGTGTTTGTACAATTAGGTTTAACTGATGATACCTTTATTGTAGAGGATTCTAATCATATTACATACAGAAAATTTATCAATAGCTTTTTGCCGTTTGATCCTGATATGAGAGTTGAATCTAAAATATGTAATATATTAGGCTTGGATGAGGACTCTGAAATTATGCAGAAGATTAAATGGACCGGTATTTTTGAGGAAGAAGTTGTTGGACTGGAGAATGCAACTCCTGCTCAAATACTACAACATTTGTTGGAGTCTAAATGGAAACTGGACCCGGAAGATAAAGATATGATTGTAATGCATCATTTGTTTGATTATGAGATTGAAGGTAAACACAAACACCTTACATCCACTATGGTAGTTAAGGGAACTGATCAGATTCATACTGCGATGTCAATTACTGTTGGTGTACCTGCTGCAATTGCTGTGAAATTAATATTAAATGGACAAATTACCAGAACAGGTGTACAGGTTCCAATTGTAAAAGATATTTACGAACCTGTAATGCAGGAATTGGATACTTACGGTGTAAGGTTTATTGAAAAAGAAGTAGAAGTGGGTTCAAAAGTTTTAAGTAAATAATTATATATTATTATTGAGGAGAAAAGAGGATGTCTAAAAAGCCACTAACACAAGGGAAGCCATCCCATAGGCGTCAACTTAAGAGAAATTTTTATTTTTTCTGTGGTTTTCTGTGAGTTCTGTGCGGTAATTTTGATTGCTTCTTCTCACACAGACTACACAGATTTTCACAGACTATTCTTGTTTTTGTCTATGTTTCTGTAATCCTCTGCTTCTCTGAGAGAATTTCCGTTAAGGTTTTCTTACTTTTTTGACACGCTCTAAACTATTCTGGGAAAAGTCTTTTGTTCTAATTTTCGATTTTTTGAATCCTAAATTGTAAATTGAAAATTTTATCAGGGTTTCAGTACAACAATAAAAGTCAATGATATAAACAGTTTAAATGACGGCCATGGGATGGCTTCCCTCTTTTTTTAATTTATTAACATTGCAAATCACAAACGTATACTATCATTTTTTAAATTTGTGTTTCACATTAGAACAGATTATTATGGCTAAAAAGAAATCATATGGTAAATGGATAGGTGGAGGCCTGGGCTGGGCTTTTGGCGGACCAATAGGAGGGATATTAGGTTTTGTATTCGGATCTATGTTTGATGGAATGCAGAATGGAAAATATGCATATAATCCATACCAGCAGGGAGGAAATCAAGGGTATCCTTATTCTGAACCGCAAACACAAAGAGGAGATTTTAGTGCAAGTTTATTAGTACTTGCTGCGGCTGTTATGAAAGCTGATAATCGTGTGGTGAAGTCTGAGTTGGAATATGTTCGAACTTTCTTTATTAAGCAATTTGGGGTTGATAATGCAAATGAGAATATAAAGTTACTTAGGGAGATCTTGAAGCAGGAAATCAGAATTGCTGAAGTCACAATGCAAATACGCCAGTATATGGAGTATGCTTCACGTTTGCAATTAGTACACTTCTTATTTGGAATTTCTATGGCAGATGGACAGTTACATTCAAAAGAAGTAAATCTGATTGAACAAATTTGCAGATATCTTGATATAGATCGCAGTGACTTTCTGTCAATTAAAGCGATGTTTATTGAAAACACAGATTCGGCATATCAGATTTTAGAGGTTTCGCCAAATGCAAGTGATGATGAAGTAAAAAAGGCATATCGTTCCATGGCTGTCAAATATCATCCCGATAAGGTAGCCCATTTAGGAGACGACATCAAAAAAGCTGCTGAAGAAAAGCTTCAGAAATTAAATGCAGCTTATGATAAAATTAAGAAAGAAAGAGGGATTATATAGATACTGGTTGCTGGTAGAAGGGATCGTTTCCCCGGTAGGGGATGGCTTCCCATAGGCGTCAAGTTAAGAGAAATTTTTATTTTTTCTGTGGTTTTCTGTGATTTCTGTGCGCTAATTTTGATTGTTTCTTCTCACACAGACTACACAGATTTTCACAGACTATTCTTGTTTTTGTCTATGTTTCTGTAATTCTCTGCTTCTCTCAGAGAATTTCCGCTAAGGTTTTTATTACTTTTTTGACAAGCTCTAAACTATTATGGGGAAAGTCTTTTAGTGGATAAAATATGTTTGTATAGTCCTTAAG
>JANQLW010000057.1 GCA_028280405.1 Bacteroidales bacterium
AGTATTGATCTCAAAATGTAGAAAAGAAAAAAAGAAAGGAAAGCTTACACCTATGATGATCCTAAGCAAAATTCCCTTAAATTGACGGCTATGGGATGGCATCCCCTAATTTAAATTCTAAAATTTTAAATCGTTAATCCATATTCTTAGATCAATTTAAGATTAAGGATTAACGATTTTTGAATTAAGAAGTTTTATTATTTAGCCAATTCAACCTTTAACATTTCAGCTGCACTTAGGTACTTTTCTTTTTCAAACTCAAGATAACGATCCTGGCTATCATAAAAGAAAGCAGTTTCCGTAATAAACTGCATTAAAGATATTTCCTGCAATTCATAGGCCTTAAGCAAGCTCTTGTTCGGTATAATTCGATCCATGATGGATTTCATTTTCCCCAGTCGGTCTGCTTTTGTTTCATAGTCCATCCAAAGCTGATTCCATTCAGCTTCTTTAGATTGTTGAATGCTTAAAAATTGGGACTCTTTTTGATCCAATGAAATTTTTGAATGCTTAACAGTATTCTTCTTACTCCAAAGTGGAATTCTCAAGCCAGCTCTCAATCCTTTAAGATTTTGTCCTAAGGTACTCTCAGAAACATAAGCAACCGAAAAATCAGGCAAGTATTCACTTTTCTTCAGATTAACCTCCTGCTTACCAATACTAATATCATTCTGAGCTAAAAGAATATCTCCACTGGTATTCATAAAAACATTCATTAGTCCTACTTTATCAGAAATTAATAAAAACGAAGGATAGCTTAGACTTTCGATATTTACTTCCTTATTCCCATTAAGAGCTTTCAGGCCGGCATTTAGTTGATCAATTTCGGATTTACATAAATAAAATTCATTTTGTAAATTCAATAATTGCAGATCTGCTTTATCCTGTTCGATCAATCCAACTTCACCATTTTCAAGCATACGCTTAGTCATGGAGTTGATTTTTTCAACATCTTTTAATCTTTTTGCAAGTATTTTATATCTATTATTCTGATAGATAAGTTCTACCATTTTACTTACAACCTGAACAATAACTTTCTGTTTTTCATTGAAAAAATATGTATCTGCATATGCCACCTTCAATTTTCCCAATTTAATTTTATTTGCATAAACAGTTGGGAAATCCAGGTTTTGGCTAATACTGAAATCTTTCTTATTGCCGGTTACAGTTGGCTTACCCCACATATATCCATACTCAATTTCAGGATCAGCCGGAGCAATTCCGATCTTAGCTTCAGCTTTCATACGATCCGTTTCTTTCTGAATCGCTTTAAGCTGCTGGTTGTTTGATAAAATCTCATTCAGAACGTTTTTAAGATCTTCCTGTCCTTGTAATGGATAAACAAAAAACAAACCCATTACTAAAGCAAGTACTAATTTTTTGTATTTCGTTTCCATTTTATTCATCTTTAAGTTTTACAGCAATTTTATTTTTCTTTCCGCCACCAGTTGCCATATAAACAGCAGGGATCACGAAAAGGTTCAACAGAGTAGAAGTAATCAATCCTCCCAAGATCACAACTGCCATAGGGCTTTGAATTTCATTCCCCGGACGATCACTATAGATTACCAAAGGAATAAGAGCCAATGCAGCAGTTAAAGCAGTCATTAAAATTGGGTTCAATCTGTCGGAGCTTCCTTTAAGAATAATATCTCTTAAGCTCAATCCGCTTTCATGTAAGTTCTGATATCTTGAAACCAACAGAATTCCATTTCTGGTAGCAATACCAAATAAAGTTATAAAACCTATAATTGCAGGAATGCTTAGAACTGAAGATGAAAGGTAAATACTTAACACCCCTCCTATCATAGCTAACGGAAGATTCAGCATAATGATACTTGCCAGCTTAAGGCTTTTAAATTCCTGATATAATAACAAGAAAATTACCAAAATAGCAAGAGAGCTTGTTAATAGTAACATCTTTGATGCCTGAGCTTCACTTTCAAATTGTCCTCCATATTCTATGAAATAATTTTCCGGTAACTTGACATTCTTCGCAACCACATCCTGCAATTCATTTACTGCACTACGCAGGTCTCTTCCTGATACATTAGCTGAAACAACAAGTTTACGTTGTACATTTTCACGATTTATCGCAACCGGTCCTGAAGAGGAAACAATATCCGCTACCATTCTAAATGGAACTTTATTTCCTTCATGAGTATCAATCAAGACATTTTTAATATTTTCCAGACTGATTCTCGAATCCTGATTAAAACGAACCAATAATTTAAATCGTTGGTTTCCTTCAAACACATTGGAAATCTGTTCACCTGCAAATGCAACATCTACAAACTCATTGAACTCAGGCATACTGATTCCATACTTAGCAAGCATTTCTCTTCGGGGAGTGATTTGAATTTGAGGAATCTCGATTAATTGTTCGACATTTACATCCACTAAACCATTTACATTTATCGCCTGTGCTTTGATCTCATTGGCCAGATTATACATTTTCCCAATATTCTCTCCAAATATCTTCACAGCTATTTGTGCACGAGTACCTGAAAGCATATGGTCTATTCGGTGTGATAAAGGTTGGCCTAATACAATATCCAAGCCTACTACATTTTCCAGTTTCTTACGCACGGCATCCTTAAACTCTTCCAGATTTCTATCTTTCAGTGTAAACGGAACATCAATTTCCGAAGAATTAGAACCACCATGCGCATGTTCACTCATCTCGGCCCTACCTGTCCGACGAGTTACCTGGTCAATTTCAGGAAGTTCTAACAGATATTTTGTGATAAGTGTATTCAGCTTTCCTGTTTCTTCAATCGAAGTACCGGGAACAGTTGTAGTGGTAAGGGTTAATACTCCTTCATTAAACTTAGGTAAAAAACTTCTGCCAAAATTTAAGAGCATCACAAGTGCAATAATAAATAATACAACAGGTACGCCAATCATCAGCTTCTTAAAATTTAAAAGCCTCCCTAAAAGATTTTTATACCCATCATTCATTCTTCTCACCAGTTTATTGCCTCCACTAACCGGCTTACTCAATTGTTTATCGCTTTTTAATAAGAAACTACACAATACCGGAGTAATAGAAAGGGCTACCAATAAAGATGCAAATAATGAAACAATAAAAGTAATTCCTAATGGACGGAGCATTCTGCCTTCCATTCCGGATAAAAAGAATAATGGGATAAATGCTACAAGAATAATAAAAGTTGCATTAATGATCGATGAACGGATTTCAATACTGGCATCATAAATTACTCTGAGTTGAGGCCTTTGTTTTTCCTTAGGTAAACGATGATTTTCTTTGAGTCGTTTTAATACATTTTCTACATCAATAATGGCATCATCTACCAGGTCACCTATTGCTATAGCCATGCCACCGAGTGACATAGTATTAATTGAAAATCCAAAAAACTTAATGGTAAGAATAGCCATAATTAAAGAAATTGGAATTGCTAGCACAGAAATGATCGTTGTTCTGTAATTCATTAAAAACAGGAACAAGATAACAATCACAAATACCGCTCCTTCCAACAAAGCTTTCTGAACATTATTAATGGAAGTCTTGATGAAATCCGACTGACGGAATACACGACTGTTTATTTTTATTGATTCCGGCAATGACTTTTGAAGTTCTTCCAAAGCAGCGTCTACCCTATCTGTTAATTCAACAGTATTTGAATTAGGCTGGCGCATAACAGTCATCACAACTGCCTGTTTCCCATTGTGAAAAGCATCTCCGATTTTTGGTTCTCTTGGGCCAATTTTCACTTCAGCAATATCACTCAGCTTAATTGGTTTTCCATCAATATGCTTTACTAATGAATTTGCCAATTCAGCAATTTTATTAGTCCTACCCATTCCACGAATTGAATACTCCTGTCCGAATTCATTTAAAACACCTCCGGCTACATTTTCATTCATATCTTTACAAGCTTCCATCACTTCAGTTAATGAAATTCCGTAATGTTTAAGTTTATGCGGATCTAATAAAATCTGAAACTGTTTTACATCACCACCCATGGTTACAACCTGTGACACACCATCCAGGGCAAGTACTCTCGGCCCGACAGTCCAATCGGCTACAGTTCTTAAATCCATTGGGCTCATTTTATCGGATTGTAATACAATCAGCATGATTTCTCCCATGATAGAAGATTGAGGAGCTAATACAGGATCACCTGCACTTTCCGGAAGGGTTTCTCTTACAACAGCTAGCTTTTCACTTACAATCTGACGTGCTTTGTATTGATCCATTCCCCAATCAAAATCAACCCAAACAATAGAGAATCCTGCAGTACTGGAAGAACGAACTCTTCTAACATCAGGTGCTCCATTCACAGCCGTTTCGATAGGGAAGGTAATCATGGTTTCTACATCTTCAGTCGCCATACCGTGAGCTTCCGTTAAGATAGCAACAGATGGCGCTGTCAAATCGGGGAAAACATCCACTTCCACTTTACTGGACATATACCCTCCACCCACTATTAATACGAGTGCAAGGAACATAACCAGTAGCCTGTTCTCCAGTGAATATTTAATGATATTATTTAACATAATCGTTTAATTTTTTTATTAAGAATTCTATTCATTTAGTGTGAATGAACCGGCATAGTTCCTGCAGTTGAAGCTACTTTAATATAAATTGCTCCTTTGCTTACGATCCATTGGCCCGGCCATGCACCTCTGCCTACCATTACGTTTTTACCATCATCGCCCAATATGGTAACAACTTGTTTCAAATAAGTTTCTCCACCATGAGTAGCGTATAGATAGTAATTACCTTGTTCTTCAACCAAAGCTGATTTTGGAATTACAAACTTATCTTGAAGTTTTTTGGTATGCACCCAGCATTCGACGAATGAACCGGCTACCAATTCGCTACTTTCAACTTCGAAAATCACAGGGACAAATCCTGAATTTTCAGCGGCAGTATTGCCTTTAGAGATGATCTTACCTTTTACTTCATCCATCGTATAAACCTTTTTACCATAAGCCGGTTTAAAATTCATTGAATAAATATCTTTAACCAGGTCATAATTATTCAAAGGAATATCTACCTGGATCCTTACCTTATTTGAGGAGATAATACGGGCAATCTCCTGACCTTCTTCCACAAAATCACCATCATTAACAGCTAGATCATAAATATTACCTTTAATACCTGCTTTAATAGCGACTCCCGATTTATTGTACTTTTTAACCAGGTTATCGTATTTAGATTTATCACTTTCATATTGAGCTTTTGCTTCTTCATATTCTTTAGCAGAAACGATTCTCTCCTGATACAATGTTGATTTTCTTTCAAATTCGGCTTTATTTTTTTCAAAGTTTGATTTCAATTCAACATATTTATTATCGATATTGTTTTCCAATAGACCTTTTCCACTAATACGGAATAAAGAAGTTCCTTTTTTTACTTCCGAACCATTATCAAGTTGAGTTTGTACAAACTTTACAATACCACTACTTTTAGCAGTAATGATTTCAAAATTGCCTCTGGATGGTAAAACCTTTCCACTTGTTTTTATAGCATAATTAAAATCAGATAATTTCACATTATATAATTGTATCCCAACATCCCATGCCTGTTCTTTCAGGAAAGTAACTTCTTCACCGTGTTCATGGCCATGACCGGGAACACCATGTGCATGATCATGTACATCGAGTCCTTTGCGAGTATGCTTGCTTATTTTTCCATCTCTGGTTTCTAAAACAAAGACAAGGTCATAGGTGCCTTCGCTTTTTACAACAAAATCGCCTTCATAAATTCCGGGGGATTTCATCTTAAACTTTTTGGACCGATAAACAACTTTACCGCCTTTATGTGCTTCAACATAAAATTTACCTGACATTGAAGGCCTAAAGTTATCAAGCCTGGTATAGTGAGCCAGGAAAGTAGATTTGTCACCAACAACCAATTCATCAAATTCAACAAATATCTCATGCGTATCATTATACAATGTTTCTTTAAATTTCTCATCGGCAGCATGGGCATCATCAGCTCCATGAGAATGACCACCGGCACCATGGGAATGGCCTCCGTGTCCATGTGAATGACCATGTCCGTCATCAGCTTGCTTTTGATTACAAGCTATCATTACTAATGGGATCACCAGTAAACTAATTAATTTTTTCATCTGTTTATAATTTTATTTTTTATTGTCAGATGCCTGCCTGTCGGCAGACAGAGAACATCCATGCTATCATCATTCCTTTGTGTGAGAATTTATTCTCATGGATGTTTCATTTTAATAATTTTTATGTGATTATAATTTCTTTTGTATACATACAAATAAGTATCACAATCATCTATGATTGGATACGGAAAATGCTATTAATAAGCTAAACGAGAATTAGACTAAAGGAGGTCCCCTCAAACTACAAGAGGATATATCCGGACCTTTATAAATACTTGGGATAAAGGTTGAATATTCATTTAAATTGTTTTCTTCTAAAACTTCCAAATTGAAAACAGTCGCTAATACAGCTACCAATGGAGAAGAAAAATCAATTTTTATATTAGAAACTAAAAATTCGGCATTTGAGTCGGCACCATGTATATGTGAAGGTACATTACATGGAAGTGAAGTTTCACAATCGGGGTGTCCACAATCATCTGCTTCATGATGGTGCATGGCAAAAATATCATGTCCATGATCGTGAACATGGTCATGATAAGTATGCTTATGTGTATCTTTAAACCCTACCTCAACATAGTAGTGGCCATTGTGATGATGATGAGGCATAAAATCATGTATCAGTATTAAAGCATATACTGAAATCAGAAATAATGATATACATGTATTTTTAATCATCTTTGCAAAAATAGAAATTATTTTTAAATCCTGAATATTGACAATTTTAGCATTAACAACATTTTAACACATCAAAAAAAACAACTATTATGAATATCTCATTAAAAAATTATTTCAAAATGTTTACATTTGCTATCTCTCAATATTAAGAAATCATGTTGGCAGCGCAAAAAAAGGATAGGGGTTTAAAAAAGTTATTTGATAGCTATTTTGCGCATTTGGTAATTTTTTCAGCACATATTACAAATGACAGAAAAGTATCTGAAGACATTGTTCAGGAAGTGTTCCTGAATCTTTGGCAAAAAGATCTCCTGAAATCTGTATCAATTAACTATCTATATAGATGTACTAAAAATGCTTCTATTAATTTTTTAAGATCCAAAGAAGGGAAAGTTCATATTTCATCAAGTTCATTATCAACAGATATTAAAGATGATGAATTTTCAATTGATGATGAAATTCAAAAAATGAAAGAGTTGGAATCTCTGTATCAGGCAATAGAAGAATTACCTCCGCAGTGCAAAGAAGTTTTAAAAAAAGTTTATTTAAATGATCTTAAATATGCAGAAGTAGCAGAAGAGTTAAATATTTCCATAAATACTGTTAAAACGCATATGTTTAAAGCATTAAAATATTTAAGGACTAAATTTTCTGCTTCCACTCTCCTTTATTTTGCGACTTTTTTTAAAATGCTTAATTAGATATAGAGCTTTATAGTCAGGTAGTAGAATAATTCTTTTATAAATTTTTGAAAATTCATTCACGATTTTTTATTAAAATTTTGTTATAAGTATAAGTAGCAAAATATTCGTATGAAAAAAGAAGAAAATATTGATCTGTTAATAGAAAATCTCATATCAGGAAATATTACTAAAGAAGATAAGAAGATTCTTTTTAAATGGAGTAAGGAGAAGGAAGAAAATAAAAAACTTTTAGCATTTATTTCAGCTAATAAAGATTTTAAAAAGAGACTATCCGATTATTACGATCTTCGATCACCAATATATTGGAATTCGTTGCAATCCAGAATAAAAATAATTAATAGGAAAAGCATTCTGCATAAGGGATTAAAAGTTGCAGCAGCTATACTATTACCATTAGTTCTGGGAACCTTAGTATACATTTTAGGTACTGATAAGGATGTTGATTATTTAGAAGTTGCTAAGGAGATAAAACCCGGAGCAAAAAATGCAACTTTACTAATCTCCGGAACAAAAGCTATTAGTCTTGATACTTTGGAAGTCGGCAGAATTAGTATGAGTACTAATTTAAGTATTATTAAAGAAAGTAAAGGAAAAATTTCGTATAAGCAATTAGAGTTTAATAAACAAACCCTTCCTCTAAAAAATGTATATCATACTATAAATGTAGCAAGAGGAGAAGAATATAGTGTGGAGCTTTCTGATGGAACTGTTGTTTGGCTTAATTCCGAATCAAAACTTATCTATCCTGCGATATTTAACGGAGATCATCGAGAGCTTAGGTTAGAAAAAGGAGAAGCTTACTTTGAAGTAGCTCATGACCCTCAAAGAAAATTTATACTTACAACTCCAAAATCAATTATTGAAGTAAAAGGTACCAGCTTTAATGTATCTGCATACGAAGAAGAAACAATAGAAACGACAACATTAACTGAGGGATGTATAAGTATCAGACACAGATTTGATGTGGATCACCACTCAAGCATTGATTTAAAACCAGGAGATCAAGCAAGAAGTATCAGTATTAACAGAAAAATTAAAGTTTCTCAAGTTGATGCTGAACAATACTCATTATGGAAAGATGGCATTTTTTATTTCCATTATGAATCCATTGGTTCAATCGCAAAAAGATTGGGCAGGTGGTATAAAGTAGACTTCAATTTTGAATCTGAAGCTGTGAAATCTATCGTCTTTTATGGAAAAATTAAACGTTATGAGCGTTTAGATAAAATATTAGAGATGTTAAGACTAACTGAAAAAGTAAACTTTACTATTGATAATAATGTAGTAAAAATAACTAAAGAATAATTGTCTTGAACTAAAAAGGGAAGCGTTGGGGCGCCTCCCTGAATTAGGTCAATAAACAAAATATCCTGTGACGAGGAACAAATATTTATTAACCAAACATTACAAATGTATGAACAATCTGTACAAAAGTGAAACGAAACGGTGTTTTTTCCAATTGTATGGGAGAAACAGAAAATTGATCTTACGTATGAAATTTACGATTCTATTAGTATTAGCGATCAATTTGGCAACTTATGCAGGAACTTACGGTCAGGCAAAAGTTAGCCTAAAGGTCAAAGAAGTAAAACTGGAAGAAGTACTTCAGAAAATCAGTAGTGAAACAGGCTACTTTCTGTTATTCAGTGAAGAAGATATCAGAAACACTCAAAAAGCTGTGAGCATTGATGTTTCAAATGCCAATATTGAAGAGGTACTGGATCTTTGCCTCAAAAATACCGGGCTAAAATATATTATTAATGATGAAACAGTAATCATTTCATCGGCAGATATTGTTGAAGAAGTTATTTCAGAAACTGAGCAGGAAGCCATAGAAATTAAAGGGAAAATAACTGATGCTGAAGGGATGCCTTTACCGGGTGCTACCATCATGGAAAAAGGGACATTAAATGGTGCTACTTCCGATGCAAATGGGAATTTTACTTTAAAAGTAAAAAGTAAAGCATCAATCATCCAGTTTTCCTATATTGGTTTTGAAAGTCAGGAAATCACAGTAGGGTCAAAAGTACTTATCAACGTAATTCTAAAGCCATCGGCTAGTTCTCTTGATGAAGTAGTAGTTATTGGCTACGGTACTTCAAAAGTAAAAGATGTAACGGGCTCTATAGCACGCGTTGGAGAAAAAGAACTTAAAATGGCTCCAATGGGGGCATCGGTCGAAAGTGTATTACAAGGGCGTGCAGCGGGTGTTAATATTGCGATTCAGTCTGCTTCACCAACCTCCCCTATCAGTGTTATTATCAGAGGGGCATCCTCCTTAACAGGAGATAATCAACCATTATGGGTAATTGATGGTGTGCCGGAATATTCAGCATCTACATCGGGAAATATTGCGAATACACTTTATAATTTAAATTTAAATGATGTATTGAGTATTGACATTCTTAAGGATGCCTCGGCAACAGCTCTTTATGGTTCCAGAGCTGCAAATGGAGTTGTGTTGGTTACCACTAAAAAAGGGGTTGAAGGAATGGACCCGACCATTCAGATCTCTTCCAGGATCGGTATTCAACAAATGGATTTCAATGGCTTCGAATACTTTGAAGCTGACGAATATATTGACTTTGCAACCAAAGCACTTAGAGAAGAAGTATTCGGGTATGGAAGGTTTGATTATTTCACACGTATTTATGGAGACCAAACAGCCTTCAGAAATTTAAACACCAGTGAATTCAGCAGAGAAGATATTCTCGTTAAAGACGGTGCTTTTTATGAAGGGAATACCAACTGGACAAAGGAAATGACCCAAAACCCACTGGTACATCAACAAGATATCTCCTTAAGAGGTGGTACAAAAAAAATTGCCTATTTCCTTTCAATGAACCATAATAAAATGGAAGGTATTGTAAAATCAGGTCAAAGTGAATTGTTCGGAGGTCGTTTAAATCTTGAGGCCAAGGTCAGAAAGGATATAAAAATGGGTGTTAACATCAATGGATCTTATCGTAAAACAGATGATAAAGATTATATGTTAAACGTATTAAAAAAAGTACGTCCCGATATTCCGGCATTTAATGATGACGGAACAATTTTCACAAGGGATCCTTATACTGAAAATCCTTATACGACTTTACGAAACACACAACAAGGGAAAGGCAGGACATTCTCTGCTACCGGCTATTTGGAATATACCATTATTGAAGGCTTACTGCTTAAAACATCTTATACTACAAACTACACAAGTAGCCAGAGTTTAACTTATAAACGCAGAGGAAGTACATTCAATTATAGTGGTAAAAGGAACTGGAGTTTAGGAGAATCAAGTACCAATGTTTGGGAAAACACCTTAACCTACGCAAAAACAATTGGAGATCATGATATCCTGGGTTTAGCCGGATATTCTATGGAAAAAAACTCCTATATCAGGTATAGTATGGAAGCTTCTAATTTCCCGGATGATGATATTCTCAATAATTTTCCTTCAGGTGCAGAAAGAGGAAGCTTGGGAGAAAGTTATAGTGCCCATTCATTGATCTCTCAATTTGCACGTGTTCATTATAAATATAAAAACAGGTATATTATTTCAGGAACGCTTCGTCGTGATGGTTCATCCAGATTCGGTCCGGATAAAAGATGGGGTATTTTCCCTTCAGGAGCTGTTGCATGGTTGATCACTGAAGAAGATTTTATGAAAACCGGAAATGTAAAAAATTGGGTTTCTTATTTAAAATTAAGAGCATCTATTGGTAAAGCCGGATCTCAAAACTTAGGAAATTACAGTTGGAGAACAGGAGTAAGTTCAGCCAGATATAATGAAACTCCCGGAATTGTCCCAAGTACACTTGGTAATTCGGAATTAAGATGGGAAGAGACCATAATGACAGATATTGGAATTGATTTTGGGTTATGGGATGAAAGAATCAGAGGATCTTTTGGTATATACCAGAAAAAAACAAATGATTTGATTTACAATACTCCTGTTCCTCCAAGCACATCATTTTCAAGCATTTCTTCGAACGTAGCTTCTTTGAAAAACAATGGAGTTGAATTTGAAGTAAAAGTAGATATCTTGAAAAAGAATGACATGTTACTTACCCTTGATTTCAATGCAGCCAGAAACACCAATAAAGTTGTGAAAATTAACGGAAGTTTGGAAGAATTACTTTTCCCTAGTAGCTGGTCCCCTTATATGAAGGTTGAAGAGGGTGGTAAAACAAATCAATGGTTTGGTTACCAAACAGCAAATCGCTTATTTGTTACCCAGGAAGAAATCATCGCTTTACAAACGGTAACGGAAACCGGAGGGAAACAGACCTATAGGGATTCCAGAGAAAACCCCGGAGATATATTATTTATAGACCAGGATGGTGATAGTAAAATCACTGATGAGGATAAAGTATACCTGGGTTCTGCTGAACCAAAATTATTTGGAGGTTTTGGTGCTACCTTCCAACGCAAAGGATTAATGGTCAATGCAACCTTTACCTATGCATTTGGACATAAGAGGTTATGGAAAATGCCTATGGATGATGCTGGTTATGTTGGAAATTATAATCATGCTGTTCAAATAGCAGGAAACAGTGCAACTTTAAAAGATCCATATGAAGCAACAATTCCAAGGTTGACTTTCTATGGATGGGGACGTAATAACACATTCTCTGATTTCTGGTTACATGATGCTTCTTATTTAAGACTTAGTTCTTTAAATATCAGCTATCGCTTACCAAACAGATTATTCGAAAATATGATAATCGATGCTATTGAAGTATCGTTCCAGGCAACTAACTTATTTACCATTACCAGCTATCCCGGATTTGATCCGCAAGGAAACTGGTCATCAAGTTCAATTGGAACAGGTATGGGAGTTGATAACAGTACTTACCCATCTTCAAAAGTATTCAACTTTGGTATTAAAATGACTTTCAAATAATTAAATGATACAAGAAATTATGAAAAAGATATATAAAATATTAACATTAGTAATTCTTCTTACAGGCCTGATATCCTGTGAAGATTACTTAAATGAAGTTCCTAAACACTCGCTGACAGGATCTACAGCAATTACAGATTATAGTAAGGCACAAGCAGCAGTGAACGGAATTTATTCTTCAATGAGCAATGATGACAATTGGAATGGTGGATTATATGTAGCATTAGCATCCAAATCAGGATTTGTAGACTTTTCATCTGCTAATTACAATATGGATTACACTCAGGAGGATGGAACCGGTGACAGGCAATGGACTTCTTTCTACAGAACACTCAATTATGCCAATTTTGCTATAAAAGGCATTAATGCTCTTGGAGATGAGTCTTTTCCCTCCCTAAGTGCTAAAGAAGCTCTAATAGGAGAAGCAAGAGCATTAAGGGCATATACACATCTTCAATTATTATGGAATTTTAGTCATTGGTGGGCTGGTGACGATGACGAATACGGAATTTTATACAGAGACGAACCTGTTGAACTCTCAAATATGAAGAAAGCAAGATCAACAGTAGGCGAAAGTTATGAAAAGATATTTGAAGATCTTGACTATGCTATTGAAAAAATGGAATCATTTACTTCTCCAAGATATTTTTCCAAAGAATTTGCAAAAATAATTAAAGCAAAAGCTTTATTATACAGAGGAGGTTATAATAATAATACTACCGATCTTCAATCTGCATTAACTTTAGTCAATGATGTGATGGCAACTGCACCAGGTGCTTTCGAAATGGAAGATGACATGCAGGAAATGTATGATAATTCGTGGGATTCCAAAGAAAATCTTTTTGTAAGGTATCTCGAAAATGATAATCATTATGGTGGTTATTGGTATCCTTATGGAATCATATACCAAGGTGACAGATTACCATTATCTCCGGGCCAAGAGACCACGGCAGGTATTAATTATGGTTTGGATTGGTTCAAAGCTGACGGGAGATGGGATATTGCAACAGGAGAATCGAGAGCTCCTGAAACCTGGGATAATTCTCAAAGGTATACTTTCGTTAAGCTATCAAGAAAAGGTAGCTATCTGGGAAGACAAGAAGGCTCTCCGGCTGATAAATATGCTGTTTACCATTTCCGCTATGCAGAGTTATACTTAATGAAGTCTGAACTTTTAGCCAGAACAGGTGCTGATATTACTACAGCTATTGCTCCTATTAACGAAATGAGAGCTAATCGTACAAATCCAAGCTTACCCGCTCTTAGTCCTGCATCTCAGGATGAACTTATGGAGTTAATTTTCAGAGAGTATTGGATGGAACTATGTTTAGAGAATGGAAGCGAATTCTTTGCTTCTGTCAGGTTCAAGAAAAATGGAGTTCCTTTTATAGAAATTATAAAGAATAAAACACTTAATGTCAATAAAATGTGTTGGCCTATTCCTACAGGTGAAATGGATAATAATGATTTAATGGTGCAAAATATAGGTCTTGAATAATAAAATACGTTAGCTATGAAAAAAAATAAATTAATAATATTAACCGCAATGGTGGTATGTTTCATTGTTTCTGCAACTTCATGTTCCGAAGAAAAAGAAATACTTGTCCCATACCCAAAAGATATCACTTTTGAAGATATTCAACTGGATAAGTTCACCTATAATATTCCAAATGCCGCATTTACTGCCGGCGATAATGAAACAGGCGTTATTACTGCAAATGTTATAAATAATGGAGATGGTACTTTTAGTGGCTTTGCTCCTTCAAACAGGAATTTACGTCATTATCCCTGGAATTTAAGCCCGGATTTCGAACCTGCCGGCGGATTAACTCCTGCTCAGAAAACGGATGAGATCAACTCCACTGTAATGAGTTGTATGACTTATTATCCAAGTCATTCAGGTAATTTTCTTGTAGGAACTACTCACAATGATGATGCATATATCACATTGAATAGTGCGGCTGTGGTTGAACATATTTTGGTAACCAATACTTCATTCTCATATTTAACCGGAAATTATGGTTCTGTTTATTCAGGAACTTATGATGCTACAACAGGTAAATATGATATTGATGGAACACCGGTGAGAAATATAAACATTGATAATCCTTCTACCGATAGATACGGAAGATTCTATTTGCCGAATCATAATGGTGATGAATTAGTAAAACTTTCTTTTAATTCAGGTTATTATGTAAAACTTACAATTAAAGGATATAATGGAGGAACTCAAACAGGAGCAGTAGATTTCTATTTGGCTGTTGATACAGGAGTAAATCCTGATTTTCCGGCACATAAATATATTTTAAATGACTGGAGAAAAGTTGATTTAACTTCTCTGGGAACTGTAGATAAACTTGTTTTTAATATCACATCATCATACGACAAAGCACCAAAATATTTTTGTTTAGATGGAGTAAGAATAAAAAAATAATACGTTTGATTAATGCTATTGAAATGGTGATAATTCTGTTTTTGGGTTATCACCATTTTTTCTAAATTTTAAAAAAAGTAAAATGAAAAGAATAAAATTAATATACATACTGATCGTCTCTCTTCTTCCAATAAACTCATTTTCACAAGGTCTATTTAAAAAGCCTTTTCTGATAAAAGAAGGTAACGAGATATTAAATACAGGAGGCATTGGCTATGCAGCACCTTGTATTGGAGACATTGATGGAGACGGGAAAGATGAACTTTTAGTTGGGTACTGGAAAGACCGAAACGGAGGCCCATTGATTATTTATGAGAACATAGGAACAAGAAACAAACCCATTTATAAAAAAAGCAGGGTTTTTAAAATTAATAATGAAACAGCTATGATACCCGGTGGTTGATGCAGGGCTTTTGTTCCACAGTTAGTGGATACAGATAATGATGGCATTCTTGATATCGTATCGTCTTCTTATTATAATGGCGGATTTCTTTTTAAAGGTTTAGGAAATGGGCAATATAAAAAAGGAGAAAATATTGTTTTTGCTGATGGCTCAAAAATGGGTTCAAAAGATACTAAAGGAGGGTTTACCGGCTGTTCAATAAATTATACAGATTGGGATCATGATGGAGATAATGATCTATTAGTATCCGATCTTTTTAACCAAGGGACCAATGTATTTATAAATGAAGGTTCTGATAAAAACCCTAAATACTCAAATAAAAAAATCCCTGTTAAAACGGTTAGCAATAATCCAATTCGTAGCTTTTCCCTTCTTTATTATGATTGGGATAAAGATGGAAAAAATGATTTTATTGGAGGAGGGTTAGGACTCGCCGTTGTTTTTTATAAAAATATTGGAACTAAAAATGAACCTAAATTTGCTGATTTTGAATATCTGATTGGAAATAAGGATAGCTATTCAAAAAAGATGAAATATTGGGCATCAATGAGAGGCAAAGTAAATGAAAAACCTTCTGAATCTGAATGGCCGGAAGATAAATGGCATATCTCCATAGCAGATTATAATGCCGACGGGAAAGATGACATATTAATTGGGGACAATTATCGTCAAATAACAGAAAATAAGGATCTCACCGAAGAAGGGAAAAAGAAAGCGATACAACTCAAACAAAAAATGGATGAATTAAACAGAATTTCTAATTCATTGAGATCGGAAATAAGAGCGATCACTTCTAAAGCAAGAAAGGAAGGAACTGATCCTTCTAAAGTAAAAATCCCGGAAGATATGATCAATAAACTAAATGATATTACTAAACAAAAAAATCAGCTATATCCTGAATTGAGAAAGTATAGCCTGACTAATAGTGAAGCTTTTGGCAGAGTATGGGTTTTTCTAAGAAAATAACCACTTAATATTCAATCTCATTTACATATAATTAAATCACAATAAAATGAAAAAATCAGTTTTAATAATTATTGCTTTTTGGGGAATATCAATGCTCTCTTATTCCCAAAACATGAACAAGCCCGAATTAATAAAAGCAGATAACAAAGCAATTGATATTCGCCTGGGTTATGTAGGTCAGACATTATTTGATATGGATAATGATGGATTAAAAGATATTATAGCAGGTGATGTTTTGGGTCAAATCTATTTTTTTAAAAATATTGGAACTAAAAAAGCACCTGCTTTTGATAAGCCGGAAATAATCACCATAGAGGGTGAAAATAAAATCATTTATAATTGGTGATGTACCGGTGTTAGTCCACAGTTTGTGGATTTAAATAATGATGGAAATATTGATCTAATTGGTGCTGGTTTTGCGGGTATAACCTATGTACTTTATGGTAAACCTGGTGGTTCTTTTAACAAAGCAATTGTACTACAGAATAAAAAAGGGAATAATTTGCGCTTAGCTCATTATTATGATTTTGAGAAAAAAGCCTATGTTAAAGATGAAGAATTAGGAGAAGTTGATAAAGGTGATTTTTCAAAATTTCATGATTGGGACAATGATGGTGATCTGGATTTAATCATGAGTGGTGGTAGAGGTGCTTATCTATTTATTAATGAAGGCAACAAAGCAAAACCTATATTCAGTAATAAATATACCAAAATTATCCCTGCTCATTTTGCAGATGTATTTGTCGATTGGGATAATGACGGACTATGGGACATTGTTGGCGGAAGCAAATCGGGCGGTGTATATTTTTATAAAAACAAAGGTAAATTAGGTGCTCCAAAATTTGATGAGCCTATAACTATTTTTACCAAAGAAGAAATTGTATGCAATATCGAAAATGCAACCGCAAGTTTAACTGAAGTAGCATGTTCAGACTACAATAATGACGGAAAACCAGATTTAATTATGGGAGTATATACAAGGATAAAACATCCGGCTCCAAAACTTACAGCAGAACAATTAAAGGAAAAAGAATTGCTCCAAATACAATTGAAAGAACAGGTTAAAAAGCTTGATGATTATATGACTGAATTTGGCAAGAAGAAAAATATCACAGATAAGTTTAAGATAAAGACATTAATAATAGAAGATGAAGGTTTTAAAAATTTATCAAAAGAAAGGAGAAAAATTAATATTAAACTAAATAATTATCGAGAAAGAAGTAGCTCTCATGGTTATATTTTTGTAAGTACCAGAAAATGACCAAATGGGAATTGAGTTCTCAAGCAAGAGATGGTTTGTCATCACAAATTGTGATGACAAACCATCTCTTGCTTCTTTAGTATTTAACTACTATAAATACCCAATTCTTTTCCGCTTTTTTTGATCATCTGGCACCAGCATCTTCTCTATATACTGAAAAATTAAATTGATTTTTTCATCTTGCTTTCCAACTTTTGTTTCTAATTTTTCAAGTTTTAGAAGAATATCTTTATTAGACATTATCATTTCTCTCATATGAGTAAATACCCTTATAATTCTAATATTCATTTCAATAGCTTTTTCACTATTTAGCACACTGGATAACATGGCTACGCCTTGTTCAGTAAAACAGAAGGGGACATATCTTAAACCCATAATTTCAGAATTGTAAGAATTGGAGGTGCCAAATTGGCTCCTCCAATTTTTAAGTTCCTCTTTAGTCATCTCAAACATAAAATCATTAGGGAATCTTTTTATATTCCTTCTTACTTGTCTTTTCAGATACTTTGTTTCTACTCCATATAACTCAGCCAGATCTCGATCGAGCATAACTTTCTTATTTCTTATTAAATATATTTTCTGAATTACAAACTCATCTGTAACTTGAATTTTCTGATTATCTCCATTCATAATAAATATTTACTTATTAATACCGGAATAAAAAACTTGTCTTTAATATTTAACTACTATAAATATCCAATTCTATTCCGCTTTTTTTGTTCATCTGGTACCAGCATCTTCTTTATATACTCAAAAATTAAATTGATTTTCTCATCATGCTTTCCAACTTTTGTTTCTAATTTTTCAAGTTTTAGAAGAATATCTTTATTAGTTAAAAGCATTTCTCTCATTTTAACAAAAATGTTAATGATTCTTATACTTGTATGAATAGCTTTCTGGCTTTTTAATATATTCGCTAACATCAAAATTCCATGCTCAGTAAATACATAAGGTTGAGAACCACCCAAGTGTTGTTTTGAAGGTATCGCATTTTGCGATACCATTAATTGAATTTCATTATCTGAAAGTTGGAACATAAAATTTCCCGGAAATCTTTCCTTATTGCGCTTTACCTGCTCTCTTAACCTTATTGGTTTTACCCCATAAAGAAAAGCCAGATCACGATCTAACATTACTTTTATCCCTCGAATCATATAAATCTTTTGCATTAAAAACTCATCTGAAATAATTAATTTTTGTTGGTTTTCATCCATATTAATAAGCATTTAATTATTAATACCGGAATTAAGAAATTGTCCCATTAACTCTGAATAAATTTTCAAATTTCAAATATTTCTTTACTTTTGAAATTTCATCCTGAAACTGATTTTTGGTAAATTGAAGAAGGACAAAAAAATAAATCTAACGGCAGACAAAAGCATTTATTCTTTTAATCAATGCTTTGAGCAGATGTTCCCAAGCATGTGTATTTATGCTGAAAAATATTTAGAGGATAAAGATATTGCCAAAGACATTGTTCAGGAATTATTTATGAAGCTCTGGAATCTTTTTGAAGATTTTGATTCTGAAATCTCTATTAGAGCATTTTTATATCGTTCCATTCGAAATGCTACGATCAATCACCTGGAACATTTAAAAGTTGAAAATAAATACAACAAAAGAAAATTAGCTGAAGTTCAAAACGAACAAAATTTTTTAAGTGAAGTCATTGAAAAAGAAACGCATCGTATGATCTATCAGGCTATAAATGAACTTCCTGAAAAAAGGAAACAAATCATCCTTTTAAGCATCAAAGGTAAAACCAATCCCGAAATTGCCAAAGAACTTGATGTTTCCATAAACACAATCAAAACACAAAAAGCAGAAGCTTATAAACAACTTCGTAAAAGCTTAGAAAATATTTATTCATTAGTGAGTCATTTGATTATTGGATAAAACGATTTGATAATTTGAAAATTAGTTAATTTGGAAATTTGAAAATGGTTTTACAAAGGCGATAAATTAGTCGTTAATATTGGAGGTACTGAAATAGCAATAAGAGACTATAAGTGCAAAGAGGGAAGCCATCCCATAGGCGTCAAAAGGCTCCACTCAACGCATTATCCAAAAGGGCCCCTGAGCGGAGCCGAAGGGACATAGAATTAAACCGGCATAAGGTTCCCCGAGCGAAGACGAGGGTGATACCTGAGCCTGTCGAGGGGAGCTATTCATGCTTGTAATGCCCCTAGTTCATACATTCGGAAAACTTTTTCAATTCTTCAATTTAGACATAAATGCTATTATAATATTGGAAAAGGAAGCCTGTAAAAGTAACGCGTCTCGGCTTCGCTCAACACATCATCTCGAAGTTTCAGGACAGGATGACATGGAGGGTTCACTGGCTGTAGTGATTAAGATGATTAAAGGCTTTTATCTCTGTAGAACAATAAAAAACAATGATATAAAAGCTTAAATGACGGCTATGGGATGCCATCCCATAGCCGTATTACTCACAAAAAAACAAGGTCATTGCCAGGGTAATGAGCGTATCATTATGACTATCGAAAAAAAGTCTAATACGCCGAAGAGCAGCTTTCATATGGCTTTTTATAGTATTGATACTAAGGCCCAAGTGTCGGGCAATTTCTTCATGCTTCATTCCTTCCTGACGACTGAGTAAAAAAACCTTCCGCTGTTGCTCAGGCAACTGGCCAAGGATTTCCTTCAAGAGACGGCCATATTCACGAACCAATACCTCTTCTTCAGTATGATTGGCAGCCTCTTTCTTTTGCTGACCTACTTCCCGCAAAATAAGCCGTTCCCTGGCCAGACGACTCAGAAAACTATAAGCCTGGTTACGAACCAATGTTTTAAGCCAGGGCTTGAAGTGCCTTATCTCCAAAAGTTCTTCACGACGTGCCCATATCTTGATAAAAATTTCCTGGGTTACTTCTTCAGACAGCACTTCCGACCGGGTAAGGAATAAGGCAAAAGAATAGATCTGCTGATGATGGATATCATAAAGCCGACGAAAAGCAGGTTCACTTCCCTTTGCCACTTTTTTAAGCAGCGTTTTTTCTTCGAATGATGCATTTTGATCTACAGTCATAGCTTTGGATTATATTATCAGAAGAAATCTTTTTTTATAGAATTTGAATTCTCAAATGTATAAATTTTATACTATTTAGTTCAAAACTGCAAAGTTGAATTTAGAATATGAGCCCTAGGGAAGCAATCCTATTATTTCTATGAATGCCTAAAATATTAAGACTTAGAGGCCTTGAATTGAAGAAAGGATTGCTTCCCTAGGGCTCATATTCTAAATTTCCATTTCATTTTACCAATAAAACCATTACTTTTGTTTCACTAAAATTTTCCCGTGAAAGAGATGATGAAAGATTTAAACGATGTACAGCAAAAAGCTGTAGCACATACCGATGGAGCGACTATGGTCATTGCAGGTGCCGGATCGGGAAAAACACGCGTTTTAACATACAAAGTAGCTTACCTTATCGAAAAAGGAGTCGATCCCTTCAATATACTGGCATTAACTTTCACCAATAAAGCTGCCCGGGAAATGAAGGAACGTATCACACAATTAGTAGGCCCGGATGCACGCAATGTCTGGATGGGAACATTCCATTCTGTATTTGCCCGAATTCTCCGCATTGAAGGGCATCGTTTAGGATATCCGTCTAATTTCACAATTTATGATACGGATGATACCAAACGTATCATCAAAACGATTCTAAAGGAAAACAATTTGGATGACAAAGAGTATACTCCCAACTTTGTTTTAAACAGAATATCAGGTGCAAAAATCAATTTGATCTCTCCGGAGGAATACAATAACAATTTTGAAATCATGAATGCTGATAAAATGGCTAATAAGCCATTAATTGGCAAAATTTATAGTGTGTACAATGCCCGGTTAAGAAAAGCCCATGCTATGGATTTCGATGATTTATTATTCTATACCAATATCCTTTTCAGGGATTTTGAAGATGCCCTATACAAGTATCAGCAAAAATTCAAATATATTTTGGTAGATGAATATCAGGATACCAATCATTCTCAATACTTAATTATTAAAAGGCTTGCTTCCAACAATGAGAACATTTGTGTTGTGGGTGATGATGCTCAAAGTATCTATGCGTTCCGAGGAGCAAATATTCAGAATATCTTAAATTTTCAGAAAGATTATCCTGATCATAAAGTCTACAAACTTGAACAAAATTACCGATCAACCAAAACAATTGTAAACGCAGCGAATAGCATTATAGCCAATAATAAAGATCAGATTCAAAAAGAAGTCTGGACTTCAAATGACGAAGGAAACAAAATAAAACTTCTCAGAGCTACTACTGATAATGAGGAAGGGATTTTGGTTGCTAATGCAATCTTTGAGAGCAAAATGAATAATCAGCTGGGAAATGGATCCTTCGCAATTTTATACAGGACAAACGCCCAATCAAGATCAATAGAAGAAGCTTTAAGAAGACAGAATATACCCTATCGAATTTTTGGAGGTCTATCTTTTTATAAAAGAAAAGAGATCAAAGATGTATTGGCCTATTTCCGTCTTGTTATTAATAATAATGACGAAGATGCTTTATTAAGAACGATTAATTACCCGGCAAGAGGAATTGGAGCTACAAGTATCCAGCGGCTTCAAATAGCTGCCAGTGAACAAGGAAGCAATATCTGGGGTGTAATAAGTAAGCCTGCAAAATTCCCAACTAGTATTAATGCCGGAACCAGATCCAAAATTGATCAGTTTGCTACTATGATCAAAAGCTTCACAGCACAAATAGACAAACGAAATGCCTATGAACTAGGAAAAGAAATTGCTAGTTCTTCCGGGATTCTTAAAGAATTATATAATGATAAAACCCCTGAAGGTGTTAGCCGGTATGAAAATATTGAAGAACTCTTAAATGCGATTAAAGAATTTACGGAAACAGAACTTACCGAAGAACAAATTGAAGAAAGAGAAGGGAATATTACACGCGGATTGGATGAGTTTATGCAGGATGTTGCTCTAATCACAGATGCTGATACCAAAGATAAAGAGGGCAATGACTATGTTTCGTTAATGACTATTCATGCTGCTAAAGGTTTGGAATTCCCATATGTATTTGTTGTTGGGCTTGAAGAAAACTTATTTCCATCCATTCAATCTTTAAATTCAAGAGCAGACCTGGAAGAAGAAAGAAGGTTATTTTATGTGGCGCTGACCAGAGCAGAACAGCAACTGTATCTTTCTTATGCAGAAAACAGGTATAAATGGGGAAATCTTAGCATTTGTGAACCCTCGCGGTTTATAGAGGAAGTTGATGATACTTATATTGATCGTCCGCAGCGTGTAACAATTTTTAAATCCAAATTGGATCAAGGTGAAGTCATAAAATCAAAGCCTCAGTTTGATCAAAATCCGGGAATTACATTTACTAAAAAAAATCTGAAAAAAATCTCTTCTACTCCATCTACAGCTGCGAATTCAGTTGACCCAGAACTTTTTGAAAAACTTCAAAACGGAATGGAAGTGGAACATGCAAAATTTGGTAAAGGCAAAGTAATTAATCTGGAAGGAGAAGGCCCTAATAAAAAGGCAACCGTATTCTTTCACAGTGTAGGGCAAAAACAATTATTATTGAAATTTGCGAAACTAAAGATTGTTTAGGATGGTTGCGAGTTACAGGTTGCAGGTTAAAACTTCCAACCTGTAACTCAGGCTTTCACATCAAAATAGTGGTTTTTACTTCATTATATAAAAAACTTAGTTCACAAATCCAAGCATAACATTTAATTTCGTATATTTGCAACGTTATCACCTGTGTGAAAATATTTTATGATTTAGAACAATAAATATTGCCTGAAATCATTATTAATTTAACAGAAGAGCCAAAAAGAAAATAAACCGAAATGGAATATAATACGACTCGAAATGAACTGAAAATTTCTGAATATGGACGTAATATTCAGAAAATGATTGAATACATTTTAACACTGGAAAAAAAAGAGCAAAGAACTCGTCTTGCTACATTTATCGTAGAAGTTATGGCTCAAATGCATCCTCAGGTTAAAGAAACGGCAGATTATAAACAAAAGCTTTGGGATCATCTTCACATGATCTCAGATTTTCAATTAGATGTTGACTGCCCCTACCCTGTTCCAACTAAAAAATCATTGGAAGAAAAGCCACAAAAGGTCCCTTATCAGGATCACAACATCCGATTCAGGCAATATGGAAGGAACCTGGAGCTGGTTATCAATAAGGCAATGCAATTAGAAGATGGAGCAGAAAAAAATGCTTTTATAGTAGCCATAGCAAATCATCTTAAAAAATCTTACCTGAACTGGAATAGAGATTCGGTAAATGATGAGCTGATTATTCAGCACCTGGAAATTTTATCGGATGGGAAATTAAAAATGCCGGAGAATTCGAAATTAATGCATACCGGAGAAATTTTATCTAAAGGTGGTGGTTCATTATCTTCAAATCAGAAAAAGAAAAAAACACACAAAAAAAAAGACGGACATAACGGCCATAGAAGAAGAAACTAAATCAGCATATTCAAAAATATTATAAGTGAGCTCTTTTGAGATTATCGGCGGAAATAAACTGAATGGAGAAATAACTCCACAAGGGGCAAAAAATGAAGCATTACAAATTCTTTGTGCTACCCTATTAAGTCCGGAACGAATCACAATTCATAATATTCCAAACATCAGGGATGTAAACAAGCTTATTGATTTACTGGCTCATTTGGGTGTAGCCGTTGAAAACCTTGGAAGCGGCAGTTATACTTTTGAAGCAACTGATGTCAATATTGATTATCTGAAAACTGAAGATTTTCAAATCAAAGCATCCAGTTTAAGAGGGTCTATCATGATACTTGGGCCTTTATTGGCTCGTTTTGGCAAAGGTTATATTCCACAGCCCGGTGGCGATAAAATCGGAAGAAGAAGGTTAGATACACATTTTTCAGGACTACAGAACCTTGGAGCAAAATTCACTTATGACCCTATACACAAAGCTTACTCCATTGAAGCTAAAAATTTAAAAGGCACCTATATGCTACTTGATGAAGCTTCGGTAACAGGAACCGCTAACATTCTGATGGCTGCGACTTTGGCAAAGGGAACTACTACAATATTTAATGCCGCTTGTGAACCCTACCTTTTACAACTAAGTAAAATGCTTGTCAGCATGGGAGCAAAAATCAATGGGATAGGTTCAAATCTTTTAACCATTGAAGGCGTTGATAGTTTGGGAGGCTGTCAGCATACGATGATGGCTGATATGATTGAGGTTGGAAGTTTTATTGGAATGGCAGCAATGACCCAATCGGAGCTAACCATTAAAAACGTTGATTATAGTACTTTAGGAATTATTCCTGAAATGTTCAGACGAATGGGTATACATACTGAAGCAAGAGGTAATGACTTATATATCCCCGAACATAAGGAATATGAAGTTGAAACCTTTATTGACGGATCCATCATGACAATTGCCGATGCACCCTGGCCAGGTTTTACCCCTGACCTGATCAGCATTATGCTGGTTGTTGCAACACAGGCCAAAGGAAGCGTATTAATCCATCAAAAGATGTTTGAAAGTCGCTTATTTTTTGTAGACAAACTGATTGACATGGGGGCTCAAATCATACTTTGTGACCCGCATAGAGCTACGGTTATCGGTTTGAACAGAAAATATCCATTACGTGGAATTTCCATGACATCACCAGATATTCGTGCAGGTGTAGCCCTGTTGATTGCTGCATTATCAGCTGAAGGGAAAAGCGTCATTGACAATATAGAGCAAATTGACAGAGGTTACCAGTATATTGACACCCGGCTTCAATCATTAGGTGCCAGGATACAACGAATTGATTAATATATTTCATCAAAATTTTTACATTCAATTTTTCCATGACATTATGTCTTTAATAATAGTATGGCAAATAATTTGTAAAGAACAATTGAATTTAATTTTAAAATAGATAAAGAAGAAATGGCAAAGGACGCTGCTAAAAACAAAGAGGAAATCAAAAAAGAAGCTGAAGTAGAAGAAAAAGAAACTACACAGGAAAAAGCATCTCCAAAAGCAGAAACAGAAGCAAAAGCAAATAAAGAAGAACCTGCGAAAAAGAGAAGAGGAAGAAAAAATAAAAAGGCAGATGAGCTTGAAGAACAAAAAATCAAATTTGCTGAGCTAAATGATAAATATTTAAGACTATTCTCTGAATTCGATAACTTCCGAAAAAGAAGCATCAAAGAAAGATTGGAACTTACAAAAACTGCTTCCGAGGAAATTATTTTATCCATGTTACCGGTTATGGATGATTTTGAAAGAGCCATGAAAGCTTTTGAAGAAAATGATAATGCAGAAAGTTTAAAAGAAGGTGTAAACCTGATTTATAATAAATTCAAATCAACTTTAACCGCAAAAGGTTTAGAAGTATTGGAATCTAAAGGAAAAGAATTTGATACTGACTATCACGAAGCTTTAACTCAAACACCTGCTCCGTCAGAAGATTTAAAAGGTAAAGTAATAGACGAAATTGAAAAAGGCTATTTATTAAATGGAAAGATCATTCGCTTTGCGAAAGTTGTTGTAGGAAAATAAAAAGAAAAGAGCCCAAATTATATAAATAATGTCGAAAAGAGATTTTTACGAAATATTGGATGTATCAAAAGATGCCTCGGAAGCAGAAATAAAGAAAGCATACAGAAAGCAAGCTTTAAAATATCATCCTGATAAAAACCCGGATGATAAGGAAGCTGAAGAGAGGTTCAAGGAAGCTGCTGAGGCTTATGAAGTACTTAGCAACCCTGAAAAGAAAAACAGATATGACCAATTTGGACATGCAGGTGTAGGTGGAGCTTCCGGAGGAGGTGGATTTGGTGGCGGAATGAGCATGGATGATATATTCAGCAATTTCGGCGATATATTTGGCAGTGCCTTCGGAGGAGGATTTGGAGGATTCGGAGGTTCACGTCGTCAGCGAGTGAATAAAGGTTCCAACCTTAGAGTAAAAGTTAAACTAACTTTGGAAGAAATCGCCAATGGAGTTGAGAAAAAAATAAAAGTCAATAAATATGTAGGTTGTAACTCATGTGGTGGTAGTGGTGCTGAAGGGCGTTCCGGACATTCAACCTGCCCGACCTGTGGTGGTTCCGGACAAGTTACCAGAGTAGTGAATTCCTTCCTGGGCCAAATGCAAACAACATCTACTTGTCCGACCTGTAGTGGCGAAGGTAAGATCATAAAAGAAAAATGTAATTCCTGTGGCGGACATGGAATTGTTAAGGGGGAAGAAGTTATAACATTAAAACTTCCGGCAGGTGTTTCCGAAGGAATGCAATTATCTGTAAATGGAAAAGGAAATGCCGGAGCCAGAGGAGGAATTCCTGGCGATTTAATTGTACTGATCGAAGAAATTCCACATGCTGAATTGATCCGTGATGGTGCCAATTTAATTTATGATGCATTTATTAGTATTCCGGATGCTACTTTAGGAACAAACATTGAAATTCCTACTGTAGAAGGAAAAGCGAGAATAAAAATACCTTCCGGTACCCAGGCAGGAAAAGTATTACGTTTAAGAGGCAAGGGCCTTCCTGATATTAATGCTTATGGACGCGGAGATTTATTGATCAATATCAACGTATGGACTCCAAAGTCATTAAATAAAGAAGAAAAAGCCATATTGGAAAAGCTTGCTCAATCCGACAATTTCAAACCAAATCCGACAAGTAAGGATAAAGGATTTTTCAGCAGAATGAGAGAATACTTTGAAGGATAAAAAAAGGATAAAGCCTACGAGGGTTTGAATTAAAAAAATGAATAATAATCCGGATAGCTATCGGGACTAAAAATTATCATAATAAGTAACCTGTTAGGAAATAATTCTGACGGGTTTTTTATATATTTAGCATTTCAAAAAAATGAATGAATGAACTTATTTATTGCCGAAAACATTAGTAAACAATTTTCAAATCACAAGGCACTTGACGGAGTAAGCATAAATGTACCCAAACAAAGTATATTCGGCTTACTTGGCCCAAATGGTGCAGGAAAAACGACCTTAATCAGAATTATTAATCAAATTACAGCTCCTGATACAGGAAGCCTTTTTTTCAATGGTGAAAAATTAAACCAAAACCATATCTACAATATAGGATATCTTCCTGAAGAAAGAGGCTTATATAAAAAAATGAAAGTTGGCGAACAGGCCATTTATCTTGCCCAGCTTAAAGGATTAAGTAAAAGGGATGCCATCTCTCAATTAAAACTCTGGTTTGAAAAATTTGAAATCGGTGCATGGTGGAACCGTAAAGTTGAAGAACTTTCAAAGGGAATGCAGCAAAAAATTCAGTTTATTGTAACAATACTCCACAAACCGGAATTATTGATTTTTGATGAACCTTTTTCAGGCTTTGATCCCATTAATGTGAATCTTTTAAAAACAGAAATTTTAAAATTAAGAGATGAGGGTGCGACCATCATTTTTTCAACACATAATATGGCCTCCGTTGAGGAATTGTGTGATAATATTGCATTGATAAACAATTCCAGAAAGATTCTGGAAGGTAGCGTTGAAGATGTGAAACATCAATATAAGTCAAACACTTACGAACTTATACTGCAGGGTTCACAACATCTGTTAAAAGATATACTTGGAAATCATTTTGATCTGTTGGATCTTAAAAATGGGTCAGCTAATATTAATGCAACTATTAAAATTAATCATGGAGATCAAAATGATCTATTAAAAACACTGATCCCCCAATATCAAATCCTTTCCTTCAATGAGATCATTCCCAGTATGAATGATATTTTTATTCAACGTGTAGCAGAAGCTTCAAAAAATAATTCTTAGTCATGGATAAAATCAAACTTATCATAGCTCGTGAATATTTGAGCAGAGTAAAAAAGAGATCATTCATCATTATGACTATCCTTGGTCCTATATTAATGGCCTCAATGGTTGTAATACCCATCTTGTTAACTCAAATTGATGATAAAGATCAAAGTAAAATAGCCGTATTGGACGAATCCGGCTTATTCTTTCCAAACTTTAAATCTGACAAAACTCATTTATATTATAAAATTGAAAAGACCATTGATAAAGCTAAATCGGATTTAGCAAAAGGTGAGCATGATATATTACTCTATATCCCAAAGAAGATGGTGTCCTTACCCACTCAGGCATTTCTTTATGCAGAATCACAACCCAGCATGAACTTAAAATCATATGTAGAAAGGGTTATGAGCAAAGAATTGGAAGAACAAAAGTTAAAAATTCAGATCGACAGTTTAAATCTTAGTGAAGAAAAGCGAAAAATTGCAATGAACATTCCAAAAGCAATTAAAACATCCATAAATATAAGTACCATAAAACTTGATGAGAATGAAAAAGAACAAAGAACCTATTCGGGTGTAAATATGGGGTTGAGCTTTTTTGTAGGCTTCATGATTTACATGTTTATTTTCATTTTTGGTGTTCAGGTCATGCGTGGAGTGATTGAAGAAAAAACCAGCCGCATCATTGAAGTAATGATCTGCTCGGTAAAACCTTTTCAGTTGATGATGGGAAAAATCATCGGTATTGCGATGGTGGGTTTCACGCAGTTCTTATTGTGGGTCATTCTGACCACAGGAATTATATCAGTTGTTCAGGTAAGTTTTCAGAAGGATATCACGGCAAATCAAAACATCACAGCCACCAGTCAGTTAGTTCCAACTCAGGAAGAAGTAGTGCAAGGATCAGGGAATAAGGTATTGGATATTATTGCCTCCATTAATTTCTCAGGAATTATATTCTCATTTGCATTCTATTTCCTATTTGGATATTTACTGTATGCTGCACTTTTTGCTATTGTGGGTTCGGCTGTAGATAATGAAACAGATACGCAACAATTTATGATGCCGATCACCATTCCACTGATACTATCTATTATTATGTTACAATTTGTACTCAGGAATCCCGATGGGCCGGTTTCATTCTGGATGTCTATTATTCCTTTTACTTCCCCGGTAATCATGATGGGCAGAATTCCTTTTGGAGTTCCTTATGAGGAATTGGCATTATCAATGGCTTTACTGATATTAACTTTCTGGGGTGCCACCTGGATGGCAGGTAGAATTTATCGTATAGGAATATTGATGTATGGGAAAAAACCTACTTATAAGGAGTTGTTTAAGTGGATAAGATATAAAGGGTAATGATGAATTATAGATTATCGGTTATTGAAAAATTGCAATTAAAATCAAATAGATTGAACCAATTTCAAAACACCAAAAAAGCGAACAAAATTAAAAATACATATAATATGTAAATACTTTTTTTTCAATCAACTAAGCAAACCGCAAAAGAAATTTAAAACGTATTTGAAATAAAGGATTTACAAAATGAAAGTTCAAAACCTGCTTTCGTATAAATACTATTGTTATTTTCAATTTTAAATTCTATTTTTGCACCCTCTAAAACTGAATTATAATAAATTAAAATTCTATCACACATGCAAAACAGAGGAGCTATTAAATTTTTTGCGATTGCCTTTGCATTAGTTTGTTTATTCCAATTGTCATTTACTTATTTTACTACTAAAGTAGAAAAAGATGCTTACAAATACGCACATAGTGAAGTAGCTACGCAGTTGGCAAAAAAAATTGCAAAAGGAGATGCATTAAAAGAAAAATTTCTTTTAGACTCGATTTCAGCGAAATGGAAAGCAAGTTATCTGGACTCGATCAAAAACGAAAATATTTATAATTTCTTATGGCTAAGAAATTACACTTATAGTGAGTGTAAAGAAAGAGAAATCAATTTGGGCCTCGACCTTAAAGGGGGGATGAACGTAACTCTTGAAGTAAAAGTTTACGATATTGTAAGAGCATTGTCAGGTAATAGTGAAGATCCTGTATTCAACCAGGCGCTGAAAGATGCCAGAGAAAAACAAAAAGACAGCCAGAAAGATTTCGTGACCCTGTTTGCCGAAACTTTTGAAGAGATAGACCCGAATGCAAAATTAGCCGCTGTTTTTACACGTGTTGATCTAAAAGACAGAATTAAATATAATTCGACCAATGAAGAAGTCATGGCTGTGATCAGGGAAGAAACTGACGGAGCTATCGACCGTGCTTACAACATTTTAAATACCCGTATTAACCGTTTTGGTGTTTCCCAGCCAAATATTCAAAGAATTGCAGGTACCGGCCGTATCTTAATTGACCTTCCCGGTGTAAAAGATCCCGAACGTGTACGTAACCTTTTAAAAGGTACTGCAAAACTTGAATTCTGGGAAACTTGGGAATTCAGAGAAGTTGCTAATTTCTTTGCAGATGCAAATACCAAATTGAGAACTTTGTTAGATGTTGATACTAAAGATGAAACTAAAGAAGAGGCAGCTGCTACAGATAAAAAAGAAATTAAAGAAGACGATGTTTCTTCATTGATTACAAAAGACAGTACTGATACAGATGCATCACAACAAACCTTTGAACAATATGCGAAAAAAAATCCATTATATGCTTATCTTACTATGGCATTTGACCAAAATACTTCTGGACAATGGATACCTAGAAAAGGAGCTGTGGTAGGGCATGCTTTAATTAAAGATACTGCCAAAGTAAACAATTACCTTTCAAGAGTAAAGGACGTTTTCCCAAGAACAGTTAAATTGGCCTGGACCAGCAAACCGGAATCATGGGCACCCAATCATTTAAATCTTATAGCACTTAAAGTAACAACACGTGATGGTGAAGCTCCTCTTACCGGCGAAGTAGTTACTGATGCAAGACAGGATTTTGAACCTTCAACGGGTAAGCCTGAAGTTTCTCTTAGGATGAATCGTGAAGGTGCGCGTATCTGGAGTAAAATGACCGGTGAAAATATTGACAGGCAATTAGCAATTGTTTTGGATGACCTTGTATATTCTCATCCGAATGTTAGTGTTAAGATTGATGGAGGAAGTACAAGTATTTCAGGTGGTAATATGCAATTAGAAGAAGCCAAGGATCTCGCAAACATTCTGAAAGCAGGCAAACTTCCTGCTCCAACTTCTATTGAAGAAGAAGCTGTAGTCGGTCCATCTCTTGGTAAAGAAGCCATTCAGTCAGGTTTATGGTCATTCGTAATTGCATTCTCTCTTGTACTTGTTTATATGATCTTTTATTATAATCAGGCTGGGTTTATTGCAAATCTTGCCCTGATTACAAATATCTTCTTCTTATTTGGTGTATTAGCATCATTATCTGCAGTCCTTACCTTACCCGGTATTGCAGGTATTGTACTTACATTAGGTATGGCAGTGGATGCAAACGTAATCATTTACGAACGTATTAAAGAGGAAGTCAGGGCCGGTAAAGGAATTCAATTGGCAATTGCCGACGGTTATAAGAATGCATATTCGGCTATTATTGATGGTAACGTAACAACTTTATTAACAGGCGTTGTACTTTATATTTTTGGTTCAGGTCCGGTTCAAGGTTTTGCAACTACTTTGATCATTGGAATTCTGTCATCACTATTCTCAGCAATCTTTATTTCTCGCTTGGTATTTACGTTTTTGCTAAGAAAAAACCTCCAGGTGAAATTTGCAAACAATCTTACCAGAAATGTATTGGCTAATGCAAAATTTGATTTCTTAAAAGTCAGAAAGAAAACCTATGTTATCTCTTCTATTATTATTATAATTGGTATAGGTTCATTAATTACGAACGGTCTGAATTACGGTGTTGATTTCTCCGGTGGACGTACCTATATCGTTCGTTTTGACAATGATATTAAAACGAATGAAATTCGTGAAGCATTAGCTGTTGAGTTTGAAAATATGGCTCCTGAAGTTAAAACTTTCGGGCCCAACTCACAGGTTAAGATTACCACTAAATATAAAATTGATGATGATGGAGATGATGTAGATAATGAGATTCAACGTAAGTTATTTAATGGATTAAAGCCATTCTTTAATGATAAAAGTATTTCATACGGTAACTTTAGTACAGATGTTTCTAAAGAAGATAAATTAACCGGTATATTGAGGTCACAAAAAGTTGGGCCGACAATTGCAGATGATATCAGAAATAAATCAGCCATGGCCGTTTTATTTGCTTTGATTGTGATCTTTATTTATATCGCAGCAAGATTTAACAAATGGCAATACGGTTTGGCAGGTGTAATTGCCTTGTTCCACGATACATTAATTACTATTTCATTATTCTCATTATTCTATTCAATTATGCCATTTAATATGGAAGTTGACCAGGCATTTATTGCGGCAATTCTAACCATTATTGGTTATTCGATCAATGATACAGTAATTATTTTCGACCGTATTCGTGAAGTTACCGGATTATACCCAAAGAAAGATCTTAAAGAAAATATTAATACAGCACTGAACAGTACTTTGGCAAGAACATTTAACACTTCAGGTACTACTTTTGTTGTATTATTAACGATCTTCATCTTTGGAGGTGAAATTATCCGTGGATTTACGTTCGCGTTATTAGTTGGTGTTTTAGTAGGTACTTATTCATCGTTATTTACTGCGAGCCCGATTGCTTTTGATCTCATCGGAAAAAAACGAAAAGCTAAACCCGAAAACAAAAAAAAATAATACTCTTTATTGATAATCCTGAAAAGTCCCGATTATAATCGGGACTTTTTTTATTATTTTTGTAATCTTTAAAGCAACAGATTATGGATTTTACTTTGCTTTTCTTTAATATTAGCGGTGGTGAAATATTTATCATTCTTTTGATCGTATTCCTGGTTTTTGGGCCTGGAAAAATTCCTGAAATTGCTAAAAAATTAGGCCGTGCAGTTTATGAAGTAAAAAGAGCTTCTTCTGAAATAAAAAGAGAAATCGACAGTGAAATTCGTAAAATTGATCGCGAGAAAACAAAAACCAAATCTGAAAAATCTACTCCCCCTGAAGAAGAAAACAAATAAAATCAACTTTGTTTCGTTTATGAAATAGATTTATCTGATTAATTATGAAACACAACCCATTCAAAACACATACAATCATTAGTATTTCATTATTACTTGTATGCCTGTGTTTTGATTTCAGCCTGTTTGCTAAAAATAAACTTACTACAGATGCAGATAAAGATTTTAATAATCATAAATATGAAATAGCCATTGAGAAGTATAAAAAGGCACTTTCCAAACTAAAAAATGATCCTGAAGAAAAAAATAGAATTAACTTTCAACTTTCTGAATGCTATCGGCTAACAAACAACTACCGGCTTGCCGTAAACCAATATAAACGATTAGTAAGAGTTAAGTATCAGGAAAAAAAACCTATTATTCTGTTATATTATGCCGAAAGCTTAAAATTGAATAACAATCATGCTGAAGCCAAAGAAAAGTTTCAGGAATACTTATCCGTAAAGCCAAAAAGCAAAAGAGCTTTAAACGGTATGATTGCATGCGACAGTATTACAAGCTGGTTATTAAAGCCTACTAAGCATCAAATACAAACGCTGGCTAAAATAAACTCCCGGGAATCTGATTTTGCACCTACATACGGAAACCGGGCTTATAACACCATCATCTTCACTTCTACCAGAAAAGAAGCCATTGGAAAAAATAAAGATGAATGGACAGGGCAAAAATTCAGTGACCTTTTTGTAAGCAGAATCGACCAGCAGGGAAAATGGAGCAAACCTGCATTACTTGATAATGAAGATGCAGAATTAGACAATAACAATATGATTAATACACCTTCAAATGAAGGAACCCCTTTTCTGAATAAAAGTTTTAACAGAATTTACTTCACCCGTTGTCCTAATGATCATAATAACTCAGGATGTAAAATATATACTTCTAAAAGAATTGGTAAAACCTGGAGTAGGCCACAACTACTGGTGCTGGAAAATGATACCAGTTACGTATATGGACATCCAACTCTGAGTAGTGATGAAAGAACGATTTATTTCGTATCGGACCGGCCTGGAGGCAAAGGAGGTAAAGACATTTGGGTAGCTGAAAGAAAAAGTAAGAATGGAAAGTTTGGAAGGCCCAGGAACTTGGGTTCTGAAATTAATACGGAAGGTGACGAAGTATTTCCTTTTTTAAGAAATGACAGTTTGTTATATTTTTCTTCAAATGGCCATATTAGTCTGGGCGGACTGGATATTTTTGTTACCCGAAAAAATGGATTTGGAAACTGGGAGGTTCCGGAGAATTTAAAGTATCCTATGAATTCTTATAGGGATGATTTTGGAATCGTATTTCATAAGGAATTGGAAGAAGGATTCTTTTCATCCAACAGAAAAGGAAGTAAAGATGATGATATTTATTTTTTTAAAATACTTCCGGTCGAATTTACACTTCAGGGACAGATTATAAATCGGGAAACTGACTATGTAATGGAAGGAGTAAAAGTTAAACTCCATGGTAGCGATGGTAGCACTATACAAACATTAACAAATAAAGCAGGTAAATATATCTTTAATCCATCACAACTAAAGAAAAACCTCGATTATGAACTAAAAGTCAGTTTTAAAGGTCACTTTAATGCTACTGACAAAATCAGTACTTATGGATTTGAAGAAAGCCATATTTTTGAAAAGAATTTCAAGCTTCAGGAAATTCCAAAAGAGCCTATCGTTCTACCGGATATCCTTTATGATCTGGGAAAGTGGGATTTAAAGCCACAATATCAGGATAGCTTGCAAGGACTCATACGTACACTTGAGCAAAATGAAAATATTGTGATTGAATTAGCCTCTCATACTGATTCCAGAGATACGGACGAATACAATAATATCCTATCACAAAAGAGGGCTAAAAGTGTTGTCGACTATTTAATTCTGAGAGGTATTAACCCAAAACGTTTAGTTCCTAAAGGCTATGGAGAGCAACAACCCAGAAAACTAAAAAGAAGGTTTAAAGGAGAAAATTATAATTTCAAAGCAGGAAGCGAATTAAATGAAGCATTCATTTCTTCCTTAAAAAATGAAACCGAAAAAGAAGCCGCTCATCAATTAAACCGTCGTACCGAGTTTAGTGTATTAAAAACAGATTTTAGTCCGTATACCCCTGAAACCGGAGGTTTGAAAAAATATAAACCTAAAAAAAGAACGATTCCTTATACCATTGAGAAGGATGGTAGCCAAAGTGCAAAATGTATTCTAAATGAAGAAGTATTTACATTTATCTATAAAGAAGACGTTGATGCTGAAATACCACTTAGGGCAGCACTGATATTACTAAATGAAGGTATCATTAATGAATCCGATTTTTTGAATAAAGAAGACCTAAAAGATGGAAGCATCCGTAATGGAGCCGAATTCTATATCAATACCTTAAAGATTGCAAATAAAACGGTTAGAAATCTTAGCATAAAAGTAAATAATCGCTTAAAAGACAAATTAATTTTAGGCGAATCAACGCTTATCATGTTTGGATTGTTTAATTTTGACCCCGAAAATAAGATCATCATTTTCAAATAAAAACAATATGCCAATAGAATCAAGATATCAGCAAAGAGGAGTTTCCGCAGGGAAGGAAGATGTACATCATGCCATTAAGAATATTGACAAAGGTTTATATCCAAAAGCATTTTGCAAAATTATTCCTGATATTATTGGTGGCGATGAAAATTTTTGCAATATCATGCATGCGGATGGTGCCGGTACTAAATCTTCTCTGGCTTATTTATATTGGAAAGAAACCGGGGATCTTTCAGTATGGAAAGGAATAGCTATTGATGCTATTGTAATGAATTTAGATGATTTACTTTGTGTTGGGGCTACAGATAATATTTTGCTCTCTTCAACCATAGGAAGAAATAAGCAATTAATTCCCGGAGAAGTCATTGCTGCGATTATTAACGGGACTGAAGAATTCCTTGCAGAAATGAGGGATCATGGTATTGGAATCTACTCTACCGGTGGTGAAACTGCAGATGTTGGAGACCTTGTAAGAACTATTATTGTTGATTCTACGGTTACTGCCAGGCTAAAAAGAGAAGATGTAATTTCAAATCACAGCATTCAGGATGGCGATGTTATTGTTGGTTTAGCTTCATACGGACAAGCAACTTATGAAACCTCTTATAATGGAGGTATGGGTAGCAATGGATTAACTTCTGCCCGCCATGATGTTTTTGCAAAATACCTGGCGGAAAAATATAATGAAAGTTATGATCCTCAAATCCCAAATGATCTGGTTTATTCAGGCAAGCTGAAACTTACTGATAAAACGGAAATAGAAGGAGTAGATGCCGGCAAGATGGTACTCTCCCCTACCCGTACCTATGCACCGATAATTAAGAAAATGCTTGAGAACTATCGCTCTCAGATTCATGGAATGGTGCATTGCAGTGGAGGTGCTCAAACAAAGGTTTTACATTTTATAGATGACCTCCATATTATTAAGGATGATATGTTTGCTATTCCTCCTTTATTCAAAATGATTCATGAGCAATCACAAACTTCCTGGGCAGAAATGTATAAAGTATTTAATATGGGACACCGCATGGAGCTATATGTACCACAGGAAATAGCGAATGACCTGATTGAGATCTCGAAATCTTTTAATATTGATGCAAAGGTTATTGGAAGATGTGAGGCAGCAAAAGGAAAGTCTTTAACCCTGAAATCAGAGTTCGGAACTTTCAAATATTAAGAATTATCATTCTTAGTTTACCATACAATAAAAATCACCCTTGTCATCCTGAGCGTAGCGAAGGAACTCATTCTATTTACGAAAGAAATCAAATTAGGAGTTCCTTCGCTACGCTCAGGATGACAAGGGCTAACTATAAAGGCTGACCCAATTTATATCTGTTACCTTAGAAATTAATCGTATCTTTGCACCCATTAAATCAGCACAAAAAATGTTAGATAAATTACAAGCAATAAAAGTACGCTGGGAAAGCATTAGAGAAGAAATGAACGATCCTGCCGCTATGGCAGATATGAAAAAATATATCAAGCTCAATAAAGATTATAAAGAACTTGAACCCATTGTAGATGCATACGAAGTTTATAAAGATGTTTTGGGAAATATTGAATCGACCAAAGAAATTCTGAAGAATGAAAAAGATGAAGAATTTCGTACAATGGCAAAAGAAGAAATGAATGAATTAGTAGAAAAACGTGATACAATGGAAGAAGAAATCCGTATCATGTTAATTCCTGCTGATCCTCAGGATTCTAAAAATGCGATTCTTGAAATCCGGGCCGGTACAGGTGGTGATGAAGCCAGCATTTTTGCGGGAGACCTTTATAGAATGTATCTTAAATACTGTGAAACTAAAAAATGGAAAGTTGAAATCGTTGAAGAAACGGAAGGTACTGTTGGCGGATTTAAAGAAGTTATATTAAACGTATCAGGTCAAAACGTTTACGGACAATTGAAATACGAATCCGGAGTACATCGTGTACAACGTGTACCTAAAACGGAAACACAAGGGCGTGTTCATACTTCAGCTGCTTCTGTTGTTGTATTACCAGAAGCAGAAGAATTTGACGTAGAGCTTAAAGAAGCCGACATTAAAAAAGATACTTTTTGTAGCTCAGGACCTGGTGGGCAATCAGTGAATACTACCTATTCAGCGGTTCGTTTAACACATATTCCAACCGGAATTGTTGCGACTTGTCAAGATCAGAAATCACAGATTAAAAACCTGGCAAAAGCCATGACCGTTTTACGTACACGTATCTATGAATTGGAATACAAGAAATATTTAGACGAAGTAACTTCCAAACGTAAAACCATGGTATCTACCGGCGACCGCTCCGCAAAGATCAGAACTTATAACTGGCCGCAAGGACGTGTTACAGATCACCGTATTGGATTAACCTTATATAACTTACCTAATATTATTGATGGCGATATTCAGGAATTAATTGATAAATTGCAGTTAGCAGAAAATGCTGAGCGCCTGAAAGCTGATGTAGAATAAACCAATCTGATGAGTAAGATTAAAAATAACAATAATAAACTGGCTTATATTGAAGGCTGGCTTTCTATTGTAGTAAACACCTTACTCTTCGGGCTAAAATACTGGGCAGGAATAGTAAGCGGCTCTATTGCAATCGTTGCCGATGCATGGCATACACTTTCCGACTCCGTTACATCTATTATCGTATTAATTGGAGCCAAAGCTTCCAGTAAACCTGCAGATAAAGATCATCCGTTTGGGCATGGCCGTGCAGAAATAATTGGTTCTATTATTATTGGAGTACTACTGGCTGTTGTTGCTTTTGATTTTGTCATTGAATCCATTCAAAGTTTAAGGAACCGGGATGTTACGGTTTTTGGAACATTGGCCATTGTTGTTACGATTGTTTCAATTCTGATGAAAGAAGGAATGGCCCAATATGCCTTCTGGGCAGCTAAAAAAACAAGTTCCAAATCACTAAAAGCTGATGGATGGCATCATCGCTCAGATGCATTTTCATCCGTTGTTATTTTAGCAGGTATTTTTCTACAACCCTATTTCTGGTGGATAGATGGTGTAATGGGTATCATTATTGCCGGACTTCTCTTCTACGGAACTTACGAAATTCTTAAGGATGCTATCAGCACCTTATTAGGAAAGGATGCAGATCCGGAGCTTATTCAAAAAATAAAGGATATGGCTATTGATTGTTGTCACAATGACTTAAACCTGCATCATTTTCATATTCATAATTACGGAAATCATCAGGAAGTAACTTTTCATATTAAACTGGATGGGGATTTAAGCCTGAATGAAGCACATGAGATTGCAGATAAATTAGAACAAAAAATAAAAAAAGAACTGGGGATTATTCCAACGATACATATGGAACCCCTGTAGCATACTATAAAAAAATTGTCATCCTGAGCGCAGCGAAGGACCTCATTCTATTCACGATAGAAGTTTATTTAGGAGATTCTTCACTCAATGACAAGAAAAAGAAATAAACTTTAACATAAAATGACAAGAGAACAACTTTTCCAACTAATCCAAAAAAAGAAATCCTTCCTATGCGTAGGATTAGATTCTGATATTAATAAAATACCTCAACATCTTCTTGAGAAAGATGATCCGGTATTTGAATTCAATAAAGCAATAATCGATGCAACCATTGATTATACAGTTGCTTACAAACCGAATCTTGCTTTTTATGAAAGCAGAGGATCAGAAGGATTAATCAGTCTGGAGAAAACAATTGCATATTTAAACGAAAGAAAAGACGAGGTATTTACCATAGCCGATGCAAAACGGGGTGACATAGGAAATACCTCAGCTCAATATGCTAAAGCATTTCTGGAGACTTATGGATTCGACAGTATTACCGTAGCTCCATATATGGGTGAAGATTCTGTAAGCCCGTTTTTATCTTTAGAAAATAAATGGGTCATTCTTTTAGTATTAACTTCCAATAAAGGCGCTTTCGATTTCCAGTTAATTGAAAACAAAGAAAGCGGAAAGAGGTTATTTGAAGAAGTTCTTAAAACTTCGCAAAAATGGGGCAATGCTGATAATATGATGTATGTTGTAGGTGCAACCAAAGCAGAAATGCTATCAGATATCAGAAATATTATTCCTAATCACTTCCTATTAGTACCGGGAGTAGGTGCACAAGGAGGAAGTTTGGAAGAAGTTGCCAAATACGGATTAAATAAACAATGCGGATTATTGGTAAACTCTTCACGCGGAATTATCTTCAAATCACATGGAAAAGACTTTACAGAAGTAGCAAAAGCAGAAGCTAAAAAACTACAGGAGCAAATGGCTGAAGTTCTTACCAATAACAACCTACTATAAAATACCAGTCATCCTTAGTGTAGCGAAGGATCTTCTGAATATAACATTCTGGTTTATTTCAGAGATTTTCCTATATGCTCAAAATAATGATATAAAAAGAAGCCTTGAGACAATAACTATCAAGGCTTTTTTTTTTGGCACATGGCTTGTTTATTTTAAAACAAATATCAATTTAAGAACTATGAAAATAAAGTTATTTGTTTTATCATTTTTTCTGGGAATAAGTCTTTCTTATGCGAATGAAAATCATTTAATAGAAACTCAGAAGAATTCATTTCTACAACATGCTGGTTTATCAATCCTCAATATGGAAAGTGAACAAAACGACTTCAATGATACTTCTGGCTCAAAAAGTTTGAATATTCCTGATGATAAAAGTTTATTAGAGAAGATGAAGGAAAGAAGAAAAAAAAGAGAAAAACTAAGAAAGAAAAGAGAAGAAAGAAGAAAAAAGATAAAGGAAAGAGAACTTAAACGGAAAAAGGACAGAGAGCGAAGAAGGAAAAGAAGATTGAATGATTAAACGATTGCAGATTTTAGGATTTTGAAAACGCAGGATTAGATACTGAAACCCGCTCCCGAATCCTCGGGGTAGCATGACGACATCTACTTACAACATGAAAACCAACTTACCAATAACCAATATACTAATCCACCAATGTACTATCATACTAATTCCTTAGTTCTGCTGAGGCAGAGCCTCAGCAGAATTATTTCAAAAGGCTGAGCCTTTTAAGATAAGAGGACTAAGGCAGAGCCTTAGCCCAACCGGATGACCAAACACCATTATACCGATATAGCAATTCACCTATTCACTCAAACAAAAAAACCTCCTATATTTTTATAGAAGGTTTTTCTTTATATTGATTTGATCTCTTACATTTCAATGACATAATTCCATCCGTGTTTGTCTTCAATTTCTCCTTCCTGAATTGCTTTAAGCGTTTCATAAAGTTTAGTAGAAACTGGGCCGGCCTGATCCATTGAACCAAACCTAATCTCATTATCAGATTCACGATCGTGAATTAATCCGACAGGAGAAATGATAGCAGCAGTACCACAAGCACCTGCCTCTTCGAATGTACTCAATTCTTCAACCGGTACAGGACGACGTTCAACATCCAATCCTAAGTCACGAGCTATTTGTTCTAAGCTCATATTTGTAATAGAAGGAAGAATTGTTTTTGAATGAGGCGTTATATAGGTATTATTTTTAATACCGAAGAAATTAGCCGGCCCGGCTTCATCAATATACTTATGCTCCTTTGCATCTGTAAATAATACTGAAGAATAGCCATCTGCTTTTGCTCTTGCAGCAGGACGTAAGCTGGCAGCATAGTTACCGCCTACTTTGATATTACCGGTTCCTTGTGGAGCTGCACGGTCATAATCAGAAACCAATTGAATCTTTACAGGCTTGAATCCCTCTTTAAAATAAGGGCCAACAGGACCACAGAATACCATAAACATATATTCGTTACTTGGTTTCACTCCTACTTCAGCACCTGATCCAAATAATAACGGACGAATGTATAAACTTGCACCTGTTCCATAAGGAGGAACAAACTTTTCATTCAGCTTGATCACTTCTGTAATTGCTTTCAGGAATAATTCATCAGGAACATTTGCCATCATAATGCCTTCTGCCGAATTACGTAAACGTTTTGCATTTTCTTCCCAACGGAAAACACGAATCTTCCCATCTTTCCCCCTGAATGCTTTCATTCCTTCAAAAGCTTCCTGCCCGTAGTGAAGGCCAGTGCAAGCCATGTGCAAATTAATATATTCCGAAGATGAGACTTCCAGCTTTCCCCATTCTCCATTACGATTGTAACATCTTACATTATAGTCGGTCTTGAAATAACCAAAAGGCAATTCGCCCCAATTTATATTTTCCATTTACTGATTGAATTTTTAGTTGATTTGTTGGCTTTAAAGATACTTATTTTTTTGGAAAGTATCAGATTTTGAAACAGGAGCTTATTTTTAATTTTATTGTGTTTAGGTTGAGTTTGTAAACATGTGAAAACGTGAATTAGTAGATTGGTATATTGGTGGATCGGTGTATTGGTATATTGGGAAACCTGCTTGGAAGCAGACAAGTTGGGCTATTAGTGTTAGTGTATTGGTAGCAGCTAGTTGGAGCAGGTCATCGAGTGGAGCGAAGCGAAATCGAGATGGAAGTAAAGGCCACGGCACCTCAACAGATGACCTTACTGGCTTGGCTGAGGCTCTGCCTCAGTCGGATTATTTGAAAAGGCTCAGCCTTTTAGGATAGAAGGGCTAAAGCACAGTCTTAGCCCAATAAAGAGCTTTTCTACACCTTGGGAAGTTCATACAAATCAGGAGATAATAAAAAAATTTTAAATTTGTACTAAACCCAATCAATGAATTTATCACGTGAGAATAAGATTCCTATTAGGGAAGGTACAGAGAATAAAGATATTAGTGTAGAGGTTTTCTTTAAAGAATATTTTACACCATTGGTATTATTTTCCAAAACTTATACTGAGGATATAGAAATATCTAAAGATATAGTACAGGGAGTTTTTTGTACACTACTTGAAAATAAAACATTATTTTCTTCGATAAATAATTTCAAAGCATATTTATATAATTCTGTTAAAAATAAATCTCTTAATCATCTTCGGCATTTACAAGTGAAAACTAATTTTGCCAAGACCAAATCTTTTGAGGTTCAAGAGCAAGATGATTCCTTTTGGAGTAAAGTAATAGAAGAAGAAGTTTATAGCCAATTGATGAAAGCCATTAATGAACTTCCTCCCCAATGCAAAAAGGTATACTTATTATTACTGGAAGGGAAAGGCAATGAAGAAATTGCCACTACCCTTGACCTGAGTATAGAAACTGTAAAATCTCATAAAAAAAACGGGAAAAGAATATTGGCTTCGCGTTTAAAAGGGCTCATGGCAGTACTTGAAATCATTATAGCAGGCATTTAAGCTAAAGCATTAAAATAATATGAGTTCGATCTAAGCCGGGTTTGTTTATTAAAATTAGCCCAAGCTTCTGCCTGCCGCAATATTATTAATCCGATGACATCCCTCCTTCCAGGTGTTCAATATTCAAAAAAATTATGAGAGACACCCTCTTTTTTAACCTTCAGGGGTCATAGACATATATACCATAGATAAAAGTGTTATGACAAGTGTAAACGAAATTTTTGAAATCGCGGATCTTATTGTAAAATCTATTCATGGTGAACTCACCAGACACGAAGAAATAGTATTGGATCAGTGGATCAATTTCTCCTCGCAGAATAAAGAACTCTACGACCGATTGCGATTGAAAAAGGCATTAAGCCAAAAAGCCAAAGAATACACTTTAATTGACATAGAAAAAGAATACAAGCAATTCCTGAAGAATACAGTTCCACATAATAAATACTTCAATATAAAGAAAGTTATTCGTTATGCTGCTTCTGTTGCTGCACTTATCACAATTTCACTGCTTTTGTATTTTGTTTTAAATAATAGGGTTCTGGAAATTATTCATAAAGCAGAAATCCCACAAATAGCTCCTGGAAGTAAAAAGGCAACTTTGACACTCTCAGATGGGAAAATTATTGAACTTTCAAAATTAAAAAATGATTCACTAATAACGGAAAACGGTTTAGTTATAAAAGCAGAAGGAGAAAAAATTTCATATTTAGGCCATAACCGGGATATAAATATTAGTACTAAAGAAATATCTGAAAAAAAACTTAAAGCATTAAAAGCGTCTTATCATACACTTAATATACCCAGAGGTGGTGAATATTACATCGTTCTTCCGGATGGTACCAAAGTCTGGCTCAATTCAGAAACAAAGCTTAAATATCCTGCATTCTTTGAGAGTAAGAAAGCCAGGAAAATACATCTTACAGGGGAAGCATACTTTGAAACAGCCAGGGATACATCCCGTCCATTTATTGTAAAAATAGATAACAAAGGAGAAGTCAAAGTATTAGGAACACATTTTAATATAAAAGCCTATGAAGATGACAATAAAGTGTTAACCACGCTTGCCGAAGGGAAAGTAAGTTATCAATCTGAAAAATCGGGAGAAGAAATTATTCTAAATCCCGGGCAACAAGCTATCGCTTTCGATACAGGAGATATTGAAGTAAACAAAGTAAATATAAAAGAATATACCGGCTGGAAAGATGGCCTTCATATATTTAAAGACCGAAGACTGGAAGACATCATGAACAATCTGGAAAGGTGGTATAACGTAAATGTAACCTACGAAGATCCCTCTTTGAAAGATTTAATATTTTCAGGCAATCTCAAAAGATACGAAAATATCAATAAATTTCTGAAGTTACTTGAAACGACCGGAGATGTAAAATATAAAATTAAAGAAAATGAAATAACGATAATAGAACCATAAAAAAACAGATACGGGCATTTTTGTGTGTGTTAAGCCCGCATCCGTATTTCGTAATAATAATTAATTATTAACTAGACAAATTTATGAAAAAAAAGCGATTACTAAGGTTTTTTAGCCTTGTTATGTGTAAAAAAAAGATTTGGAGGATTATGCAACTAAATTTGATTTTCATTCTTATTTTTTGTTTGAATGTGTCTGCAAGTGTATATTCCCAAGAAAAAAGTATAACACTGGAACTCAACAATGCAACACTTGAAGAGTTCATTGCAGAACTTAAGGAACAAACCGGTTTACAGTTTTTGTATAATTCTGAAAAGATCAAAAATGTCAGGAACCTGAACATTAGTGTTGAAAACAAAGCTTTAGACAGTGTTTTACAAGATGTATTATCATCAAATGGCCTTAATTACGAATATGTAGATGAAGTTATTGTATTGATTAGCCAGGATAAGGCTAAGCAAAATCTCTTTGAAAAAATTGAGATTAAAGGGAAAATAATAGATTCTGAAGGTCAGCCTCTGCCCTTGGCTACAATCAGGGTTAAAGGCAGTACATCAGGTGTTACATCTGATGTTGAGGGTAACTTTAAAATTACTGTAAATAACCCAAATGCTATCCTACTTATTAGCTATGTTGGGTATGAAACAAAAGAAATTAAAATTGGTGATAAAACGGAGTTTAATATTGTGTTGGAGGAATCTCAATCAGAATTAGAGGAAGTTGTTGTTACCGGTTATTCTACTATTAAGAAGACCAGTTTTACCGGGAACTCGGTTTCTCTGAAAAAGGCTGATATACTTAAAGTTACGACGCGTAATGTGGTAGAGGCATTACAAGTTTTTGACCCATCATTACGATTGGTCCAAAATAATGAGCTAGGCTCTAATCCAAATGCATTGCCTGAGTTTTATATTCGTGGCCAGCAAGGAATCGGAATTAAAGAACTTGATAAACAGGATTTGACACGAACCAGCTTGGAAAGCAACCCGAACCTGCCTGTATTTATTATGGATGGTTTTGAAATTAGTGTTGAAAAGCTCTACGATATGGACTTAAACCGTATTGAAAACATTACCATCTTAAAAGATGCTGCTGCAACTGCTGTATATGGAAGCAGGGCCTCAAACGGTGTCATCGTCATAAATACCGTAGCACCTAAACCCGGGAAATTAAGGGTGAATTATGTAAACAATACTTCGATTGTTGTTCCTGATCTTAGTGATTATAATTTGATGAATGCTTCACAAAAATTAGCCGCTGAAGTAGCTGCCGGGCTTTTTGAATTTAATGAAAATAGTCCTTTTGGCTCTTCGCCAAATACGCTGACTTTAGAATATCTACAAAAAAAATCAAATATTGAGAAAGGGGTAGATATAAACTGGCTCACTGTTCCACTAAGAAATGTAGTAAACCATAAACACTCATTATATATAGATGGAGGTACAAAAGACATTCGTTTTGGAGTGGATATAAGTTATGATAGCAATGGTGGGGTCATGAAAGGTTCTAACAGGGATAGAACAGGTATCGGTTTTTATTTGGACTATCGACTGAAAGGGCTTCAAATAAAAAATTATGTGTCTTATAGTATTGTTAGCTCTAATGAATCACCCTATGGGAATTTTGCAGATTATGCGAAAATACAGCCCTATGATGAAGTATATGATCAGGTAACAGGACAAATGCTCCTGGAACTTAATCGCACTACCGCTTCCAGAATTATATTGAATCCTTTGTATGACGTGGCTAATAGTTATGATTACGAAAAATCAAATTATAAAGAGGTATTGAATAACCTGAGTTTAGTTTGGAGTATCAGTGACAAACTATCTTTAAGAGGACAAGGAGCCGCATCAAGAAAAACGTTTTTGGGTAAAAAGTTCATCGACCCGAATTCAACAAAGATGCGATATAATATTGGTCCTTTAGGATCATTAAATTTAGATAAAACGGAAGAGATCAGATTGAGTACGAATCTTGTGTTGTCTTATTTAAATACGATTAAAAACCATGAAATCAATACTACACTTGGTTTTAATGCCTCTGAAACCATACGAAAGGCAACTAATGAGCATTACCGAGGTTTTCCAAGTGGTTTATTTGATTCCCCGAATTTTGCTGAAGAAATAGCAGAAAAGCCAAGGTATACGGAAAATCATACCCGCTTAGCCGGTTTCTTTTCAACCCTGAACTATACCTATAAAAGAATTTATTTGCTGGATGCCTCTTTCCGCCTGGATGGGTCCTCAGAATTTGGCGGCAATAAAAGATATGCACCTTTTTGGTCTTTGGGGACCGGAATAAATCTTCACAATTATAAGTTTATGAAGAACATTTCCTGGATCACGAACCTGAAGTTTAGAGGCTCTTATGGTAGTACGGGCCAGATTAATTTCCCAAGATATGCAGCCGCACATACGTACCAGGCAATTCAGGATAGTTATAGAACCGGTTTTGGTATTTTCCTTAATCAACTGGGAAATGAAAATTTGAAATGGCAAATTAAAAAAACCCTCGATATTGGTTTTGATATGACACTTTGGGACGGTTTAATCAATTTGAAAGCCAGCTATTATAATGAAAAAACCACGGATCTTATCAATGATGTAACCTTAGCATTATCAACAGGATTTAAATCGTTTAAAGATAATATCGGTAAATCTGAAAATACAGGATTTGAAGTTGATTTCAGAGCAAACATAATCAAGAAAAAAGATTTAGTAGTAAGTGCCTTTGCTTCGTTACGACATAACAGGAATAGGCTCCTTGAAATTTCAAACTCCATTAAAGAATATAATGACAGGGTAAATCAATTCTACGATGAGTATGATAGTTTTTTTATTTCAGAAGTATATTCCACTCCATTTACCAAGTATATTGAAGGTGGTTCGCTAACAGCGATATGGGGCATGCAATCACTGGGGATAGATCCGGTTTCAGGTAGAGAATTATTCTTAAAAAAGGATGGAACCGTCACTTTTGAATGGAATGCTAGAGACCAGATAATTATTGGTGATTATGAACCAACCTTTAATGGTACGTTTGGATTCAACATAACCTATAAAAGATTCAATGTATATACAAGCTTCCTGTATGAAATAGGAGGAGATAAGTATAATCAAACGCTTGTTTCAAAAGTAGAAAATATAAACATTGCAGATTACAATGCGGATCTTCGTGTATTAACAGATCGTTGGCAGCAAATAGGGAATAAAACTCCTTTAAAAAATATTGCGAATAGTCTTTATATCACACGTCCGACTTCTCGCTTTTTACAACGGAACAATTTTGTCAAATTAAACTCATTATCCTTATCCTATGACATGGGAAGTAATTTCTGTAAAAAACTGAAGATGAGCATGTGTAGATTAACATTCTCTATGCAGGATATTTTTACATTTTCTACAATTAAACAGGAAAGAGGAATCTTTTATCCATTTTCCAGAACTTTTAATTTTTCTGTTAACCTAACATTTTAAATGATGAAAAAGAATTTATTATTAATAATACTTTCCGGTATGCTGTGTTTTTCATGTAGCAAATGGCTTGATGTACAACCGGAAGATATGATTGCAGATGATGAAGTATTTTCTAATTATCAGGGAGTTCAGAATGCTGTAAATGGAATTTATATCAACCTGGTCTCCGCAGAACTTTATGGAAGAGAATTGACCTGGGGCTTTAGCAGTGCTTTAGCACGTGATTATGCCCATAATAATATGGTGGATATTACCTATAATCATGTTTTAGTTTGGGACTATGAACATGTAAAAGTAAAAGGTATTGCAGAAAATATTTGGGCAAAGGCTTATACGGTGATTGCCAATTGTAATAAGGTATTGGAAGAACTGGAAAAGAAAGATGACTCCTTTTTTCAATATGGTGCTTTTGAGCGTAAAATGATTACTGGTGAAATGAAGGCCATCAGGGGAATGCTTCACCTGGATTTGGCCCGTTTGTTTGCTCCGGCACCAATTACAGGTGATGATGGAGCTTATATGCCCTATTATAAAACCTATGGGTCAAAAGCAGAACCTAAGCTGCCCACAAGTGAAATATTAAAAAATGTAATTGCTGATTTTACTGAAGCAAAGAATTTATTGATACAAACTGATACCATTGAAAAAGATGATAATTATTTTTGGGTAGGAAGCCTTGAAACACTAGAGGATCGTTTTAATAAGGGCTACTCTCAGTATCCATTTTATGAACACCGTGGTACACGCATGAACTATGTCGCAATACTAGGATTACTGAGCAGGGCACACTTATGGACTGGCGAAAAAGAAGAAGCCAGAATGTATGCTGAAGAAGTTTTGTATGGATACGGTCCAACAGGATTGGGTTATTATAAATTAAATACCGGCTCACAGCTTATAAAAGGTGGATGGTTTAATGTCGGTACTTCTGTAAAGCTTTCAGAAGGCTTGTTACTTGCCTTTTATGATAAAAACCTAATTAGCAAGATAAATAGCTATAAAAGTTGGGGAAATAATAAAATGGTTTTAAGAAACATTCGCAAAATGGCTACTGATAGAGGTGATCAGGATGATGCTCGTTTGGACCTGATTGGAACAACTACCAACTTGGAACCTATTTCATTAAAGTGGACTGAGCATGAACCAAATAACTTCAGTGTTAATTGGGAATACAAACTAGCTCCAATAATCAGGTTAAGTGAGATGTATTATATTCTTGCAGAATGTATGTGGGACATTGATCCTCAAAAATCCAGGGATCTTCTGAATGAATTGAGAAGCTACAGACAATCCAGGAGAACAATTGTAGCCCCTACTTACAATGATTTCATCGAAGAACTGTTATGGGAAACAAGAAAAGAATTCTTTACCGAAGGACAAACTTTCTTCATGTTCAAAAGATTAAATGAAAATCTTATTATCGAAGAAGAAAACATTCCAATGGATGACAATTTTGTAGTCCCTGTTCCTGATAATGAGAATATAAATTAGTATGAAAACGATAAAACTTAAAATGATGAAAAAAATAACGTTTATTATATGTTGCATCATTGCTGTTTATGCATGTAATAAGGAAGAAATAATGATCTATGATAGTGGTCGTTATATTCAGTTTGAAGATACATATAAAGATACAACCACCTCTTCATTCTTCTTTTATCCTGATCAAACAAGCTTTCAACTGCCGATGGTTCTTAAGTTAATAGGAGATACGCTTGAGAATAACCTTAATTATAAATTAGAAATATCAACAGAATATACGGATGCACCAACAAATAGTTATGCATTGGAACCTTCATTTGTGTTTGAAAAAGGCAACATAACGGATACGACATATATCACCTTTAATAAGGTTACTGAATTTGAAACAAAGGAGTTCAAAGTAGTGGTTGATGTGGTTTCTACCGACGATTTATTAGTAGGTGAGACTATATATTCCAGAAAAGCTTTTAAGATCTCATCTATGATTTCTCAACCTTCCTGGTGGGATGATGTGTTTACTGATTTTTACCTTGGTGTGTATTCTGAAAAGAAATTCAGAGCATTTATTGATATAACAGGCATAGGTGATTTGACAGGATGGGAAGATTGGAGGCTGTCTGAAATATGCCTGCAGTTTAAGTATGAACTGATCAAATTGAAGGAGGCAGGGACACCTCTTTTGATGGAAGACGGTACAGATATGCTAAGTACAGTTAAAATAATTGGATAATAAAAAAGATATAGTATGAAAAATATAAAATATATTATAGGAATATGCTTTGTCGGACTGATCTTTTCTTCTTGTATAAAAGAGGCCGATTATGATGTAATTAAAGTAAGTGATAAGGTCGAAATAACCGATGGTTATATTTACAAAGAAATCGTTGCCGGTGATACGGTTGTAATTAAACCAACATATAAATACTCAAACCCCAAGGATTCAGCCGATTATATTATTCAATGGTATCTTAATGGAGAATTTATAAGTGAAGGAAAAGAATTCGAGTATACTACAACTGAACCTGGTAGTAGTACAGGAGGATTTATTACTGCCACAAATACCAAGTCAAATGTGACTATGAAAATTGGTGGTTTTGCAATTACTGTATCTTCTCCTTTTTCAAATAGTTTTTATGTAATATATGAAGACAATGGGCAACCCAAATTCGGAGTTGTAAAGCCATTAGGTGTTGGTACATTAACGTTTAAAGTTACACCAGGAGTTTTTGAAAGTGTGAATGGAGAACCGCTTCATACTAATACAAACAAAATTCAACGCAGTAGTGCGAGGGAGATGATTATTTTTGCCAAAGATGGAATTGGCTCCAGGACAATAAGCAACCAAAATGTTAAACAATCTTACCTGTTAAGAAAAGAGTTTGGAGGTGAAGTATTCCCTGCTGGATTTGACCCCTCGGCATTGTTTCAGACCACTACTGGTATGTACATCATAAATGCTGATGGGAAAATTTATGCCAGGTCTCTTCCAAATTGGCTACCAAATCCTCACCTAGTACCTTATAGTAAAATCCCTGTTTATGCAGAAGGCCTAGGAGATATTGATATTAAACATGGCATATCTGTTCAAAGTGGTGGAGTAACAAACTTTCTTTACAATAAAGCAGGAAATTTCATAGTACTTGCTAGTGCGAATTATCGTTCAGGTGGTGGAACAAGTTTTACTAAGATACCTATACATTCAGGTATTCAATTACCGGCAGAGTACACGCCTTTGGATGCAATGGGTGATATGGAAGTGTTATTTTTCGGGGCATCTTCAACCTTTATTAATCCTGAGTTTTGCTTGATATTAAAAGATCCTGCAGATAATTATTATCATCAGACTTTCGGTTATGGTTTTGATTTTATAATCCGGGATCAAGTGGTTAAAATTGGGCAGCATAATAAGCGTGTTCAGCTTCCATTGGATGCAAATGAAAATTCTGCATTTATGCAAATTCCAAATAGGGATTATTTATTGTTTACAGGTGGAGCTAATAACGATAAATTGTATTTTATCGATTTGGATCTTCGTGAGACTGGAGCAAATGCGCTAATTGAATTTGCTGATTTTAATGGGAAAAAAATAACATCATTGTCATATGCTCAATGGCTAAGTCCTCAGTATCTTACTGTATTACTATTTTGTGTTGGATTGGATAATGGTGATTTTCTTATATATAGTGCCGAAGATGCTGAATTCCAAAAGACAACACATCAAGCACTATTTGAAGGTAAATTGGGAGAGAAGATCATTGATGTAGCATACAGTAACAATGGAGCCATTACACAGGACTTCTAGATTTAGGTTATTAAATCATATAAATAACAGAATTAATTTCTCATAATATTTAGATGAAATAGTTTAATCTATCCCTAAAAAATAGGATATTCAAAAGTATGAAACTCCGTCATGCTGAACTTGTTTCAGCATCTCATCAATCGGCTTAGATGCTGAAACAAGTTCAGCATGACGGACAGTTAACTATTGCCAGGACGACGACTAACTATTGCAATTATGATTTTTTGGATACCTGTTTTTTTAAAACAATGAATAAATAACAAAAATTAAATATCAGCTTATGAATAGCACTGCATAATCTGATATTGTGTTACCCATACAATCGAAGCTTACTGCATTTTTACATGAACAAGTTTTGCAGTGATATACAACAGTAGTATATAAAAAACAAAAAGAGTAATAATTATAATCTAGTTCAAAATGAAAGATTCATTAGTTAGAGTAGAAAACCTATCACACCGTTACAGCATTCAATGGGCTGTAAAGGATGTAAGTTTTGACATACCTGGAAAAGGTATTTATGGGTTGCTGGGATCAAATGGTGCTGGTAAATCAACAATGATGAACATTATGAGTGGTGTGTTAAAGCAAACCCAGGGTAATGTATACATAAATGACATCAATATGTCAAAAGATGCCATAGAAGCAAAAAAACAAATCGGGTTCTTACCTCAAAAACCTCCATTGTATTCGGATACAACAGTTGAGGAATACTTGACCAATTGTGCATATTTACGCATGATTGAGGATCAAAAAGTGAGAAAAGCAGTTGAAGATGTACTGGAAAAATGTTCCATTGCCCACTTTAGAAAAAGATTGATACGCAACCTTTCAGGAGGCTATCAACAACGTGTAGGCATTGCACAGGCAATCATACACAAACCCGCTTTTATTATTTTGGATGAACCCACGAGTGGTCTGGATCCAAACCAAATTGTAGAAATCCGTGCATTGATAAAAGAAATTGCTGAAGATAGAGCCGTATTATTATCAACCCATATACTTACCGAAGTACATGCTATTTGTGACTATATCTTAATGATTGAGCATGGTAAATTGGTATTCTCCGGTAAAACAGAAGAATTTGATAATTACCTGACCCCTAATACCATTTTCGCAAGATTCCTGGAAATGCCTTCAGTGAATGATTTAATGAAGATAGATGGTATTGAAAATGTTGAAGAATTAGGTGGACCTGATTACAGGTTAAAGTTTTCAGACCTGGCGGGAGCAACGGAACGCATCGTGGAAGAAAGTGTAAAAAAAGGCTGGCGTTTAGACGAAATTCACGCAGAAAAGAATTCATTGAATGACATATTCTCAGCTTTATCTAAAAACTAAAAAATCTTAAAAAATGAAAATGATAATAAAAATAGCGAGAATGGAACTTCAAAAAATATTCTATTCTCCAATCGCATGGTTAATATTGATCATCTTTGCAGTGCAATGCGGCATGTTTTTTTCGCAAATGATAAAATCGTATGTTACCTCTCAGGAATTAGGCTACGATTTACAAAGGATCACACAAAATTTCTTTGCAGGGGGCCGTGGCTTTTATGCAAGTGTTGCAAGAAATATTTACCTGTATTTACCTTTAATTACAATGGGATTATTGAGTACAGAGTTTAATTCAGGATCCATAAAATTATTGTATTCTTCCCCTATATCAAACAGACAAATTGTTTTGGGTAAATTCCTTTCCATGATGGTATTCGGATTAGCAATGGCAATGATTATGTTTTTCTGTGGCATGTATGGTTTTTTTGCCATCAAAATGTATGATATTCCATTGATGCTAACCGGCTTATTAGGATTATATTTACTAATCTGTACTTATGCAGCCATAGGCTTGTTTATGTCTTCATTGACTTCTTACCAGGTTGTTGCCGCTGTGGCAACCTTTGCAACATTCTTTGTGTTACAACAAATTGGAAGCATGTGGCAAGGGATAGAGCTTGTACGTGATATTACCTATTGGTTAAAGTTATCCGGTAGATCCGAAACCTTTATTAATGGAATGATTACCAGTGAAGATTTCCTATACTTTATATTGGTATCAGCTTTATTTATCACATTTACCATTTTTAGATTAAAGGGAATTCGTGAAAAAAATCCTAAATACATTTCAGCCGTAAGATATATTGGTGTATTCTTGATTGTTGCTGTTTTAGGATATGTAAGTACAATACCTTATTTAATGAAGTATCACGATTCTACCAGAACAAAAACAAACACTCTAACCCCTAATAGCCAGAAAATTATTAACCAGTTAAAAAGTAAAGTGACAATAACTACTTACGTAAATATTTTTGGAAATGCATTTTTTCAGTGTTTACCCCGCTCTGTAAATTATGATTTTGAGAGGCATAAACAGTATGTAAGGTTTAAACCGGATATTAAATTGAAGTATAAGTATTATTATGCCTTGCCTGTACAGGAGACTTTACTGAATAGATACAAAACAATGTGGGGAAAAGGAACCCAGGAAGAAGCAATAAAGAAACTCAGCGAATCTTACGGATTTAAGCAAGACCTCTTTAAACCGGCTTCTCTTTATACAAATGAAATAGACCTAAAATCCGAATTAAACCGTTTAGTAAGAAAAATAGAAACAGCGGATGGTAAATCCAGCATATTACGGACTTATGACGATCGGTTTGTATTCCCCTTTGAGTCTCAAAAAACGGCTGCCCTTAAACATTTGGTTCAGGAATTACCCATGGTTGGATTTGTTATAGGGCATGATGAAAGAGATGTGAATGACTTTGGATCAAGGGGTTATAATAGCCTGGCTAAAGAAAAACCGTTCAGATGGTCACTCATCAATAATGGTTTTGATTTTATGAAATTAAATCTTTCTGAACCGGTAGATAAACGTGTAGATATCATGGTTATTGGTGAATCCAAATTTGGCTATACTGAACAGGAAATGAAAAACCTGAATGATTATATTGACAGGGGAGGAAACATGATCATTGCCTGTGATAGAAGACGCCAAGAAGCAATGAACCCATTGGTGGAAAGGTTCGGAGTTAAATTCATGGAAGGGCAAGTCGTTGAATATAATAAAGGCTATACCCAGGATTTAATAACAGCCGAATTTACGCCTGCGGGAAAAGATCTTGCCTATCAATTTGAAGATATCAAAAAACGAGGTGCCTGTGTGACGATGGAAGGTGCTGTTGGAATTTCGTATGAAGAAGTTAGTGAATTTATCTATACACCTGTATTGGTTTCCGATGAAATGAAAAACCTCCCGAAATTAAGTGATCCGGGATTCATAAAACAATTACAAAAAGCTCAAGAAGCTAAAAAGGATGGAAAAATTATTACTAGAAATCAACAATATCTTCTGGATGCATTTGCAAAAGAAAAGGGTGAAACAGAAGAACCGGAGAGCTCGGAGAAATATATTGCTTCCTGGAATGAACTACAAACAACTGACTTTATTGATGAAGTAGCCACTTTTAATCCTGAAGATGGTGAAGCTATTGGGTCAATTACTCTGGCTCTTGCTTTGGAACGTAAAGTTGGAAATAAAAAGCAAAAAATCATGATCCTGGGAGATGCGGATTGTTTTAGTAATGGTGAAACATCCAGATTCAGAAAAGGTATTGAAGCACAAAACTTTAGTATGGCTACCGGTATGTTTTTCTGGTTATCGGATAATGAAGTACCTATTGATGTACGTCGTCCTGAACAACCCGATAATGAACTTTATACTAAGAAATCAGCAGTGCCAATCTTGACTACTTTGTACAAAATTATTATTCCTACTCTATTGGGCTTAACCTACTTATTGATCTGGTTAAGAAGACGGGGAAGGTAATTGTTGAATAATAATAGACAATACTAAGCTAGACCGTCATGCTGAACTTGTTTCAGCATGACGGCTAATCTGGCATTAGTTTCAAAAAAATAATTATGGCATTTAAAGTAGATACCCAAACCATAGGTGATCTGAGAATGGTCGGAGGCAATAAAGGAGATGATGTTTTCAGCTTCTACAACCGGACCAAAACCAGAGGAGGAGCCAATTTGATGCGGGATATGTTTTTATATCCACGCTCACGGGAAGATGAAATTATGAACCGCGTTAACATTATTAAATATTTTAAGGAAAAACAAATAGAGTTCCCCTTTCAAAGCAGTGTTTTTGATGTGGTGGAAGAATACCTGGGTAATACGGATGAGCGTACTCGTTTATCAGCCCATCAGGATAATTTGCAACGCAAGTTTAATACTGTAATAGGCTCAGATACAGATTACAAACAGATACATAAAGGAGTTATAAATACCCTGCAGTTTTTCTTTGATCTGAAAAATTTTCTGAGTTCTTTGGATATTAACGGATCTACAGCAGAATTCGGCAAGACAATCGGTACTATAAATAACATACTAAGCAAAGAAGATCTTGCTTTTGTGAAAGAACTTAACAAAGTAGGCAAACCATCCTATGCTAAAACAGCCGAATATGATCAATTATTCCGTTTTACAGATGCCAGAAAAGACCTCTTAAAATTGCTTTACTATGTTTATGATATAGATGTATATATTGCATTGGCAGAAGTGGCTAATATGAATAATCTCACTTTTGCAGAGATCGTACAGGATGAATCAAACCTTTTGGAAATGAAAGGTGTTTACCATCCATTGGTTCCCAATGCAATATCAAATGATATTAGCATTACCGAAGAAAATAATATGGTATTCTTAACCGGAGCTAATATGGCCGGAAAGTCAACTTTTATGAAAACATTTTCCATAGCCATATACCTATGTCATATGGGCTTCCCCGTTCCGGCAGAAAAAATACGATTTAGTATTCAAAACGGGATGTTCACAACCATCAATCTTGCGGACAACCTAAACCTGGGATTTTCGCATTTCTATGCAGAAGTCTCCAGGGTAAAGAAAGTTGCCGAAAGCTTACGCTCAAATGATCGAATGATTGTGGCCTTTGATGAATTGTTCCGTGGCACAAACGTAAAAGATGCCTATGATGCCACGATAGCTGTCATGGATGCTTTTGCAGGTAAACGCAAGTGCACCTTTGTAATCTCCACACATATCATAGAAGTGGGAGAAGAGTTAAAAAAGCTGCGAGACAACATTATGTTTGTATACCTTCCTACAGTCATGAATGATAAGATACCTGAGTATACCTACCAATTGGAAGAAGGGATTACAGAAGATCGTCATGGAATGATCATTATCAATAATGAAAAGATATTGGATATTTTAAAACAATAGCAATGGGATTTGTAACAGATAAACAAACATTGGATGATCTGAACATATTGGGCAGGTATAAGAACAACTCCATATTGAGTTTATTTAATCATACGATAACCGGAGGAGGAGGAAGATTACTGGAGAAAATGTTCCATGAGCCTTTGGATGATGTGGATAAGATAAACAAGCGGACAAAGGTATTTTCATTCTTTCAGCAGCTTAATATATCACTTCCTTTTGATGAAAGGCAGTTTGATGTAGTAGAAAATTACATTCGTAACCCTGAGTCCAAGAACCGCCTTGCAGCAGCTCTTAATATCAGTCGGGCCAAGATGCTGAACTTCATAGCCAGTGAGAAGGAATACCTGATATTAAAGGAAGGATTGTTAACCACAATCAACCTGATGGACAATTTGAAGGATGTTATGGAAAAAATAGTGAAAGAGTCCCAGGGTAATCCTTATCATGAGAAGGCAAAACAGGTCTATGATATTTTAACGGACAAGCACTTCAATTTGGCTTACCGGTGTAATGGACAGTTTCCTTTTTTGTTCCGCAATGTTTTTAAGCTGGATTATATCTTCCGTGCACAGTTGAATGACAAATTGGAGGAACTTCTAAAAGCGATTTATGAGTTGGATGTATACATAGCAGTGTCTAATGTCTCAAGGGAAAAAAACTTCACTTATGCCAAAGCACTTCCAAAACAAGAGAAACTAATAGATATGCAAGGCGTTTACCATCCATGCATACCAAAAGCAGTGGACAATGATTTGAAGATAAACGGTAAGCAAAGGAATGTGTTTTTTTTAACGGGTGCAAATATGGCCGGAAAATCGACTTTTATGAAGAGTTTTTCGATAGCCATCTACCTTGGCCATATGGGTTTCCCGGTAGCTGCAAAAGAAATGGTTTTTTCCCTTCATGATGGCATTTATACTTCGATCAATGTACCGGATAACCTGGCGATGGGTTACAGTCACTTTTATGCCGAAGTGCTCCGGGTAAAGCATGTAGCACAGGAAGTGGCTTCTGATAAACAGCTTGTGATCATTTTTGATGAATTGTTCAAAGGGACCAATGTAAAAGATGCTTATGATGGAACAGTATCGATTGTGGATGCATTTTCGAAACGAAAAGGATCGTTTATCATATCAACCCATATTATGGAAGCCGGACAAACTCTCAAAGAATCCAATGACCGATTGTTTTTCAAATTTTTTCCAACTGTAATGAAAGGAACGATTCCTACATATCCATATAAACTGGAAGATGGAATTACGGATGATCGTCATGGGATGATCATCATTAAAAATGAAAGGATATTGGACATTATTAACGCCGGATAAAAGATCAAAAAAATAAAGACAAATAAAAACAGAAACAAATGAAAACAATAAAGAAAAAACACCTTTTAACCATTACATTGGCCATAGGCATTACTTGCTTTGGTTATACACAAAAAATGGGTAAACTCACATTAATTAAAGCGGATGGTAAAGCCATTGAATGTAGTCCCCCTTATGCAGCTCCCTGTATTTATGATTATGATCAGGATGGTCTGGATGATCTTATTGTAGGAGAAATTTTTGGCAAATTCAGGTTTTATAAAAACAAAGGGACAAAATCCACACCTGTCTATGAAAATTTTTCTTACATCCAGGCCAATGGTAAAGATGCCAAAGTAGAAAACTGGTGATGCACCGCTGCCAGTCCACAGTTTGTGGACCTTAATGGGGATGGAAATATGGATTTACTGGCTGCCGGCTATTCAGGTTTATGTTATATTTTTTACGGGAACAAAGATGGTTCTTTAAATGAAGTAGTTATATTAAAAGACAAATCCGGAGAACCCATTCATTTAGGAATGTATATGTCAAAAGTAGGAAGTAAAACGGAGCTTCAAGGTGATTATATAAAAACTGATTTTGTAAAAGCCCATGACTGGGACAATGACGGTGACCTCGATTTATTAATTAGCATTGCAAAAATAGGAGTAAAAGGAGAACCGGGTGTAAGTAAAGTAGAAACCGTTTCAGGTGTTAAACTCCGGATCAATGAAGGGAACGGTACAAATCCTGTTTTCGGGACAGAAAATATTGATGTACTTCCTGAGCATTTTGCTGATGCTATGGTTGACTGGGATGGGGACGGTTTATGGGATATCCTGGGTGGTTCGTTAAATGGAGGTGTGTATTTCTATAAAAATACAGGGAAATTAGGGAATCCTTCTTTTAAGAAAGCCAAATGTCTGATCAAACCTTCCGAATTTGTCGATAAAACAAAAGGTGGTAAATGTGGAATTACTCAAATAACCGTAGCTGATTATAATCATGATGGAAAACTTGACCTGATTATAGGCAATAAAAATATGGTAAAGAGTCCTGATAGCCCCAAACTAACCACCAAACAAATGAAAGAAAAAGCACTCCTGGAGAAAAAGAATGATGTTTACATGGCAATGTACTTTGCTTATATGGGAAAATATTATAGAAAATATGGAAACAATAGAGAGAAAATAATGGAAGCTCAGAAAGATGATGAAGCGTATAATAAATATATGGAAGAATGGAATAAAAACAGTCTAAAATTGAGAGCATTTCCAACAGAAAAATTTGATTACCATGGTTATGTTTGGGTGAGTTTAAGGGAATAGAACCGGATAATCAGGAAAAACGGGATGATTAACGATGATCCCTGGATACTGCACAGGCAATTTTTCCATGTTACCCAGCCAGTGCACAAACCCTGACAGCCTTACTTCTGTCAGGGTATTTTTATTTAAAACATTAATTATGAAATATAACATGAAAAAATAAATAATAGGGCTACTAAGCTCTGTTTTATTCATAGGCTTTGGATTTTTGTCCAAAAGCCCAATAAACAACTCAAAGCCATTCCCTCAGCTGGAGATATATCATGGCACGGACTATAAGTCTGCCAGCGGGAGAAGCATTTTACGATGTATTCTTTTAGTCTTGCAGTTGCCCATTGACGAAATTTAGTGCCAAGATGGCTTTTCACCCTATAACCAATCGAAATAATAACATCTAGGTTATAAAACTTTACAGGACGATCAGAACCACTAATGTGCAAAATTTGCACATTGCTTTCTTCTATCAGTTCACCTTCCTCAAAAACATTCTTAATATGCTTGGTTATTACAGAACGTTCTTTTTGAAAAAGTTCACTCATTTGTGCCTGCGAAAGCCAAACAGAATTTTCTTCCAAACGAACATTAATCTTTGTTTGTCCATCTTCAGTTTGGTATAAGAGTATTTCAGACTTATTCATTTTTCAATAAAGTTTTTCCATTAATTTTAGCTAGTTGCTGTTTTTATTGGGAAGATCTCTTAATGATTATTTCGAAGTCTTCAGGTTTTTTGATTTAGTCATTACCTGTTCTTTCAATTCCTGCTTGAAATGGATAATTTTACTGCGTATTGTATCATCCATTGAGGATATTATTTGAGCTGCCAGAATACCTGCATTTTTAGCACCATTCAATGCGACCGTAGCAACAGGTACTCCACCCGGCATCTGTAAAATAGAAAGAACCGAATCCCAACCGTCGATAGAATTGCTAGATTTTATTGGTACACCTATTACAGGTAAGGGTGAGATTGCAGCTACCATACCTGGCAGATGTGCAGCACCACCTGCCCCTGCTATTATTGCATGAATTCCACGAATATGTGCATTTGAAGCATATTCAAATAATTTCTCAGGTGTTCGGTGTGCCGAAACTATATCAATTTCATATCCGATGCCAAATGTATCAAGGATTTCAGCAGCCTGTCTCATCACAGGCATATCGGAATCTGAACCCATTACGATGCTTACTAATTTTTTTTCCATGATTTTACGCGTATTAATTGTCTTACATTCTCAGCTTTTTTTAGTGCACCCTCCAGCGATGATGAAAGTACGGTTACATGCCCCATTTTTCGGTAAGGCCTCGTTATTTTTTTTCCGTAAAGATGAATCTTTACACCATCAATTGTCATGCTTTCGGTTAATCCTTCATACATTACCGGACCTTCATGCCCTTCGTCCCCTAAAACATTTATCATTACTGAAGGAAGCTTAAGCTTTGTACTGCCAAGCGGCAAATTTAATATAGCTCGCAGATGCTGTTCAAACTGCGATGTAATAATGCTTTCAATGGTATGATGTCCACTATTGTGTGTTCTGGGAGCCATTTCGTTTACAATTACTTCACCTTTTGAATCAATGAAGAACTCAACCGCAAGCAAACCTTCCATATCCAGTAATTCTATAATCTCAGTTGCAAAACTCAGCGCTTTTTCAGATTGCTCAGGCGTAATTGATGATGGGCATATTAATTTATCCACAAGATTTGCACTAGGATCAAATACCATTTCAACCACAGGATAGCATTTTGTTTCACCTTTTCTGTTTCGTGCTACAATTACTGATATTTCTTTATCTATTTGAACCTTTTCCTCAATTACCGATGCGCCGGAAAGTAATTTTGACAAATCGCCTTTTGCATTAATAACTTCTACTCCACGTCCGTCATAGCCACCTTTTCTTAATTTTTGCACAAAAGGAAAATTTATTTCTCCTTTTTCTATACCACTCAAAATAGCTTGAGTTGTTTCATAGGTATTAAAATGCGCAGTTGGAATACTGTTTTTTTCATAAAAGCTTTTCTGCAAAGCTTTGTCTTGTATTAACTCCAAAATTTCAGGGTCAGGTAAAATCCGGTGTCCTTCAGATTTAAGTTTTTTTAATGCGTCAATATTAATATTCTCAATTTCAAAGGTCAACACATCTACAAGTTTACCAAATTGGTATACTGAATCAAAATCTAATTGACTACCTTTAATGTAATGAGATGCAATACTCCCAGCAGGGCAATTTTCATCCTTGTCCAATACATATGTTATTATATCCCACTTACTTGCTTCCTGAATCAGCATTTTTCCAAGTTGCCCTCCGGCAATAATTCCAAGTTTTAAATTTGATGTTACTAATCTTTCCATTTTAATCTCATTTTCTTAAAATATGTCGGGTAACGGTCTCGTATAACCGTCAGTTACGGGTTTAAAGTTACTAATTTTCGGTTAAGCACAGACCTTAGAAATGCCCAGTGGATTCGGACGTAGCCGAATCCGCTGTAATTGCGGTTATACAATGTTGTGGGTAGTTATTAATCTTTCTTTTAATTCTTGAATTACTTTGTCAAATTCCAGGTCCACCTTTTTTTTGAACTCCTTTTCAGCGTTGTTTCCTTCCGTATATTTAGCACCCCAACGATATATATCAATTACTACAGGAACAAGGTCAAGTCCTTTCTGGGTCAGAGAATATAGAAATGAAGACTTGTTCTTTGAGTCAATTTCCTTTTTAATAATTCCATTAGCTAAAAGACGATTTAGTCTATCGGTCAGAATATTTGTTGATATATTTTCTATAGCTACCAATTCATTAAAATGGCGATTATCAAAAAAAATAAAGTCTCGAAGAATTAATAGAGTCCATTTGTCTCCAAAAATGTCAAGGGACAACGTTATTGGACAATCCGACCTTCTTTTAGTTTTTTCCATATACAAATTTACAAAAAAGCACTTGCATAATAAAAGTTCTTTAATATATTTGCACTTGCAAAAAACAAGTACAAATTAAAATTTTAAATATGTCATTCACTCTTAAAGTATCAATTAAAGGAAATACTAAGCAGGTATTTGAAGCCATATCTCATAACGTTCAAGATTGGTGGGGAAATACGGATTATCCCGTCAGTAGTATTGGTGATGAATTCACTACAAGTTTTGGAAGTACATTTTGGAAATTTAAAATATCAGAGTTTGAACCAAACTCCAAAATTGTATGGAATTGTATAGATGCAAAACATATTCATACAGGTTATGATGGAATAGAAAAGGAATGGATTGGGACTTCTGTTGAATGGAAAAAAGAAGAATCCATTCAAGGTAAAACACTCCTTTATTTTACTCACAATGGACTTGTTCCTGAATTAAATTGCTATGAAATCTGTTTTCCTGCTTGGGAAAGATTTGTCACGCAGAGTTTAAAAAGTTTCGTTGAAAATGGAAAAGGTATGCCTCATTTGTCCTAATTACCCACAACTAGTATCAAGGGATGGCGTCCCATAGGCGTCAACTTAAGAGAAATTTTTATTTTTTCTGTGGTTTTCTGTGAGTTCTGTGCAGTAATTTTGATTGCTTATTTTCACACAGACTACACAGATTTTCACAGACGATTCTTGTTTTTGTCTATGTTTCTGTAATTCTCTGCTTCTCTCAGAGAATTTCCGCTAAGGTTTTATTACTTTTTTGAAACGCTCTAAACTATT
>JANQLW010000061.1 GCA_028280405.1 Bacteroidales bacterium
CATATTAGCAATAACATTTATGCTACCTTGCCCGTTTAGGAGATTTTCTGTCATTTTCTCATTATGCCTAATAAAATTAGGTGAACTCTCAGGATGACAAGGGTTAGTTATTTGCTGCTTTCTTTTATGCAAAAAGTACCAAACTACTAGCCATCAACATCATTCCTACTATCAATCCGAATATAGCAACATGATGTTCTCCATATTCTTCAGCAGTAGGTAAGAGTTCATCCAAAGAAATATAGACCATAATTCCGGCAACTCCGGCAAATATTAATCCAAAAGCAGCATCATTGAAAAACTGCATAAGTACAAAATAGCCTATGATTGCACCTATCGGTTCCGATAAACCGGAAAGGAATGAAAGTGTGAAAGCTTTCTTTCTGCTTTTCGTAGCATAATATATAGGAACGGAGACTGCAATACCTTCAGGAATATTATGAATGGCAATCGCAACGGCAATACTTATACCAAGGGTGGGTTCCTGTAATGCAGCAATGAAAGTTGCCAACCCTTCCGGGAAATTATGAATGGCAATCGCTAAGGCGGAAAATAAGCCCATTCGCATTAATTTCTTGTTTTTTATATTGGTAGCTGATTGTTCATCCATTCTTTTTATTTCATGAGGATTTTCAATAGTTGGAACCAGCTTGTCTATAATTGCAATTAAAGCAATCCCTCCAAAGAATGCTAAAACCGTATACCAATATCCTGATTTATCACCGTATAAACCGGTCAGAGAATCTTTTGCTTTTACAAAGATCTCAATAAGGGAAACATAAATCATTACACCAGCTGAAAAGCCTAAAGACGCTGCTAAAAATTTGGGATTAAATTTCTTAGCCATAAAAGCCATTAAACTTCCAACTCCGGTTGCCAAACCTGCAAATAAAGTTAGCCCAAGAGCAAATAAAATATTTCCTGATTCCATGTATATGAGATGTTTTCAACCCAAATTTAAGTTTAATTCTGCTATAAAAAAAGAACCCCGGCCATAAAAAATGACCAGAGTTCTTCATCTCAAACACATCTATCACAAAGCATGAGATCTTACTATAAATCCATATTAGGATAAAATGTAGCCCAAGCAAACCAATACCCAATAAATTGAGTTACTTTTTTTAGTTGCTGCCCCGTTCTGGGCCCTGATACTCCTCGTCCGCTTGCATCCCATTCCGTACCCTCGTTATCAATCATAATTGCAGGGAATGAATTTTGCAGTGCTGTAAAATCTAAGATGACCTCATCCTCAATTTCCCTATCAAAAGCAATGATAAAATTATCGGATTCACTACCAACAACAGCAAGGTTTACACCCTGAAAAATATCTTCAACTATTTTAATTTGATCTCTGTAATTATCAAATGTATAGGCTTTCGCTTTTTCATTTATTAAGATGCCAAGTACTCTTTCTTTATTTGGACGGCGTCCGTCCTGATGGGAATATGAAAAAAGAAAATAGCTATGATTTGTTCTGTAATCTCGATATGGATAGTGATCGTAGTTTTTATTATAACCGGTATTGGAGGAAAGAACCTTTGTATCCGGATACATTTTTTTCCATGTACCCCAGGTTGTTTCTATCAAAATATAGTTTTTAGCTAATGTTCCCGATAGTTCGCCATTTACTGATTTTAATAAAATTTGGGACCAATTACTATTGGTTTGCCTGTCGTAAGGAATGACATTTGTATTATACAGTAAGCCCGAAACTCCGAAAGTTGTTTTATGCTCACCGTCTACTATACGGTCCCAACCAACCCCGGTACCTGTTAAAGGACAATAAATAACCGCGATGGATTCATCCCCGATGTCATCATTAACAATTTCATGTTGATCCAGAATTTTATGAGGATAAGCTACTGCTATTTCTCCATTCGAATAACCGATTATTAATTCCGAATCGTTTACATAGGATGCAGCATTGGCACTGATTAGTTCAGGGTTTGTTAAAGCCGGAATGCCATCTTTGCCCGGGCCACCGTCTTTAACTTCATTAAATGGGATCAGCCAATCGTTATTTTGCTGAGAATTTCCATCACCTCCACCATTTGGAGAATTTGGATTCCCTCCATTGCCTGTTGGGCCACTCTGCTCTTCACAAGCAATTAAAGTGAAAGCAAAGAGTATGCTTAAAAAATATATTCGTGTTTTCATTTTCCAAGAGTTTTTATGAGTTATTTTTTAGTTTTTTTGAAAGATTGTTTGTGATTTTGAGCAGAAAACTTTACCAGTAAAGCTGCTGTTAATTTATATGTTGTTGTAAGTTGTGTTCCTTCTAATTTTCTATATATTGGGATATCACCGGATAACCTGAGTGAAACCTTAGGCGAAAAATTAAAGTTTAACCCGGGGATCAGGTACATCCATTTTCCTCCGGAACCAGGGAATTGATTCCCATCAATCAGATCTGCTTTTTGGGTCCGATATCTTAAAAATGTGAAAATATCAACAGGCCATTTTAAAAATACATTATAATTCAACCCTAAATTGATTTGTAACTCATTTCCGAATTTGTATTCCTGGTTTACATTATAATTCTTATTCTTTCCATTTAACCGATATGTTGAAACCGACACCAAACTGAGTTTCGGATTTAAAAAATGAGATTTATTCAGGTACATCCAATAAATACCATCCAGTGAACCGGATCCGGGTTGCATATCAGCAGCAAGCACAAAACCCTGATTACTTTTATGAGTTGTTTTTCCGCTGGGAAGTTTAATCCCTCCTCCTACAACAAATTCCCAGTTTTGGTTTATGGTTGGCTTAAGGATCCTGTATTTCAACATAAAAAGGATATCTCCAAATCCTTGAGCTATTGAGATATCATTCGTTCCTCCATAAGACTTTATATTTCTTTCTTGCCTGATGTAAGGAATTAATGTTGTGAAGGTAAGCCGGTCGTTAAACCCATAATTTATTTCAAGTAAACTGGTTTGGGTTGTCCGTGAACGGGTATCATCATTCAGGTTTTGAGAAACATCTACTAAAGAATTAATCGCATTAAAATCATAAGTAAATAATACTTGCCACGATTTATTATCGGCAGTGCCTAATCCAAAGCTTCCCCCTAAAGGAACTCCACCGGAGCAACATGCCTGGGCATAGATATGATTTACCGGAATTAAAAATAATCCCAATAGTAATAAATGAATGTATAAGCGCTTAGTAATATTCATTGATTATTTTTTTAGAACTAATTTACCAAGTTTTAAGAATTCATCAGCTTTCACATACCCCATATCTTTGTGAACCAATTCCCCGGTCTTATCAAAAAATAACTGAGCCGGATAACCGCTGATATCATACTTATTAACCAATTCAGAACCCTCTTTTTTATCTCCATCAATCCTGATGCTGATAAAGTTTTTATTAAAGAATTCTCCTAATTCTTTATTTGTAAACGTCTTTGACTTTAACAACCGACAGTAGCCTCACCATGAAGTGAAAAGATCGACGAAAAGGATTTTCCCTTCTTTTGCTGCCAGTTCCAGGCCTTCTTCCATATTCACATCTTTAAACTGAATACCTTTTTCGTCTTTATTCTTAGCTGAACTTAAAGTCAGCAAAAAAAACATGCTCAAAATTATTGTGAGTTTTTTCATGTGTTTAAATTTAAATTTGATATTTAGTCGTAAGAATAACTAAAACCTGACATTTTTTATTCATTTTTTTATGAATTGTTTTTATTGAGATGCATGGATTCAATTAATTTCTTAATTTTGAATTAATATCATTCTTTTATGGAAGATTATATTTATATATTAGGTGGGATTGCTTATGTAGCTTATATGATTTATAGTTCATTTGCTAAGCAGAAAAAGCAAGAAGAACAAAGAAAGAAAGCTAAAATGGAAACAGAAGCCCAATCTTTTAGTGAAGCTGAAGAAGATTTTTATCAGGAAAAAAGTTCAGCACAGGAAGAGGTAACTTCAGTTATTGATGAGTTTCTTGGTTTCCCTGATTTTAAGGAAGAGCTAAACGAAGATTTATATAGAGAGTTTAATTATTCCTCAAAGCCGTTGGATTCAATTCCTGAGGAAGAAGGTGTAGCTACTACAGTTAAGGAGGAAAAACCTGCAGATAAAAAGTATGAATCTATCATTGTTTCAAAAGAAGAATCTATTCTTAAAGAAGAAGAGGAGGAAGTTGGAGAGGAAGCTGTTTTTAATTTGAGGGATGCTGTAATCGCCTCGGAAATTTTAAATCCCAAGTACATAAAACACTAACATTCGCTTAGTTTTATTAATTTTGCAAAATGATATTTAATTTTTATATCTTTATACACAATTTGAACGACACTAATTTGCATAGCCTGTAAATAAAAATCAGGTTATCTTAATATAAAAATTTTACGAATAAAGAATTTAGGAGGACCTTTTCAGAAGGTTCTTTTTTATTCATTAAATGTAAGCAAACTAATTAACAATGGCAGAAGTAAGATATTATACAGAAGAAGGTTTACAGAAGCTTAAAGACGAGCTTGAACAATTAATAAAAGTTGAGCGTCCGGCAATTTCACAACAAATTGCTGAAGCAAGAGATAAAGGAGATTTATCTGAAAATGCTGAATACGATGCTGCCAAGAATGCCCAGGGTATGCTGGAGCTGAAAATTGCCAAATTACAAGAAGTTATTTCTAATGTCAGAGTGATTGATGAATCAAAACTGGATACTTCTAAAGTCTTGATTTTATCTACTGTAAAAATTAAAAATATGGCAAATAATGCTGAGATGACTTATACTTTGGTACCGGAAAAAGAGGCGGATCTTAAAGCCGGAAAACTCTCAGTTACTTCCCCTATTGCTAAAGGCTTATTAGGTAAAGAAGTCGGAGAGGAAGCAGTCATTGAAGTCCCAGCCGGAAATATAACCTTTGAAATCATAGAGATTACCCGAGAATCTTAAATTATATAATCATGGCATCTATCTTCACAAAAATCGTACAGGGAGAAATCCCATCATATAAAGTAGCTGAAAACGAAAAGTTCTATGCCTTTTTGGATATTAATCCTTTATCTAAAGGACATACTTTAGTAATTCCTAAACAGGAGATTGACTATGTATTTGATTTGGAAGATGATTTACTTGCAGCATTACATGTATTTGCAAAAAAAGTAGCTAAAGCCATTGAAAAAGTAATTGAATGTAAAAGAGTAGGAGTTGCCGTATACGGCCTGGATGTACCCCATGCTCATGTTCATTTGATTCCTTTGGTCAAGGGACATGAATTAAATTTTACACTTGAAAAATTATCACTTACTCCGGAAGAGTTTGTTTCTATTGCAGATGCTATCAATAATGAATTTGTGAAAATGTAAATACCTAAAAGCGATTTTTTTACGAATAAAACTCCAAAAGCATCCCAATGTATACAATCCCATCGGGATCTTTTAGAAAAATTTTAGCTAAACAGTCTTACTTCTGAAAGTGTCTATTTACACGCACTACCTTTGAAGTAGGCAAAAGCCAATCCATAACATCTTTAGTGCTAACATCAATACTTTCAGAAATAATGAGAACCATAAATTAGTTTTCTATACAGGTATACGTAGAATTGATTTTTCTATAGTAATCGTCCAAAGGTTCAAAACCAATTTTTGCCCTTTCAATTTCAGCAATTGTACGATTAGCAATAAGTGAATTAGCATAAGTACCATAAATAGAAATTGATTTCAATATCGTTTTTCGTTTAGGCGCCTTTATGGGTATTGCATTGGAGGATTTGTAATCTATAATTCTTGCGTAATGGTATGGATACATTTCCCCATTTAAAACTGCTTTAAGCATATAGGGCTTTAAAGCATCAATCTGTTCACTTTTAAAGTGCAATAACATAAGAACAATGTTATCGGTAACATCATATTTTCCTTTTGGGGTTATTTCTCCAATGATTGAAAATCCCGGCCATTTGCCATCATTCTCTTTAATTATTTCTAACAGCCTTTTAAAGTTATATGCATCTACTTTTCTCCATTTTTTTACACCCAAAAACAATGATTTTCTTGCTTTTTGATCTTCTTTAATCATATCTGCTATCTCATTACGTAAAGGGACATTCAATTTATCCATATGTGTACTTATCAACCCTTTGTAATCTTGCTTCAGAATTTTATAATATTTTGATCTTTTGAAATTCTTTAATTCTTTAACCCTTTTAAATATTAAACCATTTTTAATTCCTTTTTTCAAATAATTATAAACTTTTACATCATCGTTTAAATTATCCGCATTCCATGCTGCTAAAAAGAAATCCTCCTTAAAGGGCTTTTCAACAATAGAAAAAGCAACCTGATATAATGAATCTGATTTTTGAAATTGCCTATCTAATGTTGCAATTTCTGCTTTATTGATGGTTCCGTAATAGGGTAAATAGTTTTGTGAAAACAAGTTTATATTTACAAAGAAAACAGATATAAATAGAATGATTTTTATTTTCATGATATACTTTAACTAAGTTTTATTCTGCCCAGTAAAAAAGTAATAGCCTTACTGATATATTTTAATGCAGTTTCATTTAAGACTGTTAGAAAAATGACAATGATGAATTAGTCATTTTTACACTTTAATTTAATTTTTCTTTTTCTGAAATAATCATTTAAAGGTTCCAGGCCAATTCCCTTACGTTCTTCTTCGGCTATTTCCCGGCTGTTGATCACAATATTACCATAGGTTCCGTAAAATTGATTAATAAGCCCGTTCATTCCTGCCTTCAATATAATTGATGAATGATTTATTTACCACCTTATTCCCTCCTGGTGTAGGGTAATTGCCGGTAAAGTACCAGTCTCCATTATTATTTGGACAGGATGCGTGTAAATCTTCAATCGTTTGATAAACAATTTCTACTTCGGTATCAACTTCTTTATGCGTTAATAATTCGGAAATTTTTTGTGAAATTTGCTCTGCTCTGAAAGGAGCATAAATTTCTTTTACATAGTTTACTACCTCTTCCTTAGGAAGGTTTTCCTGAGATTTACATTTTTGATAAACCTCGTTAATAATATGGGTTTGATTCGTGTCGTTCAATAGTTCGATGGTTGCTTTAAAGGCAATAAAATCGTTTAGCTTGGCCATATCAATGCCATAACAATCAGGGTACCGGATTTGGGGGGCTGAAGAAGCAACCAAAATTTTCTTTGGTTTTAAACGGTCCAGAATTCTGATAATACTTTGTTTTAATGTTGTTCCTCTTACAATCGAATCATCTAAAACAACCAGGTTGTCGATGCCCGGGCGAACAGTACCATAAGTAATATCATAAACGTGAGCAACCAAATCATCACGCTGGGTATCCTCGGTGATAAAAGTCCTGAGTTTCAAATCTTTTACTGCTACTTTTTCAATACGCGGTTTTAATGCCAGAATTTCATCCAGTTTTTCAGGAGTAATTTTATCTCCCAACTCAATGATTTTATCTTTTTTAACGGTATTCGTAAATTTTTCCAGTTCCTCCATTAACCCTCTGAAAGCAACAGAGGCTGTATTTGGAATATATGAGAATACTGTATTTCCCAAATCGTGGTTTATGCCCTTCAATATATTTGGAACCAAATAACTTCCCAGTTTTTTACGTTCGTTATAAATATCCAAATCAGTTCCTCTTGAAAAATAAATACGCTCAAAAGAACAGGCTTTTCTTTCATATGGTTGATTGACCAAAACATGATCACATACACCATTACGTTTAACAATTAAAGCATGCCCCGGTTGAACTTCTTTAACCTGATCTGCCGTTAGATTAAAAGCAGTTTGGATTACGGGCCTTTCGGATGCTGCAATTACAACTTCCTCATCCTCATAGTAAAAAGCCGGCCGGATCCCTGACGGATCTCTCAATACAAACGAATCGCCATGCCCGATCATACCGGTCATTACATATCCTCCATCCCAATACTTGGAAGCATTAACCAGTACTTTTCTTACATCCAGGTTTTCTGCTATCAGGTCGCTGATTTTTTGTTTATTATGTCCCTGAGCTTTGTATTCCTGATAAAGTTCATTGTTTTCTTCATCCAAAAAATGTCCGATTTTTTCAAGGATGGTTATCGTATCTGAAGTTTCAACAGGATATTGTCCATATTCAACAAGCTTATCAAAAAGCTCACTCATATTGGTTAAGTTGAAATTTCCGGCAACAGCCAAATTTCTGGTTTTCCAGTTATTTTTTCTAACAAACGGATGGAAAGATGAAATTGTATTTCCTCCATAAGTTCCATAACGTAAATGACCTATATATAATTCCCCGATAAAATCAATATTATGCTTGAGCCAGTCAATATCATTCAATCTGGCAGGATTATCTTGCTTAACCTTTTCAAGCTTTTCATATATCTGGTTAAAAATATCCTTTATTGAAGTAGAAGTGTTTGAACGCAAGCGGTTAATGTATTTGTTTCCCGGCTCCAGATCAAATTTGATATTTGCAATTCCTGCTCCATCCTGCCCGCGATTGTGTTGCTTTTGCATTAACAAGTGCAATTTGTTCAAACCGTAAAATGCAGTTCCATATTTAGCAACATAGTATTCTAAAGGTTTACGTAATCTGACCAGGGCAATCCCACATTCATGTTTAATCTGCTCACTCATCTTTTAGGCATTAAAAATAATTGACAAAAATACACAGAATAATTAAAATGCTTTCACGCTTAAGGAATTAGTTTTACTTTTATGTTCATTTTTTTAATTTGAATATATGATAAGAGAAGCTCATATAAGTGATGCGGATACTATTGTTGATTTTCAGTTAAGAATGGCAATGGAAACGGAAGATTTACAACTTGATAAAACAATCCTTGAAAAAGGGGTAAAAGCTGTTTTTAATGATGAAAGTAAAGGCCATTATTATATTGCTGAAGTAAATGGTAAGGTGGTAGGCTCTATGCTTACAACATATGAGTGGAGTGATTGGCGAAACGGGACGGTTATCTGGCTTCAGTCAGTATTTGTGCTGCCTGAGTACAGAAGGATGAAAATATTTCGAAAACTATATGATTACGTAAAAATAAAATTTCAGAATGATGACAATGTTCGTGGAATCAGACTATATGTTGATAAAACCAATAATAATGCTCAAAAGGTTTATAAGGCTATTGGGATGACGAATGAGCATTATCAATTATTTGAATGGATGAAAGTATTTTAACTGATAAAATTTATTGAATGATGAGAAAATTATTATTTGCAATTGCAGGATTTGCGCTCTTATTTCCTTTAAATGTATTTTCACAGGTTGATAAGAGTGATTGGGAAGGAGGTTATCCGGAAGGATGTACTTCCATTACTGTTGGAAAGAAAGCCAGTTATGATGGGTCGGTCATTACTTCGCATACGGATGATAGTCACCGAACACGTTCCTGGATGGATTTTCAACCCGCCAGAAAATATAAAAAAGGAGCCGTAGCTCAAATGTATAAGAGAGTAGCTTATGATAGTCTGGCAATGCCGACTTATCAACATAAGCCAATAGGAACGATTCCGCAGGTAAGAAAAACTTATGGATTTTTAAATACTGCCTATCCATGTATTAATACCAAGCAGTTATCTATGGGCGAATCTACTTTTGGTGGACGGGAAGAATTACAATCGGATTCCGGCTTAATTGATTGCCAACGCCTCTGCCGCTTAATGCTTGAGCGTTGTACGACTGCTCGTGGAGCCATTAAAATGGCAGGTGAATTATTGAAAAAATACGGATGGAATGATGCCGGTGAATGTTTAACTATTGCTGATCCAAAAGAGGTGTGGCATCTGGAAATCGTTGGCCCCGGTAAAGGGAAAGTAGGTGCTGTTTGGGTAGCTCAACGTGTGCCGGACGATCATGTATCGGTAAATGCAAATGCAAGTACAATTAAAGAAATTAATTTGGAGGATCCTGATTATTTTATGGCTTCCGAGAATATTTATGATGTAGCCATTGAAAACGGATGGTATGATCCCCAAAAAGAAACTTTCCGCTTTTGTTATGCCTATGCTCCGAAAAGCAGAACATCCTTTGCTGCCAGAAGAAGAGAATGGAGAATATTTGATTTGTTGGCACCAAGTTTAAAGCTGGATCCTAATGCGGAGAATTATCCGTTTTCTGTGAAGCCGGATGAAAAGGTAACACTTGAAAAATTAGTCACAGTTTTTAAAGATTATTATGAAGGAACACCTTTTGATATGACTAAGGATATAACCGTGACTGATGAAGATGGAAAAACAATCGTTTCTCCTTTAGCGAATCCGAATATGCCCTATGATGAAAACAAGCTTTTCAAAATAAACGGTGGCTGGGGTTGGCGTGGCGAACGTACAATTGCCCGTTGGTATACAATGTATGCTACGATCATCCAGTGTCGTGACTGGCTTCCTGATGAAATTGGCGGCTTAGTCTGGTTAGCACAGGACAATGTGTTGACTTCAATCTATATTCCCATTTATTGTGGTGCTACTGATTTGGCTGAATCTTATAAAGTCCCCGGACGTCCGAATGGTTTTACGATGAAATCGGCCTGGTGGGCTTTTAACCGTATGGGGACATTAGCAAGTCAACGCTGGGGAGATATGCGCCATGATGTGGATGCCAAATGGAACCCGATGCAAAAAGAATTATTCGATCATCAGGCTGCATTTGAAAAGAAAGCTCTTGAACTTTATAAAAAAGATAAAAAGAAACTTGCAGAATACTTAACAAAGTATGCCATTGACAATGGAAATAAAGTTGTGGAAGAAGCCTGGAAACTGGGTGACTTTTTTTGGACTAAATACGACGAATTATTTTAAACCATAATATAGAGACAAGCATTTGCCTTTTTTATTATGTATACTCAATCTGGGGCTAAAGCCCGGGGCTATACGGGTAAACGGAAAAGCCTATGCTTACAAAAAATAGCCCCCGGCTTTAGCCGGGGGAAAAATAAAGACCCCATGAAAAACAGGGGCTTTAGCCCCGTATTCATTTTTAAATCATAAACAATTGATCAATATATAACGTTTTGGCTAAATAGTGTGGCTTTTTAGGTGCCGCGTTTTTCAGTCTACCGATGAGTTAGTTTTTGAATTTGTACTTGGTTAAAATTATTGTTTGCAAAAGCCATGATATTTAGCTTTTGTTAGGCTTTGTACATATTAATCTGATATTTCAAGACATCCATAATCCTCATCTAAAAATAGTTTGATTAAATCATATCTATTTCGGAAAAGCTTTTCTAGATTTTTTGTAGTCATATTTCCAGTTCTGACCCAAATTATCTTAGGGGGGAATCCTTTAATAATATTTAAATCACAAAAATCAGAATCAAAAGTTACAATAGTATAACCATTCTCTTTCGCATATTCGAATATTTCTATATCAGCTGAATTCTCAAGCCCAAGTTCTTTTACTTGTTTGGATTCTGGGAAAACGTCTTTAAGTTGTTTTATGAGTCTAAATGATAAATTCTGGTCAAAGAGTAATCTCATGATGCATATAAATGTCTTTGTTCCTTTCTAGCAGCAAATGACAAACATGCATTAATTTGGTTTTCTGTCAATTCTGGATAATCTTGAATGATTTCCTTTCTTGTCATTCCATTAGACAACCATGACAATATATCATAAACAGATATTCTTGTCCCTTTTATTACAGGTTTTCCAAATCTTTTTTCAGGATTTATTTCTATATATTCATTAAATCGTATCATAATACAAATATAATCAATTATTCAGTAAAATGTAAAATTGGTACAAGTATGAAACCTAACTATTGGTATATGTTAAATCTGTGTTATCTGTGTGCCATCTTTTATAATAAATGCTTAACTTTAAAAAGATCATTTAAAAAGATTATTCAATGACTCATAATATATCGCAGTGGGTTGACGATTATACGGATGAAATGTTGTCATGGGCCCTTCACAAAACTTCCAATATTGAAGTAGCCAAAGATTTGATTCAGGATACTTTTGTTGCTGCATTGGTAAAAATAGATTCTTTTAAACAGAAGAGCTCCCCCAAAACATGGTTGTTTTCAATCCTGAATAATAAAATCATAGATCATTATCGTAAAAAAATTAAAAGAGCTGTTGATATTCACGATCAGGTAGTTTCAAATTATTTTGATGAACATGGAACCTGGCTAAAAGATAAAAGGCCTCAAAATTGGGAAACAGATAATCATTTACTGGATGATACGGAATTTCAGAGTGTTTTGGAAAAATGTATTGAAAATTTGCCGGATAAGTGGGAGGATAGCATACGTTTAAAATATTTGATGGAAAAAAATGGAAAAGAAATTTGTCAGGTATTGAATTTAAGCCCGACTAATTTCTGGCAGATCATTCACAGGGCTAAGTTACAATTGAGAGATTGTATAGAGATTAGTTGGTTTGAGAACCCCCTCTCCCGATAAATCGGGATCTCCCCCAAAGGGAGAATGGTATAAGAGATAGATTCTTAAATTAAAATTTAGTAGAATCTGGTAAAATAAAGAATTATGAAAAAATTGATGCATATACTCTTTTTATCTTGTTTGAAAGCTACAGAACTTATAGAAAAGAAAGCTGTAATAAAATTGAGTATGAGGGAAGAAATGCAATTAAGCATTCATAAAATGATGTGTGAAGTTTGTAAGTGTTTTGAAACACAAAGTGTTTTTCTGGAAAAAAATCTTTTGAGAAAAAGTAATATCAATAACTATTCAATAGATATTGAGCAATTTAAAGACCGGCTAAAAGCTAATATTCGAAAATAAGTGAAATAAAAAAGTCCCTTAGCTGAAAGCTAAGAGACTTTTTAGTTTATTTATAAATTTTATATACCTTTCTTTTTCAAATCTGAGGCAAACTTTCAATTATTTAAATCTTAAATAATCTCTTTTATACATTTCTTTCCCAAGCGGTTTATAATCTTTGGAATCACCAATTACTTTTAATTTGTTGAAGACATCAGATTTAAGCATTGCCTGCATAGGTATGCCCCTGATATGGTCTAAAGCCATTTTAAGTTGAGGCTCGTTTTCATCACCTAATGGAAATAGATTTCTGAATCCCTCTTCATAAATGAGATCTATTGCGGGCTTCAAACCACCTGGATAGGTTTCTCCATTTGCATTTTCAAACTGCATAATTAAAGGTTGCATGGCCCATTTATGATTTGGGTTCTTTGTGCCTTGATTATCTATGTAATCATAAATTGTAGAAGAACCGTAATATTTACCACGGGTCGTATCACCTACCATTATAACATCAATATAAGGTTTAAGTCCATTGACTATCATTTCACTTGCTGAAGCACTTCCGGATGATGTCAGGAAATATACTTTTGAAAGATTCAAGCTATTAAGAGGTAATGGGTCTTTATTTTCATCATCACGAAATGTCATACTATTAGCAAAGTAATCATAGACTACTGAAGAACCATATTTTCCTTTTAAGAATGCTTCATACTTATCATTATATTGAGATTTAATTAAAATTGTGTTAGTGTTAGTAGTATAAATCATACTAGCCAAGTAAATAGCGGAACTTATCGAACCACCTCCATTATATCTTAAATCAATAATAAGCTCATCAATTCCTGGAAAAGTTGTGTGAAATACATCTCTAAGATCTTCATTATAATCATAGGTAAAACTATTATAAACCAAATATCCAACTCTTTTACCTGCTACATTTTCAAATATTTTAGTAAGGTGGATCGGGTTTTCATTAATCTCGACAGCAGTTAGGGATTTGGACCCTGATAATGGATTAACTTCTGTCCCTGCAAAAGATCCCAGCACAATTGTCATACTTTCTGTATTGAAAAATAAATTAGAATAGGTAGACATTGTAGGAACCTGTCCATTTATAGAGTAGATTACATCGCCTCTTTTTATTTCTTCAAGATCAGCAGGAGAGCCTGGTACAACATAATTAACAACAGCTGTTACATTTGTATAATTGGGATGTCCCCATCTAATTAGTCTTAAGTCCCATCCCATTGATGTTGAAATCCCGCTAAAATAATTTTCAAGTTCTTCATAATCATCAACAATCCATGACCATTTATCCACGGTTCCTCTTTCATAAAGTAAACTTTCAAAAAAGTCTTCGTGATTTGAATACGGCTTTGCAAGATCAATCAACTCTTTCTCAGTTTTTGAAGTTGCAAGATTTGGAACATTGCTATACCATAAGTAATAATTATGCAAGCCTGTCCATATAAACTCATCTATTTCATCTAATTCTGGAGGAGCTGGTGGTGTGACAACTTCATCCTTCGAACAACTAATAAACATAAACCCCACTACTAAGGACAAGATTACGGCATAAACATTAAATTTTCTCATATGTAGTTAATTTAAATTGATTCTTAGCAAATTTATAAATTATCACTAATCTTTAACAATACATTAAAGATTTCTTTGGTCTGGTTTTTGAATGATTTCGATTAAACACCATCCATAATACATAATGAGACGTATCATATTCATATTCCTGACATTTTTTGTAGTCCTATTCGGATATAGCTGTTTATCAACATACAAATTGCATCCCGTAAATGTTATTAAGGTTGAAAAAGCCACTTACCAATCCTGGCAAACAACTGCCCAGGAAAAAGGAACGAATGTGGAAATCATATTATTGCATTTGAATCCGAAAATTAATATCAAATACATTGTATTCCGGAAACATAAAATAAAACCTGCCATCCGAAAAAAGAACGGGAAGTTAATCTTAACGGGAACTCTTGTCCATGCCGATTCAAAATTGAGCCACTATAATAAAATAATGGATAAACCCAATTGTATTATGTATGAAATGGATGGAAAAGAGTATACTTACAAATTAAAAAGCCTGAAACGCAAACCCATGAAATATCATCGTTAAAAAACAGGCTTTTTGGTGAAATATCTTAGAATTGTAAGTAAAATCGTAAACCCAAATGATCAAAATCTGCAAAAGCCTTAAAATGCTTGCATTAACCCAGAAATATTAATTGTTTAAAAAGCCAGAAAAAAATTGTTTATTTAAAAAAAATTATAAATTTGCAAAGACTAAAAAACCCAAATAAAATGAAACAAAACATAATTAAAGTTTTACTATCGATCGTTATCATTGTACTAGGCTATTTTGTCGTCAATAGCATTATGTCGCCTGTAAAATTCGAAAATGAAAGAGAAAGAAGAGAAAGAATCGTAATCAACCAGCTCAAAGAAATCAGAGATGTACAAATTGCCTTTAAGAGCATTCACAGTGAATATGCTAAAAACTTTGATACATTGATTGACTTTATTAATACTGGCCAGATTCCAATTGTAAATATTATTCCGGACCCAACGGATACTACATTTACAAAAACCATTAACGACACGATCGGATACATTGGTGTAATAGATACATTATTCAAAAGCCGCCCTGATTTTAACCCTAACAATATTCGCTACGTCCCATTCTCAGGTGGTGTTGAATTTAAGTTAGATGCCGGTAAAATCGAGATTAGTAAAACTCAGGTAAACGTGTTTGAAGTTTCTGCGATGTATAAAGATATCCTTAAAGATATGGATGAGCAATTAATCAGAAACTTATTGAAGAAGCTAAGTGAACTTGAAAAATTTGAAGGATTAAAAGTAGGATCGATGCTTGAAGCTTCTATAGATGGTAACTGGGAATTCTAATTTAGTTTTCCATGTTGTTGTCAAATGTAATAAAGCTGAAAAGTTATGTCGACAAGGCACTTGTAAAAACAGATAATTATTCTGATTTTAATAAAAATTATGCACTATCCATCCAGGTTTCCCTGGGTGGATTTTGTTTTTCTATATTAGATGAAGACCGGAATAAACATATAGGCTTTGAATCGTATCTCATTAATGAAATAGTGGATTATGAAGACCTTTCCCATTTGTTGTCCTCATTATTCGATCAGCTTGATATCATCAAACGAAGATTTAATAAAGTAACGGCCCTTTTTGAGGGGCCTTACTATAGTTTGGTTCCTATGCCCTTGTTTGATGAAAATGCCCTTGCTTCTTTTTATGGTTTTAATCATAATTTAAAATATAACGAAGAATTTTGCTTTGACAAACTCCCAAACCTGCAGGCATATCTGGTTTATGCTATTGCCACGCCTTTAAGAGAACTTATAAAATCACGTTTTGTAAATTATAAAATGCATCACGCACAGAGCTCCTTTATTGAAAGTTTATTGATAAAACACAAAAATTTGGATATCGAAAAAAGACTGTTTGTAAATGTGAGAGAAGAGTATCTCGATATCATATATTTAAAAGAATCGAAGCTGGAGTTTTGTAATTCGTTTAAATATAATACCAAAGAAGACTTTGCTTATTTTCTTTTAAATGTAATTGAAGAATTACAATTAAACCCGGAAACGATTGAAACTTATTTACTCGGAAATATAGATAAGAATACGGAAATTTATGAATTGCTCTATAAATACATCCGTAAGCTGAATTTTATGGAGCGCAATGATTTTTACAATTATAGTTATGCCATGGATGAGCTTCCGGCCCATCTCTATTATAATTTATTAAATGTTGGATTGTGCGAATTATAAGTGGCATTTATAAAGGAAGAAGAATAAATCCTCCGAAGAATTTGCCGGTCAGGCCTACAACCGATTTTGCAAAGGAAGGCTTATTTAATGTATTGAACAATAAAGTTGATTTTGCAGAAATTGAAGTATTGGACCTTTTTGCAGGCACAGGCAATATTACCCTGGAATTTGCCTCGAGAGGAGTAATGAAGATTCAATCGGTGGATGTTAACTTCAGGTGCATAGATTTTATTCGGAAAACGGCACAGCAATTTGATTTTAAAAACATTCAGGTTTTAAAAGCAGATGTGTTTAAATATTTAGATGCAGCAAAAGGAAAATTTAATTTGATTTTTGCAGATCCACCTTATGATTTGGAAAGGCTTGAAGAAATTCCTGATTTAGTTTTGAATACTGAAATGCTAAAAGTAGATGGATTTTTAATTATAGAACATTCCAAAAATCATAATTTTGAAAATCATTCCCGCTTTGAAGAGCATCGTAAATACGGAAATGTGAATTTTTCTTTCTTCTCATAATTCCTTTTAATATTCGTCTTCGTGAAAGAAAAAATCTTCTCTGGTTGGATAATCAGGCCAGATATCCTCAATACTTTCATAAATCTCGCCTTCATCCTCAATCTCTTTAAGGTTTTCAATAACCTCCATAGGCGCACCAGATCTTATGCTGTAATCGATCAGTTCTTCTTTGGTTGCAGGCCAAGGTGCATCTTCCAGTTTTGACGCTAATTCTAATGTCCAATACATAATAAAGAGTATTAAGGTTTACAATTTTTGCAAAAATAATTTTTTTTTAATACAAGTCAACACAAAAACGAAAAATATTTGATTACAGAAAAATATGCTTCACTTTTTATGCTAATGTTTTATATGTCTGCCTTCCATGGAATTTCATTCCCACTTCTTTCATGCACAAATTTTCTTGCTAAAACAAATAAATAATCTGATAACCTGTTTAAATATTTAATATCATTTTCATCAATTGGATATTGAGTGGAAAGTTTAATGCTGATTCTTTCAGCTCTGCGGCAAATTGTTCTTGCGATATGGCAATGCGATGAAATGATATCTCCTCCTGGTAATACAAAAGAAGTAATTGCCGGCAGGCTTTCGTTCATACGATCAATTTCTTTTTCCAAGACTTCAATATCTGCAGGCTTAACTTTAGGAAGCTCTCGGTTAATTTTACCTTCAGGGTCAGTTGCTAAAGACGATTCAAGTGTAAATAAGCAATTTTGAATTTGAACCAAAATGGCTTTCGAATAATCATCAATACTCATGTCCCTGATCAGTCCTATATATGAATTTAGTTCATCTACTGTGCCATAAGCTTCAATCCGATTGTGATATTTAGGAACTCTTGTTCCTCCGATCAATGAGGTTTCTCCTTTATCGCCAGTCTTTGTGTATATTTTCCACTCTTTACTCATAATAAATGCTATTTAGCATAATCTTTAACTGTTACCACATTTTTATTGATTTCATCAGAAGCAATTTTGCCATCAATTAATCGTATAATACGATGAGCATGTCGAGCAATATCCTCTTCATGAGTAACTACAATAATAGTATTCCCTGCCTGATGAATTTCTTCCAGCAAACCCATAATTTCAATTGACGTTTTTGAGTCCAGGTTTCCTGTGGGCTCATCAGCTAAAATAATGGAGGGCTTATTAATTAAGGCACGTGCTACAGCAACTCTTTGCCTTTGTCCTCCCGATAGTTCATTTGGACGGTGCTTCATACGATCTTCCAATCCAACATCTGTTAATACATCTTCGGCCTTTTTTATACGGGTTTGTTTGTCATAACCAGCGTATATTAATGGAAGCATCACATTTTCAACTGCGGTTGAACGAGGCAATAAATTAAATGTTTGAAAGATAAATCCAATTTCTTTGTTGCGGATTTCTGCAAGTTCGTTATCATTCATCTGGCTTACATCCTGTCCGTTTAAAATGTATTGTCCTTCGGTAGGAGTATCCAAACATCCCAATAAATTCATTAAAGTCGATTTTCCGGATCCCGAAGGTCCCATTAAGGCTACAAATTCATTTTTTTTAATGCTTAAGCTAATTGAACGGAGAGCTTTTACTGTTACGGTTCCAACTTCAAAATAGCGACGAATATTACTAATTTTAATTACTTCTTCTGACATAACTGTGTGATTAAATATGATAGATTCACACAAATGTAATTAAAACCTGTAAATAAAATGTTCCCGGCTTAATTCTTTTCTGAAAAAGATAATTCCTAAAAAGAAAAGGTCGATAGAAACTTTAACCTCAGGATGTATTTTAATCTGTTCCCAGGCTTCTTCCATCTCTTTTGACCAGTGTATGTCATCAAAGATGAAAATGCTTTCATTGGTCTTATATGGAAGAAATTGATTAAAATAGTCAATAGTTGGTTGTTTTCGATGATTTCCATCAAAGAAAACCAGGTCGGCTTTTTTAATAATTTTTAACAGTTCAGGTATACTTTTACCGAACTCTCCATTTTTGATTTCAATATTTTTAATCTGAAGTTTCTCGAAATTTTCCTGTGCAATGGAAGAAATATTCGGGCACCCTTCCAGGGTATAGACTTTGCTTTCCGGTCTGGCCATGGCCATCATCGTTGAGGATAAACCTAAAGATGTTCCTAACTCAATAATTGTATTTGGTTTATAGGTTTTGATGAGGTTATAATAAAGTTTCAGAAATTTATCTGTTGATAATGCATTCGCAGCAATTTCTTTAACGCTTCTTATGTTGGATTGATTCGAGAGCGAACCTGCTCCATAGTCAGAAATTTCAATGATCCGCTTGTCATTTAATAAATCTTTCCGAAGTTTATTCACCTCATGCAAGACATCTTTAGGCACTTTTGTTCTAATGATCCTGGTAAGCAAATTATAAACAAAAGGAGAGTGGACTCTATATTTTGTGCGCGCCGCAAAAAAATGTCTGATAAACCTGAAAAACAAACGAAAATGATTCATCTTTTAAAATTGAACTGTAAAAGTAAGATTAAAAAAATGAAGTATAAAAAAATCCCGATGTTGTCGGGATTTTTGAATTTATGCACTAACTGTTTCCAGTTTTCTATCCATTTTTTTGAATAATCCTTGTAATACATTGCCCGGGCCTACTTCAATAATTTTCTTAGCTCCGTCGGCAAGTACATTTTGCATAATTTGAGTCCATCTTACAGGTGAAGTAAGCTGAGAGATCAAATTCGTTTTAATAATTTCAGGATCAGTAACTGATTGTCCGGTTACATTTTGGTAAATCGGACAAATCCCTTTATTGAATTTGGTATTATTAATGGCTTCAGCCAATTCCAATCTTGCCGGTTCCATAAGTGGTGAGTGGAATGCACCCCCAACTTTAAGAGGAAGAGCTCTTTTTGCTCCGGCTTCTTTAAGTTTTTCGCAAGCCTGATTAATTCCTTCAACACTACCGGAAATTACTAATTGTCCGGGACAGTTATAATTCGCTGCTACAACAACCTCTTCCGTAATCTGGCTTAAGATTTCTTCCACTACAGAATCTTCAAGGCCAATAATAGCAGCCATAGTAGAAGGTTTAATTTCACAAGCTTTTTGCATAGCCATCGCTCTTGCATAAACTAATTTTAAACCATCTTCGAAAGCTAAAGTCCCATTGGCAACTAAGGCTGAAAATTCTCCTAATGAGTGCCCGGCAACCATATCAGGTTTGAAATCTTCACCTAAGGTTTTAGCTAGAATTACTGAATGAAGAAAAATCGCAGGTTGAGTAACTTTGGTTTGTTTTAGTTCTTCATCTGTTCCTTCGAACATTATATCTGTAATACGGAATTTTAAAATGCTGTTGGCTTTTTCAAACATTTCTTTTGCAAGAGGAGAGTTATTATAAAGATCTTTCCCCATACCAACAAATTGAGCTCCCTGACCGGGAAACACATATGCTTTCATAGCGTTCGTGTTAAATTTTTATTTAATATTAAATGCTTTAAAGTTCTATTTCCTATCTCCTAAAAAGCGCAGCAAAAATAGGAATAAATTTATAAAGTCAAGGTATAAATTTAAAGCTCCTAATATAACCAGCTTTCCCATAGGAAATTGACCGTATTGCTGACCCATTGCAATGCGTTTTAGTTTTTGAACATCATAGGCTGTTAATCCTGTAAAAACAAGTACTCCGATAAAACTGATGATATAATCCAATGATGAACTTTTCATGAAAATGTTTACCAGACTGGCAATAATAATTCCAACCAGGCCCATCATCAAAATAGAACCGAATTTGCTTAAGTCTGTTTTAGTAGTATAACCCATAAATGCCATTACTCCAAAAGTACCGGCTGTAACAGCAAATGTTAAGAATATGGATGCTGAGGTATAAACCAGAAGAATAAAGCTTAAACTCATACCCATTAAAATGGAAAATACCATTAATAATATTGATAATGTTCCAAATGAAAAACGGTGTATGCCGCCATAAATCAACAATACAAATCCTAAAGGTGCCAAAGTGACAATCCAGCCTAGAATACTTAGTCCCCCTGTTTCAGGGTTTCTTAATAGATTATATAAGTTTGGATTTGCAGCAAAAAAATAAGCTGTAACTGCCGTAACTGCTAATGCTAAAAACATCCAGCTGAATACACTGGTCATGAATGTACGTACTACTGAACTCTGTTCAATCGTCTGTGTATCTGTTTGGTAAAAATTCTTGTGTTTTGTAATCATACGAATAATAAAATTTAAAATTCTTCAACTTAATGAAGTTTAGAACCAATTAGGTGAATAAATTCTGCACGGGTTTTATCCTTCTTAAATGCTCCTGTGAAATCGGATGTCGTTGTGACAGAATTTTGTTTCTGAACTCCTCTCATAGCCATACACAAATGCCGTGCCTCGATAACGACTGCCACGCCAAGTGGATTAAGAGTTGAGTCAATAGCTTCTTTGATTTGAGTGGTTAATCTTTCCTGTACTTGTAAGCGACGAGCATAAGCTTCAACAACCCTTGCAATTTTACTAAGGCCGGTAATATAACCATCCGGGATATAAGCTACGTGAGCTTTACCGATAAAAGGAATCATATGATGTTCACACATGGAATAGATTTCTATGTCTTTCACGATCACCATCTCTCTATAATCTTCCTCGAACTTAGCAGATTTTAAAATCTCTACCGGGTCATGATCATATCCCTGGGTTAAGAATTGCATTGCTTTTGCAACTCTTAAGGGTGTTTCCAGTAGCCCCTCCCGGTCAGAGTTTTCTCCAATTAGTTTTAAAATCTCATAATAATGATGTTTCATTTTTTCCAGGGCTTCCGGATTATGATTTTCTATTTTTTCGTATCCTAACATTTTTCTTTATTTAAATTGAGATGCAAAATTAAGCATTGGTACCCAAATATTCGACAAAATTATTTTCTGATTCAAAGAGCTTTATTTTATGAAGTTCAGCTCCTAAACCTTTGACTGGTTTTTCTAATTGTTCCCAAATTCCAATGGCAAGGTTTTCGGTAGAGGCCAGCTTACCTGCCATAAAAGGGACATCCAGATTAATGTTTTTATGGTCTACAATCTCAATTACATATTGCTTAATAATATTACTTAGATCCTTTAGGTTAACAACAAATCCTGTTTTAGGATTGATATTTCCTTTAACGGTAACAAACAAATGGTAATTATGGCCGTGCCAATTAGGATTTGAACATTTGCCAAAAACTTCCATGTTTTTTTCGTCTGTATATTCAGGAAGAAATAATCGATGTGCTGCGTTAAAACGTTCTCTTCGCGTTATATAAATCATATACTTTAATATAAAAAGTAAATATACGTTTTTAATATTGAAAAAATCAGAACAAATTAGGATAAATCCGGCCTATTTATTTTTTTATTTTTGGAGTATTAAAGCGGGTTCCAAATAATAATATTTTCTGAATACATATGTATATGAATACCCTGCCGATAAACCAAAAGTGAAAAATTTCCCTGCTTTAACCTGTTCATTAATTTTTACACTATAGTCGTTTTGATATTGATCAGGTATCAGACTGTAATTTGATTTTACATTGTTATATACGAAGGAAGGAGCATAAACAAAAGAGCCTGCACTTTTCAACTGTCGTTCGTTATGAATATAAGCAGCCCTGAATGAATGTTCTTTATAATTTGCATATAATATCCAATCATTCCAATGGTGAAAATTCTTAAGTCGGACCGGTGAGGATAGGATAAACAGATGTCGGAATTTCATCGGGTATTCAGTCTCTTATTTTTCTTTCTGAAGTTTTAATAAGGATGCCAGTTCAAAAATTGTAAAGCATACATAGTAGATGAAGAAAGTAATAGCAAAAGGTATCAGATCAGACTTATACATTTGCACATAGATTACAATAATCACTGCATAAAGAACCAATTTTATGAAGATTGAAATCATGAAAAAGTTTGCAAAATGACTCATTTTTTTTGCCATCGACTTTAAAGCCATATAGTGTGAAAGCAGGCTGACAGATACAAAAAATAAAAGGATGTATAACATGGCCGGGCTTACGTATTCTTCAGGAAGAAGAAAATTTAACCCATATGAAACAGCTCCGATGATCAGAGAAAAGACAAGTAGTCTTTTAAGAAATTGAATGTATTGGGATTTCATTATTTCTGATTTTTCTTTAATAGATCTTTAGTGACGTAATAGATGGCCAAAATTACGGAAAGAATTGAAAATAAAATCGTAAATATGGGAAATTCTATGGCTAAAAATTCATCTAGTTTTATTCCTCCAAATACACCCAACAAAATAATCACAAGCATTTGAAAGGCAATGCTTGTATATTTTGCGTATGCTTTGAGTTGATCTTTTTGTTTAGGCTTGTAATTTTCCATGAGTCAGGGGAGGTTTTTCAGATGCTACTGAATCTCCCATTTTACAACTTCCTGAGAACTGAGCTCCCGGCTCAATTGCTAATTTATCAGTGGTTACATCACCTTCCAGTTTTGACTTTGCCTTAAGCGTTAATAAACCTGTTACATTTAATTGTGCTTTTGCAGATCCTTCAATATCTGCATTTTTGCAACTGATCGTTCCTTCTACTTTTCCTGTGGTTCCGACCACAACTTTCCCATCTGTTTTAATATTTCCGACTAAGGTTCCATCAATTCTAAAATCTCCACTGGATTCAATGTCTCCGGTTAATTTGGTGCCACAACCTAAAATATTTCTTGAAGGAGCAGCAGTTTCTAAATTCTTTGCCATGTTTTTTCCTCTAATAATAAAATCGTTTATAAAATGTTATATATTTTTCAATGCCTTTGTCTTTATAAAAAAGTAAATAGTTTTTGTTTGATATGATGAAATGCTGATATTCATCCTCAGATATAAATAAAGAAAGAACGTATCTGTCTTCTTCTAAAGATTTCAAATACCGCATAGCCGACCGACTATTATTAAACCGCGAAACTGTTACTAATTGATATTCCTTGTTCAGTTCAAAACTTGAAATTGCAAAACGTTGAGTTTTTGAACTTTTTCTGTTAAAGTCAGATATTCTGATCTTAAGTGCATCCAAATTTACACTTCCTGTTTTAACTATCAAAATATAATTGTGAAAAGTCTCAGGCGAATAGCTATAAATTGTTTTTAACGGAGCATCGGATTTTTCCCTGCTTGTTTGAGCTTCCTTTTTGTTAGTAGAGCTTTGATCCAGATTTGTCAATACTTCCTGTGCTAATGGGACAACTTCACTATTATGGTACTTCTCAATAATCCTTTTCAGGTTTTTCTTTAATGCTTCAATACTCCCGATACGTCCGTCTGAAATGGTTTTCAAATAATCAAATTTAGGCGTGAGTATAGTATCATTATATCTGGCCAGAGCTTCCGTACATAATTCAGAAACCAGAAAATACTGTTCATTTTTAAAAGCACTGTAAACCTCTTCATAAAATGTTGAAGCTTCGCCTTTTTGTAAATTCATTTTAGCAAAGTAATTAGGGTCGGCTACTATTTTTGCATATTTGGATGAAGGGTATTCCTGTAAAATTTTATTTTTATACATTGATGCTTCACTGATCTTATTTAAATCAATACATAACTTATATAAATTATAATAAGCCTGAAGTGTATAGTTGTTTTGTGGGTAACGACTTTGTAATGTTTTAAAATCCTGATAAGCAAGGTCTGTTTCTCCAAGATTCTCTTTGTAAATGATTGCAGTTGAATAAAGAGATTCGATGATTAGATTATCTGATTGCTTTAATTTCTCGGAAGTCAATGGAATGTTTTTCAGGTAAAATTCCTTATGATTGGGACTTGATACTTTCTGATTGTTTGCCGTTTTTATTTGATTTGTCTTTGTGTCTGTCTGTACGGAAGAGTTAATTGCTTCTTCGGTCATATATTGTTTTCTGCTCAGACGCCAGTTATCTTCTAGTTTTCTTCTTCCCCATTTTGATACAAATTGTGAATATCCGTAACTCAATGTGGATGGGTTATAAAAATACCAGTTTCCTCCCTGCTTATTGTTAGAGAAATTAACATCAGGAGCTGAAACACTCAGGTTAAAAACACGCTGGTTCTCCTGTTCCCTCCTTTCTTTCTCTTTTAACTGATATTCAGAAATGAGTTTGCTAATTAGCTGTTCTCTGCTTGACTGATCCATCCGGGCTATCTTTTGAAGAGAATCCTGCACCGCTATAGTATAATATTTATCAGAAATGGATTTATAGGACTCCAGTCCGGATCTTAACTCTTTTTCATTTGGATAATTGGAAGGCAATGCTTTAAGGCAAGTATCGTAATATAGACCGGCTTCCTTATACTTAGCCCTTTTAAAATAAATATCTGCTAATAACCTGGATGAAGTTGCCCTTTGATAATTATTCGTTTTACTGAACTTTACAGATGATCTTAAATTAGCAACAGCCGATTCATGATTTTCTTTTTTTAGTGCTATTTCTGCCAATGCAAAATATATTTGATCTTTATATTCTGCATTTTTCGTTTCACTCAGCATTTCATTCAATAAATTGTTTATTTCATCTGAATTACCATTTTCTTCATCATAAGATTTTGCCAGATTCAATTTTGAATGAAATACATATTTATAATCGGGATTTCTTCTGATTACTTCAGTGAATAAGGCTGAAGCCTGCTTGAATTTCTTTTGTGAAAGAAATACCTGTCCAAGTATGAATTTATACCTTGTTGTTAACTGTTTACTGGAACTTAGTTCTATTGCTTTTTGAAGATGTTCGGCATATCGCCCATATTCCTTTTGGTAATAATAGTATTCAGCAAATACCAGGGGGAAATATTGTAGGTAGCGATATGGGATCGTTTCTGTCTCTGTTAACCCGGAAAATTCCAATAAAATATTCTCTGCTTTTTCAAATTGCTGATTGCGAATATTTGTTTTGGCAAGCCAAAGCATTGCTTCGTATTTACTATCATCATCGGGGAACTCTTGAATTACAAAATCAAAAGTTCTACGGGCTCCGGTATATTCACCTTTGTAGAAATAGGCTTTTCCAATTAAAAGATAGCTTTCATCTATCCATTTTACATTTTCCTTTCCGTTAAAACGCATGCTATGTTTTTGGATTACTTTTGACCCTTTAGCCTGAGCGCGTTCTATGTCTTCGGCTAAAGTATTCATTAGTTTTTCGCTGCCATATTTAAATACCGGAAGAATCTCATTGAAATTATCAGGAGTGTTTTGTTCAATAGTCTTTATCGCCTTATTTAAACTTTCTTTTCCATTCCAATACATATTGTAATAGGAAGTCAGGTTATGATAGGTTCTTCTGACTAACGTATTCCGTTTAGTGGAACAGGCCATTATACATGTAATCATCCCAATTAGAATGAAAAAAGGAAAAACTTTATTTTTAAGATAGGTCGACAAATCAGCTTGTTTTGGAATATTAACTCTTAAATGACAAAAATATTTTATTTTTTCAAAAAAGCGATCAATTATTTTAGTCCTATAGTAGAATCTGTTAATCCCATTACTAAAAATGCTTTACCTATTCTAAAACTTTTACCCAACTTACCAATCCACCAATCTACCAATTCACACTGTTAAAAAGTCCTAAAATCTAAAATGTCCAGAACCAACCATATCATTATCCATGAGTATTTAGTATCTTTGGGCTCTTGTGAATAAAGCTAGCTGATGAAGGCAGGTAACAAAGAAAAAAATAAGGACAAATGGTATTATAAACTAAGGGATAAATACCGCTTGGTTATAATGAATGATGTAACCTTTGAAGAGCGTTTGTCATTCCGTTTAACCAGGCTAAATGTAATCGTTCTCCTTAGTGTTACCACTGTACTTTTAATAGGCCTTACTACTTTGATTATTGCTTTTACTCCTTTACGTGAATACATTCCTGGTTATACTGATGTGACTTTGCGGCAAAGAATTTACGAGCTTCAATCCAGAACTGACTCATTGGAGAGAATTTTTTATGAAAAAGATATTTACCTTCAAAACATTAAAAATATTCTGGAAGGGAAAATAGTGGAAGATTCTCTGGCTATGCCTGATACAGTGAGTAAAAATTTTGATACGATCACTATGAAAAGATCTCCGGAAGATTCTATTCTCCGACAGCAATTTGAGGAGCATAACCGTTACAATCTTTATTATGATGATCAGGGGGCTTTGTATCAGGAAAATTCTAAAAGAAGCCTAAATTTTTTTAAACCTTTGGATGGGGTGATTACTGCTAATTTTAGCCTGGCAGAAAATCATTTAGGTATTGATATCGTAGCTAAACAAAATGAAAGTATCAAAGCTGCAATGGATGGAACGGTACTTTGGGCAGAATGGACTGTAAAAACCGGCTATGTTATTGCTGTTCAGCATCAGTTTAATTACGTGACTATTTATAAGCATAATTCAGCCTTACTAAAAAAACAGGGTGACTATATAAAAGCAGGTGATCCAATTGCAATTATTGGAGGTACCGGAGAACTTTCCACAGGATTACATTTACATTTTGAATTATGGTATAATGGTAGTCCGGTAAACCCACTTAATTATATGACTTTCTAATAGATCCATGATGATAAAGAAAAGAATAGCAGTGTTGGGGTCAACAGGTTCTATCGGAACACAATCTTTGGAAGTAATCAGCCAGCATCCGGATAAGTTCGAGCTGGAAGTGATCACGGCTCAGAATAATGCTAATCTCTTAATCGAACAGGCCATTAAGTTTAAGCCTAATGTAGTTGTGATTTCTAATGATTCTTTATATGAAAAGGTGAATGATGCCCTTTTCGATTTGGATATTAAAGTCTATGCCAGCTCTGAATCTTTGTCTCAGGTTGTTGAAATGGAGAGTGTAGATCAGGTAATTATGGCATTGGTAGGCTATGCCGGTTTAAAACCAACTATTAGTGCCATAAAGGCTCATAAGCAAATAGCTCTTGCAAATAAGGAAGTATTGGTAGTAGCTGGTGCATTAATTCAGGAACTGCTTAAGAAATCGAGTTCCGGAATTATCCCGGTTGATTCGGAGCACTCTGCCATATTTCAATGTTTAGTGGGAGAATTTGATAACGCTATAGAAAAGATATACTTAACTGCCTCCGGGGGGCCATTCAGGAATTGGGATTATGAAGCTTTGCGAACAGCAACAAAAAAACAAGCCCTCAATCATCCGAATTGGGAAATGGGATGTAAAATTACCATTGACTCAGCCAGCTTAATGAATAAAGGATTAGAAGTGATTGAAGCTAAATGGCTGTTTGATTTAACCGCCGATCAGATTGAGGTAATAGTACATCCGCAATCAATTATACATTCTTTAATTCAGTTTAATGATGGAAGCATGAAAGCTCAAATGGGTTTACCGGACATGAAACTTCCGATTCAATATGCTTTAAGTTATCCGTCAAGGATACAATCTGATTTCCCCAGATTTAGTTTTTTAGATTATCCTGAATTAACTTTTGAAGCTCCTGATTTAAAAAAATTTCGTAACCTTGCACTCGCTTATGAAGCATTGCGAAAAGGAGGGAATTTCCCTTGCATTTTAAATGCTTCCAATGAAGTGGTTGTTTCTTCTTTCTTGAAAGAAAGAGTTGGTTTTCTGGAGATGTCGGATATCATTGAAAAATGTATGTCAAAAATCACATTTATAGAGAACCCTTCTTATGAAGATCTTGTAAATACAGATAAAGAGAGCAGACAATTAACCCTTGAATTATTGAATTTATCAACGCTTAAAAATTGTCAATAAATGGACGTTTTAATAAAAATATTACAATTACTTTTGAGTTTATCCATACTGGTTGTATTTCACGAAATGGGTCATTTCATCGCAGCCAGATTATTTAAAACCAGGGTAGAAAAATTTTATCTTTTCTTTGATCCATGGTTTTCTATTTTTAAATTCAAAAAGGGAGATACTGAATACGGAATGGGTTGGTTGCCTTTAGGCGGCTATGTGAAAATTTCAGGTATGATAGATGAATCGATGGATAAGGAGCAAATGCAACTGCCTCCTAAACCTTATGAATTCAGGTCAAAACCAGCCTGGCAAAGGTTAATAATCATGCTTGGAGGAGTAACAGTTAATGTTTTATTAGCCATTGCAATTTATATCGGTATGCTTTCAATTTGGGGAGAAGAATACCTTTCAACCAAAGAAGCACAAAAGTATGGAATCGTTTGTGACACCATAGCTTATGAAATGGGTTTACGTAACGGGGATAAAATTTTAAGTATTGATAATAAAGAATTTGAAAATTTCCATAGATTTCCTGCAGAATTGCTTTTAAATGCAGCTACTTCGGTACAGGTTGAGCGAGATGGTAAAAAAATGGATATTTACCTGCCTGCCGGTTTTCTGGAAAAAATGGCCGGACTAAAAAGAGCTGATTTTGTTAGAGTTCGTGTACCTTTTGAAATTGCAGCTATCACCAAAGGAACGGAAGCTGAGAGGGTCGGACTTAAAGTTAAAGACAGGTTATTAGCTATAAATGGAGAACAATATACTTTTGTTGATGAATATCGCATTGCATTTCAAAAATATAAAAGTCAGAATGTTGACCTGACAATTCTAAGGGAAACAGATACGATAAATGTAAATTTAGTTGTTTCAGAGGAAGCTATGATTGGGGTAGTTCTTCAGAATCCATTAGCATTCTATGATCTTACCATTAAGAAGTATGGATTCTTTGAGGCAATTCCTGCCGGTATTGTGAAAGGATATGAAGGTATTGGAGATTACTTAAAACAGCTTAAGCTAATGTTCTCTAAAGAAGTGAAAGCTTACAAACATGTTGGTGGTTTTATTACCATTGGAAATATCTTCCCTCCTAAGTGGGATTGGGAAAGCTTCTGGAAATTGACGGCATTATTATCCATTATGCTTGCAATATTAAATATATTGCCAATTCCTGCATTGGATGGTGGCCATACCATGTTCTTGTTATATGAAATTATTGCCCGTCGTAAGCCAAATGATAAGTTCATGGAGTATGCCCAAATCGTTGGGATGATCTTATTATTCGGATTATTAATATTTGCGAATGGAAATGATATTATAAAACTCTTTAATTAGGAAAAAATAAAATAGAAAATCCCGGTATTTGATATCGGGATTTTTTTATTTATTATTTTGCTGGAACACGAATATTATATTCGTAATAATCCATGTCATTCGTGTTCTATTTTATTGCTTATCAGAAACAATATATTTTATTGTATCTGGTCTGAAATAAACCCAAACTTCTTCATTTAATTTCAGATCCAGCTTTTCAAAATCACGATGTTTTATAAAGACGGTAAGCTTTATATCTGCATCTACAACAACTTCATTCCCTTTCATACTAGGAACAATGTCTTTTATAATTCCTTTAAACTTATTTGATTCATTTATAGGATCAGGTTTTCTGGAAATTTTCAAATCCTGACTATTCAGCATTACAAAACCTTTAGAAAGCTTTTTTTGTTCAGGAATTTCAAATGCTATTTTATCTTTATAAACAGCTTTATTATGTTGTATCATTTTTACCACAAAGAAATTACGAATCCCTTTAAATCTGGCCACAAATTTAGATTTGGGATTTGCAAACACATGTGAAGGTTTTCCATTCTGTACAATTTTTCCTTTATGAAAAACAGCAATTTTATGAGCCAGAGTAACAGACTCTTCATAATCATGAGTTACATGGATAATCGTTTTCCCCATACGGTTTATTTTTCGAAATAAGGATCTTAAATCATCTCTCAACTGTACATCTAGGGAAGCAAAAGGTTCATCCAGTAAAATACACTTTGGATCTCTGATGAGTGTTCGGGCTAATGCCACTCGTTGAGATTCACCTCCCGATAATGTCTTCGGATCTCTTTTTAACAGGTGAGTAATATTGACTATTTCTGCAATTTCTATCACCTTATCTTTTACTTTTTGTTTCGAAAACTTTCTTTTTATGGAATAGGCAATATTTTCAAATACATTAAGATGCGGAAAAACAGCATGATCCTGAAAAACATAACCAACACTTCTTTTTTGGATTTTTTGATTCGTGATATCTTCATGATCCAAATATATTTTCCCGTTATCCGGTTTTTGAAGCCCTGCTATGCATTCAAGTAATATTGATTTTCCGGCACCTGATAAACCAAGAATAACATAATACTCTCCCTCTTCAATATGAAGATTGATATCTTTCAACTGAAATTCTCCAAGGTCCAGATTTATATTTTCAAGCTTGATCATTATTTATTCTTTCTGAATTTGAAATTTCCATTATTCCCGTTTTCACGGGTCAGCATTCTTAATATTAAAAAGAATACCAGGCACACTAATATGAATAATACTGCTAAAGGTTGAGCATATTTCAGCCCGAATGCTGTAAATCTTTCATAAATCATTACAGGGGTTATCATAGGATGATAAGCTACGATTACTACAGCTCCAAACTCACTAAGGCCCCGGGCAAACATCAATATAAAGCCACTTAATATATGCCTCCATGCCAGAGGCAGGGAAATCGTGAAAAACATCCTTACAGGGCTTGCACCTAAGTTATATGCAGCCTGTTCCAACCTTACCGGAACTGAGCTAAAACCATCTCTTGCTGCATTGATTAAAAATGGTATGCTAACAAAAGACATCGCAAGTGCAATTCCGACCGGACTACCAACAAAATCAAAGCCTAAACTGTCGGCCATCTTCCCAAGCCAGGTATCCCTTGATACAAATCCCAATACTGCTATTCCTGCCGCTGTATGAGGAATTACTACAGGTAAGTCAATGATGCCGGATACGATTCTTTTACCTGTAAACTTTTTTCGAGCTAATAAATAGGCCAAAGGTATGGCAAAAATGCTGAAAAATATAGTAGCTCCTAATGATGTCAGGAGGGTTAGGGTAATACTGCGAATGACCTCTTCTTCGCGAGCTGTTTTGAATAGCATTGATAATGGCGTTTCAAAGAACATGCCTGCAAGGGGAGCGATTATTAGTATTAATACCACTCCTCCAAGTAAGGTTAATGTCAATGCAAAGGGGTCTGTCCGGGTCATCTGTGTCTTGAATTTCTTTAAGGTCTAAAGATAGTAAATGCAAGAATGTATAAATGACTAAATGCATAAATGATTAAATAATTTTATTTACTATCTTTTTTTGTATATTATTAATGATGCTAACTCTTTTTTATGGTTCGTTAAATAGGCATCATTTATTATTTCTAGCCAGTATTCAGTCTCATCGGTTTCTTCTACAACTGTACAAATCTTGCTATAAAACTCAGATTGTGATCTGGCTCTGCAAGCTGCTCTATAATTAGCTCCGGTTGAGGTTGCAGACTTAATTAGTTGATATGTTACTACTGAAGATGCCTTACAATTTTTCAGAGTTTCACAAAACCGTATTACTTCCACTGAAACTTCTTAGTCCTCTAAAGCTAAAGTTTTTTTCATTTTAATAAGGTAATTAGTTTTTATTGTGATTATTGTGTAGCGTATTTTTTAAGCTTATCGGGTATATATTGATAAGTCTCACTTTTGGATGGAATTAATGAAGGTTGTCCGTTTTTTTCCATAATAGCCATTCCTGCTTTTGACAGGAAGAAATCCATAAACTTTATAGCAAGTTCCTTGTTCGGTGCATTTTCCAGAACCGTAATACCATAAACCATAGGTTCTCCTTTTTTTGTAATAAATTCTCCCGGCTTTTTCCCGGATATCTTTATAGATGCTGTTCCGTAAAATTCTGCTAATTCTGTTTTTTTCAAATTTATCTCATCATCCAGTAAGATGTATTTCAATCCATGCTGCTCAGCCACCGAACGATAAATGAAAACATAATCCAATACATGTGATTCAAGCAAAGCTAATAAATCCGTTTCTTTCGGACGAATATATTTATTGTCTTTGCTCAATAATTTTTCTGATAATCCTTCAATATGATAATGTCGTTCTGCCAGCTTAGATACCAAAACCGTTCGATATCCACATGGATCGCTATTGGGGTCGGAACGGCCAAAAGCAACATCTTCTTTTAAAAGAATATTGATCCATGTATCTTTATTTATTTCCTGAGCATATCTTGATTTTTCATTATAAACGATCGCCATTTCATTACTGGCGAATTTGATATTCCATTTTGTATGATCAGGAATTAATAGTTGGTCGATCACTGTATAATCAGCTGAAGCCATAATATCACAGGGACGGTTCAGATCTGCAATTTTTCTGGCACAGGCTCTGCTACCAGCTGCTTCAGTATATATTTTTACATCGGGATGTAGTTTTTTGAATTCTTTTACGACTTCTTTCATAGGAACGGATAAGCTACCGGCATGGAAAATGATGAGTTCATTTTGTTTTTTGGAACGATTACATGCGTATAGTGTACTTATCAATACTGATATCAATAATATATAACTTAATCTTTTCATTTGGAATGATAAAATAAATGTTGGACAATAATACGAAATTTTAGGAAAAAAATGCAGAGCGATATCCCTTGATTGTAAAAAAGGGGCAACGCCCCGAAGGGCGTCGCCCCTTTTCTCCTATTTCGCATTCCGATAGACCGAAATCAGTTCAATATTATGTTTTTTCAATTCAAAACGTGCTTTCCCCAGATTTTCAGTAAATCCCAGCAAAAAACCACCCCCACCGGAACCACATAACTTCAAATAATAGGTTGAGGTATCAATACCAATGTTCCAGATCTCTTTAAATGTATCTGGGATCATCGGGCTTAAATTCTTTAAGAGGAACTTGGAAAGAGACCTTAAATTTTTGAAAAACTCTTTACTTTCTCCTTTAATCAAAAATTTTATACAATTGTCATTAAATGGGATCATTTCATTTTTAATCAGCTTGTAAAAGCTATGATCTTTACATTTCTCAAAGAAAAGGTTGACCAATGGCCCTGTTTTCCCCGGACTTCCGGTATTGATTAAAAAGATAGCTCCATCTTTATTATGTTTATTTCTGGGAATACCTACGGTACTTAGCTCATCTCTGCCTTTAATTAATACAGGATGTTTTAAATAACAATTTAAAGGATCAATTCCGGAGCTAACTCCATGGAAATGTGATTCCATCTGAGCAAAAATGGAACGCAGGTTTACAATGTGAGAACCATGAATATGCCGGCTGTTGGAAACCCTTTCCAGTGCATAACGATCGTAAATAGCTGCACATAAAGCTCCTGAGCTTCCGATCCCAAACCCCTGGGGAATTGTTGATTCGAAATACAAACCCCTGTTAAGGTCCTTTTCAAATTGACCCAGGGCAAATTTGGCTTTTAGTTTACCCTCTTCATTTAAGTTTTTTAAATACTTAAGAAATTTGTATAATTGACTGTTTGAAGCTTGTGCAAATTCCAGATTGGTATATTTATCGTCATTGACAAAACTCAATTCGCCTTTAAAATGAGCATAAGGGATTGCCAGGCCCATAGAGTCGCATATTACACTGTATTCGCCAAACAACATTATTTTGGCATAAAAAACTTCACTCTTTTTTTGGTTCATATTATCCTACACTAAGCGGACCATTACCTATACGGTCATCAATCCATTTTTTATCTTTACAATATACTAATAATTCTTCCCTGATAAATTGCTGTACTTTTTCTTTTTCCTCATCCGGGTAAATCAGATGAATATTGGGCCCTGCATCCAGAGTAAAACAGAGCTTACTGCCTGAAATTTTCCGGAAGTTCCTGATTTTTTTAATTGCAGCTAAAGTTTCAGCTTCCATCAATATGAAAGAGGGTTTAGAATTCATCATCAATCCGTGTAAACTTAATGCTTCCAATTCACAAATTTCAGTAAAGCGGTTAAAATTACCCTGATTCAATACCTTCATTAATTCTTTACAATGATTTGTAGCCTGAAGAATTCTTGCTTCCTTAAAAGGATGCTGATCCATTAGTTTATGGCCGGTAGTACTTGAGACTTCCTTTTTATCTGCTTTGATCATTAAGATCGAATCATGTAAGTTTTGAAAAACCGGATGAATTTCTGTAGAGAGAGGTATTGCATATTCATCGGATGAGGCCTCTATACTATTTAGTTTTCCCCATAATGTAAATCCTCCGTACACTGACCTGGCTGCACTTCCTGATGCCAGACGGGAATAATGTGATGATTTCCGATAAAAACCATCCTCTGAAATAAATCCTGATTCTTTTTCTATACTAACAAGTCCTAGTGCCAGCGAACTCATCGCAGACGCAGAAGATGCAATTCCGGCTGAATGAGGAAAGGTGTTTTTACTGTGGATTTCCAGATGATATTTTTCAAAAAGCCTGAAATCATTTTTAATGGAATGAAAGTATTTTGAAATGCGATCTTCAAAATCAGCTTTCCTTTGGCTTTCAAAATAGAATTTCATGGAAATTCCTTTCGATTTTTTTTCAATATATCTGATCTCTGTTTCCGTATAGGATTCAGACAAACTGAAACTAATTGAAGGATTAATTCCTATCTGATTTCCTTTTTTGCCCCAGTATTTTACGATTGCAATGTTAGAAGGGCTGCGCCATATTACTTTTTTATTCATATTTAGCTATTAGCTGCTGGCTATTAGCTATTGGCAATCCAGTAGCCAACAGCTAATAGCCAATAGCCAAATCCGTGTATTTAAATATCGTCTTTAAACCTTTACTATTAAAATATTTATTTACTTCATCAAATTCCATTTCAGTAGCAGCCATTACAAAATCGCCTCCCCAGGCTCCCAATGATTTTATTTCTCCATTAAAATCAGGAAACATTTCTTCTTTTATTCTTTTCTTCCTTAATAATGAAGATATAAGTTTTTCATGCTGAAACATTAAATTTTGAAATTCCTTCAACTGATCAGCAGTGCTTAATGCTACACTCAGATCGGATGCTTCTGAGATTATTTCATCAGGGATCTTCTCCATCTTATTAAAATCTTTAATGGAATCTGCTGAACTTTGTTTTTTGTCTAAATAAATGAAGAATAAATTTTCTTTGAACTGGGGATTAAAATTGTTGGGTTCAACCATTGGTTTATGATTCAATAATGAGAAAAGTAATGCTTGTTTTGCCGAAGCACATGCTATATCGTATCCGGATCCTCCAAAAGTCTGGCTTAATAAATGATAAGGCCCGATATCTGCCCATTCAGCAATATTATTTATTAAGGTAGAACTACTTCCAAACCCCCACTCTTTGAGAAAGCTGAGTTTGCTTTCTACAAAAAAATCCTGATAGCCTTCAAGAAATGAGGGATTAATTGATTGGCTTGTTTTTAAAATATGAACTAGCTTATCAGCAATCAGTCGGTCGGAGCTCTCTATTAAACTACAATCCGGCAGAGAAATTCGCATCTCAAACCATAAAAGGTCATGCTCATAACTTTTCCAATATAGTTCGGCTGTTGTTTTGGATTTAGGCTGAGATTTAACTTCCATGCTTTGACCGGGTTTTAAGGGCAAGGCTAAAGCTTTGGCACCTCTTAGCACGAGGTATTCTCCACTTAGAAGAAGTTTTGCATTCGAATAATAGTTTTGTGTTCGCAAGGCCCCAAAAATTAATGTCTGATTCCCTTAATGAATTCACTTACCGATTGGAATGAAACCTTTTTATCATTGAAAAACTCGGAAGCTTTTTTCTTTTCTTCCTCACTGGCATTATAATGATTCAGGATATTGAACAAATGCATTTTCATGTGCCCTTGCTGAATCCCTTTGGTGACCAATGATTTGATGGCTCCGAAATTATTTGCCAGCCCGGTAACGGCAGTGATCATCATTAATTCTTCGGCATTTGGATTGCCCAATAATTGGAGTGACCTTTTGGCCATAGGATGAAGAGAGGTTAACCCGCCAATTGTTCCTAGCGCTAAAGGAATCCTGAGGGTATATTTAAACATACCATCTTTAACGCTTATTTTTGTTAGACTTCTGTATTTCCCTGATCGGGACGCATAAGTATGTCCACAAGCTTCGATGGCCCTAAAATCATTTCCGGTAGCTAATGCCACCGCATCAATCCCATTAAATATTCCTTTATTATGCGTTGTTGCCCGATAAGTATCTACCTCTGCAATTCTTACTGCCTTTTCAAACTTCCAGGCAAAAGCTTTAGGGTTCATATCAATATCTTTCTGAATCAGTTTTTCAATCGGGCATTCAACCCATGCTTCGACCAGACAATTAGGAGTATAATTGGAAAGTATCGACATGATTACCATGCAATCCTTTTCCCCGTTTTTAAAGTCATCGGTTTCAGTAAAATAAGCTTTCAGTAAAATAGTAAACTCTTCAAGGCAGGAATTAATGAAGTTGGCCCCCATCGAATTAACGGTTTCAAAGGTGACTTTTAACTGATAATAATTTTCCAGTTCAAAAGTCATATCAATAAGCTCAATGTCTTTGATACCACCTCCTCTTTTTTCCATCCTGTGGGTAATATCCGTAGTGCCGTAAATCAATTTTTCCTTAATAGCAGGCATATGAGTCTGTAGTTTTTCTGTTTTCCCTTTCCAGATAAAATGTACCTGACCTATTTTTTCTGTAGATATGATTTTTGCTTTAAAACCTCCTCTTTCAGACCAGAATTTTGCACTGCTTGAAGCTGCAGCTACAACTGAACTTTCTTCAATTACCATGGGCACCATATAATTTTGCCCGTTAATTATCATATTGGGAGCTACACCGAAAGGAAAGTAGAAATTGGAAATGGTGTTTTCACTGAATTCATCAAAAAGTTTTTGCTTTTGCGGATCACTATGCCAGAAGGTTTGCATTTCTGTCATTGCACTATCCTTATCCTCAAAGTAAGAGGCAACAAGCTTTAGTTTATCTTCTTTATTTAGTTTTGAAAATCCTACAATAGGTTTCTTCTCTGCCATTCTGTTCGATTTATATTTAACGCAAATATAAGCCTTTTTTTTAGACAATGTGGATTGATTCTAAATAACTTATCTTCTGTAATTAGTAAATGTAGATAAAAATATGGAATTCGTATAATACTGAATTTATCAAACTGCTTGTGAATTATAATTTCCTAATTTAACCGCATTAAAAGCTATGTTGGTACATAGTTTAAATATTTAATAACCTTATGAATCAAAAAATGAAAATATTTTGGATTGTATTATTAGCTTTAGTTTTAAGCTTTTCCGTATTTGCACAAAATAATAAGCAGGTCGTAAAAAAAATCATTGAAATAGGAAAAACAGATAACCAAACCATGAAACATCTGGATGTATTATCCAATCGTTTTGGAGGAAGGCCTATAGGTTCTGATGCTTATGAAAATGCGGCAAACTGGGCTGCTTATAAATTTAAAGAATGGGGCATGGAAGTGATTATGGAAGAGGTTGGTGAACTACCTGTAGGCTTTAACAGAGGCCCTTGGTTTGGAAGATTGATAGGAGATAGGGCCATGAACTTGCATTTTGCAACTCCTTCTTATACTTCAGGAACAAAAGGTGTTCAAAGAGGGCATGTTTTGATTGAACCCAAAACTCAAGCCGAATTTAACCGAATGAAAGGAAAATTAAAAGGAGCATGGGTTTTAATAAGTGGAAAGAATTCAGGATGGCCTATAGATTATACTGCAAGGGGGGATAAATTAAGAGATTCTATTAAAGTTTTAAATGAAGAAATAGATAAAGAAAACCGTACTATCAGGATCTATAACTGGAGAAACCGTAAAGCAGGGAAAAGTAAAAAACTTAAGCCTTATGTTGAAGAACCGGCATTATTTTATAAAGAGATGGTAGAAGCAGGAATACTTGGAATTGTTCAATCATCCAAAGTTCCAATCACTGCTTTATATGACAGAAAGAATTTACACGATATGACTTTTGAAACTTTACCGGCTATTCCGGATATTAAATTGAATGAACATCAGTATAAGATCATTGAACAAATGGCAAAAGAACGTCAATATTTTCAGTTGGAATTTGATATCAGAAATCATTTTAAGCTGGGCCCGGTAAAATATCATAATGTTATTGGTGTGATAAAAGGAACAAAATATCCGGATGAATATGTCATTATGGGAGGCCATTTAGATGCTTTTGATGTTGCAACCGGAGGTGTGGATGATGGTTCCGGGGTAACGCCTGCCATGGAAGCTGCCCGATTAATTATGAAAGCAGGGGGTAAGCCTAAAAGAACCATACTTGTTTGTTTATGGTCCGGTGAAGAATTTGGCTTATACGGATCAAAATTTTGGGTGAAGAAACATAAAGATAAGCTTCATAAAATTTCAAATATGTTTAACAGGGATGGAGGCCCAACTGTAGCTAACAGTATCAGTGTTTCAGAAGCTATGTGGGACGATATGGAAAAAATATGTAAGCCATTAAATGATATCAATCCTGATTTTCCTTTTACCATGACAAAAAGAAAACCACGGGCTAAACCAAAATATGCCGGTGGAACTGATAGCAGTCCGTTTGCGATGCAAGGTGTTCCGACAATGAATTTTGGCACTGCTGACCCTAAAGGGTATAATTTTAGTTACCGGGAAATCTGGCATACTGACCGTGATACTTATAATATGAGTATTCCGGAATACCAAGAGCATACATCTATTGTAACAGCAATTGTAGTTTATGGGATAGCGAACTTAGATCATTTACTTTCCAGAGAAGGATATTATTTAGAAGAATAGAACACGGATGACACAGGTTGGGCTGATTTGCGCTGATAAAATAAGGGGAGAGGGAAGCCATCCCATAGCCGTCAATTTAAGGGAATTTTGCTTAGGATCATCATAGGTGTAAGCTTTCCTTTCTTTTTTTCTTTTCTACATTTTGAGAT
>JANQLW010000086.1 GCA_028280405.1 Bacteroidales bacterium
GTTCAAAAAACAAATCAGGGTGGCCGAGCGAAGCCGAGGCCTGGTTGATTTAAAAATAAAGATTAACGATTTAAGAAGTAGATGAAACAGATTTCGATAATTGTGGCCATCGCCCAAAACCACGCGATAGGAAAAGACAACGACCTTTTATGGCATATTTCAAATGATTTTAAATGGTTCAAAGAAAAAACCAGAGGACATCAGGTGATCATGGGACAAAGGACTTTGGAGTCTCTTCCTAACGGACCATTGCCAAAACGTACTAATATTGTCATTACGGATAATAAAGAGTTAACATTTGAAGGTTGTGAAACTGTATATTCTATTGAGGAGGCCATTGAGAAATGTAGTGAAACTGAAGAAAGCTTTATCATAGGTGGAGGTTCCATTTATAAACAAATGCTTCCTTATGCCAATAAGTTTTATTTGACCCGTGTACATAAACATTTTGAAGCAGATACATTTTTTGAAGTGGATTTCAGTGATTGGAATGAGATTTATCGGGAAGATGTGAATGATGATCCTCAAAATGATTTTAATTATTCTTTTATTATTTATGAACGCAAATAATTGATTTGTTGATATAAATTCAGAAAAAAACAATCCGGCTTAACATAGGTTAAGTCGGATTGTTTTTTTGTAATCTAATTTTGGATTAATAATCTAATTAATCCAAAAACCTATGAAAAGAATTGCTTATGGAAAGTTGGTTGTAGCTTTCTTATTTATTTTCTCAATATTCATTTCCTGTAATAAAGATGAAGATGTTATTATCACTCCTGCCAGTGATATTATTAAAGAAAAACTTACAATACTTCTCGATTCTGTCGTTGATAATACACATGTTCCCGGAATTGTTGCCGGTGTATGGGCTCCAAATGAGGGACTTGATTTTATTTATACCGGTGGATATGCTGATCTGGAAACTCATGCTCTCATGGATGAAAATATGATTTTTAGAATAGGGAGCAATACAAAAACATTTACAATAACAGTTTTATTACAATTGGTGGATGAGGGTAAACTGAGTTTGGATGATAAATTATCTGATTTTTTCCCGGATTATCCAAGAGCTAATGAGGTGACGATAGAAATGTTAGCAAATATGCGTAGTGGTATTTTTAGCTATACTGAAAATCCCGCGTTCTGGGAAGCACTTATTGTGAACCCATCTCATGTTTGGACAACAGATGAATTAATTGAACTGGGAGGAGATCAGTATTATTTTGATCCGGGAACTTCCTTTCATTATAGTAATACAAATACAATATTGATAGGGGAGATCATTGAAAAGTTGACCGGTCAATCTTTAGAAACGAATATTCAAAACAGAATACTAACTCCTCTGGAGCTTTATAATACAACTTATATAATCGCTGGAAAATCAATTCCCGGTTTTCATCCAAAAGCTTATTATGGAGGAGAATATGATCCGGAGTTTCCTGAACTTTCTGAAATGATAGATGTTTCATGGGCCGGAGCTGCAGGCTGTATGACATCAGATATATTTGATCTGGCTAAATATGCAATAGCTTTAGGAAAAGGAAGTTTAATTTCTTCTAACCTTCAACAGAAAAGGTTGAATTGTAGTGTTATAGAGGGAAAAGAAATGAAATATGGAATTGGGATATTTGAATACAAAGGTTTTTATGGTCATAATGGAGGACTCCCCGGTTTTACTTCCTTAATGGTTCATTCTCCTGAAAAAGATTGTACGATTATTATTTGGTATAATTGTCAATTAAAAGGAGATGATCCGACTCAATTGCTTTATAAAATTCCGAAAATGATTTATGCTAACCTTTAGAAAAGAGACATTATCTGCTAATTGATTCTAAAAATAATATAAATGAAAGTAAATTTCAGATCATTTTTGCTGGCTTTTCTTTTACTTATTTTGAGCCTATTCTCCTGTGGGAAGGATGAAGAAATAGAATCTGATCATAATTGGAAACCTTTAACATCTTTAACTGCAAAAACAACAAAAGAAATTTACTACGGTAAAACAACCGAAGGTTTTAGAATCGATATTTATTTCGGAGGTCCGGTTACCGGTGATTTCATAAATGGTTATATGAGCGGCATTGATTATTATACCTTGAGAACAGATGAAGCTGATCTTATCAATGCTTATGCAACTATTATTACTGATGATGAAGCGTTAATTGCTGTTCACATTACAGGCTTTGTGTATGATGATGGCAGTATTCAGGATGAAATAGTTAGTTTACAATCCAGTCATGAAAATTATAAATGGCTTAATGAATCTCTTCTGACGGGAAATGGCTCGATGACTTCTGATACCTCATTTAAAGTAGAATATTTTTATAATGATAACTAGAATAAATTTCTGCAAAAAAATGTTTGTTGATTTAAATTTAATAGATTTGGATATTATAATATTCAAATCTATATAATGAAAGAAATATATCTGAAGAGTTTGCATGCATTTATTAGTAAAGTTGTGCCTCATCCTGAAAGTGATTGGATCCTTTTTAGAGACTCTCTGGTATTTAAAGAAATAGAGAAGGGGAGTTTGTTAACCCGGGCAGGCGAAACAGAAAATTATATGTATTTTCTCGTTGATGGGATTATAAGAATATTTCAAGAAAGGAATAATATTGAATATACCCTTCGCTTCAATTTTCCGGTTTCCCCCTTTAATTCTTATGCTTCATTTATTAGCAGAAGTCCATCTTTGATCAATGTTGAGGCATTGACAGATATTAAAGTTTTCAGAATGTCTTATGATAAAATGCAGATATTATATGAAAATTCCAGAATGGCCGAACGAATAGGCCGAAGAATGATTGAGATTTTATATGTGCAGAGAGAGCTTAAAGAATTGAATATGAATTCTAAAACAGCAGAAGATTATTATTGTGAGTTATTGAAAACGAATAAAAAGCTTACCGAACAAATTCCTCAAAAATACCTGGCTTCATATTTGGGGATTGCACCTGAAAGCTTAAGTAGAATTCGCAGAAAACTGTCTGTGTGAATTTAAAATTTAATTAATAATTTGAAATGAAGGATTTGATTGAAGAATGGAAATCAAAAAAAGATGGAGCCAAAATTAATACTAAGAAGAAAATTCTAAGTCTGGCAAATCAAAAAGCCAAAGAGATAAATAATAAAGCAAACCAAGTTCATGATGAGGTATTTAACCAACTTGATTGTCTGGATTGTGCTAATTGCTGTAAATCCATTCCTCCTTTATTAAATGATACGGATGCAAAACGAATTGCAAAATTTCTGGGAATAAAGCTTTCAAGGTTTAAAGAGGAATATATTACCATTGATGATGATGGTGATACCGTGTTAAATACAGTTCCCTGTATTTTCCTTGAAGGAGATAATAAATGCAAAATCTATGAAGTTCGTCCTAAAGCATGTAGAGAATATCCTCATACTGATAATAACCAGTTTATGAGGAATATTAAATTACATATGGAGAATATAAGTTATTGTCCGGCGGTTTATCATATTATTCAGAAACTAACAGACCCGTCATGCTGAACTTGTTTCAGCATCTAAGACTTTAGCTTGGTTAGATGCTGAATCAAGTTCAGCATGACGGTTGTAATTTAACTCATAACCTTTCTATTAAGCAAATCCTCCTTCGCTCTTCAAGCTTCGGAGAATAGAAAAAGAGAGCCCACAATTGCAAGCCCCCTTTTATCATCGAATAAAGCATTTTTAATTACTCTTCTCTTTTTTGAATTCTATTTTGCTATCTCTGTAACCGGCAAATATTCCAATGTTTTGTTCAAAGTTTGAATAGAGGTTCATAGGTGTAATAAACGGGTCATTATAAGTATAACCTGACTGTTCAAGTGATAACATATATCTGAAGCATTCTTTGGTGCAATTAGTGACTATTAGGTAGACTTTATTATTATCATTTACATAATCACTTTGGTCATAATAATTGAGGTTGTGTCTAAATACTTCACATTTTAAGGTATAAGACTTCCCATTAAAAACTTCATCCCGTAAAAAAATATACGAACCGCTAAAATCCTGTTCAAACTCATCTAACTCAGTTTTTTCTATATTAACATCGTTTGACGTCATCCAATGATTTGAAGCTCCCCACTCATTTTTTTCAAATACTCTGATAATATAATAGTTTTCTGTATCAGGATCATCATTAATAGTGAAACTTAGTTCCATTAATGCCATTCCATCTCTGTCTATACTCACGGTATCTACAGTAAAATCAACAGTATCCGGGATATAGCTGTTGGCCTTTAAAATGTCCGGGTATTCTGTGGATGAAACCTCTATAGAGTATTGCTTGCCGGCTAAAGGTTTATGTGATGCAGATTTATATAAACCATCTTTTATATGAGTTAAACTGGTAACGGTATTTCCCTCTTCATCTTTTATTTGTATCGCTCCATTTGTAACCATTTCATTCTCTTCATTATTCAAAATATAAGCTGTTTTCTGAAGATAAACAGTCCAAAGGCTGTCAGGGTTAAATAAACATTGTGGCACTAATTGCTTTTTTATATCGGTATCTTCTATTACTACTTCTTTTGTACATTGAGAAAACAGTAGTATCAATAAAAGGTATATTGTTATTTTTCTCATCATTCTTATTTTTTTAAAATTTAAAACTCCAGGATACAGATGGAATTATCGGGAATATGGATAATTGTTTTACTGCATCCCTCTCTTCTTGCCATACATATTCCGTATAAAGGAAGAATGGGTTTTGACGGCTGTAAGCATTATAGAATCCAACACTCCAGGTTCTTTCTCCCCATTTTTTCTTTTTCTTGAAGTTGATGTTCATATCCAGACGGTGATAAGCAGGCGCTCTATAGTTATTCCTTTTAGAATGATGCTCAGCTTTACTATACCAGTGTTGGTCAGAGCCTAAAGTAATTGGCTGGTATTGTTCAAAACCTAATGTTATTGCCTGTCCTGTTCCATAAACCCATGCAGCTCCTACATCAACTCTTTCACTTAATTTATGAGTTAATACAACACTGATATCATGGCGTCTGTCATATCTGAATGGGAAGGTTTGCCCACGATCAATATCAGGGAAATTACGATTGGCCCATGCTAAGGTATATCCAATCCAACCAGTAGTTTTTCCGGTTCTCTTCTCAATAAAAAGTTCTACGCCATAGCTTTCTCCTGTTCCAACTACGATTTTATTTTCCCAATCTTTATTGGATCCGAAGAAACTTGCTCCCTCTTCGTATTCCACTAAATTATGCATCTTTTTATAATAAGCTTCAATACTCAGATTATAGGTTCTTTTAATTTGTTTGGAAAACCCTACTGCGTATTGATCGGCGTATTCGGCCGGAGCATTTTTAGTAGGCGGCACCCATAAATCGGTGGGAAGTCCTACGGTAGGATTTGTCAATAGATGTAAATATTGAGCCATTCTGGAATAAGACATTTTAAATGAACTATTAGGGGAAAGTTGAATGTTTACATTAGCTCTTGGTTGCAAATAAGTAAAGGTGTATTCATTGTTTGTAAAACCTGAGAAGCGTACCCCCAGATTAAACTTCAGGAATGAACCCACTTTAAAATCATCTTCAATGTATCCCCAGAATTCATTTGCTTTGACCTCGTCAGTTTCTGTATTTGCAGTATTTATATCTTCACCATCTCCCCATTTATATTGTGCTCCACTTGGTTTAAAAGTATGATGTGTATTCCCAAATCCAAATTTGATATAGTGGTTGGGAGTTGGTAAGTAATCGAAATCAACTTTTGCAGTATAATCAAATATTCCTGATCTGAATTTATTTAAGGTATTAGAAATAGTTGTGGTCCCATTAGTCGTATACTTATTGTTCATCTCATTATTAGCTTCAAAATTATATCTTGAATAGGTAAGGGTTGTATTACTGAATAATTTTGAACTAAGCTGATAATTCCACCTGACAACACCAATAAAGTTCCCCCATTTGATCAATCCTCCATTTTTATTTTCTGTAGTATAATTATCTCCATTATGCGTATAAGAATAATTAGTAGTATTCGAACCATGTAATTTATCTTTTCCCCAATAAGAGCTTAAATATAACCTACTCTTATCAGAAAATTTGTGATTGATTTTTAGATTCAAATCATAAAAATAGTATCCCCCTGATTTTTTACCGTCTTGAGGATCTGCATTCGCATTGGCAATAGCAATAGCAGGTTTGGCTAATAAGTCAATATAAGTTCTTCTTGCTGAAATAATAAAGGATGTTCTGTCTTTTTTAATAGGAGCTTCATAAGAAAATCTTGAAGAAATCAATCCGATGCTACCTGAGCCACGCTTTTCATTCATATTCCCTTCTTTCATCCGAATATCCAATACTGATGATAAGCGGCCTCCATAACGTGCAGGAAAACCTCCTTTGATCATTTTTGCATTATTGATCGCATCCGTATTAAATACAGAAAAGAAACCAAAAAGGTGGCTTACATTATATAATGGCACTCCGTCCAGCATGATCAGGTTTTGATCATGGCCGCCACCTCTTACATAAATACCACTGCTTCCTTCATTACCCGATTGAATTCCGGGCAATAACTGGATCGTTTTAAGGATATCTGTTTCACCTAATAACACAGGGATCTTTTTAATCTCTTTCAAAGGAATATTATGAGTTCCCATTTCAGCTTTTTCATAAACCTTTGTTAATTCAGAAGCTACAACTTTAACTTCATCAAGTTCCAGAGCAGGAGCTAAGCTAACGTCATGCTTTAAGTTTTTACTTAAATCAAACTTTCTGGCTTCAGCATTATAACCCATATAGGAATATTGAATATCATACTCTCCCGGTTCCAGTGTTAAGCTGTAAAATCCGTACTCATTAGTGGTTGTTCCCTTACCCATACCTTTTAGTAATATGGTACCATGAATAAGAGCTTCCCCGGTTTCTCCGTCTTTTAAATAACCACTAATGGTGAACTGCTTTTTTGCCTTTTGGCGTTTTTTGAATAAGCTGATTTGGGATTTACTGGCTTTGAACTGTATATTTTCGTTTTTGAAGATAATGTTCAATGCATCTTTAATACTGATATTGCTTTTTTGTATGCTCACCTTTTTGTTTAAAGGGATTACATCCGGATTATAAGCAAAACGGGCATTGCTTTGCTTCGTAATCTCATTTAGTATTAGCTTGATAGGTTGATCTTTAAAGTTTAGATTTACTTTCTTGTCAATCACCTTGTTTTGCCCGAACCCTAAATTCCCGCAAAGAATCAGGACAAGTAAAATGATAATCTTTCTCATTTAATTATTATTTAAGTTTTTATTATTTACTAATGTTACTTTCTTTTGATTATATCCTGCAAAAATTCCCAGATTATCTGAAAAATTGGAATACACATTTCGAGGAGCAACTATTAAAGGTTCCATATAATCCGGAATGCCATAAAATGAACTAAATAAGTATCTGAAACATTCTTTTGTACAGTTTGCTACAAATAGCTCTGCTTTTATTGTGTTTGGAAATCCTTGAGAATGGAATTTTAATGTATATGATTTTCCGTTAAAATGTTCATCTCTGATAAAAATTTGTCTTCCAGAAAAAGTGGTATTCTCATCAAATAAATCATCTTCGTAATTTCTGTCTATAAAAATGTCTTCTGTAGATAAGTATAATTTTCGTCTGTAATCTTTACCTGTAGATGAGCCTATGGTTTGAATTAGAAATATTATGTAATAATTATCTTCTTCAATTTCATCATGTAATGTTAACTCAATATCAAAGTTATCTCCTAAATCTATTTCCATAGTATCAACGCTAATTTTATTAGAAGTCACATTAACCTTATATGAATAATTAATTGCATTAGGTACATAATTTGAAGCAGTAATTAGTTTTGGAAACTTTTTAGAAGACACTTCGATTACATATTCTTTATCAATCTCTGGTTTATAAGTTTTAGATCGATACCAACCCTTTTGGTCATAAGATAATTCATCAACTAAATTTCCATCGATATCCTTTATTAATACATTAGCATCCCGAATCGACTTAGTTGTGTCTTCTATCTGAAAGTGATATGATTCTCCAATTAAACTGGTTTCCGACAAATGAACGGCCCATAAACTATCCGGGCAAAATAAACATTGAGCTACTAAATGCCTTTGAGTATCTTCACTGATTTCTAATGTTTTTGTACAGGATGAAAGTAGAATAAGTATTGCTATGACAGATGTTAATTGTTTCATTTATATAAAAAAGTGTTTATTCAATCATAGATAATTCAAAATACTTTCCTTTGTCCTCTATTTTTAATCCAATAGAATACTCAAGTGTTTCCAATATTGTTTGCTGATCTTCCCTGTCAAAATAAGCGGTTAACCTGCGATCGATTCTTTGATTTAGTTTGATCGTTATTGGTTTTTTATAATAATCATTCAGCAGGTTTAGGGCTTTGGCCAGTTCTATATTATTAAAGTCAAAGACTCCGGTCTTCCATGATAGTTTATTAGGATCGAAAGCTTTGAGCTTTTCAACATGATTCCCATCCAGTAATCCTTCTTCTCCTTTTTTTAATATGATAGCTTCTTTTTTTTCTTTATTTGAAAGTTTTACTTTACCTGTATTTACGGATACTTTGGTCGTGTTGTCTTTATTGTCAACTAAAAAAGAAGTTCCCAATACTTCTATCTTAGCCTGATTACTTTCAATGATAAAAGGCTTTTCAGGGTTTTTGGTTATCTCGAAAAATGCGGTTCCTTCCAATTTAACAAATCTGTTTTTGCCTTTGAATTCTTTAGCATAAACAAGTTTGGATGAGTCTTTCAAAGTTACCGTTGATCCATCTGCTAAAATCATTTGATTAGAACCTTGGGTATTGGTAAACTCTGCATATTCAATTTTAGGATTTACAGACATATTGTATAAATAATAGCCTGTTGCTAATGCTACAATAAACATAGCTGCATACTGCATCCACCTGTAAAGACCATAAGATCTATTTGTATTGATTTTCTTAGCACTTCCCGTATGATCTTTGATATTGCCAAACACCGCTGCATTTGCAGCTGCTTCCCAAATTTGAATTACATCTTCGTAATATGCTTCGTTTTCGGGGGAGTGGCCAATCCAATCCTGAACTTCTTTAGCTTCAGCGCCTTTAAGCTCTTTTTTGTGAAATTGAATTAATTGATATTCTTTCATGCTTTATTCGTTTTATATCAAGACAAATAAAGCCGGGTGAACACGTATTCAAAAATGATTTTTTTTAAAAAAAGAATGAATTAAGCTTAATTATGGTTGCTTCTGAGGCATTTAATGCCTTGATCTCCTTTCGGAGTTGCTTAAGTGCATTACTGATTTGAGTTTCTATCGTTCTTTTACTTAAACCTTTTTGTTTGGCAATATCATCATTCGAATATCCTTCAAAGCGGGAAAGCATAAATATTTCTTTACAGGCTTTTGGTAATTTGTTTATCAATTGAAATACCTGATATTCGAATTCAGTTGCTTCAATAGATGATTCTATATTGTATGAAGAATCCATATAATCAACTGAAATTTTTGTACTGTGTTTGGATTTAAGTTTTAAGTGGTTTAAACAGCGATTATAAATAGATTGATATAAGTAGGACTTAATGTTTTTGATATTCAATTCATCCATCTTTTCCAGTAAATCCGTAAAAAAGAGTTGCACAAGCTCTTCAGAATCATCCAGGTTTTTTAAATACTTATTGGCAAAGGCAACCAATAATTTATAATAAGCCTGGTAAATCTGGTTAAAATTAAAATCTGGAATATCCTCTTTCATATAGAAATTTAAAACGCAAAGATCGGAATTTAATTATGAATTGAGTTATAAATTAGGAATTGTTTATATCAATATGGGTTGTTTTATTTTATTAGTTGCTAGTTACTCACTTATAAATTTCTTGTTCGATTGTAATGCGTGAATGATTGAATGTTTAAATATGGAGAAAATTTTATAGTTTGTTATTTCATTTTAGCAGTCACGCTTCGACAAGCTCAGCGACCCTAGGTCATCGAGTTTACCTGCAGAAGGCAGATGAAGCGCAGCGGAATCGAGATACACCTCGATAAGCTCGGTGACCGGGGTCATTGGGCGTAGCATAAAAGTCGAGATGGGCTTCAGTAAACTCAGCAAGCAGGTCATTGAGCGAAACGCAGTGGAGTCGAAATGCACCTCAACAGACTTAGCGATCGGGTCATCGAGCGCAGTGAAATGGAGTCGAGATGAATTTTACCAATACACCAATACGTCCCCCCTCAATTTATTTCCTCCAAACCATATATTTATATACTTCTATTTTTTACATTTGCAGAAAAATTTTTAAAACAATATTCATAAATATACAAGAATGAAAACTACAGCATTTACCAGCATTCACGAAGCTATGGGAGCTAAGATGGTGCCATTTGCAGGATACAATATGCCTGTTCAGTTTGAAGGAATCAATGTAGAACACGAAACCGTTCGTAAAGGTGTTGGAGTATTTGACGTATCTCATATGGGAGAATTTTGGGTGAAAGGCCCAAATGCATTCGAATTGGTTCAAAGAATTTCTACAAATGATGTCGCAAAATTAAACCCGGGTAAAGTACAATATACTTGTTTCCCGAATGGTAAAGGTGGGATCGTCGATGATTTTCTTACCTATATGATTGATGAAGAAACTTACTTATTGGTTGTAAATGCTGCAAATATTGAAAAAGACTGGGCATGGGTAAATGAGCAAAATACCAATGGAGCTGTTTTATATAATGCTTCTGATGAAATTGCTCAATTAGCTGTTCAGGGCCCTTTAGCTTTAAAAGCTATGCAAAAACTTACAGAAGCAAATGTTGTAGATATGGAGTACTATACTTTCCAAAAATGTGAGTTTGCAGGTGTTAAAGATGTGATTTTCTCAACTACCGGATATACCGGATCAGGGGGGTGTGAGATTTATATGGCTAATGAAGATGCTGAAAGAATTTACAACGCTGTTTTAGAAGCAGGCAAAGATTTCGGAATTAAGCCTATCGGACTGGCTGCACGTGATACTTTACGTTTGGAATCAGGTTTCTGTTTATATGGAAATGATATTGATGATACCACTTCTCCACTTGAAGCCGGATTAGGATGGATCACAAAATTTGTAGATGGTAATCATTTCATCGATCGTGATTATATGGCTAAAATGAAAGAAGAAGGCTTAAAACGTAAACTTACGGCCTTTAAAATGATTGATAAAGGCATTCCCCGCCAACACTATGGAATCTGTGATGCAGATGGAGATACTTTAGGTGAAGTTACTTCGGGAACAATGAGCCCAATGCTTAAAATTGGTATCGGAATGGGCTATGTAAAAACCGGTTTTAATAAACCAGAATCTGAGATTTTTATTAAAGTGAGAAATAAATTACTTAAAGCAGAAGTTGTAAGATTGCCTTTTTATAAAGGATAAAAAAGAAATTCTATATAAATCAAAGGGCTTCTTGAATTAATCAGTCCGTCATGCTATCCCGATAGCTATCGGGATCAGCATCTCAGACGTTTCAGATCCTGAAATACCTACCCAACGCAGGCGGGAGTTCAGGATGACGGGGTATTTAGGAAGCTTTTTTATAAAGAGGGAAGCCATCCCCTTGATGTTGACTCTTTCATTAAATATTTTAAACGACAGAAATGTCTACAAAGGAGGGGATGGCTTCCCATAGCCGTCAATTTAAGGGAATTTTGCTTAGGATCATCATAGGTGTAAGCTTTCCTTTCTTTTTTTCTTTTCTACATTTTGAG
>JANQLW010000020.1 GCA_028280405.1 Bacteroidales bacterium
ATGCGTTGAGCGGAGCCTTTTAGGAATCTATTAGTTTTACCGGGCAACAATGAACTTGTTTATAGAGCCTCTTAGACAGGCAATACATAAAATATCCCAAATAAAAAAATCCCTTAACTTGACGGCTATGGGATCGCGTCCTTTGTTATCTGAAACTTTTAAAGGGAATATATAATTCATTTGTATTTATTACCGTAAGGAAGCCATCCCATGGCATACAGGGTACAAGCATGGAGCCTGAAGCTTGTAGCTTTCATCATTCCGTGTTTCACGGAAAATCATAAGTGTACTACTGAAATTACCTATAGCTTTGTCAAATAGCCATTATTTTTCGTTAATATTGATATTCAAATTAAAAAACCTAATAACTAAAAAATTATAAAATATTATGGCATTAGAACAAAAAGTAAATGATTTTATGGCGAAGATCATCGCTAAAAATCCGGGTGAAGCAGAATTCCACCAAGCAGTACATGAAGTAGTAGAAACTGTAATTCCTTATATGGAAGAAAACCCAATCTACAAAGAGAATAAAATTCTTGAGCGTATTGCAGAGCCGGAAAGAGTAATTCTCTTCCGTGTTCCTTGGTTAGATGACAAAGGAGAAATCCAAATCAATAAAGGATACCGTATTGAGATGAACTCTGCAATTGGGCCTTACAAAGGTGGGTTACGTTTCCATCCAACGGTGAACCTTGGTGTACTTAAGTTCTTAGCCTTTGAGCAAGTATTTAAAAACTCACTTACTACATTACCTATGGGTGGCGGTAAAGGTGGATCTGATTTCGATCCTAAAGGCAAATCTGATAATGAAGTGATGCGTTTCTGTCAAAGCTTCATGACTGAGCTTTGCAAACATATAGGTCCTAATACTGATGTGCCTGCTGGTGATATTGGTGTTGGTGGCCGTGAAATTGGATTCTTATTTGGTCAATACAAACGTATCCGTAATGAGTTTACCGGAGTATTAACCGGTAAGGGAAGAGAATGGGGTGGATCATTAATTCGTCCTGAAGCTACTGGTTATGGTGCAACCTATTTTGCAGAGTATATGTTAAATACCAGAGGTGATAGCCTTAAAGGTAAAGTGGTTACAATTTCAGGTTCCGGTAATGTTGCTCAGTATGCTTGTGAAAAAGTAACTGATATGGGAGGTAAAGTGGTTACTCTATCTGACTCTGCCGGTTTCATTTATGATCCGGAGGGGATAGATGCTGAAAAGCTTGATTTCGTAATGCATCTGAAAAATGTAAAACGTGGAAGAATCAAAGAATATGCAGACAAGTATGGTTGCGAATACCACGAAGGAAAACGTCCATGGGGAATTAAATGTGATGTGGCCATGCCAAATGCAACTCAAAACGAAATTAATGAAGAAGAAGCTAAAACATTAGTAGCTAATGGATGTTTTGTAATTTCTGAAGGAGCGAATATGCCTTCAACTCCGGAAGCAATCGCAGTATATCAGGAAAACAAAATCCTTTACGGTTTAGGTAAGGCTGCAAATGCAGGTGGAGTTGCTGTATCAGGACTTGAGATGTCTCAAAACTCCTTACGTTTATCATGGACTCGTGAAGAAGTTGATAACAGATTAAAACAAATTATGAAAGACATCCACGAAACTTGCGTTAAGTTTGGTAAAGATGGTGATTACATCGATTATGTCAAAGGTGCAAACATCGGAGGTTTTGTAAAAGTAGCCGATGCAATGTTAGCACAAGGTGTTGTATAAAGCAATTAATACTTAATATATTAAATCCTGCCTCATTATGATTGAGGCAGGATTTTTTTTATTGAAAATTTCTTTGTTATTTTGCACGCTGAAAACTAAAAGTATATTCATGCGAAAATTCTCACTATTAGCACTTATTAGCATTTTATTTGTTTGTGGATGCTCAAAAGATGAAGTGATTGACCCTGCAGAACAACTTCAAAAGGAGATAGCTCTTATTGAGGCCTATTTAGCTAAACATAATTTAACAGCTACAAAAACAGCTTCCGGAATCCATTATATTATTACCAAAGAAGGAACCGGAGATTACCCTACAGCAACCTCTGAAGTAACTGTAAAATACAAAGGATATTTATTGGACGGAACTGTATTCGACCAAACAACCGGAACCGATACAGCCAAATTCAAATTAAATGGAGTTATTCCGGGGTGGAGAGAAGCAGTACCTTTATTAAAAAAAGGAGGTAAAGGAACATTTTTCATTCCATCATCATTAGCTTATGGAGCTTTAGGAACACAGGATGGAACAATAAAACCTAATACAGTATTGATATTTGATATTGAACTTATAGATTTCACAAATTAGAATTAAAAATATTATCTTCAAAGAAAGAGAAGCCATTACCAGCTTCTCTTTTTTTATTCTCAAAACCTTTTGAAGAGATGCGATTTATCGCGTCTAATAATTAATTTTTTATGTTCATCCTGCAATATTAATTAGACGCGATAAATCGCGTCTTTACGGAATTGAATTAAAGAATAAAATATGGTTTAAATAATTATTTGTTTTTGGAGATCCAGTAAATGGGATTCAGGTGTTTTTTTGTTTTTCCCATCACGATTTCAAAATGTAATTCGGTTTTTGCACTTGAAGCATCTGTATTAATAATTCCTATTTCCTGCTTAGTTTTAACTTTTTCTCCTTGTCTGACTGAAACAGAATTCAGATTTGAATATACAGTAAAATACTCACCATGTCGAATAATAACCGCCCTGTTAGTATTGGTTATTGAACGAACACTAATCACAGTTCCATCAAAAACAGCTCTGGCTTTTTCTCCTCTACTGGTTAAAATATCAATTCCATTATTACGAATTTTTATTTTTTTCAAAACGGGATGGTTATGTTCCCCAAAAGTACTTGATATTACACCTTTCTCCGATGGCCATGGCAGCTTACCCTTATTGTCCTGAAATAAACCCGAAAGTTCATGCTCTTCTTCTGTCATCTTTATAGATGCCTTCCGCTTTTCAGCATTCCTTTTTGCTTCAGCTAAGCGGATTTCCTCAGCAATAATATCCTGAATCGCTTTATTCAAACGATTGGTTTCTCTTCTTTTTTTACGTAAGCTGGCCCTTAAATCCTTTTCTTTTCTGCTGAGTGACTTTATCGTTTTTTGCTGCTGAGATTTTTCATTTTTCAATTTCGAAATTTCACTTTCCTGGCTTGCAAGTAAAGTGGTCTTTTCTTGTTTCTGAAGGCCCAGTTCTTCGATTTTTTTATTCAGGGTATCTTTAGTGTCTTCAATTTGTTTGGCCTGATTTTTCCGATAAGTACTATAATACTGCATATATTTTATTCGCTGATAAGCCTGATTAAAGCTTTCTGCAGAAAAAATAAACATTAAACGCTCTGATGTATTACGATTTTTATAGGCATAATAGATCATTTTAGCATATTCATTTTTGAGTAGCTTAAGTTCTTTATTGAGGGTATTTATTTCAGAATTTTTATTATCAATGGATTGGTTCAGCTCTTTGATTTCATTCTCATAAGTATTAATCAACTGCTGACGCTGAGAAATCTTTTTATTAAGAAGAACCAATGTACTTAAAGAGGTAGATTTAGATTTCTGTGTAGACTCCAGTAATTTATTCGTGTATTCTATTTCTTTTTCAATTCTCTTTTTATCGGCCTGAAGTTTACTTTTCTTATTTTGAGCATAAATGAAACTACCAGCGAATAAAATTACCAGAATCGGTATGATTCGAAAAATATATTGAGAGAAAAAAGTTCTTAGATGCATAAACACCTATTAATTTATTCGTGTAATCTGTTTGTATTTTTTAGGCACTTTAAAAGGCAAATTAATTTTTTTGTCCACATCAATTCTCGAATAACTGACATCAATATCTACTTTACTTTCAGCCTGCAGGTTAAAAATAAGATTTTTAGGGAACAATTGCGAATTTATTTCATCAAACTCATCATAAAATACCAATAGTTTTTTATTTTCTTTTTTTATTTCCTTTATTGAATGCTGTAGAATTTTAAAATTTTCCGGGTCCAACCATATATTCTGAATAAAAATCGTGGGCTTGTTTTCTGTTTTCTTTACATATTTTTTAAGCTTATGACGAGCTGCAGTAGATAGTTTATACACGCCATTATCAATACCGGCTCTGAATTTCTCACTCTCATAATGGCTAAAATCATTGCCTATAATAATTCCCTGCAATACATTGAAATCAATATTAGTATCAAAAAAGTTATTCAGATATTTATAATCTCCACAGAAATAGGTTTTCTTTAATCGATTAATGAACTTTACAGAATCATTTGTAATCAGAAGTCGGGCAACTTCAATACCAAGAACTGTTTGAAAGCTTACCCATATTGTACTATCTTTTTTAATACGCACTTGTCCTTTATAAGACTCTTTCTTTTTATTTTCATAAAAATCCAGATTGAATTTGGCATTTAAATATTTGAATTGAAGTTCATTTTCATTGAGTTTGGTAAACAAATAGGTTGCCCCTTGTTCTTTGATCGGCTTTCGAATAATCTTTCGGGTAGTAGTACAGGATACTATTACAAAAATCAATCCCACGATAAATAATAAAAACCTCATATTGCTGCCGGCTATCTTATTCATAAAGTTTTTTCTCTTTTATTTTTTTATCCAGAAATTCAGAGCCTTCTCCTATTTCCTTGGCTTTCTTCCAGTTTTTAATTGCCTTCTTTTTTTGTCCCAGTTTAAAGAGGATATCTCCATAATGCTCATAAATCTCAGTACTTTTACGATTATCAGCTTTTAATGCTTTTTCAATCCAAATCAGGGCTTCTTCATATTTACCCATTTTATAAAGCACCCAGGCCCGGGTATCAAGATTTGAACTATTAGGATCCAATTCAACCGCTTTAGCCGACATTTCATTTGCCTTATCTAATTTTTCGCCTCGCAATGCCAAATAATAAGCATAATTATTTAATACAATAGAATTAGCCGTATCAATTTTAAGTGCTTTTTCATAATATTCATCAGAAGCCTCTTCTTCCTCAAGCTCATGCAGACAATCACCCAAATATGAATAGAATTGGGCCTTCAGGCGATCATTTGTACCTGTATATTTTAATCCATTTAAGAAAGCCTGTTTAGCTTCAGCGAAATTCTTCTGTTGGATTTTTGCCAAACCAAGAACCATGTATGGAAGAGGTTGTGTTGGAAATAGTTTAATAGCTTTTTTACTATCATGTTCCATAGCAGTTGTATCCCTGAGCTCAGAATTAATGATTACCAAAAGTTCATGCCACTGATATTGATTCTTTTCTTTCTCAATAACCTTTTTTACTAATTCTCTGGCTTCTTTATATTTTTTATCTCTATATAACAAATCCCCCTTAATTCCTAAAATCCTTGTATTATCAGGATGAGTGTTATCCATGATATTTACAAGTTCCGTGGCTTCTTTTAGTTTTGTACTATATATTTGTTCAGCAGTATAGAAAGATAGCAGGATTTGAAATTTGGCATCCACTTCTAAATCCGGATTTGCAAATCCAATTTTTAATTGTTTTAAAGCTTTTGCTTCATCTTTCTTTTTCCGGTAAAAATCGAATAAAGAGATATGTACATAAGGATCATCAGGATTAATTTCAATAATCTTTTTATAAGCCTCCAATGCCTTATCTTCATAACCATATTGATTACTCATTTCAGCCAGTAAACCAAGGTACTTAACCTCATAAGGAAACTCCTTAATCAATCTTTCAATTTCTTCTATTGCTTTTTCAGGCTTATTCAGGCTGATATACAATTGTTGTTTTTGGTTCGACAATACTTCGTTTAAACCCGTTTTCTTTTCAATTTTATTAAGCACACTAAGTGCATTTTCATAATCCTGGGTCAAAATATATAAATAGGCCAGCTCCCGAAGGTAGTCATACTTACCAGGATTTTTTTCTGATAGAGCTTTTATAATTTGAATGCTTTCTGAAAACGCTGTCTGCACTTTATAAATTTCGGCCAATAAAACTTTATAGTAATCGTTGGAAGGGTCCAGCCTAACTGCTTTATCGGCATGAATCCGGGCCTCTTCAAAACGTTCCATGGCCAGGTATATATTCCCTAACTCATAATGGGATGCTGCATCATAAGGATCCAGGCTTAAACATTGCAGATATAATTTTTCTGCTCTTTTAATATTGCCAATATTCTTTTCAAAATTAGCACTTACAAATAATCTGGCGTTTTTGATCTTATCCCTGTGACTTACTTTTTTCTTTTGAGGTTCAATTGCATGAATATATGGCGAAATACCCATTAATGAAATGGATAGGATTATAAAAAAAAGGTAATGTTTTAGTTTCATCATTCTGTACGGCCTAATCCCCCTCAAAAGTAAATAGTATATGTATTTGCTCTCAAATTTTTAGTTTTTTTAACATTATTTTGTACCTGTATGGCCAAAACCTCCTGCACCTCTTTCAGAATCGTTTAATGTTTCCACTTCCATCCATTCTGCTTTTTCATGTGCGGAAATAACCATTTGAGCGATTCTTTCTCCATCATTAATCACAAAATCATCTTTCGAAAGGTTTACTAAAATAATTTTGATTTCTCCCCTATAATCAGCATCTATTGTTCCAGGAGTATTTACCAAAGAAATACCTTTTTTAAAAGCTAAACCACTTCTGGGGCGTATCTGTGCTTCATAGCCAACAGGCAATTCAATAAATAAACCGGTTGGGACTAAAGTTCTCTCTAAAGACTTTAATACAATTGGCTCTTCAATAAATGCTCTTAGATCCATACCCGCAGAAGCTACTGTTTCATAAGCCGGTAAATTATGATGCGATTTGTTTACAATTTTTATTTTCATCCAAATAGTTTTAATGCGCTAAAATAAAGAAAATATACTCAGGAATTCTGAAATTTATCTTAAAGAGTTTTAGATAATAACTCTACATTCTTCTTAGCTCCATCAGTTGTTTACGTTCACTTAAATAAACTATAAATACGAAAGCTAACATAAGAAGTGTATGCCAGCACATCTTCCATAAAAGAGTATCAAAACTTATTAATGTCGAAATATAATAAACAAGACAGGCAAGGATTAAATAACCCGCAATTTTCTTGACATCATATTTGACTTCAAATTTCTTTCTGCCTATTATGTAAGAAGCTATCATCATAAAGAAATAACAACTGAAAGTTGCCCAGGCAGAGCCCCAATAACCATACTTTGGAATAAGGATAAAGTTCACTACTACAGTTATGATTGTTCCCCCAAGAGCAAGAAAGGCACCATAAATTGTTTTATTTGTTAACTTATACCAAACGGACAGATTATAAAATATACCAATAAATATATACGCTATTAGTAAAACAGGTACTACTCCAATTGCTCCTCTGAATTCCCTTCCTAAAATCAATTGAATGATATCCAGATACAACAAAATACCTAAAGCTGCAAAAGCCATAATGATTACAAAATATTTCATCACCAGAGCATATGTTTTCTTAGCATCTTTTTCTTTACTTTGAGAGAAAAAGAAAGGTTCTGCAGCATATCTAAATGCTTGTACAAATAGAGAAAGTAAAATAGCTAACTTATAGCTGGCAGAATAGATACCAACTTCATGAAGGGCAATATCTTCAGGCAACAGGTAGCTCATTACAATTCTGCCAAACATTTCGTTCATGGCAAAAGCAAATCCAATAAGCAATAAAGGGTAACCGTATTTCAGAAGTTGTTTCCATAAACTAAAATCAAAACTCAATCTTAGCTTTAAAATTTCAGGTAAGAGTAAAATCAATGTAATTATACTTGCAATCAAATTTGAAATAAACACATAAGATACCAACCCAAGTTCAGAGTCAAAAACCAGGTTTATAAAATTAAAAATGGGCCCCTCAAAATAATTATTTAAAATAAATGGGCATAATAGAATAAAAAACAGGTTTAATCCCAAATTAACTCCAATATTAATAAGCTTAATACTAGCAAAATATACTGGTTTGTTATCAGCTCTAAGTTTAGCAAAAGGGATTGCAACTATAGCATCCAAAGCCATGATCAAAATAAACCATTTTACAAAATGAGTATAGCCATCAAGTTTTATCCATTCAGCAATATTCGGTGATAAAATATAGCCCGCAATGGCGAAAATAAAACTGGATATTAAAAGCGAAATCAAGCTGGTATTATATACTTTCTTTTTTTCATTTATTAATTCAGAATACCTGAAAAAAGAGGTTTCCATTCCATAAATAATAAATACATAAATAACCGCAACATAAGAGTACATAAGAATTACGACACCATATTCGTCTGTATCAAGAACATTGGTATATAGAGGTACCAATAGAAAATTTATGATACGTCCAACGATACTGGATACACCATAAATTGCAGTTTGACCGAGCAATTTTTTTAATGGATTCAAAGGTTTTTATTTAAAAAGTAAAGTTAGCAAAATGCAATTAAAATTTAAGCCTGGGAAAGGGGCAGTTCAATATAGAAACAAGTGCCTTTATTAACTTCGGACTGAAACCAGATTCTACCACCGGTTTCAATAACAATGCTTCTTACGATTGATAAGCCAAGTCCCATACCACTGGTTTTAGTTGTAAAGCTAGGTATAAATATTTTATCAGCTCTATCCTTGGGTATTCCAATTCCATTATCGCTTAATGAGACTAAGATTTTTTCACTTTCAGTTTTCAGCTTAATTTGGATTCTCCCATCTTTTTTCTTTCCGATAGCCTGAATGGAATTCTTGATTAAATTATTAAAGATTCTCAGAACTTGGTTTTTGTCGGCTTCGATATAACAAGGATCTATATTTGATTCAAATGAAAAAATAATGTTTTCATGCTCTTTAAATAAGCCAACAGCCTTTCTAATTTTATCATTAAGTTCAATTTTTTCTGATTTTTGCTTTGGCATTTTAGCGAAATCCGAGAATGCAGAAGCAATTTCCGATAAAGTATCAATCTGATCAATGATTGTTGTACTAAAACGATCCAGTCTTCTTTCCCAGTCAGGTATATTATCCTCCCAGGCCTTTTTCAGAAACTGAACACTTAGTTTCATTGGAGTTAAAGGATTTTTAATTTCATGCGCCACTTGCTTGGCCATTTCCCGCCAAGCACTTTCACGTTCGGATTTTGCCAACAGATTTGCACTATGGCCAAGCTCATCAATCATCCGATTGTACTCTGCAACTAAACTCCCGATTTCATCTTCTTTGTTCCAGCTAATTTTTTCATTTGATTTTCCAAGTTTTAGTTGTCCCATTCGGGTTTTTATCAATTCAAGGGGCTTAGAAATATTTCTTGAGATTAAAAGTGTAATTATGATTCCTATTACAAAGAATAATAAGTAAATATTTACAAGTGCAACTAAAAATGTTGATACTTCTTTTTGGATTTCACTTTGCCGTGCAAAATAGGGTAAGTTTAAATATGCAATCACTTCGTTTGCTTTATTTCTAAACGGGATATAAGCTGATAAATATCTATAATTGCCAATGGATTCATCCTGAATAAAAAGTAAATCTTTACTTTCGGTGAGTTCCCTATAAGCAGTAGGGTTCATTAAAGGAGAAATCAATCCTTCATCAAAAATACGATTTCTGGAAGATGCCATTTTATGGCCTTCCAAATTAAATAAATTTATATCAGAAAAGAATACCAGTGAAAACTTATTCAAAATCTGATTCAAATATTCAGTATCATTTATAGAGTTTTCCTCTTTAGATAATTTATGTTCAAGTTCTACGAGTACTGAATGGGCTTTTTCACTCAAAATCTCTTTGTTCTTTTTTGAATTCAGATCCAAAATATAAAAAATTGTAATTGTACCTATTACCAGAAATGAAAAGAAAATTACGCCCGTGAGAGAGAATTGTACACGCTGTTTAAAACTAATGGGGCTTTTAAAAACTTTAACAGAAAGGTTAACGATTAAGATATAACAAAGTAAGAAGGATAAGAGTAATATAAAGAAATAGGAAAATGGTGCAATTCTTTCCCAGAACCGATTCTCAGACCGACTAATAACTAATTTGGTATTCTTATCTACATTATAGACTAAATGGTTATATCCATTATAAGTAAAGTTATTGCCTTTTTTATACAAATCTGAAAATTGATTAAAACTTAAACTATACTGAAAAGAACCAAATTTGTATGAAAACCGGTCATTTTCATATCTAATAAATGAATAATTAATGATGTCTTTACCTTTTACTTCCTGTGATTCATCTGCAAATAATTCAGTATACCCAATTCCTTCAGGTATAAACTCCGAAACAAGTTCAACAAAAATATTTATGTCTGTTTTGTTGTCATTATCTAAATCGAATTTAAACCTAGCCAGGTATGAATTATTCAAATTAGAGTTTTGCATATGAATTAAACTATAATCTTTACATGATTTTCCTTCTTTATCCTTAAAGCCGAAGAAATACTTATTCCCATTAATCTCATAGTTTTCGGGTTGAATGAATAACATCCTAGCGGTATCACAAATAGTAAGATAAGGAGTATATTTCTTCCATGAAGTCCTGGAAAAATATTTCTTAAATAATGGCAGTAATATGGTTTCACTTTCAGAAATATTATTTAAGCTTAAAGTTGTAGGAATGGTGTCGTCCTTATATATTGCTTTTTCAATCTCAAGAAAGTCATATTCTGCAATAGGATCCGGCAAACCTGCTAATTTCGTAGCCAGTTCTTTTCTTTCTTTAAGCTCTTTTTCCTGTAATACAAAAGTAGATAGAAAACTCATGTAAGCAGAAAAGAGCAATAGAAATACAACTAACTGAATAGCATTATATTTCTCTGTATTAGTGAATTTTACAATGACTAAAATCAAAATAAAGAACCCTAAAGTATAAAGGAAGTAGTTGCTTAAAAAGTATAAAACAGCACCAAATAGAATAACATAAACCAGGATTAGTACACGTTCAGCTCTTATTTTAAAACCAACTCTATTTAACTGATTTACTGAGATTTGAGATAAATAATACAAGGAAAGGGATATTATACTTAGTATTGTAAAAATTAAAATACTTATTCCAGGGGATTCGATAAATTGTTCACCAAATTGAATTGAAAACTGGGTGTTTTTAAATAGTGATATTATTGTATCCTCGAAAAGAATAAAGGTTATGCCTAAAACAACAAATAATAAAGTTAAACTAATATACCGTAATACAGAAGATTTCTTAATTACATTATACACCTCTTTTCTTAATACATGTATTATAAAAAGAAGAAATATGGAACAAGTAAAATAATCCCCAAGAGAATTAAAAAATCGGCCAAAATACAAATCAGAAGAGTAAATAAAAGAGTCATAGAGTAAATTCGGAATCCTTAAATACTGAATAAGTAATAATAAAATCAGAACATCAACAACCAATAATACACTTAAAAGAAGCCTGTTTTGAAAAATCCCGGAAAAATAATCATATACTCTTTTAATGATAGCAAGTAATAACAATATAACTAAATGGTAGATAAAAAATAATATATAGGTTTGCCTGTCGGATATTTTTTTCTCTCCAATTCTACTAATAGAAAATAGAAATTGATTTTCAGTAGAATAAATATTATGTTCAGCCTCTATGAGTTGAATATTATAATAATTGGCTATTTTAAACTCCTTGTTAAATGATTCCGGCAATAAATCATTATGATAAGTATATCCTGATTTTATCGGAACAAGGCCAATGAGGCTATAAGTATCAATATCCAAAGTAGCGGCTAAAAACCAGCCATTATTTAATTTTACAATCCTTGAGTTATAAATTTCTGTCAGATATCTTTCAACAGAAATTAAGTTTGTTGTCCAATATTTGATTTTATTCTTTTCAAATAAAAAAAGATCAATAGCATGCTTATTTTTGAATCTTTGTAATGCATCAGGAGAGTTAAAATAAGCTGCAGGATCTTCACTAACTTTAGTAAATAAATCTTTTAATTTAACTTGATATTCTGAGATTTTTGTCTGAATCCTTTCTGCAGTATGTTTGTCATTTACTTCATGTCCATATCTCAACCCAAGATAAATCAGAAAGCCAAAACAAATAACAAATGAGAAAATAAGTAATGCTAAGGAGAATTTAAAATCTCGTTTATCGTAGCTTCGGTTTCTAAATAATGTTATCATTGCTTCTCTTTTTGTAAGATATATATCAGGCTTGAATAATTAAATGTTTTTTGTGCTCTAAAATTGGATATAAATCCATTTATTATCGCCTTGGGATATTTGAATATGGATTTTCCTTCACTAAGTAAACTTATATAATATGAATCCATTTTCAAAGGGTGCACCCCAATAGTTTTTAAGCCATAATTGTTAAAAAAACTTTCTATAGAATTTCTATTAAAATGATATAAATGCCTTGGAACATCTAATCCAGCCCATTTATTACTATAGATCAAGGCATCATAAGAATCAATATTTGGGACAGCAACAACCATTATGCCATCCTCTTTTAAACATTTATTTAGAATTGACACAACTCCATTAAGATCATGAACATGCTCCAAAACATGCCATAAGGTTATCACATCAAAATATTTTCTATAATCTATTTTAATTTCCTTAAAATCCACAATATTTACGCCATTCTCTGAAGCAATTTTATTGGCCTTAGCATTAGGTTCATATCCAGTGATCACGAAATCCATTTTTTCAGCCTTTTTCAGAAAAGCACCAACACCACATCCATAATCAAAAATTTTTCCTCTTAATGGCTTATAATTCCTTATAACATTAAGCTTATAATCAATATTTCTTGCTCTTAAAAGAGAATAAAGTTGTCCAAATAAACTACTATTCTCTGAATGAGAATCATAATCTTCAGATTCATAATACTTTCCAATTTCAAGTTCATTTGGACGGGGATTCGTAAACCTAAAACCACAATTTTCACACTTAACAATTGAAAACTCTTCTTGGCTTACTAAAGTATCTTTAGCATTAAGGGTATTTTCAAAATTACTATTATTACAAATCGGACAATTAGAAATATATTCCATAAAAGAAATGTTTCACGTGAAACAATTATACCTATTTCCCTATATATATAGTCAGCACTGAAATATCTGAAGGGGATACACCACTTATTCTGGCAGCTTGCCCAATTGTTGAAGGCCGGATTTTACTTAGTTTTTCACGTGCTTCATACGATAATGATTCAAGTTTATGATAATTGAAATCCTCTTTTAACGGTGTATTTTCAAATTTCTCGAATTTTAAAGCCAATTCTTTCTCTTTATCGATATATCCTTCATACTTTATCATCGTCTCAATAGAATCTATAAAATCATCATCTAATTCAGCATATTTTTCAAATAAATCTTTCACCTTAGAAACACTATCAATCATTTTTTTCAAGCGCACTTGAGGACGCAAAATCAAATTGGAAATTTTAGTTTTTTGAGATAAAGAATTTGTACCTGAGCTGAGCAAAAAAGAATTCACTTCTTCAGGCTGCAATCCTGTTTTTTTAAATTCTTTAAGAATATTATCCTGCGATATTTTTTTGTTTAAAGTTAAATTCAATCTCTCGTCATTTGCTAAGCCAATTGCATGGCTTTTCTCTGTAAGTCTTATGTCAGCATTATCCTGCCTTAATAATAAACGGTATTCAGCCCTGGAAGTAAACATTCTATAAGGTTCATCCACACCTTTGGTTATCAGGTCATCAATTAATACTCCGATATAAGCTTCAGATCTCCTCAGAACAAAAGGTTCTTTTTCATTTACTTTCAAGTGAGCATTTATACCCGCCATTAGGCCCTGAGAAGCTGCCTCCTCATAACCCGTAGTCCCATTTATTTGCCCAGCAAAATACAATCCTTCAACAAGCTTAGTTTCCAAAGTATATTTTAATTGTACGGGAGGGAAATAATCATATTCAATTGCATATCCGGGTCTGAAAATTTTCGCATTTTCAAATCCAGGAATTTTTTGTAAAGCTTTGTACTGAAGATGATCAGGCAATGAAGATGAAAAACCATTAATATAATATTCAACAGTAGTCCAACCTTCCGGCTCAACAAATAGCTGATGTCTGCTTTTATCAGAAAACCTTTCAATTTTATCTTCGATAGAAGGACAATACCTTGGCCCTACACCTTGAATCCGTCCATTAAACATAGGTGATTCATGAAATCCGGTTCTTAAAATATCATGAACTTCTTCACTGGTATATGCCAAATAGCAACTTCTTTGCTTATTCAACTTAGGGGTATTAAGAAATGAGAATTTTGAAGGATTTTCATCACCCTTTTGTTCCTCCATTTTAGAAAAATCAATCGTTCGGCCATCAACCCTGACAGGAGTCCCGGTTTTCATTCTATCGGATTCGAAACCGAGTTCCTTCAACGACTCGGTCAAACCTATAGATGACCGTTCACCGATACGCCCACCACCAAACTTTTTTGATCCAATATGTATGGTACCATTGAGAAAAGTACCATTGGTAAGAACAACAGATTTAGTTTCTATTTCATGTCCCATAGAAGTTTTAACGGCAATAACCCGAGCTTCTTTCGCAATAACTTCAGTAACCATATCCTGCCAAAAATCCAATCCATCAATAGATTCCAAAATCTTTCGCCATTCCTTAGAAAATAACATGCGGTCACTTTGAGCCCGGGGACTCCACATTGCCGGCCCTTTAGATTTATTTAACATCCTGAATTGGATCATTGTTTTATCAGTTACAATTCCTGAATAACCACCTAGAGCATCAATTTCACGAACAATTTGTCCCTTAGCAATTCCTCCCATAGCAGGATTACATGACATCTGTGCCATATTCTCCATATTCATCGTAACCAACAAAACTTTTGATCCGAGATTAGCAGCTGCTGCCGCTGCTTCACAGCCAGCATGCCCTGCACCTACAACGATAAGGTCGTACTTTTTAAACATCATAATGTTCCACGTGAAACTTAATTAATATTGGGCCACAAAGATAAACAATAATCCTCCATCTTGTTCATCTGCCCTTTCTCTTTCTCTTCCAGGTCATTATAGCCAATTAAATGAAGAACACCATGTGCCAAGAGCCTCCTAACCTCTTCTATCAAGCTGATTTTCTGAATTTTAGAGTATCCAGAAGCATATTCAAGACTTATATAAATATCACCTGCAATAAAATCTTCGCTTTCAGATTGATCAAATGTTATGATATCAGTATAATAATCGTGGGCTAAATATTGTTTATTAATTTGCAGAAGGTATTCATTAGAACAGAAGATAAAATTCAGGAAGTCCAGTTTTCGATTTTCTTTCTGCAGAATATTTAAAATCCAATTACGGTATAAATTTTCGTCGTCAAGCTTAAAATCAATTTCCTCACAAAAAAAATTGATGCTATGTTCTTCCATTATTCTACCTCAATTTTCCAACAGTTTTACCTAAATAATTCTTCAAATATTGTTTTCTATGATCAGTAATCACATTTCCAATATTTCTTATTTTAAAAACAATGGAAAGAATATTATTTTCATAATCGTATCGCATATCATCACAAAGCGACATAATCATAAATATTCCTTTTCCTCCTTCGGAGAAAATATCAACCACATTAAAATCGGGATTAAGTACATTATTCAAACTCGCCGACTTGGATTTAATCTTATAATCAAAAATTACTTCTTCCGGAGAGGAATGAAAACTCAATTCACCAGCTTGATTATAACTTTCAACATAATTAATAACCTCTGTAATGGCAATTAGAATATTCCCATGAAACTTTTCATGCAAATTCAATTTATCACAAACTTCTTCAACAAAACTTTCAATTTTATTAAAATCAGAATTAAGGCTGGATATTGAAATTTTATTCATAACAACAAATATTTATCTCTTATACTAAATTAAAAAAACAATGTTTCCTTTAAGAAGAAATAAAATTGATTTTTGCACAAATTTAAGCTCAAATATTGAATCTGTATAACCTTATTATATTAACCAGAAAAAAATACTCTCTAAAAAATGGCTTTTCACAAACCGTTCCCAAAATCACATTCAACCTACAACAGCAGTATAACAAGTATTTTAAAAAATATTATGCCGATAATAATGCAAATATTTTTGTCTTGGTTTTAGGTTCAAATAATTCAAAAACCCATAAAAAGGGAATTTCTTATTCATTTACTACTACATTTATCAAACTCATTTTTCTTTCTATCTTTGCCAACTGAAAAAATTAAATTATGGCTTTCAAAAAAATTAGAGTAAGATTTGCACCGAGTCCGACCGGGCCATTACACATAGGTGGAGTTAGAACCGCCCTTTTTAATTACTTATTTGCTAAAAAGCATAAGGGGGATTTTTTATTGAGAATTGAAGACACTGATCAAACCCGTTATGTACCAGGAGCAGAAGATTATATCATTGAATCTTTAAAATGGTGTGGCATTGAACCAAATGAAGGAGTTAATAATCTGGGAGAATATGGTCCTTACCGCCAATCTGAAAGAAAGCATATTTATAAACAATATGCCAAACAATTAGTTGAACAGGGAAATGCATATTATGCTTTTGATACTCCCGAAGAATTGGAAGCTATGAGAGAAAGGCTCAAAGAAGAAGGCAGTTCAAATCAGCAATATAATGCGGAAACCAGAAGGAGTATGTCCAACTCATTAACTTTATCAGCTGATGAAGTAAACAAAAAAATAAATTCAAATATACCCTACGTAATTCGATTAAAATTACCCGAAAATGAAAATATAAGTTTTAAAGATTATGTTTTAGGAAACATCTCATTTAACACTCAGCAATTAGACGATAAAATCATTTTCAAGTCAGATGGTATGCCAACTTATCATTTAGCAAATGTTGTGGATGACCATCTCATGGAAATTTCACACGTTATCAGAGGAAGTGAATGGGTAAATTCAACTCCTTCACATATATTATTATATAAATTTTTGAGTTGGGAAATGCCAATTTTTGCTCATATGCCACTAATTCTTAAACCTAATGGAAAAGGGAAATTAAGTAAACGTGACGGTGATAAAGGCGGCTTCCCGGTATTTCCATTAGAATGGATTAACCCGGAAACAAAAGAAGTATCATCAGGTTATAGAGAATCAGGATATTTACCAAAAGCCTTTATTAATATGATGGCATTTCTTGGATGGAACCCGGGAACTACTCAGGAAATCTTTACTGAAGAAGAACTAATTAATGTTTTCAGTCTGGAAAGAATCGGAAAATCCGGTGCCCGCTTTGATCCTGAAAAAGCACGCTGGTTCAATCATCAGTATTTGCAAAACATGAAGGATGTGGAAATAGCTGTAGAATTTAACGCATTGCTTACTGAAAAAGGAATAAAATCGAACTTGGCTTATATTACTAAAATCGTTTCCTTATTGAAAGAACGTGCCGATTTTATTAAAGATCTATGGGAACTAAGTGGCTACTTCTTTGTAAAACCAATTGAATTTGACACTAAGGTAATCAAGAAAAGGTGGAAAGAGAATATCCCTTCCGATCTTCAAAATATCATTTCTGTACTAAATGGTCTTGATTCTTTCAGCTCGGAAAAAATAGAAACTGCCGTTAAAGATCATATTCAAAGTAATAATTTAAATATGGGGCAGGTAATGAATTGCCTAAGGCTTTGTCTGGTTGGTTCAGCTTCCGGTCCGCATTTATTTGACATCATGAGTTTGCTTGGCAAAGCAGAAACTATTGAAAGAATTCGATACGGAATTGACAATATAAAAAGATAAATTATGGCTATCATTTCAATAGAAGGTATGGAATTTTTTGCCTATCATGGTTGCTTTGCAGAAGAGCAGATCATTGGTACAAAGTTCCGTGTAGATTTATATATAGAGGCAGATACGACTGAAGCGGAAGCTACAGATGACCTTTCCAAAACCATCAATTACCAAACGGTTTTTCAATTAGTAAAAAAGGAAATGAAACAGAAATCGAAACTTTTGGAACATGTTGGCCGTCGAATTCTTGATTCTTTAAAAGAAAATTTTCCGGAAGTAGAAGATGCTACAGTGAAAATTTCTAAATTAAATCCACCTTTAGGTGGCAAAATGGAGAATGTAAGTTTAACAATTGATCTTTAAAAATGGATATACAAGAACCTGAAAAATGCCCAAAATGCGGGAACAATTTTAGCTGCTCTAAATCAAGTAAATGTTGGTGCTTCGAAATTCATATACCTCAAGATCTATTGGATAAAATTCAGGATCAATACGATAGCTGCCTTTGTCCCGCATGTGTAAAAGAAATGATTCAGAAAAATTCCTAAGCCGATTTTTATTGGAACAATATTTGCAAGTTGCCTTTTGAAATTAACCACAAAGTATACAAAACCAAGAAAATTATATTACTTGTGTTTTAAATGTATTTTTTGTGACCTTCTTAATTAAAATACCATTGTATTGAATACTTACTTTTATTAATAATTATATTTATCGAAGATTTTTAAACAGAAAGAACAATGAAAAATTTAGTAAAACTCATAAGCATTATAGCCATTGTAATTTTCATCTCATCTTGTACTTCTCAGCAACACGCTGTACAACGTGTAAACTACGATGAACAAATCGATTTAAGCGGCCGCTGGAATGATACCGACTCCTGGAAAACGGCTCAGGATATCATCGAACAGATCATCAACGATCAGTGGATCCGGAATTTTAATCAGGCAAATAATGGAGAACGCCCAAAAGTTATTGTAGGAGTCATTAAAAATAAAAGTCATGAGCATATAGATGCAGGAACTTTTATCAAAGACATCGAAAAAGCATTCATCAGAACCAAGGCTGTCCGTCTAATTCAAGGAGGAGAGAAACGTGAGGAAATTCGTTATGAACGACAGGACCAGCAAGATTATGCAAGCAAAACAACGATGAAAAAATGGGGCAGAGAACTGGGAGCCGACTATATGCTTCAGGGAACCATTAATTCCATTGTAGATTCATACCAAAATCAAAAAGTGATCTATTATCAAATCGATTTAGAGCTAACTGACCTTGAAACAAATGAAGTAATCTGGATAGGCGACGAAAAAATCAAGAAGTACGTCAGAAACTAATTTTTTTATGAAAATAAATCTGTAGATTTTCTGTCTTACTTGAATAATAAAAGAATCAGAAAATGATTTTAGTTTCCTTAAAAATAAGATTAACTCCACATTTGTTTTAAATTCATAGATTTTCATGTATAAATTCAGGATTGGATATTATATCAGTATATTTTCTTTGGTGTTTTTAATGTCATCTTGCATGACCTGGCATCAAAAGAATATTGCTATTCAAAGCCAAATCCAATCCGGAAATTTAGAGCGGGCCAACCAAATGTTCGACAAAGAACATAAAGGCAAGGAAGGTAAAAACCGGGTACTTTATCTACTTGATCGTGGAGTAGTAAGCCAGATGCTAGGCAAATATGAAGAAAGTATTCAGTATTTTAAGGAGGCTGATATACTTATCGAAGATTATCGTAAAAAATTAGGCACAGAAGCTCTAGCACTTTTAACGAATCCAATGGCCAAACCTTATCTCCCTGAAGATTTTGAAATAGTGATGATCAATTTTTATCAAAGTATCAACTATATTCATTTAGGGAAATGGGAAAACGCCCTTGTTGAATGTAAACGTGCCAACATTAAATTAAATCAGCTCAACGATAAGTATAAGGATCATAAAAACAAATACCAGCGGGATGCATTTATTCATTTATTGATGGGTTTGATTTATGATGCGAAAAAAGATTATAATAACGCCTTCATAGCTTACAGAAATGCCTATAATATCTATGAATCGGATTATGCAAAAAACTTCAAACAAAGCGCTCCTAAACAGCTTAAATACGATATTATTCGCGCAGCATATAAAACCGGATTCAAAGATCAGGTAGCATTTTTTGAAGAGAAATTTCAATTAAAATATACTCCCGAAAAAGATGAGAATGGAGAACTCCTTTTTTTCTGGCTTAACGGCTTTGGCCCTGTAAAAGCAGAATGGGGGCTAACTTTTACTAATGAACCCGGAGATTTTAACTGGCTCCATTTCCATAACGACAGGGAAGGAATCAGTTTTCCATTCTTTATCGGAGATTTGTCTCCACGCGACCGGGATCGTATCAATAATTTGGATATAACACGTATTGCTTTTCCCAAATACACCACCCGCTACCCTGTTTTCAGCAGTGCCAGTCTGGTAGCTGACAGTCTGGAATACGAACTGGAATTAGCCGAAAACATTAATGAAATAGCCTATAAGGTTCTGCATGATCGAATGCTTCGTGAACTAGGAAATTCATTACTTCGTGTTGCTTTAAAAAAAGGTGTTGAAAAGCTGGTTGAAAGTGAAGATGAAAACCTGGGAATGCTGGTAGGAATCTTTAATTCCATTACAGAAAAAGCCGATACCCGAAACTGGCAAACGCTACCTTATGCCATTCATTATTGCCGTATACCGCTTACTCCAGGAAATCATAGTATAAAACTTCAAACCTATGGACAGGAAGGCAATAATACACAGGAGATCAAAATAAATATTTTAAAAGGGCAAACGTTGTTTTATACATTTCATAGTTTAGAGACATATCCATATCCGCATTAAATCGTTGTTTATTCTCCTGTTTAATCCCGATAGCAATCGCATAGGCGTCAACTTAAGAGAAATTTTTATTTTTTCTGTGGTTTTCTGTGAGTTCTGTGCAGTAATTTTGATTGCTTATTCTCACACAGACTACACAGATTTTCAC
>JANQLW010000025.1 GCA_028280405.1 Bacteroidales bacterium
AGTATTGATCTCAAAATGTAGAAAAGAAAAAAAGAAAGGAAAGCTTACACCTATGATGATCCTAAGCAAAATTCCCTTAAATTGACGGCTATGGGACGCCATCCTTACAGTGGAATATTCAAGCTTATACTTTGGTTTTTGGGATAAGTTAATAATGGAAAGGATGGCGTCCCAGCATACTAACTCTGACTATCCCCCTTATTTATGTATTTAATCACCTGTCTGCCGCAGGCAGGTTTACTCATTTATGTATTGGACATAAAGATTATTACATTTGTAAAAACTATTTAAATATGCATTCAATCGAACCCTTTTATAAATGGCGGGACTTATATATTGCCTCGGAAGATGAGCGGTCACCATTTTATGGAAGGGAGTATAGTGAATTTGAATTTACGCATACGGTTTATAACTATTATATTCATCCGCAATGGGATGAAATTGGCTCGGCAACTTTGTACATAAAGGTTCTTTATACAAATTATGAAAAGAGCTTTACCATTATTGAATTCATAGGCGAATGGAATGATACCCTTCATAACGATATCATGTACCTGAAGCGCAATATTATTGAGCCTATGATAGAGAAAGGAATTAAATATTTTATTCTCATTGGGGAACATGTGATGAACTTACATGCAGATGATAACGATTATTATCAGGAATGGTTTGATGAAATTGAAGAAGGCTGGATTGTAGCTCTGAATTTCAGAGAGCATGTGATTAAAGAGTTTGAAAGAGCCATGATCGATTACTATATTGCCTTTGGCGGTAAGTTCAATGAATTTAATTGGCGAGGGCCGAATCCGGTACAGTTGTTTGAGAAGATTGATAGTATTATTAGTAGAAGGTTGAGTCCATAGTGATTGAATGCTTGAGTGCGAGAATGAATGAGTAGATGATAAAATGAATAAACCTGCCTGCGGCAGGCAGGTGATTAAATAAATGGGAAGCCATTCTGAACCAGCAACTAGCAACTAGCAACCAGTAACCAGCAACCAGCAATCATATAAATATTAACTACAGATTCAAAGTGATCATGAAAATCAGCAAATCTTTAAAAATATTCGGAAAAGTACAAGGTGTGGGATTTCGATTTTATACAAACCGAAAAGCAAATGAATTAGGGCTTACCGGTTTTGTCCAGAATAAACGGGACGGTTCTGTATATATTGAGGTAAGTGGTGAGGAAGAAATAGTTGATCAGTTTGTAATCTGGTGTTATTCCGGTCCGGATTGGGCCAGGGTAGAAGAAGTAAAGATTCAGGATATTCCTTATTTTGAATTCAATAATTTCATGGTAAAATAGAAAAACACATTATTCCTGTTAAGTTTAACAACAACAATGTGCTTTTCTATTAATAGAATTAGTTTAGAAATAAATACCAACAGTTACGGTTAACTGTTCAAAACTGGTGTCATACTTCAGTTCTCCAAAAAGCTTTTTGTACTCTGCACCACCGCCGATATCAAAGCCAATTTCATTTTCTGTAAGTGCATTTCTCTTGGTATGTATATAATTGATACCTCCAAGCCCATAAAAAGTAAAGCCATCAGTTTCATGAAATTTATAATGTACATTTGCCTGGATTTGCCATGCATCCAAATCTTCGTTTAAAACTGTTGTACCTGGAAAGAAAAGTGAAAATCCTGCTACAGCATCAATTTCATCTGTAATATTTACCAAAGCCCGGCCGTGTACGCCAAAATCTGCATCAATACCTCCAAGTGTACCACCAACTCCAAATTTTAGGGTTGACATCACATCTGATTGTGAAAATCCTGCAAGACTTATTACAGCCATTGCAATTACTAAAATTGTTTTCTTCATATTATAAATATTATTTAATAAAAAAAAGTCCTCCCGTATATAACGACGAGAGAACTTTTTATTGTGTTTTAATGTTTTCTTAGAAATAATAACCAACTGTTGCAACAACTTGCTCTGTTAATTTATTTCCATCATACTTAGCTTCCACGAAGAATTTACCAAATTCAACGCCACCACCGACTTCCCAGCCGAATTTGTCATGTGAAGCTTCAGTAGTTCCCATCATCTTTTTATAGGTATTCCAATTTAAACCACCTAAACCATAAATTTTGGTATCATCTTCATTCATTAAATAATACATTGCATCTACATTGAATACAAGATTGTTTTTCATTTTTGTTTCAACATCATCAACTGTATATTTAGTAGGTAAGAAGTAGCTAGCTCCAAAACCTAAAGCAAAGTCATCTGAAAGGTTATATACACCTTTTAAATTAAGACCAAAGCCAATTTTCATTTCTTCTTTTGTATCATATTTAATACCTGCTTTAGTTCCTGCTGTTACACCAGCACCAAATTTAAATTGAGAAAAAGCTGTGCTGCTTACAAATAAAGCAACAGCAACTAATAATAATGTTTTTTTCATGATAGATATGTTTTATTGATGCTTACTCATTACGCTTTTCAGCTTCCGCGCCCTACTCTTTAACGGATTTTCAGGAAGTCTCCTCTGTTTTCAAAATTGAAAATTGATATGCTAATTTATTAATTTTTTCTACTTATCAAAAAAAAATACAAAGAAATTACAAAAATGCAATTGTTGAAAACGCCTATAATCCTGCAATACAGGCTTTCGGTCCTGATTGTTAATGAATTAAAAAATCTTTTGTATGCCTTTATTTGTAAGGGATTCAGCTGATTTTATGAAGAATTGTTGGTAAGTATAATTAAATTTAATAATTAAAGGACACAATTTTGTCATGTTTTACTAGGTAAATATGGTAAGAATGATATTTTTATTAGAAATGTATGCTTATAAATCTTTATATATTAGAAATGATTTCCTGTTGAATTTTACTTTACCATTTTAAGAGACTGTTTAAATTTTTTATTTTAGAGTTATAAGGAGCAGAAAAGTAGATATTTTTGCACTCTAGGGACGCCATCCTTTTTTCTGCAAATAACTGCCAAGTGTTTAATTGTCAGGTTGTTTTTGATTTTAGGATGGCGTCCCGATTTATTTTAATATTTCATAAAATCTTCTGAGAAAACGGTGCTTAACCTGAGTAATAATTCATCAGCATTCTTTTTGGAGAATACAATAGGAGGCTTAATTTTTAATACATTGTCATCCCGGCCGTCGGTACTCATTAAAATACCAAAGTCTTTCATTCGGCTTGCAAGGTAATTGGCTTTATCTGTCATCGGTAGTCTATTCGCATCTACCAGTTCAAATCCTAAGAACAAACCTTGTCCGCGAACATCACCAATTATCGGAAATGATTCTGAAAGTTTTTGTAGTTTGTTTTTTAAATAATTTCCAACCTCTAATGCATTTTTCTGAAGCTTTTCATGCTTGATGATATTTAATACTTCTTTTCCTATTGCACAGGATACAGGATTTCCTCCAAAAGTGTTAAAATATTCCATTCCATTCGCAAATGTTTCTGCTACTTCCTGAGTACATACAACTGCAGCTAACGGATGCCCATTTCCAATGGGTTTCCCAATAGTTACTATATCCGGGATTACATCATATAGCTGGAACCCCCAAAATGTTTTTCCAACACGCCCGCAACCAACCTGAACTTCATCTGCAATACATAAGCCCCCGGCATTCCTGACTGCTTCATAAGCTATTTTCAGATAATGATCCGGAAGTTCAATTTGTCCGCCACAACTTATAATACTTTCACAAATAAATCCTCCCAGCTTTCTGCCTTTATTCTCAATTCTGTTAATTTGCTCCTGAATATGAGCTGCATATTTTTGACCGCTGTCAACTTTCTGATAAATTCCTCTGAAAGTATCCGGAAGAGGTACAATATGGGTATGTTCCGGAGCTCCCTTACCGCCTTTGCCGTCAAATTTATAGGAACTGATATCTACGCAGGCATTGGTATTTCCATGATACCCCATTTCAACCGCTATGATATCTTTTTGTCCTGTATAAGCTTTAATCATCCTTAAGGCTAATTCATTGGCTTCGCTTCCTGAATTAACAAAATGCACGACAGAGAGTTCTTTTGGAAATGTAGCAAGAAGTTCTTTTGCAAATTGATTGATATTATCATGTAAATAACGGGTGTTGGTATTAAGCAGTGCCATTTGCTTTTGTCCGGCCTCCACTACAGCAGGATGCTCATGTCCTACGTGCGCTACATTATTTACCGTATCAAGGTATCTCTGTCCTTCACTATCTAATAAATATGCTCCTTTACCTCTGACAATCTTTAATGGATTTTGATATTGTAAACTCAGGCTTTTTCCCAAATACTTCTTTCTGAATTTCAATATTTCTGCTTTGGAAGTGCTTTGTTTTGTCTTTAAATTCTCAAGTTTAAATAAAAGATTAGGGTCCGGGCAAATACTTGCCCAAACTTCTTTATCCTGAGGAATACATACTCCGGGAAAATCATCTTTGTAATTTAAAAGATCCAGCATAATTTGAAAGTGGGAGTGAGGAGCCCATTCCCCATTCTCATTTGGCCTCCCCAATTCTGCAATGCAATCGCCTTTTTTAATGATATCTCCTTTTTTATGATTTTGAATGCTTGCAACACTATTATGTCCATACAAAGTATAAAAAACGATTCCATTTTCCCGATGCTTCAAAATAACCAATCCGCCATATTCTTTATAACCGGCATCATTTACGGCTACTACTACTTCTCCGTCAAAAAGGGCATGAACTGCTGTACTTTCAGGAAGCCAGAAGTCAATTCCCAAATGAACAGTTCGGAAATTGTATCTGGTATTACTTTCCAGTTTATAGGCATCAGAGGTATAAATTGGTCTGCATTCCATATATCCTCCGGCAAGAATTTTATCAGGATGTTCATTTTGTAATTTATCCAATTTGAACTGTAAAGCTGGAATATCATTAAAAACCGACTCATGCCCCAGCCAGGTAGATTCCATCCCCATATCTAAACAGAAAATATTTTTTCTATTTATTTGTGGGAATAATTCTTTAAGACTAAATTTCTTATTCTTTATGAAACGCTTGAATTCTTCTTCTTTAGGATGTGCAGTAAAACCACAGGCATGCCTGAAGCAATAATGAGCAAAGTTTTTGTCGAAGCTTATCCATTTTTTTAGTACATCCCAGGCAGCATTTTCACTAATAATTAAGTATGTATTATCCGGTTCCTTTTCTTTGTTAATAGCAGACTTTGTAACACTAATAATCAGACGCATTGCTACTAAAGTATATAATACACTTAGTTCTTCTTCGCTTAAAGAATATACAGTATGAAATCCTTTCACAATAGGAATGGCCGCTTCCAGAACATGGGTTTTATTCATTACTGCATAAGCAATGGTAATGGCCAGATCATTTATGAGCTGAGTATAAACGGCATCTCCATAGTCAATGATCCCATATACGGATGGCTTCAATAGATCATCTGTGACAATTATATTATTATCATTGGCATCATTATGAACTACTGACTTTCTTAATGAATTATAAACAAGCTGGCAATTGCTGAATTGCTGTTGAAAATATTGAACAATTTGCAGTTTTTCTTTTTGAAATAAATGTAAGTAATTATAGGTCCAGTGAGATTGTGCGATATCCCATTCAAAATCTCTCATCTTCATGGGATGTTCGAAACCTTTCAGGGCTTTGCATAATTTAGCGGTTTCTCTACCTAAACTGTATAATAATTCATCATTATGCGGATTGACTTTCGACCATAATCTTCCGGGGAGCCAGCTCAATAAACGAACAAAACGAATATTGCCTTTATGATCTTTTATTTCGCTGATGATATTCCCTTTTATATCTGGAATATGATTTGGTGAGTTAAGATCTTTATCAGCAATATAGTCCAGAATATTGGCCTGAAAGTCTAAATAACTGTAATCAGCATTGGGCCTGCTGATCTTTAAAAGGAAAGCGTTATCAACTCCTTGAATTTTAAAATTAAAGTCGATTTCACCATCTAAAGGAGTGATCTTTCCTTCTATATTATAAAGTGTTTTTGCTATGGATGTTGCCTCTGCAATGCTGATTTGTATTGATTTGTATTCTTGTGACATCTTGGTTGTTTAATGGTAAAGGTTGCTGGTTGCTAGTTACTAGTTACTAGTTACTAGTTACTGGTTGCTGGTTGCTAGTTGCTAGTTGCTAGTTGTTTACATTCAGCCAACAGCCAACAAACAGCCAGCTTTATTTTTTTTCAGCACGAGGCTTAGGTGTTTTATATGGCTTACGAGGAAGTTTATCATCACGCATTGCAGCATGATAGACAAAGCTTGCGATAACAATGGCATTATGCTTTAAGTCTGCCATTATTAATCTTTCATAGGTATCCATATTGGTATGATAGCTTCTGCGGTATTCAATGGGGTCCTGAATGAATTGGAATGCCGGGAGCCCCAGCGGATCAAATGCCTGATGATCGGTACCGCCGGTATTTCTGATCGTAAGTGTTTTCATCCCCATTGAGTGGAATGGTTTCATCCATTCTTCAAATATGGGCCTTACTTTTTCATTTCCCTGCATATAAACACCGCGAAATTTTCCGGTTCCATTATCCATATTAAAATAGACTGAGAAATTATTAAATCCTTTTTTAAGCTTAAAATTTTTGGGGTCGCGAATGTATTTATCAACATAACCTCTTGAGCCGTGCAAACCTTGTTCTTCTCCTCCCCATAAGGCAATTTGAATTGTCCTTCTTGGTTTAACCTTCAGGGCTTTAAGAATTCTCATCACTTCCATCATCACAATACATCCGGATGCATTATCTGCTGCTCCCGTTCCTCCATGCCAACAGTCCCAATGCCCTCCAATCAAAACAATTTCATCTTTTAATTCGGGATCAGTTCCAGGAATCTCTCCCATGACATTTGTTATATCCGGGCTTTTTATAAACTTGTTTTTGATGTCTACTTCCAATACAACTTTTACCTTGTGTTTTATAAGCCGTTGTATTCTTCCATGTGCCTCCAATGGCAGGTTAACTTCAGGGATTGGTTCGGGATCACCACTTTTGTACCTCACACTTCCTGAACCCGTAACATTGAATTTACCCCTGCTATGTAAAATAACAGCAGCACCTTCATCTTTTAAAAATTTTACTGCCTTTTGCCTGAGTGCTATTTGTTTTCTATAATCTGCATAGTTGAAATTTCCCCATCTGCCTCTACGGCCATAAACCCTTTCACCTTGAATTTCTTCCAGTTCTTTATCAGTCATTCTGGTGGCAAGAGGTTCAAAACTTGGCTCATAAGCTGAAGTGCTTGGCATGATGACAATTTTGCCATTCAGCTTTCCTTTATATTTTTCAAAGTCTTTTTCTTCTTTAATGTCAAATAAAACGGCTTCTCCTTTGATTTCACCATTAGTTGAGCCTGACCATGCAGCCGGTGTAGCAGAAAAGTTGGCATAATAAGGTTCAGCCATGGCTACATAAGTGCGTTTATTATCCCAGCCACCCCTCTTGAATTTTCTAATTTTTTCGATCTTAACATTTTTCAGGCCCATTTCAATCATTTTATTTTTGACCCATTCGTTCGCCTTTAGTTTTCCTTGTGAGGCGGTGAGCCGCGGGCCCACAAAATCTGTCATCCAAAATGAGAGCTCTTCAATATTTGAATTGTTCTTTCCTTCCTGTTTGATCTTGTAAACCATATCCAGGTCCGGCTTCTTTGTCTGAGCCGAAAGGAACAATGGAATTAAAAATAATACCAATGAGATGAGGGGTAAACGGTATGTATTCATAGTTGTAAATATTAGGTTTATTCAAAACTACTGAATAATAATCTAGTACAAAAAAACTTAAATATCTTCTAGATGAATACCAATAATTTAGCGACGAAAATCTGAATAAACACAAATGTATTTAAATCTATTATTATTTTTAGAAAAAGTAAATAAACTATTTTTTTATTAATGATTTTACCAAGATATTCATTTTTAATCCTTCAATAAAATTTATTCACGATTTTAAAAAAGTGAAAAATACAAGCTTATTGTAAACATGAGTTCCTGATCGTTAAGATGAGGCGAAGCCGGATAGAATGTAATGTTAATATCAGAATTTTTATTTTTAACTGCTTTAATTTTCTAGATTAGAATTGCTTTTTCTGAAAAAATATCGGTCCCCAGGATTTTGTGCAACAAACAAGGATATATCGGGGTCTAATTTTTTTATTGTTTCCGATAATTTGTTGAAATCATTTGCATGATTCAGATTAGCTCTTGGTACTACAAGCATGGGTTTTAGTTGTTGAACGATTTTTTTAAACCGTTCTTCTTGATTTTTTGTATAATGATGAATTATGAAATCACAGTGAATGTTTTTGGATTTGAGAAAGTTGATTTGGCCCTGAGAATCTATTTCATTTTGTGTAAGAAAACCTGAGTAATAAAAACTCAGTTCATCTGTTTGAATCAGATAGCCTAAGGAGCCCATTCCATATTCATCAATTGTTTCAAAGGCATAAATCTTAAGCTTTTCCTGAATAATTGAGTCCTGACCTAAAAGATAAATGGTATTTTGTCCTCCTCTCCACTGATCCCGCTTATAATGGATCAATTGAAAATTAGAAAGTTTTCCTTCCATTTTGTGAATACTTTCCTGATCTGTTCCGGTTCCATGATAGGTTGAATATAAAGCAACCTTATTCAATCCACTCATCTCTTCCTGATTAAGAAATCCATTTGCTATCCTTGGTTGATCAGCCGGACGCCCTCTGTTCTCATTATCAAAAATGAAGAAATGATGCCGGGTTTTTATGGCCCAGCCCCTGTTTTGCAGTGCCCAAATCAATGCTTGGCCAGGCTTCAAGTCTGTATTAATATCGTAATTATAAGTGTTAGGGATGTTACGGTTTGAATTCATTTTTGTGTAAAGTTCCAGGCCGGTTTTAATATGCCCATAATACCTGGCATAATCAAAAGCCGTTTTTGATCGACCGTCTTTAAGACATGGATCTATACCCGATCTTAAATATAGTTTTACTAAATCAGTATAACCTTTTATTGCGGCCAAATGAAGTAAGCTTTGTTTGTTTTTATTTGTCTGGCAAATAAGTGCAGGATATTGTTGAAGTATTTTACGTGCTGTTTTAAAATAGCCCTGTCGTGTTACTAATTCAATTAGTGATTGACCATTAGGTAGTTTTAGATTTGTTTGTGCACCGGCATTGATTAATATTTCTGAAATCATTTCTTTAGAATCATTACCTGAACTTATCGCATAATATAAAGGAAAATTTCCTTTTGGATCCTTTTGGTTTACATCGGCTCCATTTTTTATCAGCAATTTCGTACTTTCATAGAAACCTCTCAGACAAGCAATATTTAGTGCTTGCCCGATCCGGCTTGATGCCGATATATCTGCTTTAGCATCAAGCAATAATTTGATTATCTCTGTGCGATTGAAAAAAGTGGCGCGATGTAAAGGTGTTCCAAAAACTGGGCTTTGAATATTTATATTTGCACCATGAGTAATCAAGAGCTGTACTATTGTTGCATTCGTGTTTTCTGCTGCAAAATGTAAAGCTGATCGTCCGTATTTGTCTTGTAGATTGGGGTCTGCATTTAACTTAAGCAAATATTTTACAGCCTCTATACCCTGTTTAGTAACTGCTAACATGAGTATTGAAGTCCCGGTGGATGAAGTAACATTGATCTGAGATGGATCACTTTGTAAGACTTTAATAGCTCCTTCAATATCTTTATGGCTTAATATTTCTTTAATATCCTGTGCAGAAAGTTTTATTCCCAGAATAATGAATAAGAGACTGATAATTAATCGTAACTTTTTTCGTTTTGGTAAACTAATTGGAGTATTCATATTTTTATAATTTTATTGTAAAACGATAAAGAAAATCGTTTGTAACAAGAAAAACAAATCAATTCAATGTGTTGATAAAAACTCTCTTCAAATTATAAAAACTGGTTTTGTAGTATAAAAATCCTATATCATTGATGGTTTTAACCGTTTGGTTGAAATGCCAACCACAAATGACCGATAATTTAAAGCTTTTAGTTATTTTAGAAGAATGACCTTTAAAAGAATAAAAATACTAGCTCCTTTTTTTTATGCATCTTTTGAGCTTTTTTTGCATATCCTCAGAATACTTCCAAGTATTGAAAGTGGGGCATTTAAGGGGGCTTTACGTACGATTGCTATTACTTATCCTTTGGATTTAACTGTTTTTTTAGTGTTCTATTTCTGTTTCTCTACAGATTATCTTAAGAAAACTAAATTACCCAGAACGATTGTTCTCAGTATATTGGCCATTTTATTCTTTGGGTTTTCCTGGGTTATTTTGTATGATTGGACTGGGAGGATAAAGATGGCAGAAGATATAAAATTAATTTTTGCAGGGAGTCTGGGACATGTTCTTTTAAATGCTTTTTATGGTACTATTTTCAGAATTGCCATTGAGTGGTTTGAAAAACAGCAACAAAAGCGTGAGCTGGAAGCACAAAATGTAAGAACAGAATTAAGCCTCCTTCGAGCCCGGATCAATCCGCATTTTTTATTCAATGTATTAAATAATATAAACTCTTTTGCTCAAAAAAAATCTGATAAAACTTCCTATGCTATTATTAAGCTTTCGGAAATTATGCGTTATATGCTTTATGATGTAAAAGATGAACAAATTCTATTGGATAAAGAAATAGCATATATTCAGAATTACTTAGAATTACAAAAATTAAGATATCAAAATGTAGAATTTGTCCGATTCAATATTACAGGAGGAACTTCTCATGTGATGGTGCCTCCTTTGTTATTTATGCCTTTTATCGAGAATGCATTTAAACATGGTAGAAAACAGGTAAAGGATAGTATACGGATCGTTTTTGAAGTTCAAAACAATTTCATCAATTTTACATGTACAAACTTTAAGAGAATCCTTAATTCAACGGAAGAAATATATTCGAGTGGTTTGGGTTTACCGAATATTAAACGCAGGCTAGATCTGCTTTTTGGAAATAATTACCAACTAAATATTCATGAAGATGAAAATGAGTATTTTGTTGCATTGAAAATACAAGCATTATGAAAATTAATTGTATTGTTATTGATGATGAGTTACCGGCTATTGAGCAAATGAAGGATTATATTGCCAAGGTATCTTTTTTAAATTTGATCGGAACGTTTAATAATGCAATAGCCCCCCTGGAATTCATCAAATCGGAAAAAGTTGATTTGATTTTTTTGGATATTGAAATGGAAGATTTTAATGGACTACAATTCATAAAAGTTCTTTCCAATAAACCTAAAATTATTTTAACAACTGCTTACGATTCCTATGCTGTTGAGGCTTTTAATCTTAATGTTTCTGACTATCTGCTAAAACCTATTTCTTTTGAACGTTTTTTGCAATCTATTGATAAGGTATACGAGCTTTTTAGAGAGAAAATTAATAACTTGAAATATAAAAATGTGTATAAACGAGATTACTTTTTTGTAAAAACGGAATACCGAATGCAACGTGTTGACTTCAAGGATATTTTATTTATTGAAGGGATGAAAGAATATTTATGTATTCATACAAAAAATAAAAGAATTGTGACTCTGAGTACATTTGCCAATCTTGAACGAGAGTTTCCTGAGAATGACTTTATACGGGTTCATAAATCATTTATTGTAGCAGTGAGTAAAATCGATAAAGTTGAGCATAATCAAGTTTTTATTGGAGACCATGTGATTCCGGTTAGTGCTACTTATAAAGCTGGTTTTATAATGTATATCGATATATTTAATTCTTGCAAAAAATAAGCAAATCTTCTAAAGAATTAATTTGATCTGATGGCTTATCATTGAGCATTAAAAACTTAGATGTGTTATAAGTGATAATGATTTAGCTACGTACGAATTAATTTATTGTATAAGAAAAATGATGTAGAAAACAGCACCCGATTTTTTTTATTAATTCTGGTATAACTTTTGTAATTACTTGAGTATTGTTAGCTTAATCATTTTCTGTCATCTTAATTAAATGGTTATGCGATTTGTTGGTAAAGCTGTTGGTTATCAAATACAAATTGTAAACATTTAATCTATGAGACTTTCTTGTTGCAGTTTACTGGCTATATTAATCGTATTAGGACATTCTTGTAAAAATAAAGTTGAAGATGTTGACATTCCGGAAATTTCTCCTGAATATTTTATTGATAAAACTTTTGTTCTATCTCAATTTACAGAGGATATCAGTTATATCCGGTTAGATTCTATTTTTCAAATTAAAAAAACTCCAGTAATACGTAGACTTGGAGATAAACTTTTAATATATACTGAGGAAGAAGGATGTATGATGTATGATATGCAGGGAAATTATATGCATCATATTGCAAAAAGGGGAGGAGGACCAGGAGAATTTAGAAATGGAAGACGGGTTAAAGTGGATGCTGTTAGAAGGCATATTTATATTAATGATTTTCATAAAACCATCGTTAAAGATTATAAAGGAAACCTGATTAGGGAAATAAAAAAGAGAGAGGGGAAATTTAATTCTACGAATATGCAAGTAATTCATGAAAATAATAATATAAAACTGGTATTTGGTGGCTATTTAATAGATGACCATAAGTGGATAATTACTGATTCTGTCGGAAATATTGAATATATAGAAAAGCAAGTCAGTATGTCAAAAGAAAAATTTGGCCGTTTTTTTTGTGAGGTTTCTTATAATTATGATGGAAAATTTCATTACTGGAACGAATTAAATGATACTATATATTGTTTGGAAGGTAAGGAGTATATCGCAAAGTATTTGTTCAAAAAGGATAAGTACCGGTTTACTGGAGAAAATATTAACGTATTAAAATCAGGGAAGAAAAGTAAAGCTCTAATGCGTATGCATGCTGTATATGAGACTGATCAGTATTTAATTTTAACCTATAAAATGGATTTTAAATTCAGGCTTTGTATTTATGATAAATCAATGAGAAAATTCTATAATAATGATTATAGCAATAATAATAGGCATTATCTGTATTTACTAAATGATATTGACGGAGGTGTTCCATTCCTTCTTTCTAATTATCATGTAAATAATGGAAATGAATATTTTGCTGCCTCTATTGATGCTTTTTCCCTTAAAGAACATGTAAATAGTAAAGAGTTTGAGAAATTTGATCCTAGATATCCTGAAAAGAAAAAAGAATTAAAAAAACTGGCAGAGTCTTTGGAAGAGACTGATAATCCGGTGATCATGCTGGTAAAACTTAAGCAATAAAAAAATATAGGATGGAGGAGAGCTTTGCTTGGCCTCGCTTAGGGGAGTGGTCAAACAAGTTAGAGCTCTCTTTCCATCCATAATCAAAATATCTATATATGATGTTATATTAAATGTAACAAAAAAGAAAGAAGTAACCAAGAAATGAGCTGATTTTAACAGGCCATTAACATTTGTTTATTTCTCCCTTATCCTCTTATCTTATTTCATTGAAAAACAAGGATAGAACAATATACTATATTTTTGAATAACAAATTAATATTTGTTGCGACAAATAATTTTTTATATATTTGTCATGACAAATTAATTGTTTTCAAATTTTAAAAAGGAGGTATTTATGTCTAAATCTCATGAAATAGTTGTAGTTGGCGGAGGCCATAACGGATTGACCGCCGCTGCTTACCTGTCTAAAGCAGGGCTTGATGTTGCCGTGGTAGAAAAGAAATCTTACGTTGGTGGAGGAGCTGTAACGCTGGAAGCAAATCTAAAAGGCTTCAAACATGATGTTGCATCAGGTGCTCATATTTTTATCCAGGCAAATCCATTGATCCGGGAGGATGAACTGGAGTTGATTTCAAAGTACGGACTTCGTTATATTGGGTTTGATGATGCTCCGTCTGTGTCGGTTGTTTTTCCTGACGATACTTATATTGCATTGTACCGGGACCTGGATCGAACTTGCGAATCTATCGCAAAATTTTCAGTTCATGATGCGGAAGCATATCGAAAATTTGCGAAGTGGGCACAGCCTCTCCTGGGAATGTTGATGCAGGGCTTTTTTGCTCCACCAGCACCTTACGGGGGGTTGTTTGCCCAGCTTGATCAGCAAGGGCAAGGGCAGGATCTTATAAGGGCCTTGCAAATGAGTTCATTGGATATTATTGACGATTGGTTTGAGGATGATTGTGTGAAAGCAACGCTTGCACGTTTTGTTTCCGAAGTTATTGTATCACCAGATGATATTGGTACAGGTGCTTTCTTTTTTATTATGGTGCCACTTCTTCATACTTATGGGATGGCTCTTCCTGTGGGTGGGTCGGGTGCACTTTCTGAGGCATTGAAACGATGTATTGAGGCAAATGGTGGTACGGTTTATCTTGATAGTGCTGTTGTCGGATTTGAAAAATCAGGTGGCCGTGTAACCGGTGCTAAACTGGAATCGGGAGAAGTAATTGTTGCAAAACGAGGGGTTTTGGCTAATCTGAATATTAAGCAGATACCGGGATTGCTTGAAGAGGGAGATTTGGATGAAGATTTTTTACGTCGCTTAAAGGGGGTAAAAAGCAGTGTTTTTGTAGGATTGAACCAAAACCTGTCCTTGCATGAGGCTCCGTTGTACAAAGCGGGTGATGAAGTCAATCGGTCAGGTCTTGTTGAACTTGCAGGTTTCTTGCCTGATATGCGCCAAACATTTGATGGTTTTAAGTATGGGAAAATGGACGGAAGTATGCCATGTTGTATTGCTGCCACAAAACATGATCCAACACGGGCACCGGAAGGAAAGCATACGCTTTATGTATTCCAATACAATCCTTTTACTATTGATGGCGGGCCGGAGGGCTGGCAAGATGAAAGGGAAAAAGTTGCACAGACTGTGCTGGAGAGTATTCGTGCCCGTACAACCAATATGGGAGACGATAATATTTTGGACAATACCATTTGGAGTCCGCTGGATTTTCAAAATTTCAATGACGCGTGGATCAATGGTGATCCGTTGCATATGCGTAATATGATGGCACAATTCTTTTCGCACCGTCCGTTTGCCGGTTCGGGCTACTATAAGTTACCCGTTGAGGGCTTATATTTATGTGGGCCTTCTACCCATCCTGGTGGTGGTGTTACTGGCGGTGCGCGTGGTGCAGCCATGGTTGTGATGGAAGACTTAGGCCTGGATTTTAATGAAATGATGGAGGGTTAAAATGAAAAATTTTCTTCTCTATTTAAATATCATTCTTAGTTTATGGATTACTGTGGTATCAGGAATTGAAAGCTTTCAAACAAGTTCAACAGCAACCTTACTTGCAACCGGAACTGGTTTTTTTCTTGTTTTACTACATGGCACATTGTTGTTGTTTAATCGCAAATGGATGTGCCAGTTTGTTTTGTTTCTGGGCTGTTGCCTTGTAGTCCTCGCTTGGTTTGTTTCTGTAAGCTTGCGTTGGCAATTATTAACAGCAGGGGGATTGCTAACAATTGTAACCTTTATAGCGATCCGGCTGTTATCTGTTTCCCAAAGCTTCATACTTCATGCTCAGGATGGTTCTACTTTAATGGAAATCAAGAAGCTTGAATTTAAAGGTACTAACTTAATCATTCGCGGTAAGATGATGGGAACAATGCCAACAGTTGCACACATGAGACCAGAGGAAGTTTGGAAGGCTTTTAGCCTGATTTCGTTACATGTTTTTCTCCGTTTTCCGGTTTTACTTTTCAGGGCCTGGATGTCAGCAGGAAAGCCTGGAAAGTCATCAAACAGGAAAATACAAACCTATTAACATGTGATATGGTGTTCGATGGCAATATTCCTGAATGCTCTTCCATCAAACACTTTTGGATCAAAAAATACAACTACAATTAAATTTAAATCTTTTATAATTATGACAACTTTATCAGAAAAAAATGAAAAAATACTAAAGATAACGCATGTTTTTGCGATGAGCCTATGGACAGGTTCATTGTTTATCATGTTTGTAATTAACATCCTTATACCAAAATCACCATCCTCCGATGCTTTTTATTTTGTGCATGATATCAATTCAATAATCGATCTTCAAATTCTTACACCAGCTGCAATACTAACATTTTTAACAGGAGTTGTTTATGCTGTTTTTACAAAATGGAAAGTGAAAGAAAATCTTTGGTTAAAGATCAAACTGGCGATTACAATTTTGCTGATATTAATGGGAACATTTTGGCTTGCTCCATTATTGATGGAAATGACAGGAAATGCAAAAGAATATGGAATGGGATTACTTTCCGATGCAGGCTATTTGTTTGATTTGAGTATTATCACATGGTTTTCTTTAGTCAACTGGCTGCTAATAATCGTTGCAATCGTTATATCGACATTAAAACCAGGCAGCAAAGACAAATTATACCGAATTAACAACAAAATACCGTAAACTTTCACTTTGTTCATTTTACTCCTTTGTTGTATACCTGCCTGCCCGACCGCAGCTACAGTATACCCATAAGTTTTGATGTAAAAAAATAAATAAGAAATACAAAAATGAAAATAACTAAAAAACAAGAATTAACGACTTAGAATCTATATGAATATCGAATAACGAAAACCGATTAACGATTTTAGAAGTATTTAGAGCCCTAGGGAAGCAATTCTTTCTTCATAGAAATAATAGGATTGCTTCCCTAATTCATAAATAATAGGGGCTATTTTTCGAATTAAAAAAACAGATTATGAAAACATTGAAAGAAAAATTTGGTTCATGGGCAATTGTAACAGGTGCATCGTCGGGAATTGGGGAAGAGTTTTCCAAACAACTTGCACAAAATGGTTTTAATTTAGTATTACTGGCACGTAGAGAAGAACTTCTGCGCAAACTTGCCCAGTCACTTAAAGATAAATATAATGTTGAAATCAAATACGCATGTGTTGACCTTACAAGTAAGAACTTTCTTATACAAATAGAAGAAATGACCAAGGACATTGATGTAAGATTTTTAATTTCAAATGCCGGTGCACTTAGAATGGGTGCTTTCCATAGAATACCCATGGCGGATTTTGAGAGAACGATAAATTTAAATGTTATGGCGCAGATGAAAATTTCTCATTGGTTTACTTCTTATCTTGTAAAAGGGGATAAAAAAGGGGGGCTTTTGTTACTTTCTTCTACCGAAGCTTATCAGGGAATTCCCTACTCTGCAGATTATGCGGCGACCAAGGCTTACATCCTGAATTTAGGTGAAGCATTAAATTTTGAATTTCGGGATAAAGGGATTCATGTGTGTGTACTGGCACCAGGCCCTGTGGATACTCCTTCCCTGACGGAAAATCCGGATGCGGATGTCGTAAAATACCTTCCAATGAAACCACAGGCAGTAGATTTGGTGGTGAAGGAAGGGCTTCTGGCTATTTTGAAAAATAAGCCTTCTCATATTACCGGGAGGATGAATAGAATCTCAACATTCATCATGAAAACTTTTATGTCGAGAAAGAAGGCAACAGCGCTTTGGGGTAAATCGATGTATAAAATGGTATACCTGAAATAATACCGATGATAAAACTCATTTCAATATGTAAATGGTATTACCCCTTGCCATCTTTTTCTTCTGCTTGCAGATTTATCGGCAGTATATTGCTTATAACTCAATGCTTTTGTAATTTTAGCCTTTGTTCCACTATTTATAAATTATAATAAGTTTGTAATGAAAGATTTTGATTTCGATTTAGATAAATCAATTAATAACACAATTGCTTATGCCTCTACCCTATTAAGACGTCAAATATTTTTATTGTTCAAAAAAAATAAGGTGGATATTACTCCTGATCAGTGGATGGTTTTGTATTATCTATGGCGTCAAGACGGATTGAATCTTGGGGAACTTGCCCAAAAGACAAATAAAGATAATGCGAATATCACACGAATAGTGAACCGTATGGAAAAACAAGGGTTATTGCGAAAAGTGGGTGATGGTACAGACAAAAGGTTTTTCTATATTCATTTAACTGACAAGGCAAATACTATTAAGGGCAAGGTTTATGAGAGCATCCTCAAATCAACTGATATTTGCGCTAAAGGCTTAAGTAAAGAAGAGCAAGAATTTCTTTTAGTATTATTGAAAAAGATTATTTCCAATATGAAAAGTTATGCTAAAGCGCATGAGTAGTTAATCCTAAAAAACTTGAATTGTTATTTGATAGAAGATTTACTATTGAAGAAATAGCTGAAAAGTCAGGCTAAGTACGCATTCATTCTACTACTTTTTTTTAAACGAAAATTTGGGATAAATCCGACTGTGTTTAGGAAAAATGTTGTTGAGGGATTTCTGTCTGCCGACAGGCAAGAAAAGACAACCTACCAAAACTGCAAGTTGTCTTATCATGTCGGGGTAGTAGGATTCGAACCTACGACCTCCTGCTCCCAAAGCAGGCGCGCTAACCGGACTACGCTATACCCCGAAGATTTATATCTTTTCCGTTTTTTCAGAACGTTCTCATTCTTAAAGTGCGGAGAGAGGGGGATTCGAACCCCCGGTACCAATTTCTCAGTACGCATGTTTAGCAAACATGTGGTTTCAGCCACTCACCCACCTCTCCTAAATGAGGACTGCAAAAGTATGAAAACAATTTATTCCTGCAAACATTTTTGACAAAAAAAATGAAGAAACTTTCAATTTTCTTGAGCTAATTTTGTTAAGCCTTTTATTTGCAATAAGCCATGAAAAAATCAAAAAATATAGAAATTAAAGCATATTCAAATAATCTGGATAATATCCGGGAGATCCTGGATGAAAAGAAAGCATACTTTAAGGGGGTGGATCATCAGATCGATACTTATTTTAATGCACCTAATGGCAGATTGAAATTAAGAGAAGGAAATATAGAGAACAATTTAATCCATTATAACAGGCTTGATCAGAGTGCCCCAAAGCAAAGTGATTTTACCTTATTTAAAACAGAAGATAAAGAAAGCCTGAAAGATATTCTGGCTAAATCTATGGGAATTAAGGTAATTATTGATAAAAAGAGAGAGATTTATTTTATTGATAATGTTAAGTTTCATTTGGATGTTGTAGAGGATTTGGGAACTTTCGTGGAAATTGAAGCTACCGATATGGAAGGAAAAAAAGCTGCTGAAGAATTATTAATTCAGTGCCAGTATTATTTAAATCTATTCGGAATAGGAGAGCAGGACCTTATTACAAATTCATATAGTGATCTTTTACTTGCTAAAAGAAATAAGTAGAATCGTTAAAATTGTTAAAAATCCCTCATATATAAATAATTAATTTTATTTTTGCCGCGCCTGTGAAATTTTTGACAGGCCTTTTTATTTGAAAAGGAATATTTTTTATGTGGGAAATTATTAAGAGGTATAGATATATTTTAATTATTGTTGTAGTTGGAATTGCCTATTTAATCATGGCTGAGGCTTTTCCCAAAAGCTTAAGCAGATTCCCTTTTTATGTAGCAATTTTCTTTCTTGATCTCTACTTGTGGAGAGCTTTTTCCAAGGAAATACTCAAAAAGCAGGCCCTTGTTAAATATGCTGTCATCTTATTTTATTGGCTTCCTTTTATTACTGCTGCCGTATTGAGTATTTTAAATTATTTCAACCCTGTCGATTTAAAAAATAATCCACTTTATACCTATTGTTTTGGAATTATTTTCATTGTTTACTCAGCTAAAATATTTAGTGCTATTATCATTTTGATTAGTGATATTGTAAGATTTATAAAATATACATGGAGGTTTGCTGACTCTAAAAGAAAAAAGAAAATTCCAAAATCAAATCATATTGACCAGAATGTTATAAGCCGTAGTAAGTTTTTGAAAAACTTAAGCCTAATTACCGGAAGTGTTGTATTGAGCTCCATGTTAATCGGAAGGTTTAAATGGGTTTCTGATTTTAGAGTGAGAATTGCGGATATTAAACTTTCAAAACTTCCACAGGCATTGGATGGTTTTAAGATTGTACAGTTATCTGATTTGCATTTGGGAAGCTGGACCACGCCAACTCCTTTATATGAATTGGTTGACAGGGTAAATGAACTTAATGCTGATATTGTTGTTTTTACAGGTGATTTAGTGAATTTCTCTACTTCAGAAGCTTTAAAATATGAAGATGTATTAAAGCAAATAAAAGCCAGATATGGAGTCTATACTATTTTAGGAAATCATGATTACGGTGATTATGTAAACTGGCCATCCAAAGAAGATAAAGAACAGAATATGATTGGCCTTTATAAATTTTATGAAAGAATAGGGTGGAAGCTTCTTAGAAATGATCATGTTGTTCTTAAACATAAAAGAGAAAAACTGGCTCTTCTTGGAGTGGAAAACTGGGGTGAAAATAAACGATTTCCAAAACTGGGTAGTATTGAGGAAGCTCAAAAGGGAATTGATCCTTCATTGGTACAGGTACTATTATCTCATGATCCAAGCCACTTTGATAAAATTGTGCTTAATAAATATTCTAATATTAATTTAACTCTTTCCGGACACACACATGGATTCCAGTTCGGTATTGAAATCCCAGGCTTCAGATGGAGCCCTGCACAATACCTGTATAAGTACTGGGCAGGCCTATATAAGGTAAATAAACAATATATTTATGTGAATAGGGGAGCCGGCTTCTTAGGTTATCCCGGACGAATTGGAATCCTTCCTGAAATTGCTGAGATCAGATTATTGAAAGGATAGTGGGTTTAGTATCAGGCGTCAAGCATCAAGCATCAAGTACTCTTAAGCAACCAGCAACCAGCAACTAGCAACCAGTAACTTGTAACCCGCAACATACATAAGGCAGAATATCCTCCCATTTGTGCCCATATACATAATTCATAATCAATAATTGTTTGCTTTGTTAAAATTTTGTTAATTCGGTAACTAAATGCCGAAAATGGAAACAACTTCTATTATATTTGTATAGCATGTAACTTTAGAAGTAATATTCTAACAGTTTTAAGAGATTTAGCTCTGTGAGAATTATTACGATAGATGTTGATGTTGATTATACTACCAAAACTAAAGCTAAGCTAAATTTACTGAGTAATTTTCTAACAGAAGTAAATTGAAAAGTCCCGATAAAATCGGGACTTTTTTATTATAATTTGAACCAATCTTTAATAAGTCCTGTTTTATCTTCAGGTTCATGTTTATGCCTGAATTCATTTGTCTGATTATTATAGATATAATCTTTAGCCCATTCTTTATGATGATTATTCACCTGCTTAATGGCCTCAATGGTAAAATGTAGTTCTTTATTTGTCATGATGGGGTGCAGCGATAAACGAATCCATCCGGGTTTCTCTGTTAAATCACCTGAATTGATCTTCTTCGTGATCTCATGAGAGTCATCATAACTTACATCTAATAGATAATGGCCATAAGTCCCTGCACAGGCACATCCCCCTCTAACCTGAATTCCAAATCTGTCATTCAATAATTTCACAACCAAATTAAAGTGTATGCCCTCAAGATAGAATGAGAAAATTCCTAATCTGTTTTCAACATTATCAGCAAGAATGTGCAAACCTTCTATCTTTCTCAGTTCTTTAAATGCAATTTTAGTTAGTTGAGTTTCTCTTTTATGAATGTTTCTGGTACCCATTTGATTTTTAACTTCGATGGAAAGAGCTGCACGAATTGTTTGAAGGAATGGGGGGGTACCGCCATCCTCACGGGTTTCAATATCATCAATGTATTTGTATTCTCCCCATGGGTTGGTCCAGTCTACAGTTCCTCCTCCGGGATTATCTGGAGTTGTTGTGGTATATAGAGAAGAATCAAATACCAAAATTCCGGGAGTTCCAGGCCCACCTAAAAATTTATGTGGTGAGAAGAAGATGGCGTCTAATTTCTCCATCGGATCTTCCGGGTGCATATTGATATCAACATAAGGAGCAGAAGCAGCATAGTCAATAAAACAAACGCCGCCGTATTCATGCATAATTTTCGCCATTTCATGAACAGGTAAAATAATACCTGTAACATTGGAGCAAGCAGAAAAAGATCCGATCTTAAACTGTCTGTCTTTATAAATTTGAAGTAATCCTCTTAATTTATTCAAATCAACCAAAAGATCATCACCCGGAGGTATAATTACAACATCCACATTTGTTTCATACCAGGAAGTTTGATTTGAGTGATGCTCCATATGTGTGATAAATACGACCGGCCTTTCATTATCAGAAGGACATTTACAACTGGGAGCCTGTTGTCCTTTTAAGCCCATAAATCGTTGTAATTTAGAAATAACGGAAGTCATGCCGGATCCTGCAGAAATAATCACATCATTCTCTCCGGCATTCACATGTTGCTTAATGAGTTTTTGTGCCCAATGGTAAGATTTGGTCATGAGTGTTCCTGTTTCGGCTGTTTCAGTATGTGTGTTGGCAACCCAGGGGCCAAAAACTTTGTTCATTTGTTTTTCGATAGGAGCATACAACCTACCACTGGCAATCCAATCTGCATATAATAATTTCTTCTTGCCATAAGGGGTTTTGATTTTTAGATTGTTTCCTATAACGTTTTTTTTGAACTTCTTAAAGTGTTTTTCCATCTAGTAATTCAATAAATAATCTTTAATATTTTACACCCAAATTATCCGGCTGCAAAGATACAACAAAAATAAATATGAATATCTAAATAATTAGATGCTTATACTTAGTTTTTAAGATTAATTCCCCTGGAAATTTTGATCAACTCTATACGGATGTTTCCGCCTTCTGCCTGCAGGCTGAGCCAGTTATTATCTTCACTGAACCATTTATATTGAGTCCCAACTCTTACCAGATGAATACCACTATGATTTGCTTCGTTTAAACGAATAATTACCCCTCCGTTTTTGCTTGAATCTTTACCATAATTTAACAGTAGCCTTAGATTATTTTTTTCTTCAGATTTTCCAATAAGCAAATAGAAATAATTAGATTTTCGTTCTTTAATATTAATAGGAGAAAACTCAAACTTTTTAATTTCATTTTCTTTTATGATGCAAGCTTTATTACTAATAATGGCCGTAGTGGATGCTTCAAACAGGTCAGTGATTTTTTTTGCCTGGCTTAAAGCATAAGATTCTTCAGGCAGAATCAATATTGCTTCCTGATAAGCTTTTAAAGCCTTATCGTAAGATTTGGCTTTGAAGTAACGATCCGCTTCTTGTATTTTTTTATCATAAGCTGCTTTCGCTTTTAAATAGTTTTCTTCAATGGTTTTTTCTGTTTGGGCAATCCTTTCGCTTAGCCCGTCAGCTTCCGGTTTTAGCTTTTGAGCTTCTTTTAAGGCAATTAAGGCTCCTTTAAAATCTTTGGAGTTTACCAGACTATCGGCATTATTGATTTTATTTTCAAACGCCAATTGTTTTTGTCTGGCTATCTCATCCAATATGTTTTTGATTTCAATGAGTTTATCTTTGGGATATTTTTCATTTTCCTTGAATTGCAGGGCTAATTTAAACTGCTCTTTAGCTTTATAATATTCTTTTTTATTAAAATAAGAATCCGCCAGCTGTATAGCGTTGTTATAATTATCTTCTTTGGATTGTATTGCGGCCAGCTCTTCCAGTTTTAAATCAATGTCCTTAATTTGTTCTTTAGGATATGCTTCATCATAAATTGCCAGTGCTTCTTCATATGAAATTTTTGCTTTTACATATATACTTTTATTGTAAAGGCTGTCTGCTTTACGAATAAGTATATTATATTTTGCCCTTCTTTCTTCTTCTTTAGCCAGTTCAATTTTAATCTCATTGATTTCATCTATTTTCGTACTGGCGTAATTATCATTACCCTGAAGCAATTCTGCTTGTTGGTATAAGTCAATTGCTTTATCATATTCTTTTGTGCTGAAATGTAAATCTGCATCGGAGATCAGGCTCTCATACTTCTTTTGCTTAGCGAGATCAGCTTCTTCCTCTTTTATAAAAACATTGATTTCTTTCAGTTTTGTTTGAGGATATTTTTCGTCAGGCTTGATCCGGCCGGCAAATTCAAACTGGCTTTTGGCTTTGAACCATTCTTTATTTTTGATGTGGAGGTTGCCTAACTTTACAGCATTGTCATAGTCCTGTAAGTCGTTAGTTGCCTTGGTTTGAATTGCAACTAATACTTTGTGGAGCATTTCTTTTGGGTATTCATCCTGAGGCTTTAAATTAATGGCTTGCTGATAAGCAACCTTTGCATTCTGATAATCTTTTACGCTATAATATTCATCTGCTTTTAAAATGATATCATTATATTTTTTTAGTTCGGCAATTAAAGGTAAGATCTCATTAATTTTCTTTTTAGGGTATGTTTTATCAGGAAATAACCTGCTGGCATATTCGTAGCTTTTTAGTGACTGTTCCCAGCTTCCCTCATTAAATAATAAATTCGCCTTTTTTATGGCAGCATCATATATATCTATTTTTTCCTGCATCCCTTTAAAAACCAATTCTATTTCTTTAAGGCGTTGCTTGGAATATAAAGAGTTACTGTTAAGGCCGAGTGCATATTGATATTCCAGTTTTGCTTTGGAATATTTCTTTTCTTTAAAATACTGATCTGCCAGTTGAATTGATTGTTTATAGTCATCCTCCAGATCTTTTTTATCAAGGATAAGGTCTTCAATATATTTTATTTGCTTTTTGGGATACTCCTCATATTTGAATAAGATGGAAGCCTGTTTGTAATTCTGAAGTGCTCTGTTGTATTCTTTCTGTTTTAGCTGCTTTTCTGCGAGTTGAATATATTGAGAATATTTTAACCGGACAGGGGATTGGTCCTTTAATTTTACGATGCACTCTTCGATTTTCTTTTTTGCATATGCATCATCGGGCTTAAACCTTAAAGCATATTGAAAACTGGCTTTTGCATTGAGGTAATCACCTTTATTGAAGTAAGCTTCCGCAGATTGAATGCTTGAAGTATATTCGTCCGATTGGGCTACCAGAACCTGAAAATTGGAAAAAGTTATTAGAATAATAAAAGAAAATATATACTTATTCATGCTTAATGAGTCGATCGGATTTAAAAACGTTTAGCTGATTTCTTTATTGTTCAATAATGCCATCTTTAATGCTGATGATTCTGTCGGACATATTAGCCAACTCTTTATTATGCGTAACTATCACGAGTGTTTGGTTAAATTCATCTCTTAATTTGAAGAAAAGTTTATGTAATTCAATGGCAGACTGTGAATCTAAATTTCCTGTAGGTTCATCAGCAAGTAGCATAGCCGGATCATTAATAAGGGCCCTGGCTACTGCTACCCGTTGTTGTTCTCCACCTGATAATTCCGAAGGCTTATAATCGACTCTTTCTTTTAATTTCAAAAAATCAAGTAATTTCAGGGCTTTTTGCTCTGTTTCTTTTCTGCTTTTTTTTGCAATGAAAGCAGGAATGCAAATGTTTTCCAGAGCAGTAAATTCAGGTAATAAATGATGAAACTGAAATACAAAGCCTATTTGATTATTCCGGAATTCTGCAAGTTTCTTTTCAGAAAGATTATTTACCTCAACCTCATTCACCAAAATTTTTCCCTGATCTGCATTATCAAGGGTTCCAAGAATCTGAAGCAAAGTTGTTTTTCCTGCACCCGAAGCTCCGACAATACTTACAATTTCTCCTTTCTTAATAAAAAGGTCGACACCTTTGAGTACTTCCAAACTGCCAAAAGATTTATGAATGTTCGTTAGTTGAATCATATAGTAAGCCTTTATTGCAAACTTAATAAAACTAAAAACGAAAAGCTAATCCCGATAGCTATTGGGATGAAAAATTTGGAAGGCATTCTTTTTGATATTAAAAGGCGATTGACTCCAAGCTTCAGGCTACAGGTACTTGGAGCCTGTAGCCATCACCATCTTATTTATAAAAACATATAAATACAGAATTTAGTTGCCTAACAGTGATTATTATCAGGAAAGAAATCTTAAATTTGTTATTTAATCGTGTTCTAAATAATAAAACTTATATAGATGAATATACATGAATATCAAGGTAAATCTTTACTGAAGAAATATGGGGTTAATGTTCCATTAAGTTATGTAGCCGAATCACCGGAACAGGCAGTTGAAAAAGCTAAGCAAATTCAGGAGGAAACAGGTTCCGAATTTTTTGTAATTAAAGCACAGGTTCATGCTGGTGGACGAGGAAAAGGAGGAGGTGTTAAACTTGCCAAATCTTTAGATGAAGTGAAAGAGCTGACTAAGAAGATTATTGGGATGCATCTGGTAACTCCACAAACCAGTGCTAAAGGTAAGCTGGTCCGTAAAGTACTTGTACAACAAGATGTATATTATCCGGGTCCATCTGAACCAAAGGAATTTTATATTTCTGTACTTTTAAACCGGGCAACCGGCAGAAATATGATTGTATATTCTCCTCAAGGAGGAATGGATATTGAGCAGGTGGCTGAAGAAACTCCTGAATTAATTTTTCAGGAAGAAATTAACCCAACCGTTGGAATTTTACCTTTCCAGTGCCAGAAAATAGCTTATAACTTTGGATTGGAAGGAACTGCCTTTAAATCGATGGTGAAGTTTGTGGCTTCATTATACAAAGCATATGAAGAAACAGATGCTTCATTATTTGAAATCAACCCTGCATTGAAAACTTCTGATGATCAGATTTTAGCTGTTGATTGTAAAGTAGCAATTGATAATAATGCATTGTATCGCCATAAAGATATTGCAGAGATGCGTGATATTCACGAAGAAGATCCAATTGAAGTTGAAGCTTCAAAATTTGACTTAAATTATGTAAAACTTGATGGAAATGTAGGATGTATGGTTAATGGTGCAGGCCTGGCAATGGCAACCATGGATATCATTAAACAATCCGGGGGTGACCCTGCTAATTTCCTTGATGTAGGCGGGTCTGCAGATGCGAGAAGGGTAGAAGAAGCTGTGCGTATTATTTTGAAGGACGAAAATGTAAAAGCCATTCTGATAAATATTTTTGGTGGTATTGTAAGATGTGACCGTGTAGCTGCAGGTGTTGTTGAAGCTGTTAAATCAATTGGAGGGCTTGATATACCTCTTATTGTCAGATTACAGGGTACCAACGCAGAAGAAGGAAAGAAAATCATTGATGAATCAGGAATGAAAGTTCATGCAGCGATCGCTTTAGAGGAAGCTGCTAATTTAGTGGCTGAAGTTTTAAAATAAAAACTAAATTTTTTATATACTGAAGAGCCCGTTTCAAAAGTAAAGTTTTGAGACGACCTCTTCTTTTTTTGAAAAAACAAAAAAACTGTAGAGACGCGATAAATCGTATCTCTATCAATAATCATAATGATTATAATATTCATAAAATGTTTTCCGCCTTTTATACTTACATCAACAATCCATAAAAGGCTTGATCGGATAAAAATTATTTACAAGTTTACTTACAGAATAAAAGGCATTTGGTAAGAGGTAAATTATATCAGAATTTACGAGGAGTTTATGTTCTGAAAAATTTTTACAGTTACATCGGTCTTATGTTGTAAATACAGAAGTTGTAGAACGGTTTGGTGCCGGTTTCTTATTGATAAATAATGTTGAAACTCCGATAGGGCTAAACTATAGAGACGATTTAAAAAAATATTTTAATATTTTTTTAAATATTGGAAATTAATATATTGATTAGATAATGTGACTTTTTAGGTGGCGTTTTTACTCAAAAAAATAGCTTAACAGTTCTTCTTCTCTAATTAAGATATATTAAATTAAATGTAACAAAACCAACTCTGAATTCGTCTTCCAATCATTAACCTAATAGCTATGAAAAAAGAGAAAATATTTTTTTTGTTACTTCTTTTTATGTTGAGTTATATGAATGCTCAAACTCAGCAAAAAGAAAAATTAAAACCTTATGTAAATACCTTGAAAGAAAAAGGTGATGTCCCCATGCATTTTGTTCTTGATAAATTGGATCATTATGATCTTATTCTTTTTGACGACGCCTTACATACGGCTGTTGAACCTTTTGAGTTTTATCAGGATTTGATCAGCAATGCGGATTTCCCCAAAAAGGTCAAATATATTTTTCTGGAGGTTGTTCCCATTAATCAACAACCTGCCCTGGATGCTTACTTTAATTCGGAAATCAATGATTTAAAGCTTCTGTATCCTGCTTTTCAAAATGATTTTAGCGGGACCGGTTGGCCCTATAAAACCTATTTTGATTTATTGGAAACCATTTGGAAAATAAATTCAGCGCTACCGGTTCAAGATCGCTTAAAGGTGCTTGCGGTGAATGCACCTACCTATTGGAAAGAAATAAATACCCCTGAAGACCTGGAATTATTCCGGCTTTCACTTGCAGGAAATGATTATACCATGTACAAAACTATTCTATCATACCTGAAGAATTTTAGATCAGGAAAAAAAGGCATATTTTTGACCAATACACGTCATGCCTACAAAGGGATTAAAAACCGGAAAAATAAATATTACTGGAATTGCGGTACATTTTTTTACCTACATAATCCCGGGAAAACGTATTCCGTTCGTTTTCATAATATTAATTTATATTTTGAAGGAAGAAAAAAAGTGGACCCCAAAACCGCCAAAACAACAGAAGGGCTTGAAGGCGTAGTTACGAAATGGGTGCGTATGGAAAACGGCTTGTGGGACCATGCATTTGAAATATTCGGAAATACCCCGCTTGCTTTTGATATAAAGGATACCCCCTTTGGAAAAGCTGAATATATTGGTAACCATATGCTAAATGCGGCACCGGGCCAGGCTATGCAAGATGCTTACGATGCCCTGATCTTTTTGGCACCGATTGACAAACTCCGGCAGACTGCCATGGTAGATTTTATATACACCGACGCATATAAACAGGAGTTGGAAAGACGGACAAAATTCCTTTACACTGAAGAACAAATCAAAGAAATTTTAACTGCTTATGGTTTTAAATCCTTAAGAAAATTTTTGGACAGTTATTTTATATACAAGCCTGAAATACTACAACCTCTGGCAAAAGATATTGGCCCTGTTGATGCATGGAAGACCAAAAAATAATTTGTGTGCAGATCGTATAACTTAGGTATTGTTTTACATACATCAGCGATTTAATTTTTGTTTTCTACCAATTAACAGGTAAAGCAATGAACCAAAAAAAGGAAGAAATATAACAACAATTATCCATATAAGTTTATCATTATTTCTAAATTCATTTCTCAGAATACTAATTAAGCAGATAACAGGCAGAATTATTATAATCAGAGAAACGACAGGCCAGGTTATTAACCCTAAACTAGGTGTTATCATATTTATAATTTTTAAAAGTTTTTAATTAATAATTTCTTCTATAGTATCCTTTGCAGATTTTGCGGTAGCATGGATTTGAAATATTTAACCCGAAAATTCCGCAGATTTTTATGAAGTCTTTTCTTTCATCTTTTCTATAAATTTTTTCTTTCCGTATTCTTTTATGAATTCTTGATTTTCCAATAAATTTTGTCCGTACTTCAACCATCTTTCTGCAAATTTCTTAAGTTTACTACAAGGATACGATTTACATTGATGACAAAAATCCAATCCTTTTTTCTCAATGCAACAAACATAAATACCTTTACATTTTCTTTTTTTACAACCGATTTCTGCCCCTTCACACCTGTTTTTATCTCGGACAAAAACGGGACATCCTCCGCAGAAAATTCCGCAAGGTGGAACAAATCCATTATAGTATATTAACCTAGTACCCATTTAAACCTAACTAAATTATATAATAATTTTTTATTTATATTCCAACAATTTTATATTACACATTTACTTTAAATATTTTTCAAGAAAACCTTTGTGAGACGAGCCTATTATCACAATTATTTTTTTGTCTGGGTGAAGTGATACTACATTCAAAATATTGGCAGCTATTTGAAGATTACGCATTTCCCATAGTGAGTAGCTGGCACGGTCGGAACCGGAAGCAAAATTTGTTTTCAGCCATATTTTCCACTGTCCATTGTAATCCTGTTTCATGTATTCTTTACTGTTTATAAAGGAATAAAGCGCGGAAAAATCATGAGTTTCAATACCTTGTCCGGGCATTTTCTCAACACAAACCACATCAAAATTCATACTGTTTAATTTGGCTATAACATTGTTGAGCATTGATGGTTCAAAACCTTTTATTTGGTGTAGATGTGATGTCCCCAGTATTAAAATCTCTGTTTTGGGGTTTTGTGCTATTGTTAAATGCGGCAACAAACAAATCAGAATTACCAAATGAATTATCTTTTTTATCATATCATTGCATTTTTACTATAGCTTAATATTATTTGTATCAATTTCGGAAAAAGTATTTATTAATTCAGGAAAAAAGTCAGCAAATGAAGGATACTTATCCCTGTTATTCTCATATTCAACTATTTTATCTTCCAGATATGGTAAATAAATAAATTTGTTTTGTTCGATATTCTCTGTCCTGATTTGATTAGCCGTTAAGGTATCATTCATTGCTAATGCAATCCTGATTTCACCTAAACGCACAATATGTTCTGTAACACAAGTTAACCAACTACGATACCACAACCAACTGAAAATACTATTAAAATCAATAAAAAAACTTTAAAATTTTTCATATGTTTAGATTGGTAGTATTTTGCTTTTTGCATGACTGTTTCAGTTCTGCACATAGCTAATTAATTTTGACCACAATATAGGAAATATAATTTCTCTGTGAGAAATTAATTTTCGGAATTTATTTTTTGTATACACTTTAATGTAACTAACAGGCAGCATTATGTTTATGCATTGTTAGCGATTGTTGTTTCTCGTTATTTGTTTGATTTTTGAGTGTGTTAAGAACCTATAACTTAAAAACACAGACCATATAGTCCAACCTGAATATAAGAATCGCTGTTTCAATCCGAAATATTCATTCAGTACGTTTGGAACAAAAACCAGAAAGCTAAACATCATAATTACAAAACTAATTATTGCCACTGTCCTGATTTTTAAAAAATGCTCTTCTTTTCTCCAAAAGATAAGAGCTAAAACAGGAGATAGCATTAGAAATGGAAAAGGCAATCCGGTAATACCATGCAATTTTAGTGGCATTGGATATATTGCTGGTCCGGCTATGAAAAAATATAGGGATAAAAATAGTATTGGAATAATATTTAACTGTAACTTTTTGCAAGATTTCCATAAACCTATTATAAAAAAAACATTGAGAAAAGCACTTAAAACTAATCCTGCAGTAAAAAGATATTGTGGTTTTGAACCCAATGCCCCTAATTCACTAACCAGATTTGAAAAATGATTATAATCTTCAATGATTATTCCACATATAATAGTAGTAGCCCAAAATATTATTGGGACAAAAAATCCTAAATAAAGGAATGAGTTAGTTTTCATTTATAGTTGCTTTTATAGTGAGGATATTGGATATGTACAATATATCTTTGTAACTATCTTCCATGTTTTGTCAAACTTATATAAGCACATATAATCCGTATATAAATGTGTACCATTCGAATATATTTCAATAATGGCCATAGCTGCATAAGCTGTAATTTTAACATCAGTGAATTTATACGTTACTGACGGATCTAATGGCTTTGGATTTTTTTCCAACCTATCCACCCAATACTGAGCTGGTAATTTCTTTAAACTGCCTTTTTCGAGTATTACAATGTCACAATCAGGGTGCCAACCTTTCTTAAGTAGTTTGTAGTCGCCTTTTAAAAATATACCATTTACATAAGATTCTACAATTACTTTTTTCACATTTTCAATTTCGGTGGAATCAATAGAACTATTCATGCCTATATCCGAAGGATTAATTGAAAAAACAGCGGTGGTTAATGCTAATAATAGTATTGATGTAATAAAAAAATTTACTTTCATAATTTATTTTTTTGATTAATGTGAACTTTAAGGGAATTTTCAGATTTAAATAAAAATTTCCTTGCCTTAATTATGAAGTAAACTTAAATAATAAAAAACCAGTAGGGGTTCGAGAATCGTAAAGTCGAACCAATTTATAAGTACTTTTTTTTGAATTCTGTTGGAGTCAAATTTGTATGTTTTTTAAAAGCGGTATTAAATGAAGATTTTGAATTAAAGCCAACATCATAAAAAACTTGTTGGATTGTGAATTTGTTATTTGGAAAATCTTTTAAGATTTTCATAGCTTTCTCAATACGGTACTCATTTACAAAATCGAAGAAATGTTGCCCAATATGACTATTTATTAAAACGGACAATTCGCGCGATGGAATATTAAGCTGAGAGGATAATTCTTGTAAAGTAATAGATGGGTCAAGATAGGGCTCCTGCTCAATCATATGATTTTTTAATTGTTCTATTAATAAGGTTTGATTGTTGCTTTGTTCTGTTTCCGGCTTAATATGTTTAATAATACTATTTGTCGACTGTATTTTAAAATCAACATTTCTAAATAATTTAGGATGATATAAAGCTTTTAGTATAAACCAACAAAACATAAACAATGCACTTGTGATCAAAATAATATTAACCCACTTTAAGATATCATTGAAGTTTGTAAAAGGTAATATATCTTTCGCTATAGTAACAGGGAGGGTTATTAAAAAAATATTAATGGTTTGAGATAACAATTTGTAAATTGATATATTTCCACTGGAGTAATTTTCAAGGTATATTTTCTTATGTTTTCTTAAAACGGAGATTGTTGCAATAACATAGAATAAAGCTTGCAGTTTTAGCAGTATCGAGTTTGTTATCCATTCCAGCTGTTGAATGGGTTCACTTATTAAATCATTTTTTGTAAAATATAAATCTGAAAAAAAATAAAATAACAAAACTGCATTATATAAGATAAATGGAATAGTATGCAATAAGTCCCTGAATCTTAGTCTGAAACCTATACTGCATATGGATAGTACGTATAGAAAGAATGAAGGAAATATTAAGAAAGTGAAGGTTTTTGTAAATAAAAACAATTTTAAATATTGACTTATAAAAAGGCCAATTACATCAATAGCACAAAAAGTTATAAAGCTTACAAGTAACCCATTTGATAATTTATTTCTTGTTTTTACTGTTAACAAAAAGAGTGACAGAAGTAAAGAAACAAAGATGGTAATTAAAGCAATTATTTTTACGATGCTGAGGTTGTCCATATTATTTTCTAGCTAAAAAATTACCCGTTTTTTATGTTGGTTTTTATCTCAATCCATTGCTTTGTTCCAATATCACTATTCTTTCCTTTCTTTGCGACATCAAATTTTTGCCATGCCCAATGTAGATTTTCTGGAATTAATATATCATTGTTGAAAATCAATAGAAAACAATTTCCACCCATCTTTTCTAAGGATAAAAATAAATGTGGGCTGGTTTAATATTTTGGAATAATTCAGACCATCAATATATGTCAATGATCCGTTCTTAATACCTTTAATCTGAACATCTAAATTTGTACTCGTTTCTACTAAAGGGTTGCTGTTAAGATCTTTAAGCAGGGAGTCTTTGTTTTTCCAAGTCCCAGACTGAAAGCTGTTATCTACTAAATCCGTGTTTTTGGATAATGCTCCTTCAACTAAGGCGTTTCTTAATTGAGCAATTGATTTTCGCAAGGAAGCCAAAATTTTCCGGATTTGTTTTTGTCTTTGGGCTTCTTTTATGGCTACCCTTTTGTTTTCTAAGGGGATTATGATATCTGCAATTTCCAATCCTTCTGTAATGCTAAAATTACCTCCTCGATTTATTGCTATGGCTATAGATATCATTTGCTCCGGTAAAACAAGTAAATGACAATGTCCTCCTTCGATTTCTCCATCATGGTATATGGCAAATCCACCTGTGCTAAGAAAATCTATCTTCCATCCAAATCCACAGTCGATTTTTTCACCTGTTTCCAGTTCTGTAGGACGATATACTTCTTCTAATAATTCATCAGGAAAAAACTTACTATTTGTAAAGAATAAAGAGCCGAATTTTACCAGATCACTAGTGGAAGACCTAAATCCTGCTCCCGGCCATTTGTACGAAATGTCTTTAGGGGATTCAATTCTTTGATCAATATCATACAGCTCAGTATATAAGGGAGAAAAAGTGTGATGCTCTTCCACATGTGTATCGCTTAGTTGAAGGGTTCTGAAAAAATGGTTTACAATATCTGGAAATGGTTTGCTATAAATTCGCTCTGCGATAGCACCTAGTAGATTTGTCCCGTATGAAGTGTATTGATAGTCAGTATTTGGTTGGAATAATAAACTATCGTTAAGAAATAATTCAAGGGCATCATAAGCATTGTCATAGTTTTTTTTACGCTGAGCTTCTTCCTGATAAAGATAGTGCCTTATTCCGGATGTATGGCTTCCAAGTGATTTAAGTGTTAAATCATCCGGATAGTTGGTTGAAATATATTGGTTAACTGAGTTTTGAAGGCCCAGTAAACCGTTTTTTGCCATATTTAGTATAATACCGGCTGTAAGTACTTTAGAAACACTTCCTATTCGAAAAATATTTTTGTCTGTTTCAACAAAACCAGCCCCTTCATTAACAATTGTTGAATCATAAACTACTCTATCTTTATGGTATATTGAAATAGAGATGCTATTGCAATTAGATTTAATTCCTAATTGATTCAAATAATAATCTATTTCTGAAATACTATTCTTTGATAAACCGACTTTGTCATTGGTATTTAATTGGCATTGTACTAGTGAAAACTTCAGTAAAGCTAAACAGGTCAAGAGTATTGTCTTTATGGTGGTTTTCATATTTCAATTTTTTCTGTTATGGAATTGTTTGTAACGTTTAAGAATATGAGTAGGCCGGGATACTGAGCCTCCGACCAATCAAACCGTTACAAATTTTAGTAAATGTAATAAATTTCGCATACCAAATCACCCCGGCTTACTTATTTAGTGTTGGGCGCTGGCATTTTATCATAATCTAAAACCATATATATGAAGTATGCTCTAATGGATTTCTTGTTATCCAGTCATTATCCTTAAAATCAGACCACCAATTATTATAAATGTCTCTAACTATCAATATGTCTGTCCCTTTGAGTCCATTGTATCTTTCACTTTCAATCAATGAAGTATCAATTAGGTATGGGTCAAGAGAACCATATCCATAACCATTTCTTATACCCTCAACAGTCCAAAGCAAACATTCCCCTAAAATACAATAATTCCTACCATGAGGAAAAGGTGTTCGTGATGAAATAGGATTAAAAGGGTAAGCTGCAATATGAGATGTATCTTTTGAAAAATCAATAAGAGCTTGAATGTGTCTTTCAGTAAAATTCGGCATTAAAAGCCATAAATTTTCGCCATTCTCTCCTTTTTCATATTGAGAATAGGTTTCTGTTTTAATTTGATTTACAAATTTTTCAACATCGGGATTATCAATGTCGAAGTCGTCTTTTTCACAGCTAATTAAAAAAAGAATCAAGATAATAAAGAATAAGTTTTTCATAATTGACAGTTTTTTATTAGATGTAATTATCTATGTCATGGTTGCGTTTTTTTGTTTGTGCGATGGAATGTGCGAATTGCAAATGTGCTTGGCTGTGTGGGCTAGGTATTCATCCATTTTCCTTTCTCAAATGAATCATTTGAATCTTTTATGATGTTTGTTTGAGCCAATTGAGCCATTTATGAGCCAATTAGTTTATATGCAGTTCCTTTTCCAACATCACCGATTCTCTCTAATAGTTTTTTATCCTCCAACAACTCCTTTAAATCACGAGTTGCAGTAGCTTTTGAAACATCGCAAATTTCTTGATATATTGAGTTTGTTATTTTACCATTTTTCTTAGTGTATAAAACAGCTTTGATTTGACGCTCATTTATACCAAGTTGCTTCAAAGAAGTTTCATTATAAATATCCTTTCTAAAAACTACCCCAAAATCCTTTCCATTATTTTCAAATTCAGGCTTTTGTAAACCGTGCTCTTTACATTGTTCAATAATTTTAATTGTTCCTCGCCCCTAAGATTCAACATGCCCTGCTCTAAAAAAAGCATTAGCAATATCAGGATTAAAAGGAATCGATGAATGTTTTTGCATTAAATTTTCGACTGTCCAATCTTCCGGTAACTGTCCATAATTCCAAATCATAAGTTTATCATCATAAACGCTTATTTGAATTGGAACACCCATTGAATAATCTTTATGAGTAAGGGCGTTTAAAATTGCTTCCCGAACAGCATCTTTTGGGTATTCGTAAGTTTCAACTCTGTGTATACCTTCATACGAGATAATTGCCTTGATGTACTTAGTGAAAAGTAAGTCAATTTTCTTTTCTACTTGTTCAAAAAGATTTCCCTTTACTTCGTCTTGAAATATCAATTCTGTATCTGACTGAAAATAACCGATTTTTATATATGCTCCTGTAAAATATTTTTCAGGGTCGGGATGAAAAAGCAATACAGATGCGCGTTTTAGATATGGTTTCTCAGTTAATTTTAAATTTTCAAGAATACTGATGTTTTGCTCAGTTAAAACACTTTCGTCAATTCTCTTACTGATTATTGCCCTTTTCTTGAAAAACTCAAATGTTTCATTTTTTAAATCATCAACAGAAACATTAGGAACAGGAACGCCGTCCCATTTCTTTCCTTTCTTTTCAAGCATAAATTTATCTAAAGCAGCACCTTTTAGTTCTTGCTTAGTACTTCCGCTTCTATAATGATATTGTCCTTTGTAATTAACTGAAAAGGGTTGTGGCTCAACAACAATTTCAAGAAAGTTTCCTTTTTCTGTTTCAAGCAGATTAACATCTACCAAAATACCAAGAACATCTCTTACTTTATTTGGAATATCTTCAAGTAGCTTTTTTGCGTTATTAATACTGACAACTTCTCCTTTGTCGTTTTTGCCAATGTATATTTTACCTCCCTGTGCATTTGCAAAACCGCAAATCCATTTTAGGTATTCATCACGCCAACTTTCTTTCCATTCTATGTTTTGGTTTTCTGCCATATGTTATTTACTTTCCATTGTTTTCCAGAATTGTCTAATCTTAATGGTTTTAGGTTCATCAAGGTTTATTAATCCAAGCCCTGAGTCAAGCCTGTTAATTTCATTGATGAGTTTATGTTCACTCCTCGGTGTTCCAACAAACGCTTTAATCATTTTTGGGTCTTTGTTTTGAATGTTTAAGCAAATCGGTAGTTTTACTTGAGAAGCAAAGTCAAAATCTTTTGTTTTATAATCTTCTACACCTTGTGATAGCATTACAACAATAACTCCTTTTGAGCGAAGAAGTCTTAATAAATCTTCAAGAGCTTTACGAGCATTTTTATTCTTTAAATAGATATGTGCTTCATCAATGACAATCACATATCTCAGAGGCATAATATTTTCTTTCGGTTCGGAATCATTCGCTGAACTAAAAAAGAAATTAAAATATCTCAGAAGTAGAAAAACACATAATTGTCTTAAAGTGTCAGATAATGTTGGCGGTAGATTCAAATAAATACTTTTCTCAATGATGTTTTCTGAAATATCATCTGAAAACAAACCACTTGACAAGTCCTTAATAGCAGCAAGTAAAGTATCAGGTTTTGTTTTAGTTGCTTCGTAATATTCTTCAAGAGCTTCTGAAAGTTCTGTCATATTTGGATAAGTGTCGCCCTTTTCTTCAATCAAGTTTGTAATTACTGATTGCAAGATGTGTTTCTGTGAAGTTCCCATTTGCGGAACAAATGTTCCAATCGTGTCAACAAAAGCTTTGATACTAAAGGTTTTTTGTCTTTCTCCCTCACTAATATTAATTGAGCTAAGAGGATTAAAATTAAATCCATCATTTAGAATGTCAATAAACTCACAGTTAGTTTTATCTAAGAATAGTTTTAATTGTGAAGCATTACCTTCTCCTTTATAATCAAAGAAAATGTATTTAAGTTGATTTTCAGTATTAGCAGAGATTTGATATAAAACATCTTTAATCAGCTGAGTTTTACCAGATCCTGCCATGCCCGCAATAGCAATATTCCTGTTGTCAAATTCCGTTAAATCATTTATTTTTATTTCAACTTCTTTGTTTTCTTCCGTTGTACCAAGAATAAAAGATAATGGTTCTAAATATTCTTTAACTGCTGTTTGCTGCTGAACACCACTTGCAATTGAAACAGTATTAGATTGTAAATCAAGCCCATTTTTTACAAGTTTCATTAACAAAGCAATATGACCACCGCTTGTAAAGTCTGTTTTAGAAAGCTTTTTATCAATTTCTGACAAACCATGGTCTAAATGAAGCTTAAACAGCTTTGAAAAATCCTCCTCGTAAAGTGATTGATTGTAATGTTTATCAAGTATTGCTTTATAAATTGGATAGTTAGTACGGTTTTCTACAATCGTTCCAAACAAGCCTCGGTCATCTCTGAAATCTCTACCATCTGAACTTGGTACTACATCCACATTAACATCAAAATGCTTATTTGTTTGAACACTGTAAGCAAATGCCAATCTTGGCACAACTCCCTCCGAATTGAATTCATAAATCGACTTTATTCTTTCGATTACTTCATCGTTTTGTTTACTAATTCTTATTCTCATAGCTTTGGAAATAACCAGGTTTAAAAATAGATTTCTTGTTTTCGTTAACTATCAAATATGATTTAGAAACCTTATCCGAAATTGATTTATATCGGCGTGGTGTAATCTCATTATTAGTAGCTAATAATACAACCTGACTTGATAAATCAGGGTAATAGTTATTTAAAATATTCTCAATATGTTCATGGTCTAATCTACCTAAAGGTGTATCGATGAATATTGGGAAATTCTGAATTGATTCGCTGAGAATAGCTTTAATTAAGCAAGAAATAAAAATCTGCTTTTCGCCTGTAGAGAAACTTTCTTTTGGTATCTCATTACCTTCTGAATCTAAAATTGAAACTTTAAGCCCCTTCCCGTCAGGAAGAATGTCAATTCTGGAATCTTCAATAAAACTTGAACCTTCATGTTGCATTTTATGCATCAACTTTTGAAGTTCAGCCAATAGATTATTCGCTAATGCTTCTTTTTTAGAACGTTTCTGATTGTCTATAAAAGTTTGTAAAGATTCAATATACTTTTTCGCTTTAGCAATCTTGTTTTTTATCAATTGATTACCACTACTTTTTTGAAGCAGAATGTTATATTTTTGGTTTAAACGAACATTGTCTTTCAAAAGCTTGTCCTTCTCGTTTTCAAGTGCACCATTCTCCCCAATTATTTTTTCCAGTTTTCTCTCCGCTTCATCTTTCAAAGTAACTGTTTCTAAAATAGTTTCATCTTCCAAATCAGAATCAATCATTTTTATTTGTTTATCCTTTTCAGTTATTGCGAGTTGAACAGCATTAAACTCTGAAATTGTAGATTCAAAAACCTCTTTTGATTGTTGTTTTAATAGCTGAGAAGTTTTTAATACTAGTTCTTTATCTGCATTACTTAAATCAAGCTCAAATTCAAATATGTTTTCAGATTCTTTGACCTCAAAAAGTTCATTTAGTAAACTCTGAGCTTTATCTGAATAAAATATTTTGTTTTTGAATGACATTGAACCATCTTCAGGTTCGGGCGGTTGATTAAATAATTTCTCAATAAAATTATCAAGCTTTTTCTTAACTACCTCATTATTTTCAATATCTGATACAGATTGTACTTGCAAATCCAGTTGTTCAAGAACTTCTTCAATTTTACCACTAAGCATTGCCAAAGGTGCAAGTTCACTCAACTCATTGAAACGTTTTTCCAGTTCTTCTTTTTTAGATTGAAGTGCTGTAAGTTCGCTAAACAAGTCCTCTCTATTTAGAGATGTTGTTTCCTTTCGGCTATTCTTATTCAAAAAGGTTTGGTATTCTTTGATTTTATCTTTTAACTCTTTAATACTGGTTTCATTAAGAGCTGATTTTAAATCAATATCTTCAACTTTTCCTTTATTTAACTCAACGGCCTTTTCTGTATTTATAATTTGCTCCTTAATATTCGTGTTCGCACCCTCTTTTTTCAGGTTGTTACTGTAAACTGAAATATCATCTTTAAGATTTTCGTATAAATCAAGACCAAGAAGTTTACCCAAAGCGTCATTTAGTACGTTTCCTTCATCTTTGGTCGAAAGTTCTGCCCACGAAGCAATTTTTTCAGCATCGAAGAATACGAATTTCGCAGCTTCTAAAGGAATCAGGTAATCATTTATAAAACTTATTTTGTCTTCAATTTCAGTAAACAACTCTTCCCTCTGAGAATTCAACACCGATAAGCTTTCCTCTATTTTACTTATATTAAATACACGCTTAATTACAATCTTATTATCAGAAACTTTAAGGTTAGCAGGGTAATCAATTTCCTCAAACTGTATTTCAATCGAAAAATCAGTATTGTTTTCGTTTTTTGAAGTCCAGTTTAAGGATTGCTTTATAAACTTCTGGTAATTAGTTTCTTTTTGAACCTCTCGCTTGAAGTTTTCATCAATTTGGGTAATTTTCTCACCGTAAAGACACCAAACAATCGAAATTAGAAAATTTGTTTTTCCGAAACCATTTTTACCTCCAATCAAGACAATGTTTTGATTTTCTTGAGTCTGCAAATCAATTTCAATAGTACCGTAGTACTGACGAAAATTGTCTAATATTATTTTACTTATTCTCATTTTCTAACGCCTTTTCAATTTCTGAATCAATTGTTTGATGAATATAATGATTTCGCTTTTGCAGTTTTTTCAAACGCTCGGATTGTAGTAGTTTATCCATTGATTTAAGATCAACTCCGTTTTCTTTACAGATTGAGTTTAGTTCCTCAATATGTTTTTTCTTTATCTTATCAATTTCCATATATGTCTTGTATTAATTCTTTTGTTTCGATATACATACTTTCATGTTTTGGAGTTAATTCTCCATTTTCATACTGTTTAGTTTGGCGATAGTAAAAATGATAAAGATTGGACTCATCTTCATTTTTTGCGCTTGGCAACCTTTTATTCAACTTAATGAATTGATTCAATTCAACATATGAAGAATCCATATTTTTCGGGTTTCGCCTAACAAGTTTTACATAGCCGTATTTTTCAACTAATTCATTTATTTTATCACTCTTACTTTTTTCAATTCTATTTTTGTTTGCATTATTAAGTTGAACATTCATAAAACGATACAATTTTTGCTCTTCTTCACTCCCCGAAGAAAAAGGCAGTCTATTATTATCATTAGTAAACTTCGATAGCAATTCAAAATTTTCCTTCCATGTTCTGCGAACTATCTTTGTATTATTGTTTCTAATGAACTCATCATTGTATTCCTTGGCAATTAATCCAATATGGTAATTTTTAAAGAAAAGAAAGCGTCTGTTTTCAGCAGACTTTAGGTTGTAAAGTAAATTTTTAGATGTTACGGAAGGTCTATATTGAGAGACATATTCTCTTATATCATCAATATGTTTTGGTGTTTCGAATTGAATTAGAAATTCCTCTGCAATATCATGCATTGTACCTCCTTTAACGGTTTTATCTTTTTCCCATTCACGTAACCCGTAAGTACTGCTTCTTCCAAAATAAATTATTTCCGGGTCTCTTTGGCAACTACCTCTCAATGCTTCTGCACTTTTCGTAACATTTGGGTGCTTGGAAATAAGAATATCATATATCTGATAAATATCTAATGGCTCATTCTTTTCCTTTAAAATATCATAAACATATTCAATTACCTGCTTTTTAGTATTTCTTCTAAAGGTTATTTGGTCTAATGTATCAATGGTTATTTCAAATTCATTGAAAATAATATGCTCAGCTATTTGTGTAACTTTGATAAAGTCTGATTCAAATCTTTCTTTCAGAAAAGAAGTTAAATAAGCTTCAAAATGGAAAGAATAATCTTCTTCTATCCTGTTTGATAGCCTATTATTTATATCAATTGCAAGGGATTCAAAATTGAATATGCTTTCTATTTCTTTGTTTACTATATAAATTGATCTCCACTTATATGCTCCACTTTTCGGTTTTGGACCATAAAAAGCACAGGTTTCAAAATTACCAATTAAGGTATGAGTTTTACTTAAAATTATGGAAAGTATCTTTGTAACAAAGATATTGTTGTATTGAACAGATTCTTTTTGTTGGATTTCCTCTATTAGATTTTCATCAATTACTATAAATTCTGAATTAACATCAATTCCATAAAGGTTTAATGCATCAAATTCAAGTCCTTTTAAAAAACTGAATTCGATATCAATTTTCTCAAGTATCTTATTTCTAATCTGACGAGTTCTTTCTCTCGTGATTCCAACTTGAGAACCAATATTCTCTAGTGTTTCAGTTTTGTAATCTAACCAAAAGTTAAAGCCTTTCTTGAATATCTCTAGCTCCTTTTCTTTAAACCTAAATATTTTTGAAATTAACGTATCTATTGTTTTAAAGATAGGTAACCCATTCTTGGAATCATAATTTTCCCAAATTTGAATAATATCATTTGGGTTAAGGCAAAACTTTCTGCGTAAGTAAGTGTTAAATAACTCAATCGTTAATTCGTCATCATTTTCAAAAAGCTGAACAATCTCTATCTGCTCACGGATTTCTTTAAAGAATTGGAATAGCTCATCAACTGATTTTTTGCCAATATTTTTAATTTTTCCTAAATCGTATCTTGAGTCAATCAAGATTTCTTTGAATCCACGAATCGTCAAGTTTGAATCCGATATTTTTTCAATTGCGTTTAGACTTCTAACTGATAGATTGCTTGCTTGGGATTCAATAAGGTTATTTAGAATCTTCTTTTGTCTTACTGTTAAAGAATCAATTTGCTTTTCAATTGGATTTTCGGGCTTTTCCTTGATTGGTCTTGAAATGAAATCATCATATTTTTGGCATAATTTAATAAGTTCTGTATTCGATTTTTGTCCGCAATTCCTTAATCCTAAAAAATCATTGTTCTCCCAAAAGTAGTTTAGTATTGCGAGTAAATCATTAAGACCATTCCATTCGCAAACATTTGACGAGCGAACACTCAGGTTCTCTTTATGAGTTAATTCTCTTAAACTAATATTTTCTTTATCAACGTCCATTCTCAAATATACAAAATCCTTTGTGGGTTGGGAAATTGCACTCTTTTGCAAATTTCGGTCTGTCGATTAGCCTGTGCGATTTGCAAATGTGTGCAATGTGCGTTGGCTTCTCCAACTGCCCCGAAGGGTAGAAGCGGGTAGGCAAAAACTAATTTTTTTTGCACCAACCTTTCAATCAATGAGTCAGTATTTTCTATCCGTTTTTTCAAATTTTATAATCAGTTTCATTGTTTGCTGTTTCATTCTTTTGCTTGCAGTTAACGGTTGTGCCTATTTAAATTACACATAAACTTCTAAAATCAAGATATAAACACAATTTAAACAATGCTTAAGTAAACTGTATATAGTAAAATAAGTTATTCGAGTAAATTAGTTATTGTTTCTTGCAAGTTCCTTACAATATAAGAAAATTATTGGATTTTTAAATCTTTTATTATGCCTTCCAGCTTTTGATCTCAAATAGCTTCTGTTTGAGCAACATCTTCTTTTTGTTGCTAATTTAATTTTTCTTATTTTAGTTATTGATACCATGTTTTTTTTAGTTAAAAATAAAAAATATGAATAGTGAGATAAGTATTCTTATAATCTCTGGTGTAGGTATCCTGAATGGTCTGGCTTTTGGTGTATATCTTATTTTTACTAAAATTGGCAACAGGAAAGCCAATATCTTTTTAGGTTTGTTTGTAATATTGATTTCGATACGGTTTATAAGATCAGTAAATTTTTATCTTACACCTGTCTATAATCATACAGAGTTTTTTATAAGCTCAACGTGTTTTTTACTTTTAGGGCCGGTACTATATTTATATGTAAAAGCCAATCTGGGAGATAAGTTGCAGTTAAAAGCTTATGATTTTCTACAGATATTTATTTTGCTTCCTTTACTACTTATTTCTTTAGACTTACCTGATTATTTGCCAATATTTAAATTACTTACCTATTCTTCTTTAGCTATTCTGTTAACTTATACGATTCTAGCTTTAAATAAACTTTTAAAAGTTATCAGGCGTAAAAAGAAAAATAGAAAGTTCATTACCATATCACAGATAAATTGGATTAGAAACCTGTTGTTCCTTATTATTATCAATACTTTTCTATATGGAATAAATCTTGAATATAGAATTGTACCAAATATTTTTGGAGCCACCTCTTATGCTATAATATTATATGCGATCTTTATTTATTGGAGTAAGCTACAATTTTTACGGAAGCAACGATCAACTCTCGAAAAATATAAAAATGCTGTTTTTGATAAAAGAAAAGCTCAGGAACATATTGATGTTCTGCTCTTAAAAATAGAAAAGGAAGAATTATATAAAGATTATACCATTACCTTGCCAGAACTCGCACGCATTCTTTCAGTACCCCAACATTACCTGAGTATGATTATCAATCTGAATTTAGGCAAAAACTTCTCTGAATTTATGAATGATTATCGTATTGATGAAGCTTGTAGAATGTTAAGAGATGAGAAATATGCAAGCGAATCTGTACAATCAATTGCCTATACTTCCGGATTTAATTCAATTTCTGTTTTTTATACTTGTTTTAAGGAGCATACAGGAGTAACACCAACAGAGTATAGGAAAAAAAATCCTGATTTATAAATCAGGAAGGCTTCTATTATCATATTGCTTTATTTTGAATTAAAATCAAAACACAGATTCAATATGAAAAAAAATTCAAAGCCTTATTTCGTTATTCTAACATTCTTCGTCCTTATTTTTTCCTGTTGTCAGAATAAGAAATTCTCTAGCAATTCCAATTCTATTTTTGAACCTGATTTTTCAAAACTAAGCGGGCCTTATTTAGGCCAAAAACCGCCTGGCCTGAAACCTGAAATTTTTGCTCCGGGAATAATTTCCAATGCTTATAATGAAGTATGTATCTCCTTTTCAAAAGATGCAAAGGAAATGTTTTATTCTATTGCAGGTAAACCTCATGGTGTCATTTTTTATTTAAAGGAAAAAAACGGGATATGGACATTTCCTGAAGTAGCTCCTTTTTCCGGGAATTATAGTTCGGAATTCCTGATCACTCCTGATGGAAATCGTATTTTGCTTAGTACAGGAGCTCCACTTGATGAAAAGGGGCCTCCGAAATCAGCATGGGGTTTATGGGTAGCGCATTATGAGAATGGAGTTTGGTGTAAAGCCAGCCCATTAACTTCTCCCTTAAATTCAAGCGAATATTCAGTTGTCTCACCATCACTTTCAACAAATGGGGATCTGTATTTTTGCTCGGCAGATTATCCGGGAATAATCGGTGGTGCTGACATTCTGATGTCTAAACAAACTAATGGAGTTTTTGAAGATATTGAGGTTATGAATGATTCTATTAATACTGAATATTGGGAAATTGATCCTTTTATAGCTTCCGATGGAAGTTTTCTTATATTTTCTTCGAACAGGCCTGATGGATATGGAAAATTTGACTTATATATCAGCTTTAGAAAAAAAGACGGAACCTGGACTTTAGCAAAAAATATGGGAAACATAATAAACTCCAAAAATCAGGAAGTGCATCCGTCAATTTCCTTAGATGGAAAATATCTTTTCTTCTGTAGTAATAGATATCAGCTACCTAAGTATTCGGAAGCACAATTATCATATAAGGAAAAAATAGAAATACTAAATGACCCTCATAATGGCAATGAGAATATTTATTGGATGGATGCTGAAATTATAGATAAACTTAAACCTAAAGGCATAAAATAAACAGTGAATTATGGATGGTGTAAATATATCCCATCGATCCCGTAAGTATTAAAGCCCGACTCATGTGTCAGCCGATTTAATATCTATTTTGTTTAAAAATATATTTTAGGCCTTCATATACACTACCGAATGGAACATGCCCCTGGGATTCTATATAATCTAGTCTGATTGGATAATCAGAAGATAATTTTTCTTTAAAATAAGCAAAAAACTGAGGTAGATAATCTTTTGTGTATGCATTGTCTGCTTTTCCATAATTGAAGTAAATAACTTTGTTTTTATGGTATTTGCTATTTAAAAATAGTTGAATATTAGTTTTTAATAAATCAGGGCAATGACCTATTGAAGGACTACTGGAAATAATTGCATCAAAGCAGTCTGGTTTATTAAATAAAGTATAAATTGCAAAAAGCCCTCCATTTGAAGCACCGAATAGAATGTTGTAATTGGAAGTTCTGTATTCTTTTTCTATGAAAGGTTTTAATTCTCCGGTAAGAAATTTCATAAAATTTTTGACATTACGATTTTCTGTATCCGTATCTTGATTTGAAGGTACAAGATCCCTGTCCCGGTTGACATTAGTATGAATACCTACAATAATAAACTCTTGGGTATTCTCAAATAAATGTAAATAACCGGTGGCGGCTATAGCTTCTAAAAATAATGGTAAAAAATCTCCGTCAAGAAGAAACAGAACAGGATAATTCTCATTGTTATTCTCATAGTTTTTAGGTAAATGGATGAATAAACTGCGATTTTCCTTAAGATGTTCTGAATATATATTTCTTTTCAAACCAACTGAAATAATACTCTCTTTGTTTTGAGCATATGCGATATTTAGAGATAAGGCAAATAAAATGCCTAGAGTAAGGATAAATTTATTTTTTTTCCTATTCATTATCATCTTGTTTTACTTTTTAGTGATGTTATTTAATTCCTTTTTAATTTTTTTAGCATTTGAACAGCATTAATATTATCTGGGTTAAGAACTAAAGATATCTTGTAGTTTTTAATTGCTCTTTTTTTATCTCCATATTTCATATACGCTTCACCCAAACTATCATAAACATTAAATGCCTTCGGGTATTCTTCAACATTAAGTTTGAGAATTTTAATAGCTTCTTCAACTCTATTTTTACCAAGCAAATAATAACCCAGGACGTTTAATGCATTTTCATTGAAATTGTAGTTGTTAAATTTGTTTTTCTTAAATTCCCTGTATTGGTTGATTGCAGCACTTGCATTTCTCTTTATCAGAGTATTTAATAAAGGTTCTGCTATGGAAGGATTCGTATTTTTATTAGTAAGGCTTGCAACAACCGCTCCAATCCAGTAGTCTGCTGTAGGGCCGTTTGTAACTTTTACATTCCATTTTCTTAAAATATTTTCTTTTATCATAATACTTGCATCTTTCCCTTCTTTTAAGCCTTGTCTTATAGTATTTGTAGTATTAATTATCATATTGTAATATTGTTTCATCTCATCCAGGGTATAATCCCTTCCATGTCCTGCAATAAATCTGGTATCTTCTGGAAAAAAAGTTAAGATCTTCCTAACTGATCGGATATATTGTTCGATATTTCCTCCAGCATTTGATTCAACTGACGGGAATCCATTTGTAAGGAGTAAATCACCCAGAAAGGCAATTTTTGATGCTGTAAAATAAACGATAATGTCTCCATCTGTATGCCCCGGAAAGTATAAAAGTTTAATTTCTTCATTGTTGAAGTAGACGGAATACGAATCTTCAAAAGTGATATCAGGCAAAGCTTCCGGTGATACATTTCGAATTTGTCCGTAAAATCCTTGCAAATGTTTTTTTACATTTTCGTGTGCAATTATAATTACACTGTCATTTGCTAAAAGCTTATTGCCACCTGTATGATCTAGATGCAAATGCGTATTGATGAGTATTTTTAATTTCCCATTTCCCAGAGTTTCTATTTTAGAAAGTAATTCTTCGGCTGTTTCTAAATAACCGGCATCAATAAGTAAAATTCCTTCTTCCCCGACATATGCTAGTGTGTTTGCCGTATAGTTTCTTGTATTTTTACAAACTATTTTATAAAATTTATTTGAAATTTTGATGACTTCAGCAGTAATTGTATTCTGGGCTTTAATAACTATAGAGCTGCTAATGAACAGAACAATAAAAATGCATTTTACTATTATTTTCATAAAAATGAATTTTAAGTGTTAAATAAAGGATTTAATAAATAATAAATTTTAAAGCCTTTACTATTCGTCTTTGATCAATATGTTAAAATTACATATCATTATCTTTTAAACCTTCCGATATTATCATTTCGGAATATATCGAAAGTTTGTGATGAGCATTTTTATTATCAAGTTAAAGGTTAGAACCCTTTATTTTTTTGAATAATGAAGTATAACACAGACGCAAGCTGACCTGCCTTGCAAGCAAGAAGGTCAGCATTATATTCAGAAATTTCGTAAGTAAATTAATATAAGGGAGGTATAAAATAGATTCAAATAACCTGTAAACTAAAGCTCAATTTTTTCTCCTTGCAATGTACCTTTATAGAACTTGCCATTTTCATAAATTAAAACTTCTCCTGTTTTTCCCTTCTTGATACCGGTATCAACACAAAGAATCTTTCCGTCATATAAGGAAACAATGGAATCCTGGGTTGTATGTCCAACAATAATACGTTTCTTGTCAAAATGTTTAAGAATGATATCCAGCTTTTCTTTATTAAAACTATTACCCCTGAAATAACCTCTGTACCAAACAGGGCCTTTACTGCCTTCCAAAAGATCTAAAAGAGGATCACTTTTTATCATAGACCTCTCTTCGTCAATAATAGCTTTTTGAAATATTATATTTGAACTATGCTGAATAATCCCCTTAGTAACAAACTCCGGAGATATTCCTGCATGGACAAAAAGAATGTCGTTGATGCTGATGATTACTGGTTTGGTTCTTAACCACTTTCCAATGATGGAGTTCTCAGCATATAGTTGGTCATAAGTAGTTCCCATTCTTTTAGCATTCATCATATATTTTTTGTTTACATAGCGCAGGTCGTTGTTTAATACCATCAATTCATGATTGCCAATTAAAAAATGAACTTTTCCTCCATTCTTTTTAGCTTGTTGTTCCAGTTTGACTACAAGCCAAAAAATTTCGGTTACTGTCTCACCCCTGTTAAAGATGTCTCCATTTACAACTAAATGCCCGGATCCATAGCTCCAGTCGTTGTTATTGTTTATAATTCCATGCTTTTTTAGTAGTTCTGCGAAGAGGGCATATTGTCCATGTGGATCACTAATGATAGTCATTTTTTCAACTCCGTGAAATGTTTGCTCATAATCAATAGTATCCATACTTGATAACAGACTTATAAAATCCAATGAAAAACCAAAGTTTTCCTGAATTTTACTAAAATCATTATTAGCAATGCTATGTTCAATAACACTATCTTTTTCAATCCATTTGACCGTAATCTTGTTGTCTTTTAATAGAAAATAGGGGCCATCCGTTATGTATTTATTCGAGTAAGGGCCTGTTTTAAACTCTTTAATAATTTCCTGTTGCCCTTCATTTTTGTTGTCAATACTTGAGTTATCATTACAAGAACATCCATTTAAAACGGAAAGAATTATTAATACTAAATATAGTTGATACCATTTGAAAAATTTACTCATAATACTAAAGGTTTAAGATGTTTTTGAAATAAGTTCTTTTCCTGCTTATTATCACTCAATAACAGATCAATATATCAGTGTCAGGAATTTCTATTTTTATCTTATGTAAAAATAGCTTATAAATAATTACTGAAGTTTTAAATCGGTAATGATATCCTTAAGCTTTTGATCCAGTTTTTGTTCGGTTGCAATAAAATCTTCTTTAGCATTTAATGCTTCTTTTACACTAAAATAGAATTTTATTTTAGGTTCGGTACCGGAAGGCCTGACACTAATTTTGCTCCCGTCTTCTGTAAAGAATTGTAAAACATTTGATTTAGGTATGTCAATAGTAGTTTCTTTGCCTGTATTCAGATCAAATCCTTTTTGCAGGTCATAATCTTTAATCATGATTACTTTTGAGTCATTAATGGATTTTGGAGGATTGCTTCTAAAGTTAACCATCATTTCCTGAATTTCTTCAGCTCCGGTTTTTCCTTTTCTTACAATAGAAATCAAGCTTTCTTTATAAAAACCGTATTCCAGATAAATATCAATCAGAATATCGTAAATGGTTTTCTTTTGTTCTGCGGCCCAGGCTGCAATTTCTGCAATAAATGCACAAGCACTTACTGCATCTTTATCGCGGACAAAATCACCTACCATAAATCCATAACTTTCTTCACCACCGCCAATAAAGGTTTTTATGCCTTCATTTTTTCGGATAACATCCGCAATCCATTTAAATCCGGTTAAGCAATCATAATATGCTACATTGTTTTTTACAGCAATGTCTTTCATGAGTTCACTGGTAACAATGGTCTTTACAATATATTCTTTACCGGTAAGCTTATTATTTTCTTTCCACTTAGTAATCAAATAATAGGTTAATAAACATGCTGTTTGATTTCCATTAACCAAAACGAACTGATCTTTATGGTCTTTTACAGCTATTCCTACACGGTCTGAATCAGGGTCGGTTGCCATGACTAAAGTAGCCCCGATATTTTTGGCCTTTTCAATCGCCATTTCAAGAGCTGCAGATTCTTCAGGATTTGGAGATATTACTGTTGGGAAATTCCCATCAGGTATGCTTTGTTCTTCTACCGGATATATATTGCTAAATCCAAATTCTTTCAGGCATCTGGGAACCATCATTGCTCCGGTGCCATGCAAAGGGGTATATACAATTTTTATATCTTTATGTCTTTTTATAGCTTCGGGAGAAAGTGATTGTTTTACTATTTCAGCAAGATATAATTGATCCGTTTCCTCTCCGATGATTTCAATTAAATCTCTTTGGCCTTCAAATTTAACCTGGGAAACATCCGTGATCTTTTGAGCTTCTGCAATTACGTTTTTATCATGAGGAGGAATTAATTGTGCCCCATCATTCCAATAGGCCTTATATCCATTATACTCTTTCGGATTATGAGAAGCCGTGATTATAATTCCACTATGGCAATTTAAATGGCGAATTGCAAATGATATTTCCGGAGTAGGGCGGAGGTCTTCAAATAAATAGACTTTTATTCCATTTGCAGAAAGAACATCGGCTGCAATTTCTGAGAAATACCTGCTGTTGTTTCGAGAGTCATATCCAATAACCATTTTCAGTTGTTCCCCCGGGAATGATTTTAATAAATAATTTGCCAGCCCTTGAGTTGCCATGCCAACTGTATATTTGTTCATACGGTTGGTCCCAACTCCCATAATGCCTCTTAATCCCCCGGTTCCGAACTCAAGATCCCTGTAAAATGATTCCGTTAATTCCTGAGGATTATGATCGATGAGTTCCTGTACTTTATTTCTTGTCTCTTTATCAAAAGATTTGCTAAGCCATTTTTTGGCATTATCTAAAACGTAGTTTTCTATTATGGCCATATTTATTTCTTATTAATTATACTTAAACATACCTTTAAACTGTCTTTCCAGTAAGGAATTTCTATGTTTAAGCATCTTTTTATTTTTTCTTTATTAAATACACTGTAAAAAGGCCGGTTAGCTGGGGCCGGATAGCCTTTACCTTCAATCGGATTAATTTTACATTCAATTTTTTGGAATGCTACAATCTCTTGTGCAAAATCATACCAGCTGCATACCCCTTCGTTTGAATAATGATAAATTTCGATGCCTTTAATTTTATCCTGAACGATGAACTGAATGATGGCTTTAGCCAGATCAGCTGCATATGTAGGTGTTCCAATCTGATCAAAAACAACATTTAATTCTGATTTGGCATTTGCATGCTTACTTATCGTTTTTACAAAATTATTTCCGAATGCAGAATAAAGCCAGGAAGTTCTGATAATAACAGCATTGATTGAACCATTAATAATTCTTTTTTCTCCTTCTTCTTTAGTATATCCATAAAAAGAATTTGATTTCGTTAAATCTGTTTCAACGTAAGGTTTGTAATTGAATCCATCAAATACATAATCAGTAGAAATATGTATTAAGGATATATTATATTGCTCAGAGATGCTGACGAGATTATTTACTCCATCAATATTTATTTTTTTTGCTGTTGCCTGTTCGGTTTCAGCTTTATCAACGGCAGTATAAGCAGCACAGTTTATGATATAATCAAATTGGTTAGAAGAAAAAAAGCTAATTAGTTGCTCCATTGAGCAGATATTTAATTCATCCATATCAGTGAAACTGAAATTCAAATCGGGGTAATTGCTTTCAATTGCATTTATTTCACTTCCAAGTTGGCCCTGGCTTCCTGTTACTAATATGTTTTTCATATTATTGCTTTGAAATAATCAATTGTTTTTATTAGCCCTTCTTCCAGTTTTATTTTGGGTTCCCAATTAAGTTTTTCTTTAGCTAAAGAGATATCCGGTTTTCGCTGCATCGGATCATCCGAAGGAAGAGGTTCAAATACTAATTTAGATGTTGAGTTTGTCAACTTAATAATCATTTCAGCGAGCTCAAGCATCGTAAATTCGCCCGGGTTCCCAACATTGACCGGCCCCAGAAAATCGTCTCCGGTTTCCATAAGTTTTACCATTCCATCTAATAAATCATCTACATACTGGAAACTTCTGGTTTGTTTCCCATCACCATAAATAGTGATGTCTTTTCTTTGAAGTGCCTGTACGATAAAGTTTGAAACAACACGTCCGTCATTTGGATGCATACGGGGGCCATAAGTATTGAAAATTCTTAAAATTTTAATCCGGACATTATTCTGTTTATGATAATTTACAAATAAAGATTCAGCACATCTTTTGCCTTCATCATAACAGGCCCTGTTTCCAATTGGATTTACATGTCCCCAATAAGATTCCGGCTGGGGATGTATTTGGGGATCTCCATAAACTTCACTGGTTGAAGCCTGAAGGATTTTAGCATTGATCCGTTTTGCCAAACCAAGCATATTGATTGCTCCTGCAACTGAAGTTTTAATCGTTTTAATAGGATTGTATTGGTAATGAATAGGAGAGGCCGGGCAAGCTAAATTGTATATTTCATCAACTTCTACAAAATAGGGCATTGTTACATCATGCCTTACCAGTTCAAAATATGGATTATCAAGTAAGTGTACAATGTTTTTCTTTTCGCCGGTAAAGTAATTATCCAAACAAATCACTTCATTGCCTTCATTCAATAATTTTTCGCATAAATGTGAACCTAGAAAACCAGCACCACCGGTAACTAAAACTTTTTTCATAAGCAGCATGTATTAAAAAAGTAAAAATAAGAAACTAAAAGCTAAGAATTAATTGTATCAGATTTTAAAATGAACAATTAAAAGTGAATAATTAAAAATGAACATAAAACAATCGAACAATGAAACAATCGAACAATTATATAAAAATAAAAGCCCCGAATTATTCGAGGCTTGTAATTTATTTAGTATTTAATCCTATACAAGAATATTTAAAACCTCTTTCGTTCATTTCTTCAGCATCATATATATTCCTTCCATCGAAAATTACAGGGTCTTTTAAAAGTTTTTTTATTACATTAAAGTTAGGGAATTTAAATTCTGACCATTCAGTAATAATAACCAAACAATCAGCATCAATAAGCGCATCAAATTGATCTGTGGCGTATTCAATTTTAGCATTTAATCTGCGCTTAGCTTCTTCCATTGCAACAGGATCGTAAGCTTTTACTTTTGCTCCTTCTTCAATTAATTTGTCAATTACAACAAGTGATGGTGCTTCACGCATATCATCTGTTTTTGGTTTGAATGATAATCCCCATAATGCAATTGTTTTTCCCTTAAGATCTCCATTAAAGAATTCTTTAACTTTTCGGAACATAATGGACTTTTGGTCCTCATTTACATCTTCAACAGCTCTTAAAACTCTTAAATTATATTGATTTTCTTCTGCAGTTTTAATTAAAGCTTTTACATCTTTTGGGAAACAAGAACCACCATAACCAGCACCAGGGTAAATAAATTTAGTTCCTATACGAGAATCCGAACCAATTCCTCTTCTTACTGCATTTACATCAGCACCAACGATTTCACAAAGATTTGCAATATCATTCATAAAACTGATTTTGGTAGCAAGCATTGAGTTTGCAGCATATTTTGTCATCTCACATGAAATGATATCCATAATAATAATCGGATGCCCATTCATTGTAAATGGTTTGTATAATTGTTTCATAAGTTTTTCTGCACGAGTAGAATCAACACCGACAGCAATACGGTCAGGGCGCATAAAGTCATCAATTGCAGCCCCTTCTTTTAAAAATTCTGGATTTGAAGCAATATCAAATGTTAAATCTGATTTACGAATGTCTAATTCACTTTGAATAGCGTTTCTGACTTTTTCTGCAGTACCCACAGGGACTGTACTTTTAGTGACCATTAGTACATAGTCGTTCATGTTTCGGCCTACTTCGCGTGCTACATCCAAAACATATTTTAAGTCTGCACTGCCATCTTCATCGGGAGGTGTCCCCACAGCACTGAAAACTACTTCACAACCATCTAAAGTAGAGGCTAAATCCGTAGTAAAATGTAATCTGCCTTTTTCAACATTTCTATGAACCATTTCTTCCAGTCCTGGTTCCCAAATAGGAATGACTCTTTTGTTAAGATTGTCAATTTTTTCTTTGTCAATATCTACACATGTGACATCAATACCAACTTCAGCAAAACAAGTTCCCGTAACCAAGCCTACGTAACCTGTGCCAACAATAGTAATTTTCATAACCTTATGTTCGTTTAAAAATTTGTTCCCAGTTTAAAAGAATAACAAATATAGAGTTTATTGGTTAGGTTGCAATTTTAAGTAATAAAAAAAGATTAAGAAATTATTGTTAATAAGTTCTTAACCTTTTATAATCCTTCTATGATTTTGTTGTAGAAGTTGTTTAATTTAGAATTCGCTTTGTTTGATAAAGTTTTTAATCTTTAAATTTCCTAAAGCGAAAAAATAGATAGCTATACCAATAGATATGTTTAAAGTGGACAAAAAAAGAGACTTCTGAAAAGGAGTCTCTTTTTGGTGATCCGCCCGAGGCTCGAACTCGGGACCCTATGCTTAAAAGGCATATGCTCTACCAACTGAGCTAGCGAATCATGTTTGCTTCGTTTGCGGTTGCAAAAGTAGATAAAATATTTATTCCTGCAAGAAAAAAAGGAAAAAAGTTTAAGTTTTTTTTAAAAAATTAATTCGCCTTTTCCATCTCTGAGAATAATGGTTTCATCCTGAGTACAATCCACAATTGTGGATGCTTCGTTGCCTCCATAACCTCCATCAATAACTATGTTTACAACCTTTCTGTATTTCTCATAAATTAGTTCAGGATCGGTTGTGTATTCTATAATTTCATCTTCATCTTTTACTGAAGTTGACATAATAGGATTTCCAAATTCTTCAATAATTGTTCTTAAAATATTATTGTCGGGAACACGAATACCTACTGTTTTCTTTTTACTTTGAAAAATCTTGGGGACATTATTGTTTGCTTCTAAAATAAACGTAAACGGACCAGGTAAATTTTTACGCATTAGTTTATAAATATCATTATGAATAGGACGGGTAAAGTCTGAAAGGTGGCTTAGATCAGAACATATAAATGAAAAATGTGCTTTTTCTTTTTTTATTCCTTTGATTTGGGCAATTCGCTCAACAGCTTTTTTATTGTTTATATCACAACCTAAACCATACACTGTATCGGTTGGGTATACTATAATGCCTCCTCTTTGCAGGCAATCAACCACTGCTTTGACCTGTCTTGGACTGGGATTATCCGGATGAATTCGTAATAACATAGTAATAAATTTTAGGAAAGCAAATATATAAAAAAAGGGTAAGCTACTTATATCGCACCGCTACAACCGTTTACCCTTGCTTCCTTCCGGATCTGGGGGAGTTCAACAGGAGCTGGTCGTATAAGACTTACCCGGCGGCAAAAGTACAAATTGATTTAAATCCCACAAAGTTTTTTTTAATTTTTTTCCAGATGTTTTTTGATTGCTATTTTATTATTATGTTTGTATAACATCAAAAAAATCTAACACATGGAAAATCAAACCTCATCATTCAAATTTTCATTAAACCTTGGCCTGATAACAGGTATAATTGTCGTTGTTTACAGCTTGATAATGTACGTTCTGGAAGTTCCAATTGATTCATTCCTTAACAGATGGGCCGGACTTGTATTCTATATTGTTGCCATGTTCTGGGGAGTAAGTACCTGGAAGAAAAAGCATAGTAACGGATTTGTTTCGTTTGGAAAAGCTTATGGTATTGCTTTTAGAGTTGCATTCTTTGCTCTGATTATAGGTACGCTTTATCTGATATTAATGGTTACTGTTATTGACCCGTCTTTGATAGACCTTATTAAAGATACTCAGGAACAAAGTTTAATTGATCAGGGATATAGCGGAGAGCAACTTGATCAGGCATTAAAGTATGCTCAAATGTTTGTAACACCTGCAGGCATGGCAATTATGTCATTAGTTTCAATGACTATTATATTTGCTTTAGTAGCTTTAATCCCTGCAGCTATTATGAAAAAAGAAGAACCTTTAGCTTAAAAGATAGATGGATATCTCAATAGTTATTCCCTTCCTGAATGAGGAAGAATCATTGAAAGAATTAAATGATTGGATTGTAAATGTCATGCAATCCAATCGTTTTTTATATGAAATTATTTATGTGGATGATGGGAGTTCGGATAATTCCTGGAATATCATTGAAGATATTGTAAAAGATAATAAGAATGTAAAAGGGATTCAGTTTCGTAGAAACTATGGAAAATCAGCAGCTTTGAATACAGCTTTTGAACAAGCCGAAGGAAATGTTGTGATTACCATGGATGCCGATTTGCAGGATAGCCCGGATGAAATCCCGGCTCTTTATAAAATGATCATTGAAGATGGTCATGACCTTGTTTCCGGATGGAAAAAGAAAAGGCATGATCCTATCAACAAACGCTGGCCATCTAAAGTATATAATAGCATGAACAGGTTGATAACAGGCATTAAACTTCATGATATGAATTGTGGGTTGAAAGCTTATCGTAAAGATGTTATCAAAACAATAGAAGTGTATGGTGAAATGCATCGTTTTGTTCCTGTTATTGCAAAATGGGCAGGGTTTAGAAAGATAGGAGAGAAGGTTGTTCAGCATTCGAAAAGAAAGTTTGGTAAATCCAAGTTCGGAATGGACAGATATCGTAAAGGAATCTTGGACCTTATTTCTATCATTTTTGTTTCCCGTTTTGGCAAACGGCCTATGCATTTATTCGGTACCTTAGGATTTTTCTTATTCTTCATTGGATTTGGAATTGCCGGTTACCTTGCCTATGCTAAATTTTTCTTGATGGAGTATAAAATGACAGAACGGCCATTATTTTATTTTGGATTGTTATGCATGATAGTGGGATCTCAATTATTTCTTACCGGCTTTATTGCCGAAATGATTTCACGTAGCTCTTACGACAGAAATGTTTATCACATATCAAAAAAAATAGGAATAACCAATTAATGCTTTAAGGATGGCTGAAAAAAGGATTGTGATCATTGGGCAAGCTTATCCATTAAGAGGTGGATTAGCTGCGTATAATGAGAGATTAGCCAAAGCATTTATTGAGCAAGGTCATGAAGTAATTATAGAATCCTTTAAATTACAATATCCCAGTTTCCTATTTCCCGGAAAAACACAATATTCCACCGACCCGGCTCCTGAAGGATTGAATATTAATACTTCTATAAATTCTATTAATCCCTTTAATTGGATTAAAATTGGTAGAAAAGTCAGGAGAATGAATCCGGATCTGGTAATTATCAAATTCTGGCTTCCTTTTATGGCGCCTTGTTTTGGAACAATAGCCCGAATTATAAAATGGAGAAGAAAAACTCCATTAATATCTATTATTGATAATATCATACCTCACGAAAAAAGGGCGTTCGACAGAATATTAGCCAATTATTTTGTAAAAGGGATGAAGGGCTTTATTGCCATGTCAAGATCTGTATTAAATGATTTGAATACTTTTGATAAGAATAAGCCTAAATTGTTTTCTCCGCATCCTTTATATGATCACTATGGAGAAAGACAAGCTAGAAATGATGCTATCAAGAAATTAGGTTTGGATACAGGATTCAGATATTTACTGTTTTTTGGTTTTATCAGGGATTATAAAGGACTCGACTTGCTTTTAAAAGCTTTTGCTGATACAAGATTTAATGAAAAAAAATTAAAACTTATTGTTGCCGGAGAGTTTTATACAGATCCTGCTCCTTATCAGAAAATTATTGATGATAATCATATGCAGGGGCAGGTGATCATGGATAATGATTTTATTCCGGATAGTAAGGTCGCTGACTATTTCAATGCTGCTGATGTTGTGGTGCAGCCTTATAAATCTGCTACCCAGAGTGGCGTTACCCAGATTGCATATCATTTTGAGAAACCAATGATTGTAACGAATGTAGGTGGCCTCTCTGAAATTATTCCTGATGGAAAAGTTGGCTATGTTGTAGATCCAGATATTGAAGGTGTGAAAAGTGCAATTAAAAAGTTTCTTGAACTTCCTGAAAATTATTTTCTGGAAGGAATAAAAACAGAAAAAGAAAAATACTCCTGGAATAAAATGTTAACCACAATTGATAACTTAGTAGATCAAATTGAAAATTGACAATTTTATATTATAATGATATATAGAAGTAAAGCTCCTTTACGTATTGGTTTAGCCGGTGGAGGTACTGATGTTTCTCCTTATTCAGATATTTATGGTGGTGCTATCCTGAATGCAACTATAAATATGTATGCTTATGCAACCATTATTCCCCGCAATGATGGAAAAATTGTTTTCAATGCAACAGATAGGGTTGAGCAATATGAACTGGATGCTGTGGAACAGATTCCCATTAATGGTGAATTAAATTTATTGAGAGGAATCTATAATCGTATTGTAAGAGATTTTACAAAGAAAGCTTTGTCTTTTGAATTAACAACCTATGTTGATGCTCCTCCGGGTTCAGGATTAGGAACTTCTTCAACTTTAGTCGTGGCCATATTGGGAGCCTTTGCCGAGTGGCTAAAGTTGCCCCTTGGAGAATACGATATCGCTCGCCTGGCCTATGAAATTGAACGTATTGACCTGGGAATGGCAGGCGGTAAGCAAGATCAATATGCCGCAACTTTTGGAGGTGTTAATTTTATGGAATTCTCTAGCGATGATAAAGTAATTGTAAACCCTTTGAGGATTAATCAATCCTATTTAAATGAATTATCTTATAATCTCATATTGTATTATACTGAAACAAGCCGGGTCTCTTCAGAAATAATTGAAGAGCAAACTAAAAACGTCGAAGCTTCCAGAAAACCTTCCATTGAAGCTACACATAAATTAAAGGAGCAGTCAGTGTTGATGAAAGAAGCCTTATTAAAGGGTGAACTTGATAAAATAGGTGAGCTATTAGATTTTGGCTGGGAAAATAAAAAGCTATTGGCAAAACGTATATCTAATCATGAAATTGAAAAAATATACAAAATTGCTAAAAAAAATGGAGCAAGTGGTGGAAAAATTTCCGGTGCCGGAGGAGGAGGGTTTATGATTTTTTATTGCCCTGATAATATGCGTACTAAAGTCGTGGAAGCTTTGGAAAAGCTTGGAGGGCAAGTAAAACGTTATGAGTTTACAAACATGGGATTATCTTCCTGGAGTTTTTAACAATGGCAGTGAATAAAATTGTAATCTTCTTATCAAGACTGTAAGAATATTCCATTATCTTTGCAGCTAACCTTTTCCTATTCAAATAAATATGAGTGTAAAAAATGCTATTCTTAATTCAATTGCCGTTAAACAAAGGCTTTTGGGCGACTCCGCTATTTTGGAGCAGATAGAGAATATCATTCATGCTTGTATTGGTTGTTTGCAAAATGATGGTAAAATATTGTTTTGCGGAAATGGAGGAAGTGCTTCGGATGCCCAACATCTTGCTGCCGAACTTACAGGTAAATATTATTTCGACAGAGCACCTTTGAATGCCGAGGCTCTTAATGTGAATAGTTCATATTTAACTGCTGTTTCAAATGATTATTCCTTTGAAAAAGTGTATGCAAGAATACTTGAAGCAAAAGGAAGGAAAGGAGATGTATTGATTGCCTTGTCAACATCGGGTAAATCCGGAAATGTAATAGAAGCATTAAAAAAGGCCAGAGAACTTGGAATAATAACCGTTGGATTAACCGGAGAAAGCGGAGGAAGTATTACAGATCTATGTGATTACCTTATAAAAGTACCTTCTGCTGATACTCCCAGAATTCAGGAAACTCATATATTAATCGGACATTTAATTTGTGAACATATAGAAGATAAGATATTTAAGAATGATTAAGGAAGCAATTATACTTGCAGGCGGATTCGGAACAAGATTGAAAAGTGTCGTGGAGGACCTTCCCAAACCCATGGCCCTGATAAATGAGCGCCCCTTCCTGGATTATCAACTTAGTTTCTTAGATAGCTGGGGAATTAATTATGTCATACTATCACTTGGCTATAAAGCCAAAATCATACAAAACCATTTTGGAGACCAATTTAAAGGCATCAAGATTACATATTGCATTGAAGAAGAGCCTTTGGGTACAGGTGGTGCTTTGAAAAAAGCAATGCAATATGTTGATGGCCCCAGGGTATGGGCATTAAATGGAGATACTTTATTTGATGTAAACCTAAAACGTTTTTTTGATTCTATGAGAATACGAGAATCTGATTTTTGCCTGGCACTTAGGTTTTCCCTGGATTCAAATCGTTATGGGAGCGTTGAAGTTGACAGGAATTCCAGAATTATTAATTTTCTTGAAAAAGCAAAAGATGAAAATGACAATTTTATTAATGGGGGATTATACGGGATTAATAAAAAGTATTTTGAGTCACTGGATTTACCTGATAAGTTTTCTTTAGAAAAAGATTTTCTTGAAAAATATATAAAAATTGATAAAATACACGGGTTTAAATGCCATTCCTTTTTTATGGATATAGGCGTGCCTGAAGATTATGAGTTAGCACAACATGAGTTTAAATCTTTGCCATATTAATCAAAGCTGGACTTTGTTCCTGGATCGCGATGGAGTCATAAACAGGCGTCTTGTGAATGATTATGTAAAGACAACTCATGAACTGGAATTGCTGGATGGTGTTCCGGAAGCTATTTCTGAATTCAATAAAATTTTTGGTAAAATTTTTATCGTAACCAATCAGCAGGGAATTTCCAAAGGATTAATGACAGAAGATGAGCTTGATCTTGTTCATGATTTTTTTCAGGTACTACTGATGAGTAAGAGTGCTTATATTGATAAAATATATTATTGTAAGGATTTGGAGAATACCGGAAGTAAATTCAGAAAACCAGAAATAGGTATGGCTTTACAAGCTAAAAAAGATTTTCCGGAAATTGATTTTTCAAAATCCATTATGGTAGGAGATTCTATGTCGGATATGGAGTTTGGAAGAAAAGCCGGAATGTTCACCTGTTTTATAAATGAAAGCTATGTAGAAGATAAAAATATAGACTTGTGTTGCACTTCTTTATTGGAGTTTGCAAAAATGTTAATAAAAAATATTCAATCATAAATAATCAATAATTTGTCGTCACAACTAATTTTATATAGTTTTTTAGGGTATACGGCCTTATTGTTTCTAATATCCTGGTTCACTTCCCGCAAATCGGGAAATGAGGCTTTTTTCCTTGGAAATAGAAAATCACCCTGGTTTGTTGTTGCCTACGGAATGATTGGTGCATCGCTTAGCGGTGTTACATTTATTTCCGTACCGGGATGGGTAGGGGATGCCCAGTTTACATATATGATGGTTGTATTTGGCTATGTGTTGGGATATTTTGTAATTGCCAATGTATTACTTCCGGTTTACTACAAACTTAAATTAACCTCAATATACACTTACCTGGAACAAAGATTTGGATTATACTCTTATAAAACCGGTTCCGCTTATTTCTTACTATCCAGAATTGTAGGTGCTTCTTTCAGAATGTTTCTGGTGGTTAATGTGCTTCAGATTTTTGTGTTTGATGAACTGAATATTCCTTTCTTTGTAACAGTATGCATCTTCATGATTCTTATCATACTCTATACTTTTAAGGGAGGAATCAAAACGATTGTGTGGACAGATACATTGCAAACAACCTTTATGCTGTTATCTGTAATTATCTGCATAAAATTGATTATCGATTCAATGGACTTAAGCCTGGGAGGAATGATAGATCAAATTGTCAGTTCGGATTATTCTAATATATTGAATACAGACTTTAATCATAAAAATTTTTACCTGAAACAGTTTTTAAGCGGAGCATTTATAGCCATTGTTATGACCGGCCTTGATCAGGATATGATGCAAAAGAATTTGAGCTGTAGAAACTTAGGTGATGCCAAAAAGAATATGATCTCATTAAGCTGGATACTGGTTGTTGTGAATCTTTTATTCTTGAGCCTTGGAGCTATATTATTCATCTATGCTCATAATGCCGGAATCGAAGTCCCGGCTTTAACTGATAATTTATTTCCTACCATAGCTTTAAAACACCTTGGAGCTTTTGCCGGAATCGTATTTATTATAGGATTGATCTCTGCAGCCTATTCAAGTGCTGATAGTGCACTAACTTCATTAACGACTTCATTCAGCGTTGATATTTTAGGACTCGATAAAAAAGATATATCAGAAAGAAATAAGATTAAGACCAGAAAAATTGTCCACTTCGGATTGGCTTTCGTCTTAATATTGGTAATCATTGGTTTTAGTGCCATTAATGATCAGGCTATTATTGCAAAATTATTTACTATTGCCGGCTATACTTATGGGCCATTATTAGGACTATTTGCTTTTGGCTTGTTTACCAAATTAAACTTAAAAGATAAATATGTCCCATTGGTAGCGGTCATTTCGCCAATATTGTGTTATGTGCTGAGTGATAATTCGGTAAGCTGGTTTAATGGCTATAAATTCGGTTTCGAATTATTAATTATTAATGGTATATTTACGTTTATCGGTTTATTAATTATTTCTAGAAAACTTCAAAACTAAATTCATTATGGAAAATCTTCGATTAAGAGCAGTTGAAACTACATTTTGCAGGAAACCTGTAAAAATTACTCCACCTTCCGGAAAGGTATCTGAATACTATGGAAGTCTAACATTTAATAAAAGCGCAATGCGTGAGTTTCTTCCGGTAGATGCTTATGACAATATTATTAATGTTATTGAAAGTAATGAAAAGATTAACCGTGGAATGGCTGATCAGATCGCTGCTTCTATGAAAGCATGGGCTTTGTCTAAAGGAGCCACTCACTATACTCACTGGTTCCATCCATTAACCGGAGCTACCGCTGAAAAACATGATTCCTTTATTCATCCGATTGAAGATGGAAGAGCTATTGAACGTTTTAACGGAAGTGAATTAATACAACAGGAACCGGATGCTTCTTCTTTGCCAAGTGGAGGAATCAGAAATACTTTCGAAGCTCGTGGATATACAGCTTGGGACCCTTCTTCTCCGGCATTTATCATTGATGATACACTATGTATTCCTACTGTGTTTGTTAGTTATACAGGAGAAGCATTGGATTATAAAACCCCTATGTTGAAAACTGTAGATGCTTTAAATAAAGCCTGTGTTGATTTTTGCCACTTTTTTGATAGAAACGTAAAAAATACCACAGTAACTCTGGGTGTTGAACAAGAATTCTTCCTTGTTGATGCAGCTCTTTATGCAGCTCGTCCGGATATTATGCTTACAGGCCGTTCTGTATTTGGACATGCATCTGCAAAAGACCAACAGCTTTCTGATCATTATTTCGGAACAATTCCTGAAAGAGTGCGTGAATACATGAAAGATTTGGAAATTGAATCTTATAAATTAGGTATTCCAATCAAGACCCGTCATAATGAGGTGGCACCAAATCAGTTTGAGTGTGCACCTGTATTCGAAGAGGTTAACGTGGCTGTTGACCATAACCAATTACTCATGCACTTAATGCAAAAAATTGGTGACAGGCATAATTTAAAAGTAATATTACATGAAAAACCATTTAAAGGTGTAAATGGATCCGGTAAACATAATAACTGGTCTGTTATGACTGACAGGGGAGATAATCTTTTATCTCCGGGTAAAAATGCAAAATCTAATTTGAGATTTACAGCATTTTTGTCTGTTGTTTTAAATGCCATTAATAAAAACGCTGACTTATTAAGAGCAAGTATTGCTTCTGCAGGTAATGAACATCGTTTAGGAGCCCATGAGGCACCTCCCGCTATTATTTCTGCTTTTATCGGTGAACAGTTAACAGCTACTTTAGATATCATTGAAAAAACAGGAACACTTAAAAAAGCCAGTAAAAGCGATAATAATATTTTAGTTCCGAAAATTCCGGAAATACTCTTAGATAATACAGATAGAAACAGAACTTCTCCATTTGCTTTTACAGGAAATAAGTTTGAATTTAGAGCTGTAGGTTCTTCTGCAACATGTGCAAAGCCGATGATTGTGCTTAACCTGATGGTTGCTGATGAGTTGGCTCGTTTTAACAAAGAAGTAAAAGCTTTAATAAAAAAAGGAGAAAAGAAAGATAAAGCGATCTTTAAAATGGTTCAAAAGTATGTAAAGGAATCTAAACGAATTCGCTTTGAAGGTAATAACTATGGCGATGACTGGCTGGCCGAAGCTGAAAAAAGAGGCTTGAGCAATGTGGCATGTGTTCCGAGATCTTTCCAGGCTATGGTTAGTAAAGAGTCTAAAGATCTGTTTGTAAGAAATGGTATTCTTTCTGAAAAAGAAATGGATGCACGCTATTCAATTAATCTTGAAAACTATACGAAGAAGATTCAAATAGAATCGAGGGTGATGGGTGACCTTTCAACCAATCATATTATTCCTATCGCTATTCGTTATCAAAATACCTTGATAGAAAATGCCATTGGTTTGAAACAGGTACTGGATGAAAAAACCTATAATAGTATTTCCAGAAATCAGGTTAGAACCATCAAGGATATCTCTGAGCATATTTCTGAAATAAAGAAAAATGTTGAACTAATGTTAAGTGAAAGAAAAATTGCTAACAGATTGGAAGGAGATGAAGAAAAAGCACTTGCATACAGTGATAAAGTAATGCCTTATTTCCCTATTATACGTCGTCATGTTGATAAACTGGAATTATTGGTAGATGATAAATTATGGCCATTGCCAAAATATAGAGAATTGCTATTTATGAAATAATATCGATTTAAATTCAAGTGATTTATTCGCAATTGAAAAATTGAACTGCAATTACTATATAAAAAAATCAGTATTTTTGATATGTGAATAAAACGAATGAAATATTATTGATGATTAAAAAATCAGTGATTGCTTCTGAACCAAATGCAACAATAATTGTTTATGGTTCATATGCAAGAGGGGAGAATCGTAAAGATTCAGATGTTGACTTATTAATTCTTTTGGAAAGAGACAAAATTACCAGGGAAGAAGAGAAAAAGGTTAAATATCCTCTTTACGAAATTGAATTCGAGACTGGACAAATTATAAGCCCTCTTGTTTTATCCAGAAGTGATTGGGAAACAAGACATCGAATTACTCCTTTTTATAAAAATGTTAAAAAGGAAGGAATTGTTTTATGAATGAAATTGAGAGAAAAGAACTCGTATTTTATTTTCACAAACACATGCTGGTGTTAGACAAATGTTCGGGTTACATTTTATTAAATCAGAATTGATTTCTAAAGAACTTGGTAAATTTTATTCAGACATATTTGACAAAAGACAAATAGGTGATTATGATGATTTTCTTGATTATACAGAAGATGATTTAGATGGACTTATAGAACCTGCGAAGGAACTTATTTTAAAAATTGAAGAATTATTGGATACGTAGGCAAATACTAAATCGAATTCACTAATTAAAATAAAATGATATGAAATTCAGCTTTCTTAAATACATTCAGAATATTGGTTCGATAATGATTCTAATTATCGGAATTTTATGTATCCCTGATATGGTTAATGCACAAATTAGGGTTACCCATGTAGATGGGCGTAATGGTGCGATTGACCGCGAAGGCTTATTTTATTCATTGCCCCAAACTCATTTAAAAGTAGAAGTGGTTATTGAAAGAACTGAAAAGATTGCCGGGCCATTAGCTGCTTATGCTGAGAAATATCTCGGGGTTAGTGGAATATTACAAAATAATCAGGTGAGTTATGCCATTAAGGATGTACGCTTAAGTTCTTATATTCAACCCGATCCTGCACATTTATATTATGTGCAGATTGATAAAAAATCAAAAGAAAACAAAGAAATCGGAATTTCGTTGAATGAAGCTGGAATTTTATTAGGTGTAAATACTCCCGTTACTGATGATAGAGAAATTTTGGAAGATGTTGAGATGAAAGTGAAATCCGGAAAGAAAAAAGACTATTTCAGCTATTTTTCAGATTATAACTTCTACGAAAAAGTTGATACTGTGGTACGTCGCATCAGTGTAGATACTTTCTCCATTGAAAAGTATAAATTCAATACCCGCCTGATCGAGATGAGCCCGGAAATGAAAGCCAAAGAAATCGCTGAAAAACTTGACAAAATAAGAGACGACAGATATTTACTGCTTACAGGTTATCAGGAAATCAATTATGGTGAAGGAATGAAATATATGGGTGAAGAATTGAAGAAAATGGAAGCTGCTTATCTCAGTCTGTTTACAGGATATACCAAAACAGAATATATTTATAGAAGTTATACCATATTGCCGACGGTAGATAAAATAGGAAAAAGCATTCCGGTATTTAAATTTTCTGCCAGTCAGGGTATAGGAAGCAGTGGTTCTAATGTTTCTTTAATGATAAGAGCAAATGAATTAACAAAGAATATTACCAGATTTTTAACTACTGCACCTATTGAACAAACAACCCGGACAGGCTTTTTCTACAGGGTTCCTGAACATGCAGATGTGCAATTAGTGTATAACGGAAGAGAGTTGAAGAAAGATGCTTTTGTTTTTGGACAGTTTGGGCATGTAGCCAGAACTACTTCTTTAGATGCAATCATTGAATTCCACCCAACAACCGGAGGAGTTAAGCAGATGAAGATTCTTCCAGAGGAAAAATAGTAAACGATACATTTCGACTTCGCTACGCTTTGCTGCACTCAATGGCCCTTCCGGTCACTGAGCCTGTCAAAGTGCGGTCACCGAGCTTGTCGAGGGGCATTTCGAGTCCACTGCGTTCCGCTCAATGACCGGGTCGCTGAGCCTGTCGAAGCGTGAACCTGCCTTCCGCACGTTTTTCGGGCATAACTCATAGCACTTTCAATTTAAGCGCTTATTCTTTCTCATATTTTTCGCCACATCCCTCTATACAGGGAAAGTTTATGATTAAATAATTGTCGACAATATCAAATCTAATACCAAGTGGGTTAGGTTGACAATCATTTCCACTTATTTTTTTTGTGACAATTGAATAAGTACCTGTAAAACCTTCATTTGTTTCTATTGATAAATTACAAAGAGGGCCGTTGGATTTTACGGTACCATTGGCTAAAAATTCTACATATTTCTCACTGGTAACAGGATTATACGTTCCGCTGCCATCTCCCGGATCTGCATATACTTCAATTAAATTCCATTTCCCAATAAGTTGGTTCTGAAATGTATTTGGTTCTTCTTTACTGCAAGAAACAAATAAAATAGTAATAATGATGTAAATAACTTTTCTCATAGTTTGATAGACTGGTTTATTGGTAAGATGAGAAAGTAACTTAATAGGTTGCTGGCATTTACAAAAAAATACAATTTATTTAGAAAAAAACATTGTCTCATTCTTAAAATAACGTAAGTTTGATGAAAAAGATTTACTGTTTCATTGTTTCACTGTTCTATTGTTATATTGTTTTTGCCACCACTTATGCACTTTCAAACAATTGAGTAGCTCAACAATGTAACAATTGATCAATAAAATCTGCCTGGCGGCAGGAACTTGGGCCAATTTTAATAAACCCGGTTTAGACCGAACTCATGTTAAAATAAATTGAGCAGGCAGCAATTAGATCATTTTTAAATTCCCTAATTTTCAAATTAAACAATAGCTTTACGTATACGGGTAAGCATTTGCAGTAAATCTTCCACTCTTTCAAGCAACAACATATTTGCTCCATCCGATTTTGCTACAGAAGGATCAGGATGTGTTTCCATAAAGATACCATCTGCACCTGCAGCAATACCTGCCTGGGCAATAATATTGATGAGCTCAGGTTGCCCTCCGGTAATTCCGGTTTCCTGATTAGGTTGTTGAATCGAATGTGTAATATCTACTAAAACAGGATATTCATTTCTTTGCATAATGGGAATACTTCGAAAATCTACTATTAGATCTTGATAGCCAAATGAAGACCCCCTTTCAGTTAATATAATTTTATCATTTTTTGATTTGGTTATCTTTTCAATCACATATTTCATGGACTCAGGAGATAAAAACTGGCCTTTTTTTACATTGATGTATTTTCCCGTTAAAGCTGCAGCTACCAGCAAGTCTGTTTGCCGACAAAGAAAAGCAGGAATTTGTAGTGCATCTACATATTCTGCTGCTACTACAGCTTCAGATTCTGTGTGAATATCAGTAATGGTTGGAACATGATATTCCTTTCCTATTCTTTCCAGTATCTTTAAGCCTTCAAAGTCGCCAACCCCCGTAAAGGAGTCCAAACGGGAACGATTGGCTTTTTTATAAGAAGCTTTATAAATTAAAGGGATTTCATATTTATCACATACCCGTGTTAGTTTATCGGCTATAATGAATGGTATTTCATCATCTTCAATGATAGATGGACCGGCAATTAGAAAGAAATTGTTCGAGTCCTGGTATTTCAGTTTTTCAATTTTTGGTATCATGTTTTTGGGATAGGTGCTAAATCAAAGATAGCATATTTTTAACCTATTTCTTAGGATTATGAGGGAAAAATAATTTAACATTTGTTTCCTTGCCTTCATCAGATTCTATGGTGATTTTTCCGTGATGCAGCTTCATGATTTGTTTACATAAACTTAAGCCTATCCCGTTTCCTTCATCCTTATTTGTAAAAAAGGGAATGAATACTTTATCAAGTTGTTCTTTGGGAATACCGATGCCATTGTCCTTTATTTGTAGACAAACACTGTTTGCGGGTTTGTCTAATGAAACGGAAATGCTAATAATACCTTTTTCATCTTCAATAGCTTCTATGGCATTTTTTATAATGTTTATTAATGTCTGTTCCAACATCCCTTTGTCGGCATATATAGATTTAATTTTCTTAGTATGCTGTAAATCGAATTCTATATTCTTTTGGAATAGTTCATTTTTATAAAATACTTTCAGATTATTAAAGATATCCTGGAGGATCACATGTACAAATATAGGCTGGGGGAGTTTACTTAATTTTTTGTATTCGTTTGTAAAGTGCAGCAATCCCTTACTTCTGTCATGGATGGCATGAATTCCATCTTTTAAGTTTTGAATATCAATTTTTTTGCCCGATCTTAATCCTTCGTCCAAAGTAGAACTTAAAGAAACAATAGGGCTTACGGAATTCATGATTTCATGGGTCAGTACCCGAATTAGCTTTTGGTAGGATTCCAATTCCTTGGTATCTAACTCGTTTTGAATATTCTTTACCGTTATAAGTTTGTATTCCTGTTCTTTTAATTTATAAATACCGGCATTTACAGATAAATCGATATAATGATTTCCAATAAGCAAACTGAATAACTTATTCTCCATATGTTGCATTTCAGTGATTAGCTTAACGAACTTTCTATCCAGTTTATTTATAGAATGTGATTTTGTTAGATAAGGTTTGTCAAATAGATCTTTGAATGCTTTATTTACCAAATGGATCTCATTATCAGAATTAACAGAAATAATTCCAATATCCATATGCTCTATAAGGGTTTGTAAATGTTGATAATGCATTTCCCTTTCAAAATTGATGGACTTGAATTTTTTGTTTAATTGTTCAAAGCTTTTGTATAAATCCTGGAAACTTTGCCCTTTGAAAGAGGAAGTATAATTTGAACTAAAATCATTATGTGCTATGGAGTTCAGAAAACTTGTAAAATCAACATTGGTTTTATTTACATAGGAAATGAATTCAATAAGCTGAAGAACAAGTATAATAAATCCAAAAGCCGATTTAATATATTCTGTATTCAAGAATAAATATATGGATAGCGCCATTAACCCGAGTATAAACAGGGTTCTAATAATAATATTAAAAGTAAATGATTTATATTTCATATTTTTCAATCCTGCGATATAAAGCTCCTCTGGTTAATCCAAGTTCTTTTGCCGCTTTTGTCAGGTTTCCCTGATGTTTTTTTATACATTTTACAATAGCGGCCTTTTCAAGAGAGAAAAGGTTTAGGGTTTCTTCTTCCTCTTCTACATCCTGTATATGGCTCAAAAAATTAAAGTCTGAAGCACAGATATGCTCTCCGTTACTCATTATAACAGCTCGTTCAATAGCATGCTCCAGTTCCCTGACATTGCCGGGCCAATTAAACTTCTGCAGCTTTTTCATTACACTGTCAGGGATGGTTAAATTATTTTTATGATATTTTTTTCTGAAATTTTTTAAAAAGTGTTTTGCAAGAAGAGGAATGTCATCAGTTCTTTCCCTTAAAGTAGGAATATGAATTTCCACCGTATTAATTCTGTAATAGAGGTCCTGACGGAAGGATCCTTCTTTGACTAATCTTGCCAAAGGCAAATTACTGGCACAAATTAAACGGGTTTCCACATCAATTACCTTATTGCTTCCTAAGCGGTTTATTTGCCTTTCCTGAATAGCCTTCAATAATTTAGATTGCAGGTTTAAGGGAATATTTGAGATTTCATCTAAGAATAAACTTCCTCCGGTCGCAGCTTCAAACCTACCAATACGGTCCTCTTTTGCATCAGTAAATGCACCTTTTACATGTCCGAATAATTCACTTTCAAATAATGTTTCGCTGATGGCACCCAAATCCACTTTGATCATTACTTCTTCTGCATAATTTGACAAACGATGTATTAATTGAGCAATAACTTCCTTTCCTGTACCATTTTCTCCATAAATTAGAATATTCGCGTCAGTCGGAGCAACCTTTTCTATTTGTTTTCTTAGCTCAAGCATTACTTTTGAGTTCCCGATCAATTCATCTTTATTGACGGTCTCATTCATCAACTGCTGCTTATTTCTTAATTGTTTGATCTTGGCTTGTGATAAGGATAGGTTGGTGGCTGATTTTACAGTGGGCAATAATTTTTCATTTTCCCAGGGTTTAACAATGAAATCCAATGCTCCTGCTTTAATTGCCCTTACTGCTTTTTGAATTTCGCCGTAAGCCGTAATCATAATGACATTGGTTAAGGAATCCAATTTCTTTATTTTTCTTAACCAGTAAATCCCGTCATCACCACTGGTATCTCCTTTAGTGAAATTCATGTCCAGTAAAACCGTATGAAAAGTTGAATTTTTAAATTCCGAAGTAATTTTAGCAGGATCTGTTAAAGTAACTACTTTCTCAAAATGATTTTCTAAAAACATACGTAAACTCAGCAATACATATTTATCATCATCTACGATCAGTATGTTTCCTTTTTCTTTCACTGTGAATGTTGATTTGAAACTTGGTAATTTCTATGCACAAAATAAGCCAATAATTAAAACTTCTTACAAATCAAATGAATATATCAATGCTTTCCAAGGAAATAATGCCTGAATCGTCCATTTTTGGACGAATAATAGTCCGGTTTTGGGCGAAAGTATAAGTGAATAATAAAGGTGTTATTCTTAAGTGTCATAAAATCAGTATAATGTAATCGTTGGAACAGAGTTTGGCATAGAGGGGTATAATTTGTAAATTGAAAAAAGATTATGCTACGGAATTATTTTATCATTGCCCTCAGGAATTTTAAGAAATACAAAATTTTCAGTGCCCTAAATATTTTTGGACTTGCACTGGGAATTAGTTGTGTTGTTTTTATTTATAGCTTCATTAGTTATGAACTTAGCTTTGAAAAATGTTATCCTAAAGCTGATCGCCTATATCGGATTACCAGGAATTCTGTTGAGCCTGCCAAAACCAGATACTGGGCTCCGACTGCTCCCCGGCTGGGGCCTGCTATGAAAGAATTTATGCCGGAAATTGAAGCCAATGCAAGATTTCATCAAATGAGGCCCATGGACTTCTCCATTAATGATAGCGTGAAAATGATTAAAAAGTTTACCGAATTTCATGGTTTCTTTACAGATTCAACGGCCTTTCATATGTTTGACCTGAAATTTGTATATGGGGAACCTAAAACGGCATTGGCAGAACTTCATAATATTGTGATTTCGGAATCTATGGCTGAAAGATTTTTCTCTGGAATAAATCCGGTAGGCAAAACAATCAGATGTGACGACTTTGGAAAAAACTTTGTCGTATCAGGTGTGATGAAAGATATAGAAGGGAATACACACCTGAAATTAAATTACCTGATATCAATGGAGTTGTTAAGAAAGAGCTTAATTGATCAGGGGCGTGAAGATCTTTACAATGCATTGGGTTGGGCAGGTCCCTATAATTATATATTGCTAAAAGAAAATGTCAATGTCAAAAATGTAGAGGCTAAAATGGATGACTTTTCTCTAAGTTACTGGAATGGAACGGGTAGCCCGGAAGAAATCCTGGCAAGTAATGAGTTTTTATTGCAACCTATTAAAAAGATTCATTTACATTCTAAATTAGAGCAGGAGATAGGCCCCAATAGTGATGTTACCTATGTATATGTGTTTTCAACAGTGGCTATCCTTATACTCTTAATTGCCGGAGTAAATTATGTGAATATTGCCACTGCACAATCGTTAAGCCGAATTAAAGAAATTGGAATCAGGAAAGTGGTGGGAGCTTATCGTGGACAAATTATCCGGCAGTATTTTAGCGAATCTATACTTACAACTATCATAGCCGGAGCACTTTCTATTTTATTGATTGATATATTATATCCATATTTTAATCACTTTTCCGGATTGGATTATGAATTGGCTCAGTTCTTTTCAAGAGAGAATATTGTACTCATGTTAATTATTATTTTTGGACTTGGAATTATTGCAGGTTTATATCCTGCATTAATGGCTTCGGCTTTTAAAATTCAGGATAATATCAAAGGAGCTAAAAAAGTAGGTTCCTTTAGTTATCAGTTAAGAAGGGTCCTTATTGTATTGCAATTTGCAATAGCTGTCTTTTTAATATTTAGTACACTTTCTATTCATAAACAATTACGATTGTTTAATAATGTTGACCTCGGTTTTCAAAAAGAAAATGTAGTTTGCATTTATAACGATGTAGAGCTTGCAAAAGTGATGCGAAAAGATCTTAAAGCCTTTAAAGCTGAAATTATGCAAAACCCTATGATAACGGATGTTTCTTCGGTTTCTAACTTGCCAGGAGTACGTACCAGTGTGGAAACATTATTTATTGAAGGCTTTACTCATGAGAGTGGAGAAATGCCTAGCCTGAGGTTTATCAGAGCTGATGCGGACTACTTAAAAACCATGAAGATAGAATTGTTGGAAGGCAATGATTTTATTAGTAATAAGGATACTATCATACAATTCCTGACAAATGAAAGTTGTTTGAGGGCAATTGGGCTTAAAGATCCTATTGGCAAATATGCCAGAAACATTTGGGGTGTAAGAGGCCGGATTGTAGGAGTTGTAAAGGATTTTAATTTTGCTTCCCTGCATGAATCCATTGAGCCAATGGTCTTGGAATATACTCCGGGAAGAGGATTGGGCTGTAATCTATTTAGATATGTTGGCGATGAAAAAGAGGTGTTGACATATTTGGAAACTAAATTGAAAGCATTTGCCCCTAATATGATATTTGGTCATAAATTCATTACTGATCAATGGGATGGGCTTTATGAGACTGAAAATAAAGCAGGAGATACTTTTAATGCTTTTACAATATTAGCGATAATTATCTCATGTATTGGATTATTTGGATTATCTGCTTTCACTGCTGAATCCCGAATGAAAGAAATGGGTATTCGAAAGATTCATGGGGCTGGTATTTTGGATATTACAAAAGCATTTGGGCTTTCATTTTTCAAACTAATATTGGTTTCAACAATTTTTGCAATACCTGTAGGATGGTTTATTATTGAACGTTGGCTGCAGGATTTTGAGTATCGTATCAATATGGATTGGATGTATATCGTATATTCTTTGAGCATCATTTTGGGGATTGCCTTTGTCACAATCTTATATCAATTGGTTAAAATACATAGGGAAAATCCTATTGAGTTCATCAAATATGAGTAAGGACTCTCCTTATCATCTCATAATTATTATCCATTTATCGGATAATCGCACTTTCAGATGAACCCATGACGCCTGTTGTGGGTTTATTTATGTCTAAAAAGTTATCTTAGTAAGAATACTTATCCTTCCACAAGCTCTTCAAATATTTCCTGGTTTCATTTTCTCGTGGATTATTCCCCGGATCAAACAAAATAGTTCCACTGATTTCTTCCGGGAGGAATTCCATATCTACAAAATTACCTTCAAACTGATGTGCATATTTATAATCCTTACCATAACCAATATTTTTCATAAGCTTGGTAGGGGCATTCCTGATTTGAAGAGGAACAGGTAAATCTCCTGTTTTGCGAACCAAAGCTTCAGCATCATTAATAGCTTTATAAGCTGAATTACTTTTTGGTGATGTTGCCAAATATATCGCTGTTTGTGACAAAATAATCCGGCTTTCGGGCCAACCGATTTTATTTACGGCATCAAAACAGGAGTTGGCAAGTAATAAAGCATTTGGGTTGGCATTCCCAATATCTTCAGATGCCAGGATCAACATTCTACGGGCAATAAATTTAGGGTCTTCTCCGGCAGCTACCATACGAGCCAGATAATATAGCGTAGCATTCGGGTCACTTCCACGCATGGATTTTATGAAGGCAGAGATTACATCATAATGCATTTCTCCTTGTTTATCATAGATAGCCAGGTTTTGTTGTATGACTTCTAAAGTAGATTTATTATCTATTTCTACTTCCTTCGATCGGGTAGTGCTGACTAATAATTCAATGGCATTTAATAATTTTCTTGCATCACCTCCCGAAACCCGGAATAAAGCTTCGTGTTCTTTAATATTAATTTTTATTGCCTGATTGTTATAATGCTCAATTGCCCGGGTGACTAATGTCATTAAATCTTCTTCCTGCAGATGTTTTAAAATATAAACCTGGCAGCGGGATAGGAGAGGAGAAATTACTTCAAATGAGGGATTCTCCGTGGTTGCACCGATTAAAGTAACAATCCTTTTTTCTACAGCTCCCAATAATGAATCCTGTTGTGATTTACTGAAACGATGAATTTCATCAATAAATAAGATTGCCTGTGAACCTTGTTTTGCCAGTTCAATAACTTTTCTTACATCCTTAACTCCTGAACTAATTGCACTCAAAGTATAAAATGGCCTTTGTAACGACTGTGAAATTATATATGCTAAAGTGGTTTTCCCGACACCGGGAGGCCCCCATAAAATCATGGAAGGGATATTATTGTTTTCAATCGATTGTCTTAATATGGCATTTTCACCTAAAAGATGCTTTTGCCCGATATATTCATCAAGTGAAGAAGGACGAAGTTGCTCTGCAAGGGGGCTTGATTGGTTCATGTTAGTTATTTTATGCTAACACAAATTTAATAATTTGTCCCGATAGCTATCGCATAGGCGTCAACTTAAGAGACTATACAAACAGTATTTATCCCCCAAAAGACTTTCCCCAGAATAGTTTAGAGCGTGTCAAAAAAGTAAGAAAACCTTAGCGGAAATTCTGTCAGAGAAGCAGAGAATTACAGAAACGTAGACAAAAACAAGAATCGTCTGTGAAAATCTGTGTAGTCTGTGTGAGAAGAAACAATCAAAATTAGCGCACAGAAATCACAGAAAACCACAGAAAAGATAAAAATTTCTCTTAAGTTGACGCCTATGCGATAAATATCGGGATGAAAATTGAAGTAAAGATAGTTAGCTTGACATCCTAAACATTTAACACCAGATCACAATGGCATATGCTAAATGATATATGAATTAAGCTTTCTTTTTATTTCTCAAAGAGTAAGATATAAATGAAATAATCATATATGGCCCGGCAATCAATGTAAATATAAAGCCTGTCATCATTATAAATTCAAATACGGTATGCCAAACATTTGCGTATGGAGGATCAGTATCGATAATATATCCAAAAGTAGTTAAAAGGATGGCAAATCCTAAAATGATTAATAAAGGTAGCTTTGGTTTCATGATGATTGATTTTGTAATTAATAAAAATAAAGTGATTTATTGGAAAATCAAAATGTTTATTGGGTAGGGATTACTGGTTACTAGTTACTAGTTGTTGCTGGTAATATTAGTAAAATATCGTTTAAAAATTTTTTATGATTTACCTTTTTAACAAGAAAAAAGCACGAACAATTTGATCGTGCTTTTGTTATGATATTTTAGCCAGGTATTAAATTAAAATTTTAATCTCCAGATTTGTCTGTAAGCGCTATGATATCTATGTATAATTAACTCATCACTATCTATCCAAATTGGATAACCCCAGCTAAAAGGTCCTGTTTCTCCAGTGATAGAAGCATCTTTTTTAGTTCTTTGAGTTAATCCGGTTCCATCAGCTTTTATCGTATAAACCTGATGATTTCCATTGCTATCTTCTCTGTCAAAAGCAATTAGGTTTCCATTTGGTGACCATGAAGGATTATTTGATGGAATACCATTATCACCTTCAGTGGTTAACCTTTTTACAATAGCACCAGTTGAAGCATTTATAATATAAATGTCATTGGCAATATTTGAAGCACTTCCTGTTGGCGCATGTGAAATTACAATTTGGCTTCCATCGGGAGAGAAAGAAAAGGTTTCTCCAACACGAAAACCATCGATTAATTTTGTGCCAACTGTAGTTGCACTTCCTCCCGTAATAGCTGTGGCATCAGCAATCCTTAATTCAAATGCAGTAGGAGTTACTCCATTACCGGAAGTTCTTACAATCCATGCTCCTTTAGCAGTGCCTGTATGATAGTTTACATAAGCTCCGCCTAATCCTGCTGGAATAGTAAGCAATACGTTTATACCTGTACTTGGGCCACTATTCCCTACACGTGATACAGGAAATGTTTCCGATAAATCCAGGCTTAAACATTTGTGGATTCCCTCTGCTTCATAAAATGATAATCTGTTTTGATAAATGCTAAATGCACCTCCTGTTCTTGCCCCCCATCCGGTAGATGTAAAATCAAGAATTTCCTGTGCATTACTACCATCATTATCTATTCTCCAAATGTCGTATGTATCTGAAGATGCGGATGATATATTTGATTTGTAATAAATTTTATCAGAGCTATAACATCCGGCTGTTTCTATTTTTGTAGTGCTTGATGTTAATTTTTGATAGGTAGAGCCATTGTTTGGATCCGGATTTTCATCTTCTTTTTCGCAACTCCAAAATATAAATACAAACAAAAATAAAAATAAGCTTAAGTGTTTTTTCATGATGTGATTAATTAGGTTAATATATTAAATATCTACTTTTATTCTCTAATTAGTGTTGGTAACTAATATACAAAATATTACTGTTTCCTATCAAAGGAAATGAGGAAATATTTTAAGCATTAGCCATTAGTAGTAGTAGCTATTGAGTAATAATATATAACTTATTCACTCATTAAGGACACGGCTCCTGAAAATTTTCAATCCTGTTGAATAATTCTGAATTTCCCGTATAACCAAAAATTTTGCGTGTTTTAATGAATTCCTCTATATAAACAGGGACATATTTTTCCCAGCCACTCTCATTATTCTTAATCATCTTTAAAACATCAGCAGATTTAATATGCAACCAATCTTTTTTGATATTGCTTAAGTCCAGTATCATTCTGTTTTTAATCAGATATTTATATAAATATTTTAAATCTTCCGGAAGTGGCAGGTTCTGTGAGGTAATAAGTTTTCCGGTATTTTCATCTAAGGTAGGATATACATATAGCTTCATGTTTTTGGTGAAAAGTTTTCCAAAAGCTTCCAGAATACCACCATTCAGATGTTCGTAATAAAGAGGTTCTAGAACATTGATAAATGTTGGAATTCCTATGACCACACGTAAATTTTTTATTTTGAATTCTGAAAAATACTTAACCAGCTTATAATAATACCTGAAGTTGGATATCATCACATTTTGCCCCATTCCATTTAAAATGTCCACTCTTTCCAGAAAATCCCTTTCATCCAGGTTTCCTTCCTGCAGCAGGTTATTTAAGGTCATTTCGCAAAGGCCTACGGTATTCTCTTTATCATAGTCTTCATCTTTTTTAAAAAGTCCGAAACTGGTTTTAAGCATGTCAAATCCTACATAAGTAATGGGACGGAAACTTCCACGAAAGGCCAGCACATTTTTTTTATATAGCATATCGGAAGGCTCTATAACCTCTCCATAACGATTAAAAATGGTTGCAGTAGTCATTTCATTTTTTACAAGCTGAACACTTAACAAACGGTTGTCTACATAGTTAAGTTCCGGCCCTTTCATACGAACCATGCTGATCTCTATACGCTCATTTGATAAAGAGTCCAATAATGATTTTAAAAAGATATTTGGAGTTTCATGATGATAATAACATGCAAAAATTAAGTTAATTCCTAAAATACCTAGTGTTTGTTGTTGTTGCAAAGTGTCATTCTCCAGAAGCTTTACATGTAATATAACTTCATTGGGTTTTGAATTTGTCTTTAATTGAAACCGGACTCCCAGCCAGCCGTGGCAATAATTATCTTTTTTAAAATTTAGAACACTAACCGTATTTGCAAAGACAAAGTATAAGGTATCTTCTTTTCTTTTTCCTTCAAGGGTTTTAGTGAGTTCATTAAATTCAGCTTTAAGCATGGAGTTTAATCTCTCTTCAGAAACAAAACGATGACTATCTTTACACTCATATATGGCATCACTAAAGGATTTATCATAAGCTGAAATTGTTTTTGCTACAGTTCCTGAGGCAGCACCTGCCTGAAAAAAATGTCGGGCAACCTCTTGTCCGCCACCGATTTCCGCAATCGTACCATAAGTTTTAGAATTTAGATTGAGTCGTAATGCTTTTCGGTTGGTGCTGATAATTTCTCTTTCCATGCTAATAATTTAGAACTATTAAAGATAATACTTAATTATGAGTTATAAATCATTAGTGTCCGGCTAATTGTTTTATTCCTCGCTGTGCTTTGGAATGACAGGAGAATGTATTATTGAAAGAACTATAGAAAGATGTTGTCCAAAAAGTCTTTGCGAATCTTAGCGTATAACTTTTCGGTTCTTAGCGTAATAACTTAAGTGATTGTTATGCAGAGCTTCGCAAAGAAAAACGCAAACCTGCCCGCAGCAGGCGGAGCTACGCAGAGCGTAAAATAAAGAATTTTAGTTATTTCTTTACTTTTTGGACAAGCCCTTTCTATAGTAAAAATACCAAAATACTTGTCATTCCGAAGCGCAGAGAGGAATCTTTTAATTTTACCGGACAACAGTGGTTATAAATTATGAATCAGGTGTATTACTGATATAGCTCTAGCCGTTTAAAATTTTTTGTACTCAACTTTTATCGCGGTTTTCGGGCAAAATTAGTAATTAATTGAGTCAAGTTGCAGCTTTCCGGTTTTCAGCTCTTTAAATAGATAAAATACTTTATTCTTTATATAAACTCGGTAATTTACATAAGGAAGTTTGCTTCTTTCAAAGCCAAGTCTTTCAAGTTCCAAAATGGAATAATGCTTTTGTTTATCGAAATTAAAAATAACCATAATCAAGTTTTGTTAAGTCAAATATAGTGAATGAGAATTCACATTGCAAATGTTTTAAACTAAAAGATGCGATTAAATAGTTAAGTTATAAGGAGAAAATGAAATTATACTCTAAATTCTGAAATATGGAAATAAACGAAATTCAAAAAATATTTGATAATAAAGGATCAAAAACATTTTAAGGATAAAATCAGTTCGTTGGTCATTGAAATTAGTGTTCAAGTATAGTATTTATATTTCATTAAACAGATTTTTACGTAATTTGTATATATGAATAACAAATCAACCGTCACCCGTAAAAACTGGACACTCCCTTTTAACTGGCAACGATTACGCTGGCACCTGTTATTTTGGGTTGTAGTCGTTTTTTATCAGGTATTTGATAATATGTACCGTCATGATCGTGAGTTCATGCCAATGGTTATGGCAGTATTACCCAATGTTCCATTTGACATGTTATCAACTTATATTTCTGTGTACTTTCTGCTTCCGAGATTTTTATTAAAACAAAAGTACTTTCTTTTTGCTTTTTGGCTGGTTATTATATCCATACCTCTCATTTTTATAGAACTTTTAATTGGATACTATATCCAGGCACCTCTTCTTTTGACAGAAGAGTTGGATCTAAGTTTTTTTACTTATGATCGGTTTATAAGTGTATTCATATTAATAAATTCCATTACGCTTTTTGCTTCAGCTATAAAGTTTATTAAGCTTTGGTTTGTATTTCAACAGGAAAAAGCTCAATTAAAAACCCAGTCATTAACAAGTGAATTAGCATTATTGAGGTCTCAGATTAATCCACATTTTCTGTTTAATACGCTTAATAATATCGATTCCTTAGTAAACATAAATCCCGATATGGCTTCAAAATCTCTGATACGATTATCAGAAATTATGCGTTATATGTTATATGAGGCCAGTGAAGATTTTGTATCACTTGATAAAGAATTGGAATATTTAAAGAGTTTTGTATCGCTTCAGAAATTAAGGTTGAAAGCAAAAAATTATGTTGAGTTGAATATAGAAGGGAAAACCAATGGCAAGAAAATTCCTCCTATGCTAATCATTCCCTTTGTTGAAAATGCCTTTAAACATGGACGAAAAAATGCAGCGGCTCCGGGAATCATCATTGATATTAAAATCCGGCCTGATATTTATGAATTTGAAGTTATAAATTATATGACCAAAGCTGATACTGAAATTAAAGACAAAGTGGGAGGTATAGGGCTTCAAAATATTAAACGTCGTTTAGAACTTCTATATAAAGAAAGATATGTTCTATTAATTGAAGAAGAAGATGGTAAACATCGGGTTTATTTAAAACTACTCATCAATTAAGAAATTATTCTTTATATTTTTATAAATCAAAATTATTGAGGATGAAAATAAATTGTATTGCCATAGATGACGAGCCTTTAGCTCTTGAAAAAATGAAAGATTATATAAGTAAGATTTCTTACTTAAACCTTTTAACCACTTTTGATAATGGCATAGAAGCTATGGATTATCTGAAAAGTAATCAGGTGGATCTGATGTTTTTGGATATACAAATGGATGACTTTACCGGAATACAATTATTGGAAACCCTCAAAGTGAGACCAAAAGTAATTTTAACCACAGCTTATGATCAATATGCTTTAAAAGGATTTGAATTAGAGGTTGCTGATTATCTATTGAAACCTATAAGTTTTGATCGCTTCCTGAAAGCTGTTGATAAAGTACATACTACACTGAAGAAGGATTTGAAGCATTTGAAACAAGATCAACAGACTTCCAATGATTTTATTTTTATTAAATCGGATTATAAATTACAAAAAGTTAAGTTTGACGACATTCAGTATATTGAAGGAATGAAGGACTATTTAAGAATTGTAACTCCTGAAAAACGATTAATGGTCCTTCAAAATTTTAAAAAAATGGAGGAAACGCTTCCGAAAGATAAATTTTTGAGAGTGCATAAATCCTACATCATAGCAGTGGATAAAATTGACAGTATTGGAAAGAAAAGTCTGGTAATAGGAAATCAGCATATTCCTATAGGTGAAAGCTATAAAAAGTATTTTTTTGATTTTTTGGAAGAAAAAGGGATGCTTTAATTAATGAAAAGCCTATCTGCCGGGCAGGCTAAAAATTGATATGTTCAATTTTATAATTCCTAATTTTTACTCTTTACATTCTCTATGAAAACCCTGAAATTTTATACAAACGAGTGTAACAATCTATTAAAGCATACGTCTTATAAAATAAAAATATGAGTCATATGATTAAAACCAACCAACTTACTAAGGTCTTTCGTACCGATGAAGTAGAAACAACTGCATTAAATGAAGTAAATATTGAAATCAAACAAGGAGAATTTGTAGCTATCATGGGGCCATCCGGATGCGGAAAATCTACTTTGTTAAATGTATTAGGATTACTGGATAACCCAACAAATGGGGAATATCATTTTATGGGACACGAGGTTTCCAATCATTCAGAAAGGCAGCGTGCTGATTTAAGAAAAAATAATATCGGATTTGTATTTCAAAATTTTAATCTGATTGATGAATTAAATGTATTTGAAAATGTAGAGCTTCCTTTAATTTATTTAGGCTATTCGGCTAAGGAACGCAAAGCAAGGGTTGAAGAAGTGCTGGAACAAATGCAAATTCTACATCGAAAGAAACATTTTCCATTACAATTATCAGGAGGTCAGCAGCAGCGTGTGGCTGTTGCCAGAGCTGTAGTTGCAAAGCCAAGCCTGATTTTAGCGGATGAACCGACAGGTAACCTGGATTCAGCGCATGGTGAAGAAGTTATGAATTTATTACAGGAGCTGAATCAGAAAGGAACAACCATTGTGATGGTTACACATTCTCAAAGAGATGCAGAATATAGTCAAAGAATTATAAGATTATTTGATGGTAAAGTTATTGCTGAAAATATAAAAGAAACAGTAATCTAAATTGAAACTATGGAACCCTGGAGGTTTCCAGGAAGCCTCCTTTCTTCAACAGGTAGTGCTTATTCTTATTTAATTACATAAGATTCATATTTATTAAAAACACCGATTAGTACTACCTCAAAACCGGATTTGCCAATTTGTAGATCCGGTTTTTTTAATGGTGGAGTTAGTTGAGGTTATCGAGTGCAGCAAAGTGGAGTCACGCTTCGACAAGCTCAGTGACCTGGGACATCGAGCGTAGTGCAACGAAGTCGAGATGCGCTTCGACAGGCTCAGCGGCCTGGGGGGCATCGAGCGTAGTCCTTTAGTTTAGCTCACTATAATAATATGGTTAGTTTTGGTTATTTAACCAGGACAAACCGCAAAGAGAATGAGTGAACTAGGAGCGTAGCTAAATACAGGTACTTTTACCGTTAATTTTAAAATCCATTAACATAAATTAACTTAAACGAAATTTCCTAAAACTCAAATATTCAGATGATTGGTTTTAAGATGTAATTGCTTTAAATGATTCTATGTTAAAAGATGTTAAGAAAAATGACTTAAAAAATTCACAAAATTTGTAAAATCAAATTATATTGTATCTTTGAATTGTACTAAAAAAGTATCATTTTTATTCCTGCCAATCGAAATTAATCTTTGATATGAACAAATAGTTTGGAGATAATACCATTATTCACCCTCTTATTTAATTAAAGTGTCTTATTATTGAATGTATAAAAAAATTGAGAAGAACAATTACAAATAAAAATTAAACTTAGAAAATTATGAAAAAAGTTTTAGCATTCTTGCTGGTTATAGTTACATTATTTAATGTACAGAGCTTTGCAAAGGATAAAGTTCCTATGGACCCTGCAATCAGATATGGTAAACTAAAAAATGGAATGACGTATTATATTCGTCATAATGAAGAGCCTAAAGATCGTGCAAGTTTCTACATTGCACAAAATGTAGGTGCAATTCTTGAAAATGATGATCAAAATGGTTTAGCTCACTTCCTTGAGCATATGGCCTTCAATGGAACCAAACATTTCAAAGGAAAAGGGATCCTTAACTTTTTAGAAAAACATGGAGTTCGTTTTGGTTATAATATTAATGCTTATACAGCACAGGACGAAACCGTTTATAACTTAAGCGATGTTCCTACCAATAAAGAAGGTTTGATGGATTCTTGCCTATTAGTATTGAATGACTGGTCGAATTACCTTTTACTTACTGATGAAGAAATTGATGCTGAAAGAGGAGTTATTGCAGAAGAATGGAGAACACGTAGAGATGTTCGGTTCCGAACTATGTCAAAACAAAACGTTGCATTATTGTATGGTAGTAAGTATGCTAAGCGCGATGTTATTGGAGATTTGGATGTTATCAAGAATTTTAAGTACGAAACACTTAGAGATTTTTATCACGATTGGTATCGAACCGATTTGCAAGCATTAATTATCATTGGTGATTTTGATGTAGATAAAATGGAAGCAAAGGTTAAAGAAATGTTTTCTAAAATACCTGCTGTTAAAAATCCTAAAGAAAGAAAATATTATACTGTACCTGATCACGATGATGTAAAATATGCTCAGGCTACTGATAAAGAAGCTCAGATGGATGTTGTAATTGTTTTTAATAAATATGATGCAATTCCTAAAGCTGAAAAAGGAGATAACTACCTTAAGGATAATTATTTGAAATCTATGTTTAATGGCATGCTTCAAGCCCGTATCAGTGAGCGTATGCAACAACCTGACCCTCCGTTTTTAATGGCCCAAATCCAAACTACTGGATTCCTAGGTGGAAAAGATGCTACTGTTGTAGCGGCTGTTCATAAGCCAGGAGACTGGAAAAGTGCAACACGTGGTGCATTGGAAATGATCGAGAAAGTTAGGGATTATGGCTTTACACAAGGCGAATTGGATAGAATGAAAACAAACTTCATGGCTCAATGGGATAATGCCCTTAAGAGAAAAGATAAGGTTACGAATGATCAATATGCTAAAGAATACAAAGGCCATTATATAGATAATGACCCAATTCCTGGTATTGAATATGAACATACATTAGCTAAAGAATTTGCTGCTAATGTTAAACTTTCAGATTTCAATACTCTTGCAAATCGTTTTCTTCAGGAAAAAAATATGGTTGTTGTAATTAATGGTCCTGAAAAAGAAGGGAAAGTTTATCCTCAAAAAGATGAAGTTGTTGCGCTGGTAAAAGAAGTAAAAGATGCTAAATTGCAAGCTTATAAAGATGCTTTTGTTGACAAGCCTTTAATTGCAAAAGAACCTGAAGCTGGAAAAATTGTTGAAAGAAAAGCTGTAAATAAAAATGGATTTGAAGCAACTGAACTTAAACTTAGCAATGGAATTCGAGTTTTTTACAGGCATTCGGATATTGAAAAGGAAAAAGTTGTTTTCAACGCACAATCATGGGGTGGAACTTCATTGGTTGAAGATGATCAACTTGAAAATGCAGCTGTCATGGGTAATTTCATGGGGGCTTATGGTTTAGGTGATTTTTCGGCCACTGAACTTCAAAAGAAACTAACCGGTAAAATCGCTGGTTGTGGATTTAGTATTGGCGGGCTTTCAGAAGGATTAAGTGGTAGTGCTGCTCCTAAAGATTTGGAAACAATGTTCCAGTTAATGTACTTACGCTTTACTCAACCTCGTTTTGATGGTAAGCAGTATATGAATATGTATCCTCGTTATGTTGAGTTCCTTAAAAATGCTCATTTGGATGTAAAACAGGCTTTTAATGATTCTGTTTCTGTAACTATGGCAAATCACCATCCACGTGTAAAACCATTTACTAAAGAATCCCTTGAAAAAGTATCATTTGATGGAATCAAAAAAATCTATCTAGAGCGTTTTGCCAACCCTGGTGACTTTGTTTTTACTTTCAGTGGAAATTTTGAAGTTGAAAAACTAGAAGCATTTATTGAAAAATATATTGCTTCACTTCCTGTGACTGATGCTAAAGAAACATATAAAGACAGGGGTGTCAGAGCTCCTTCAACAGATGTGAATAACCATTTTGAAAGGGAATTGGAAACTTCTAAAGCAACTGTATACGTTAACCTTAACAAAGAATTTGATTATAATCAAAAGAATAGAATTTATGCTTATGTGATCAATCAGATTTTGGATAAACGCTATGTTGAAGAAATTCGTGAAAAAGAAGGTGGAACTTATGGTGTGGGTGTAAGAGTTAGCACTAAAGAGCATCCGATTAAGGAATTACAGCTTTCATTAAAATTTGATTGTGACCCTGAAAAAGCTGATAAGCTTAAAGGCATAGCTTTAAAGGAGATTGATGAGTTGATCAAGGGCAGAGTGTTAGATAAAGATCTTTCTGAAATTAAGAAAAACCTTCTTAAGAGAAAAAAAGAAAGTATTGAAAAACTTGGTTATTGGCATGGAAAATTAAATGATTATGCCCTGAAAGGATATGTAAGCATGAGTGATGCTGATTATGAAAAATTTGTGAACTCATTATCCAGAAAATCGGTTGCTAAAGCTGCTAAAAAATTATTAAAAGATGCAGTTAAAGTTGAGGTTGTAATGAAGGACAAAAAGTAGTCAAAACAACATATAATTAGAAAGGCCTGCCAAATTTTTTGGTAGGCCTTTTTTAGTAACTGGCTTTTAGCTCTTGATACTTGATACTTATTTTTTAGTTTTTCCCCGATAGCTATCGCATAGGCGTCAACTTAAGAGAAATTTTTATTTTTTCTGTGGTTTTCTGTGATTTCTGTACAGTAATTTTGATTGCTTATTCTCACACAGACTACACAGATTTTCACAGATTATTTTTGTTTTTTTCTATGTTTCTGTAATTCTATGCTTCTCTGAGAGAATTTCCGTTAAGGTTTTATTACTTTTTGACACGCTCTAAACTATTCTGGGGAAAGTCTTTTGGGGGATAAAATATGTTTGTATAGTCTCTTAAGTTGATGTCTATGCGATAGCTATTGGGATTAATTTTTAATTGTAATAGTTTTATCTTTACATTCTGAATTAATCATGAGTTTTTCTGACGAAAAAATAAAATTAATATCTCGAGGTAATACAGAAGCTTTTAAGGAATTGTATGACTACCTGTTTCCTTTTTTATCAAATTTTACTTTACAACTAGTAAAAGATAAAGATGAAGCTACTGATATTGTTCAGGAAGCTTTGCTTGTATATTGGAATAAACGTAGCGAATTTGAAAAATTAGATACGATTAAAGCCTATCTTTATTCAACGATAAAAAACATGGGATTTAATTATTTGCGTTCTCAGAAAGTTCATGCAAAGCATCTTGCCTTTATTGAAAATCAGGATAATCATTATTTTAAAAATAAAATTATAGAAGAAGAAACAAAAACAATTATACGAAATACACTTTCTGAACTCCCTGAACAAACCAGGACCATTATTGAGTTAAGCATGCAAGGAGCTAAAAATAATGATATTGCAGAAGCTCTTAAAGTGTCGGTAAATACTATCAAAACACTTAAACTAAGGGCATATAAGGTATTAAGAGAAAAACTTAAAGAGCATGTGTATGCACTAATTGTTTTGATTGATATTCTGTTTTAAACTACTTATCCTTTTTAATTAATCATTCTATTGTATTGTGGCATTGTCTTTTAGCAATTAGCTCATTGCTCTTGATGCTATTATAAATTAAAATTCACCATTTTTAGTTTTTAGTTGATTTGTGTCACCCACTTTTGAATTGAGTGTTATATATTAGTAAATGAAAGCTAAAAGCATCATAAATGAACTTTGAAAAATACATTCGTATCAGTAAACTAATTGCTAAAAGTCTTTTGAAGGACATAAACGAAAAGGAAAAAAAAATACTAAGTGATTGGTTAAAAGAAGATGATTCCAATAAAACTTTATACTCTGGCCTGGAAGAAAGACAAGATTGGAGTCAACAACAACATCATTTGGATAAAGAAAGAATCTGGCAGCATATTTTTAATGAAATCAATCCGGAGCAAAAGAAAAAAATATTTCCGTTTAAAACAATCTTAAAATATGCTGCTGCAGCTATTATCGTATTTGGTATCGGTATTGGAGCCTGGAATATAGCAAATGATATCAAAAAGAAAGAGATTGCCCAAGCTCATAAGATCAAACCCGGAACATCAAAAGCCCGCCTGATTTTGAATAATGGTAAGATAATAGTATTGGGAGTCAAGGACACTGTATTAAATACTACAGACAAAAATATCAGTATAAAAATCGATTCCGGGAAAATTGAATACAAGAGAAAAAATAAAAAGAAAAAAACTGCTGAATTACATACGCTTAAAATGGAAAAAGGAGAAGAGTATGAACTTACTTTAGCAGATGGTACAATTGTTAAGCTTAACTCTAATACTGAGTTAAGATTCCCGACTGAATTTTCTGAAGATGAAAGAAGAGTTTATTTGAAAGGAGAAGCTTTATTTAAAGTAAAAGGAAATGAATCAAAACCATTTATTGTTCATGCCAATGGAATGAATGTACAAGTCATGGGTACCGAATTTAATGTATCAGCATATGAAGATGATGACTTTATACATACAACTTTAATTGAAGGAAGTGTAAGAGTTCACGAACAATTAAGTGGAAATAACCAAACAACAATTCTTAAACCTTCTCAACAAGCTTATTTAAATAAAGATGGAGTAAAAAAACTTGAAGTTAAAATAGTTGATACTGATTTATATGCTTCCTGGGCCAAAGGAAAGTTTGTATTTAAAGAAGAACCATTGCATAGTATCTTTAAAAAATTAAGCAGATGGTATAATATAGAAGTATTTTATGATGATGCGGAAGCTAAGTATACAGAGTTTTCTGCAATATGTCCACGCTTTGAACATTGTGAGACAATTTTGGAATTAATGGAAAAAACGAATAGTGTGGAATTTGAAGTGAGTGATAATACGATTTTGGTAAAGAGTAAGAGGTAAAGATGGCCGAGCGAAGCCGAGGTGGATGGTTAAAATGAAATAGAAAGATAATAATTAAAAATAAAAAGCCTCCTACTCCCAAAGTATCGGGATTCGGAGGATGCAAAAAAAACGGAATGTGCGGCAACACATTCCGGCAAAAAAGGAAAGTCCTTTTTTGAAATGTTTAATTAACAAAACAAATTTATGAAAAAAAACTTAATTAAACGGTTTCTCGTTTATTACGGGAAGCGTAAAAAAGTTCTGATTATGACAAATTTATTTTTGTTCTTAGCGATGTTTAATTTTCAGGTTCAGGCCGGAATCTTGGATCAAAATGTAGTAAGTCTGAATATGCAGAATGCTACGCTTTTTGAAGTAATGGAGTCGATTGAAGAACAAACACAGGTAGGGTTCTTATACAATGAATCTGAAATTAATGTGAAAGAAAGAATTAGTATTAAAGCAGAAGGGAAACCCCTGGCACAATTACTCAATGAAATCCTGCCTAAAATAGGTGTTGATTTTCAGATCGAAGAGGAAATCATAGTTTTAATGCCTAAACAGGAAGAAATAATTACTGTTGAAGAGTTTGTAGAAGTTCAACAAAAAATTGAAATTAAGGGATCTGTTACGGATCATGAAGGAACTCCTCTTCCCGGAGCTACAATTGTTGAAAAAGGAACGCAAAATGGAGCTATTACAGATGTTAATGGAAATTATAAATTAGAAGTGGCGGGTTCTGCTTCAGTATTAGAGATATCTTATATTGGCTTTGTATTACAAGAAGTGGTTGTTGGTAATAAAACTACAATTAATGTTGTGTTACAACCTAGTTCTGAAAGCCTTGATGAAGTTGTAGTTGTAGGGTACGGTACAACTTCCAAAAAAGATTTAACAGGTACGGTTGCTTCAGTTAAATCAGAAGATATCCAGGAGATCAAGGCTCAAACGATCGACCAGGCCCTTACAGGTAGAATGGCAGGGGTTTTTGTACAGAACAGGGGTGGACAACCTGGAGCAGGTGCTTTTGTTCATATTCGTGGGCTTAACCAGATCCGTGGGGATAACCAGCCATTATATGTCGTTGATGGTGTGCCTATCATAACGACACCAAACTCTGATGCATCCGGAACCATTACCTATACCATTAATTATGGAGGAAGAGAAAACCCTTTACTGGCAATCAACCCTAATGATATTGAACGTGTTGATGTCTTAAAAGATGCATCTGCTGCTGCTATTTATGGTTCACGTGCAGCAAATGGGGTGGTCATTATTACAACGAAACGTGGTAAAAGAAACCAGGCACCCCGTTTTTCATTTACGGCAACAGCAACCATTCAAAACCCAGTAAAAAAATATGATTATTTAAGTGCACCCGAATGGATCGACTGGGTGAAGGTAAAAGCACAGGAAACCCTTGATAATACGAACGTTCCTGAAGCATGGTGGCCTTATTACTATCCCAACGAATTATCAATTTTAAACAATCCCAATCATTTTGGCACTGCTAATACAGATTGGCAGGACCTGATTACAAATGACAATGCATTATGGCAACAATATAGTATGAATGTTAGCGGGGGATCTGAAAAAGTAAACTACCTGGTATCCCTTGGCTATTCCGACCAGGAAGGGGTTATGATAGAAAATGATTTTAAACGCTATAACTTCAGTACAAACCTGGATGCCAACATAACCGACTGGTTTAAGGTCGGCACATCTTTAAACTTTAATTATTCAATTAATAAAAGCAAAGGGTTTAATACATTAGGCAATGGTAATTTCAGGCCAGACCTTGGGGCATATAATGAGGATGGTTCATACGCCAGATATATTAATAGATATGGAGTAGAAACTAATACCCTATTTGGTGATTTAATGGGAATAAGAAAGCGGGCAACTTCAAATAACCTTTTTGGGTCGGTTTATGCAGAGTTTAAAATCATGGAAGGTTTAAAATTTAAATCCCAGCTAAACATTGGTTTAAATAATGATCATACTGAAAACCGGCTCACTGCAGAAAACAATTTTTTATATGAACTTTACTTCGCCAGACCCGGAGCAACCTTAGTTGTAAATAGAAATCATTATTGGTCCACTGCATTTGAAAATACATTAAGTTACAGTAAAAAGTTCGATAATGGCCATAAGATAGATGCTGTGGCCGGAGTTTCATGGAACCGTAACAGATATGATGCCGAATCCCATACATACAGGGGTTTCCCGGATGATTTTATATTGATTGATATTAATTCTGCCACCTTTGTTGATAATGCCGGTAGTGAATCACTGGAACAGGGGCTCAACTCTGTTTTTGGGCGTATTAATTATAATTTTAAAGATAAATACCTTGCCACCTTTACAGCACGAAGGGATGGATCAACCAAATTCGGCCCGGATAACCAATATGGCTTCTTCCCTTCAGGAGCACTGGCATGGAATATGCACAATGAGTCCTTTATGGAAAAGCTCGACTTTATTACTTCTTTAAAGTTAAGAGCAAGTATGGGGGTAACGGGCTCCGATAATCTCCCTTCTTTTACTTACCTGGCATATTACAAGACATTGGATGGAAATGCTTCTTTTTATGATGGCACTAATGGGATTGTAGTTCCCGGTGTCCCAAATACAGGGATTAAATGGGAAGAAACCAAACAACTGGACCTGGGCCTTGATTTTGGTTTATTTGATAACAGGTTGACCGGGGAAATTGTTTACTTTGAAAAAAACACCTCGGGCATTATTATCGATGTTCCTATTACTTCACAAACCGGTGCAAAGTCATGGAATGCCAATGTTGCAGATGTTTCAAGCAAAGGTTGGGAATTTTCCCTGGGTGCGGATATAGTCAGGAGTACTGATTTTAGCTGGCACTCCTCATTTAATATTTCATTTATTAAGGGCAAGGTCGACAATTTATATAATGGCAATGTTGGTTACCAGCAAGGTATCATTGAAGGACACCCCATAGGTACGACCATAGGCTATGATGTAATAAAAATTGCCCAAACACAAGAGGAAATCGATGCTCTAAATACTTCGGCAGGAGGACTTTATCAAAGCTCCCTAACACAGCCGGGTGATTATATTTTCAGGGATATTAACGGGGATGGCAAGATTAGCCCTGATGACAGGACCCCTTTAGGGGATATCAATCCTGATTTCTATGGTGGCTGGAACAACCGGATCAGGTATAAAAACTGGGATTTCTCCATGAACTGGGGGTTTTCAAAAGGTGTTCAAAAGGTTTACGGTCCGTTAAATGGGCTGTCTTTTATTCAATTGGATATTAATTTACCCTCACTTGTGTTTGATACATGGACCCCTGAAAATACCAATGCCCCTTATGCACGCCATGGGTCTCCCACTCATTATGGAAATGGAGACTATGCATATGTTTCACGCTCTGTAGTAGCTGCAAACTATATAAAACTAAGGTCCTTATCCATAGGGTATAACCTGCCCAAGTCTTGGTTTGGCAATAGCGGCATTAGCGCTGTCAAAGTAATTTTAAGCGGGAACAATTTGTTTACAATCAGCAGTTACCCAGGACTGGACCCTGAAGATGTTATATCTCAATCCTTTGCAGGGCGATCTTCAGGTTTCAATGCAGATGTGGGAAATTCTTATCCAAATGTCAGGACATTTAGCATTTCATTAAATGTAACTTTTTAAATAATTGCAAGAATTTTAAACTAAAAAGAAATGAAAAGATTTATTAATATATATATGTGGCTGTTAAGTGCAGTAGTATTGCTTAACGCCTGTGAACTTGCCCAGGAACTTGATGAATATAAACCCCTTTATTCACTGGATGCTGAAACGGCAATCATTGATGAAAAATCTTCAGAACTTGCTTTAGCCGGTGTATATTCTACATTTAGAAACGGAGGATCATCTTCTCTGGGGACTCCTATGATATTTTTATTACCGGAAGTTTTAGCTGGTTTCGGAAAGGTAAACTTACTAAATAGCCCTGAATCTATCGGTTGGAGCTCTAACAATCCTATTGTTGCAGGATCACCATATCAACTTGATATTTATACTAAAATGTATGATTTGATTAACAGGTCAAACTGGCTGATTGAAAATGTATCTGCATTAGGTGATAATGTATTTGATAACGCCGGAAGGAAAAATGAAATCATCGCAGAGTCTAAAATCCTGAGGGCAATGGGTAATTTTTATTTGTTAAGGCTTTTCGGCCAATTCTATGATGTGAACTCCGAATATGGAATTGCCTTAAAGATTTCTCCTGCAAAAGATGCAGTTGCACTTCCAAGAAATACGGTTGCCCAAACCTATGCAGCCATTATTGAAGATCTTAATGATGGGATAGCAAATGCCCCTGAATTAAGATCCAAATTATATACAAACCAAACTTTTGCCAAGGCATTTAAGGCAAAAATACTCTTGTATATGGGACAATATGCCGAAGCCGCTGCATTGGCAAAAGAGGTGATCGGCATGCAGGACGCTAATTTTGCCTTGGAAGCAACTTATGATGGGATTTTTGATGATAAAGATTCACCCCTTATTTATGAAAGTAGCGAAGTATTATTTGGGACAGGAGGAGATCGTCACACATATCGTTTAGCAATCGGTAGTGTACAATCTGGCTATGTAGTAGTTACTCCTTTATATTATGAAACTGCAACTAGCGGTTCTGTCACTATTGACGGGCAAAGCATTTTATATGATAAAGACAGGAGCAATAAGATACTACATGAACATCCTTTTTTTGCAGGAGTTTATTTTACGCTTAAATATCTTTCTAATTATATTCCATCAGGCACTTATGAAATGATTTATCATATGAGAATGGGGGAAGTATATTTGATATATGCAGAAGCTGCAGCAAGAGCAAATACCAGTGTAACTCCCGAGGCATTAGAAGCATTAAATGCAATCCGAATCAGAGCCGGCGCAACAACTACAGGTGAAGATGGATTTGAAACCTATCCATCTACTATAAGCTATGAGCAATTCCTACATGCTGTTAGAATGGAAAAACTAATTGAGCTGATCTTTGAGACAGGAGAATCCTGGTACGATATGGTAAGGTATGATTTTCTTGATGGCTTTGGAACAGGTTTCCAGGTATCGGATGTGAAAGCCGGTGCTACAAATCCCGATAAATTTATTTTTCCAATCCCGCAGGAATCTATAGATGCAGGCAATAGTATTTTTATTCAGAATCCTGGATATTAAGCAATAATAAGGAGACTGTCTAAAAAGCTTTAAAAAATTGATCTTTTATCAGGGCGTGAATTGTTAATTGATTAAATCCATGCATTTTATCTTTTGAAGAACTTTGCAAGCAAATTCGCACCCTGACTTTTTGGACAGCCTCTTAAAATTTTGTTTTTTCAAAGCTCACTTTGACTATAGACAATACTTTGCGAATTCATCACATTAAAAACCACCAGCTAAGCAGAAAAAAATATCCTGTAATTAGCTGATAAAGTAGAGGTAGTGATGAAAGATAAAAAATAGCCATACTTTTTATGGACATTATACTTCAATATTAAATACCAAAACCATAAATAAAAAACAACAAATGAAAACACTGCAAAAACTATTGGCTTTACTTGTGCTTGTAATCACTGTATTTACAGCCTGCAACAAGACTCTGGAATCACCATTTACTTTAACAGGCACCATTGAAGGTGCTAAAGATGGAATCATAGAAATCATGATCGTGGAGGATAGCCTTATCCAGGATACTGTCATAATGAAAGATGGTAAATTTGTTTACACCGGAGATTTTCCGGAAGCTGTCGAGGTTTATGTTATTTATACAGATGGTAACAAGCAGTTCTATACAACCGTTTACTTTGAAAACCCAGGGATGAGCCTTAAGGGAAATATAAATGATAAAAAAGCAACTGTAGTAAAAGGAGGAGAAGTTCAAAGCGATTTTAATGTGCTTCAAACTAAAAAAGATGAAATCGAAAATAAGTTTATTAAGGTGTATAAAATGGATGAAATTCAAAAGAAAATGTCTACTACTACAGGTGAAACTAAGCAGGATATCAGGGATGAATATATTGATCTGTCAAATAAACTATTTGCTGAATATGATGCTCTTGATAATAAGTTTATAAAAAATAATCCGGATAGGTTTTTATCCGTTTTACTTACAAGGAGAAAAGCAGCCGGTAAAGCACCCAAAGTCATTGAAAAATTATTAAGTGCTTTAGATCCTAAATTCAATGATACGAAGATCGTTAAAAACCTACATGCTAAAATTGAGAAATTGAAAACAACAGATATCGGTATAGAACATATTATCAAAGCTGAAAATGTAAGCTATACTTTGGATAAAAAATTTGATGGTAAGAAGCATAAAGGTGTAGTTTATCTGAGTGTATTTAAAAATGATAATATCTGTGCTTTGAAAAATGATGGTAGCGTACAAATTTTGACATCCAAAGGAAAAACAATTAATAATTTTAAAGCTGATTTAGAAGAAGAACCAAGCGCAATAGCAGTAGGTGAAGATGATAAAATTTATGTTTTAGCAGGACTCACTAAACTTGTCAAAACAAAATTCAGGGGTAGAGAAGTTGAACGTCGTAATCCTATTGGAGTAGAATGTGCCGTATATTCTTCAAAAGGGGAATTAATAACTAAATATAAATTTAAAGACATTATTACTGCAAGCGGAGCCAGAGTTGATGGTGACGACTTAATTGTTGCTGATGCAAGACAGGCTAAGATTGTCATCTTAAATAAAACTAACGGAGAGGCTAAATCTACAATTAAAGGTATGCGTCCGTGTTGTGGGATCCTGGATTTTAGTATTAATGATAAGAATGAAGTATTAGTTGCTAATTTAGGAGCATTTAGGGTACAGTCTTATGATTTTACCGGTAAGCAAATTGTGGCTTTCGGACAAAGAGGAAAAGCCATCGATGAATTCCAGGGATGTTGTAATCCTGTGAGTGTTGCTTATTTGTCAAATGGTGCAATCGTAACTGTAGAGAAAGATCCAACCAGGGTTAAGATTTATAGTAAAGATGGAGCTAAACAAATTGCTGGTATTGAAGAATTAGTTAAAGGATGTTTTTATATTCCTATGATCGTAGATAGTAAGGATAATTTATTCTTAGCATCTCCCGAAAAAGGAATGATAAAATGTATCTCCATGAATTAAATAATATAAACATCTATTTAATTCTTATCTATCATAAACATGCAGCTTTTTGGAATGGAGAGCTGCTCATACAACGCATTATAATTATGAAAAAAATCATTTTAATTTTAGCAATGACCATAGCCGGTTCAGCTATGTTTGCACAAACACTTGGAAAATTAACCATAATTGAATCCAATGGAAACCCCATTGATTATAAGCCTCCTTATGTTGGCCCTGCAATTTACGATCTTGATAATGATGGGCTGGATGATTTAATTACCGGTGATTACCACGGTAATTTCAGGTTTTATAAAAATGTTGGAATAAAGTCAAATCCCAAATACAATGGTTTTGAATTTATTATGGCCGAAGGAGAAAAGGCCGTGATTAAAAACTGGTGATGTACGGCAGTTGCACCACAGTTTGTGGACCTGAATGATGATGGAAACATTGATCTGCTTGGAGAAGGCTATGCCGGTTTTACTTATGTACTTTGGGGACAAAAAGATGGGAGCTTTAAAAAAGCAGTGATACTTAAGGATAAATCAGGTAAAGATATTCACCTGGGAAGTTACTATGATTTAAAAAAGCATGAATATATCGGTAATTTTTTTAAAAGTGGCGATAAAGGATACTTTGCAAAAGCTCATGACTGGGACGGAGATGGGGACTTAGATTTAGTTATTAGTGGTTTCAATGGAGCTTGGTTACGTTTGAATGAAGGAAGCAAAAAGAAACCCGCTTTTGCAACTGAAAACATTCACATCATTAAAAAACATTATGCCGATGTGTTCGTAGACTGGGATGGAGACGGCCTTTGGGATATCATAGGAGGTGATAAAGACGGTGGTGTTTATTTCTATAAAAATATAGGAAAGAAAAGAAAACCTGCCTTTGGTGAAGCGGTTTGCTTACTTTCCCCTGAAGAATTTGCAAATAAAGAATACGGAGGGTTTGGTATGGCAAGCCAGGTAGATGTAGCTGATTATAATCATGATGGTAAACTGGATTTGATTGTAGGGACTAAGAATATGGTTCCCATTGCTGGAACAGAATTTACCAATGAAGAACTTAATAAGGAGCACAAAAAAATAGAAGCTCAGTCTAAAGAGATAACAAAAAAAGTTTTTACCGAAAGAAAAAAAATCAAAGATAGGTATCAGAAAAAATTCGGTGAAAATTATATGAAGGAAATGAATAAGGATAAAGACCATAAAAAGTTAATGGATACCTTTAGTAAGTTTAGTAAACGATACAATACTTTCTATTCTCAGTATAAAAGTCATGGTTTTGTTTTTGTAAGCTTACAAAAATAAAAAGCTATAGGTAATCAGATTTTAGATAACAGATAATTAATAAAAAGCCCTTGTAGGGCTTTAACTGTAGATTTTATTCATACTTAAAAATTAAAAAATGACAAAAACCAGATCATACATAAGGCTTTTGATATTGCTATTATTCATTGCATTCATTAAGCCTTTACACGCACAGCAGAAAAGCCCCTTTACCATTGAAACTATTTTCCAATTAGAGAAATTCGGCTCCTCCTTTAAGTTTTCTCCAGATGGGAAATACCTGGCATATACAATACAACGACCAAAATCAAACGCCAAAGCACATAATGAACCTTATTTATTTGGTAATAATTGTTCGGATGTATGGGTAGTATCAACTGAAAAGCTTAAACCCTTTAATGTTAGCAAGGGCTTTTCAGATAGTACGGGCTTTTGGAATCCTGTCTGGTCTCCCAATGGCGATTACCTGGCCATGCTATCTACAAGAAATACTGACAATGCAAGTTTATGGATATGGGAAAAGCAAAGCAGGCACTTAAAAATGATAAATCAGAACGTAATAAATAGTAACAGCATAATGAATTGGCTTTCTCAGGACGAATTTATTTTTCATACTTTGCCTGAGGGCCAGAAAGACTTGAGGAGAAACGTGTTAAAGATAACGCCTAAAAAATCAGGCAAATCCCTGGCAAAGGTAACATATGGTAAAGAAGAAACATCAAGTATTTTAGAAAGTGGAACTGCAGTGAAGATTTCATTACGGCCTCAGAAAAAATTAATTGTTTATAATGTGAAAACAGGTGATAATCATATATTGGGTAAAGGAGTTTTTCAGGGAGTATCCATTTCTCCTGATAAACAGTTGATTGCGGCTTTCGTTGTAAGCGATATTCCTCCTCTTTCAGCAGACAGGCTTTTGCATCGAACCCATAATAAAAAACTGCAAATACGCTTATTTAACAGAAAAAAAGAACTGGCTTCCAATAGTCTTTCAAAAGTAAAAACAGTAGTTACAAATTCTATTCAATGGTCTGCCGATGGAAATCAATTTGCTTTTCAGGGTTCCACAGATATTAATAGTGAAATTACTGCAAATGGACCCGTCACTAGAAGGAAATTAAAAAGCCTTAAAGGAGGGCCTTTGGATATTTTTATTTATTCCATAGCTAAGGACCAGCTGGAAAAGATTACTTTACCAAATCACTTATCCCCTGTAAAAATGCCAAAAAAGATGTCTCACACCAAATTGAAGTTCAAATGGTCCCCGGACAATCGTTTGATGGTTTATGCCAAAAATAAGGATGCATCGCAAAATGGTGAACCCGAAATTAACTGGTGGATTCAAAGTAAAAATGGGAAATGGAAAAATCTGACTGAAAAATTGGACTCTGCTCCCAGCAACTTATATACATGGGCCGATAAAAAATCAGTGATAGGCCTGAGTGATGGTAATATCTGGAAAATTTCATTAGACAATGGTAAAATAAAAAATCTTACAAATACATTTGATGGCCGCATAAGCTCCCTGAGTTTTAAAAATGAAGATGCAACAATTCTGGCCATTAGTGTAAATAAAAATGGAAAAGAAGAGTTATATACAATGAATCTGCCTTCAGCAAAATGGGAACCCATATCCAAACCTGATGAAAGTGCGAAATTAATAGCCTTTTCTTCAGAAAGCGGTTATGGTGCCTTTACCATGGAAGACAGGAACGGAAGCTCCCTTTTTTGGTTGCAGGCATCAGGTAAAGAATCCAATGGAAAACCATTGGTGAAGATCAATGATTTTTTAAGTAAGATTGCTAAAGGGGAAACTAAAAAGATCAAATATACCAGCCTGGAAGGGGATACCTTAAAAGCCTGGTTAATATTACCCGTAAATTACGAAAAAGACAAATCCTATCCGCTGGTAAGCTGGGTATACCAAGGTATGGTATATAGTGACAGAGAACCCTACTTATCAAAATTTAGTACTATTAGCTCTTTGAATTTACAATTATTTGCAAGCAAAGGTTATGCAGTCTTATTTCCAAGTATGCCCGGTAATATGGCTGATTATTTAAGAATGCAAAACGGAGTGATCCCGGCTGTCAATAAAGTCATTGAAATGGGGATAGCCGACCCTGAAAAACTTGTAGTAATGGGACAAAGCGGAGGCGGTTATACAACCTATAGTTTTATTACTCAAACCAATAAATTCAAAACTGCCATTTCTTTGGCCGGAGCGTCTGATTTAATTAGTAAGTGGGGACAATTTGATCCGCGTACCCGATATCAGGATTATGCTCATGAGGCTTATTTTCAGATAGCATATTCTGAAACCGGGGGGCATGGGGCAGTGGCTATACCATGGAAAAACCCACAAGCTTACATAAAAAACAGTCCGTTTTTCTATGCTGATCGCGTTGAAACCCCGGTATTGATCATCCAGGGGGATTTGGATTATGTTCCTATTCAGCAAGGGGAAGAATTTTTTAATGCATTGTACAGGCAGGGCAAGCGGGCCCGGTTTATCCGTTATTTGGGGGAAGGCCATGTGATCGAAAGCCCGGCAAATATTAAGCATATGTGGGAACAAATATTTAAGTGGTTGGAGGAAAATGATTGTGCGCCGGATGAGGAATAGCCCAAAGCTAATTTACTGAAAGTTTGAAAGATAAAAAAACAGCCATACTTCCTATGGACATTATACTTCAATAATAAATACCAAAACCATAAATAAAATAAAAAACAATATAATGATGAAAAAAATAATTTTAATTTTAGCAATTACTATAGCTGGTTCAGCTATGTTTGCACAAACACTTGGAAAATTAACCCTGATTGAATCCAATGGGAAACCCATTGATTATAAGCCTCCTTATGTTGGCCCTACAATTTACGATCTTGATAATGATGGACTGGATGATCTAATTACCGGTGATTACTACGGTAATTTCAAGTTTTATAAAAATGTTGGGACCAAATCAAATCCAAAATACAATGGCTTTGAGTTCATTATGGCAGAAGGAGAAAAAGCCGTAATTAAGAACTGGTGATGTACAGCAGTTGGGCCACAGTTTGTGGACCTGAATGCTGATGGAAATATTGATTTGCTTGGAGAAGGCTATGCCGGTTTAACTTATATACTTTGGGGACAAAAAGATGGAAGTTTTAAAAAAGCAGTGAAACTTAAGGATAAATCAGGTAAATATATTCACTCAGGAATGTATTTTGATTATGAAAAAAAGGAGCGTATCGGTGATTCATATGATCACAACGATAAAGGAGACTTTGTGAAAGCTCATGACTGGGATGAAGATGGGGACCTGGATCTAATTATTAGTGGGACCAATGGTGCCTGGTTACGCATGAATGAAGGAAGCAAAAAGAAACCCGTTTTTGCAACTGAAAACATTCATATCATTAAAAAGCACTATGCAGATGCCTTTGTAGACTGGGACGGGGACGGCCTTTGGGATATCATAGGGGGTGATAAAGACGGTGGTGTTTATTTCTATAAAAATATAGGAAAGAAAAGAAAACCTGCCTTTGGTGAAGCTATATGTTTACTTTCTCCTGAAGAATTTGCAAATAAAGAATATGGAGGATATAGTATGTTAAGCCAGGTAACTGTAGCTGATTATAACCATGATGGTAAACTGGATTTGATTATTGGGAATAGGAATATGGTTACTATTGCCGGAGCAAAATTTACCAATGAACAACTTAATAAGGAACGCAAAGAACTAAAAACTTTGTCTAAAGAAAGTAACATTCCTTCCAAATTGAATGAAATGAGACATAGATATAAGAAAAAATTCGGTAAAAATTATTTGGAAGAAATGAGGAAGGATACAGAGTATAAAAAAATAATGGAGATCAGTAAAAAGATTGGTGACCGATCCATGACTATCTATTCTCAATATAAAAGTCATGGTTATCTTTTTGTATGCCTGCAAGAATAAAAAGACTATGGATGTTTAGGCTTTAAAAACAGGTAATCATTGTAAATACTAGTTGTGTAAGGCCTAACATGATTGTAAGTATAATTTCTATCTTTTTCTGACTTTAGTTAACTATTTGGTTTGTTCGAACATTTTATCATTCATAATGCCGTTTTGTAGAAAAAATTTAATTATTCATCTATAAAGTTGGATTTATATTTTTTGACTTTAAAATAAGGGTATTTTTATCTTTTCAAGTCTTATAACTAAAACAAACAAATAAACTTTAATCAAATGAGAAAACTATTAGTACTTGCAGTTTTTTTAATGGCTGCTATATGTGTTAATGCTCAAGGACTTAAACTTGAGGAAGGCACATATCAAGAAGCGCTTGACAAAGCGAAGAAAGAGAATAAACTGGTATTCATGGAGTGTACAGCCGTATGGTGAGGCCCCTGTAAAGCATTGGAAGCAAATATATTTCCATTAAAAGAGGTTGGAGACTTCTATAACAAACATTTCGTAAATGTAAGAATGGATATGGAAAAGGGAGAAGGTATCGAATTAGCAAAAAAATTTAAGATCAGAGCTTTCCCAACACTTCTTTTCCTTGATGGTGACGGTAATATTGTTCATAAAAAATTAGGTGCTGCCGGAACTGCCGAAGGCTTTAATGATATTGGCAGAACCGCTTTGGATGATACTAAAAACACTTCCAGCTGGGATAAAAAATATAAAAAAGGCGAACGCTCTCCTGAATTTATTACTGCTTATATCAAATTAAAAAACGCTCTGTATGAAAATGAAAAAGCAAAAGAATTATTTGATTGGTATTTTGCTACAACTCCTAAGAAAGATTTCTTAAATAAGGAAGGATTCAATATGATTATGAAGAATGGAGGGTTATGTACTCCTTCATCAGATTTCGTTTTCGAAAATAAAGCTGAATATGAAAAAGCATTAGGAAAGAAACTTAGTAATGTAATTTTACAGTCCCAAGGCAGAAGCTTAACTAGGATGGCTGGCAGAAATCCTGAAAAATATAAAGAAACTGCAAACTATTTAAGAGAAAAATTAGGTGATGAGTTTAATCAAATAGAAGAATATATTGAGTGGAATAGTTTAACAAGAAAAGATCCTGCTTCAGCCTTTACAAAAGCAATTGCTTATGTTAATAACTATGGTAAAGAAGGTGATGGTTCTAAAGTTCAATTAGCTATGCAAATGTCATACACTAAAGGTCTTGGTGAAAATCACTTTAAAACCGCAATGGATTGGGTTGAAGCTGCGCTTAAAGCTAAGAAAGATGATGTACAGACTATGGATATTAAAGTTGCTTTATTACATAGAATGGGTAAAACTAAAAAAGCCTTGAAACTCCAAAAGAAAGTTTTTGAAAAAATGCCGGAGAATCAAAGAGAAAGATCTCTTTCTGCTTATGTATTGAAAAATTTTAAAGTTGAATAATAAATCTATTTAAATACTATATTGAAAAACGGAGCTCGAAAGGGTTTCGTTTTTTTTGTACTTGGTGAATTAGTGTATCGGTATACTAATATACCAAGTCTATCTGGAATCATTCTGAATTACCTAAAAAATAAGGGCTTTATATAAATTGATATGTCTTATCTAATATAATCGCAAAAACGAAAAGTATCGTTTTCAAAAACCAAAAGTACACTTTTTGATTAAACATTTCATTCTAAATTAATGCCATTTAAACACTATTTA
>JANQLW010000068.1 GCA_028280405.1 Bacteroidales bacterium
GGGTTCACTGGCTGCAGTGATTAGGATGATTAAAGGCTTTTATTTCTGTAAAACAATAAAAGTCAATGATATAAACAGCTTAACTTGACGCCTATGGGAGTGTATCCCCTTTTAATCGTACTATTGTAGAATTGAAATGGCGAACCATAGATCATATTTGCCTGTACTTTTACAACTTTTAATCGTACTATCGTAGAGTTAAATCCATAAAACAATAACTTGAACCTTTTCATCTTGGATTACAAAGTGTTCATGGTAAACTCTTTTAAAAATCTTAAATACCGAACTTTCAGCATAACTATCATTTAGATCAAAAAATAATTCATGGTAGATTTTTGGAATCATATATAATTTTGTTTTGATCTACTAAAATTTTCATTCGTATGAAACTTATTGCTATTTTTATTCGTAACCTGGAAGCATTTTTGTTCTCATATTCTATGTAAGAATTTCTTTAAAACATGTATTTAGTTTTCATCCAAAAGACAGTTTTAGGATGTTATTAGTTTCAAGCATATATAGAAAATTTAATTACATTTATAAGAATAAGAACTTTGTTTAAGCTATAATACGTATTAAGAATAAGCCTCAAATAATGAAAAAAAAAGCATTAGAATTTTTACCTAATTTACTTATTGTCGACGATGATCCACATTTTCTATTAACACTCGAAAAGATTATTTTAAACAAAACCTCGGCTAATCCAATTAAAGCAAAATCAGGCTTTGAAGCTTTGGAAAAAACCAAAGACCTGGAATTAGCACTTGCCATTATAGATATAGGAATGCCCAACATGGACGGTTATGAACTTGGAATAAAACTAAATGAAGAACGATCAAAGGAAAAGGTCCCGATCATTTTTCTAACAGGTAAATATCTTGATGAGGATCAAATATCGAAGGGGTATGCTTCTGGCATTGTGGATTACATCTTAAAACCGGTTAATGCTCATGTCATTTCATCTAAAATTAATGTGTTTCTTGATCTCTATAATCAGAAACAAATGATACTGAAAAACACATTAAAGCTCAAAAAAGCCCACGATAAATTAACTAAAATAAATAATGCGCTAAAAAAAAGCGAAGAAAAATACAGAACTTTATTAAATGCTTCTCCCGATGGTATTTTTATTACTGATTTAAAAGGAATGATTACGGATCTTTCGGAGATTAGTCTGGAATTATTGGGTACAGTGAACAAAAACAATGTGGTAGGGAAAAATATTTATAGATTTATTTCTGAAGATGAAAAACACAGAATACGGGAGATCTTTGAGAAAACCATGCATGAAGGTCTTTTCCAAAATATTGAAGTAAAAATCAAAAAGAAAGACCAATCATTGTTTTTAGGTGAGATCAGTGTTACCTTGATACAAGACCCGGAAGGAGAACCATTTTCATACATGATTATCGTTCGTGATATTTCTCAACGTAAAAAAATTGAAAAAAAACAAATCCATGCAGATCGTATGGCCAGTCTCGGAGAAATGGCTGCAGGAATTGCTCATGAGATCAACCAGCCATTAAACACGATTTCATTGATCATGGATAATATTTTGTATGAGACAACCTTAAAGGAAAATGTCGAAAAAGCTTATTTATTAGAAAAATCAGATAAGATTTTTAAGAATATTGAACGGATCAAGAATATTATTTATCATGTTAGAGTGTTTTCAAGAAGTGATGAGGATAATATATTGACACGTTTTGATATCAATGTGAGTATCAAAAATGCCATATCGATGATGTCGGAACAAATGAAACACCGGGCAATCAGCCTAAAGCTTTCACTAGCCAAAGGCTTACCAGCAATCAATGGTAACACTTATAGATTTGAGCAAGTTATTCTTAATATCTTATTAAATGCCAAGGACGCAATATTAGAAAAAAAAAACAACCAATCAGTACCTTTTGATATGGTCATTGAGATCAAGTCGTATCAAAAAGATGAAGAGTTGACCGTTGAAATAAGCGATAACGGAATCGGTATTAAGGAAGAAGACCTTGAATATATTATGCTTCCTTTTTATACAACCAAAGATACTGGAAAAGGTACAGGACTCGGATTGTACATTTCGTACCAAATAATAAATGAAATGAATGGCTTAATAGAAATAGATAGTAATTTGTCTCAGGGAACAACTTTTAAAATAATTCTAAAGAATTAAACCTTATGACAAAAAAAGACAAAATACAAATCCTAATCCTCGACGATGAAAAAGAATTTACCGAAGAATTGGCTGAATTTTTTAATAAATCAGGCTATGTGGCATTTGAGGCAAATACAGAGGAAGAAGCTAAAGAAATCTTAGGGCAATATGAAATAGATCTCTTAATTCTGGATGTAAGGCTTCCTGGTGTAAATGGCCTTGATATTTTAAAAGATGTAAAAATCCGTTTTCCTTCCATTGAAGTTATTCTCGTTTCAGCTCATGGTGATATGGATACGGTCATCAAAGCTATGCGTCTCGGAGCCTTTGATTATCTGCGTAAACCATTCAGACATATCGACATACAGATGGTCATTGAGCGAACTCAAAAATTTCTTCACATTCAAAGGCGCTTGAAATGGATGGAAGAAAAAAACTCTCTAATATCAAAAAATCTCCAGGAAAAAATCAACCGACAGTTAATCGGTGTGAGTCCTCAGATACAAGAGGTATATGAGCAAGCCATTATTGCTTCCGAATATCCCGATGCTAATGTATTGATTACGGGAGAAAGTGGAACAGGAAAAGAAAATATTGCCCGTATCATACATTATTCGAGTGAACGGAAAGATCATATTTTTAGTGCCATAAATGCCAGTGCAATTTCAGAATCCTTGTTGGAAAGTGAGTTTTTCGGTCATAAAAAAGGTTCTTTTACCGGTGCTGTCGGCAACAAAATGGGTTTTTTTGAATTATGCAATAAAGGCACACTATTTCTGGATGAAATTGCGGATATGCCCATAAATCTGCAAGCGAAAATCTTACGGGCCACTGAAGAAAAGGTAATTACCCGTGTTGGTGATACCACTCAGATTTCCACTGACTTCAGAATCATTTCTGCAACCAACCAAAATATTGAAAAAAGGGTCGAAGAAAAAAAATTCAGACTTGATTTGCTGCACCGACTTAATACATTAAGAATACATATTCCTCCGCTTAGAGAAAGACCGGAAGATGTATCCCTTCTTTTAACCCATTTTGTAGACATCTTCACAGCTAAATTTAATAAACCGAATATTCATATTTCTGAAGAAGTATTTGAAATGCTTAGGCAGTACGATTTCCCAGGCAATGTAAGGGAACTGAGAAACTTAGCAGAAAGAGCCGTTATATTATGCAAAGGCGAAAAACTTACGAATAAAGATTTCCCACTTATACTGAAAAAACCCAGAAAAGCTGTACCAAAATCCGAAGTTGAGGAGTTTAATTTGAAAAATCAAGAGGTCAAGTTAATACGAAAAGCATTAGAGGAATGCAGTTACAATCAAAAAGCAGCTGCAGAATTGTTGGGAATAACCCGCGATGCTCTTATCCGGAGAATGAAAAAATACAATATTTCCGTGGATAGAATTATGAAATAAATAAGTATAAACTGATTAGCTTATTTCCGCACATATGTGCGATTTTTTTGTTAATTCAAATATAAATTGGCCTTCATAATCATTCCTATTTAATTACTTCTAAAAAAAAAATTGTTTTTTTTTGTAACTCGTATTGAAGTGTTTAGCAATTTTTTTTTAATCTATTCCATACAGGCTGTGACTAATTGGTATTCTTTTTGAAAACTATCATAGCAGAGGTAAAAACCGTCCCTCATAATAAGTACGGTTTAAATTAAATATAGGAGATTTCAAAATGGCTGTAGAAAAAACCATTGGATCATCCAGTTTAGTAGAAGTGGTTGATCGTATCCTTGACAAAGGTGTCGTAGTTGATGCATGGGTAAGAGTTTCACTCGTGGGCATCGAATTGCTTGCTATTGAAGCAAGGGTAGTTGTTTCATCGGTTGAAACATACCTGAAGTATGCAGAAGCAATTGGATTAACTGCTAAAGCTGCCTAAAGCAATTTGTAGTTAAACAGCTATTCTTGCTAAATCATCCTTTTTGACTAAAAACCTTTAAGCATGATTTACCAGGAATTTCTCTTTTTATACCTGAAAAAAAATTCACATTATATATGAATACAGAACCCAAATTGGCCTTGAATAGTTATTTTGAAACTGTTATTAACTCTTATGAGGATCAGATTCAAAAAATACAAATGGTTTTCCAATCATCAGAGATCATAACGGAATCATCTCACACCCTCTCTGCTTATGTGCATGATTCTTTGAAGGAACTAAAAAAGGAAAGAGAAAGTTTAAATAGCAGGCTTTGTGAGACGCTGGCAAGAAATGGTTCTCTCCGTAAAAAAGATTATAATAAAATGATGTCGGATATTCTGAATGTCCTTGACAAACAGGAATGGGAAGCCGAACAAAAATTTTTTGACTTTATAGAAAGTCAAAAAGAAATTGCTCAGTTATTAAAAAATAGTCTGTTATGCCTTAAAGATATCGACACTCAGGATGCCAGCGATAAAATTGCGAGCATACGAAAACAGCTTTCAAGTATATCAAATCTGGGGGAAAAAAGAAAAGAGATGGTTTTAAAGTCATTCATGGATTTTCAGAAGATACATATTAAAACAATGGGATGCTTTAAAAACTTGCTTGAAAAAGACGGTAAAATTATGGCAAAAGACATCAAAATCATTAAGAAACAGATTAATCCAAGTAGTCAAATCAATACTGTATGATAAAAAATCACAAAAAATTAATGAAAATAATTTAGTGCTCATTTAAAATTATTGGAATATGGAATTTACGTCAGAAATGAAAAATTTGAGTGAGGAAATACTTACCTCATTTAAACAACGAATTAAAGAAAACGAAGAACTTGTAAAAGAGGTGCAAAAAACCCTTAATCGATTCAGGAAAAATCGTAAGGATATGGCAAATACCTTAAAAAAAAATGCTACTTCTCTTCGAAATGAACTTGACAAGGGCAAAAAGGAGCGTTTAAATATGTATAATGATTTAATGGCCAATATCCAAAACACCATTGCATCTATACGAACCGAAGTTGATACTATTCAAACTTCTTCTTCCGATATGATTAAAGAATTTTCAGAAAAAAGAAAACAGATGGCTGATGAGTTAGACGATTTTTTTACCCAGCATAAAGAAGCCAGAACAGACAATGAAAACAGCAGAATAAAAGAATTTGATAAGCTCACGCAAAGAATTAATGAGGATATCAAGCGCATTAATGATAAAGTTTTTAGCATTTTGGGAAATAGCAATGAAATACTTGCAAATTTTGAAAATGAACGTTCTGAAATGTCTGTTGAACTTAAGTCCATGCTGAACAAGAATCTAAGAGAACGGGTAGAATATACCCGATCATTGCTTCAGGGATTTCAACATAAGCTAAAGGAAATCAAGACAGAAAATCAACAAATGGCCCAAAAGTTAGCGGAAAGTCTTAGCAATAGCGAAGCTGATAGACTCAAGCAATATAATAAAATCATGAATGGAATCCAGTCAGCTATTAAGACAATTAGAAAAGAAGTGAATAATATTCAAAAAGATACTGCCGGAATCCTCAATCACCTATCAAAAGAGCGAAATCAGGCATCTGCTGCCAGGAAAGAAATGCAGGACACCATGGCTCAAATCAAAGAAACAGACAAAACGGTATTATCTAAAGATACTCCCCAAAAGACTGAAATAAAAAAAGCGAAAGGAGTTCAAAAAGAAGTTAAAAAAGAAATCCCGGTTGAAGAAATACCTCAGGAAGAACCTAAACCTGAAATGATTCTGGAAGAAAAAATACTGGATTATATCAACCGGAATCCGGGAGGTATTAGAGTTACGGAAATGGAGGCACCTCTGGGTGAATCCCGATTGAGAATAGGATTTGTAGCCAAAAAGCTTCTCGAGAATGAAAAGGTATTAAAGGTGGATAACCTTTATTTCCCTATAAAACAATAATTTATGAGAACGATTAACGAAACGAATACGGTGCTGGAACCCCGGCAAATGAGTGATTTTGTCGAAACAAAATATGTTAAAGACATAACAAATCGTGCCTTTAACTACATAAAAGCCGGATTTCCAGTGCACTTCAGAGGACCTTCAGGAACAGGAAAAACAACCGTTGCCAAGCATTTGGCAGGTATAATCGGCAGGCCTGTAGTTATGATTCATGGCGATGCAGAGTATAAAACATCCGATCTCGTCGGAAGTGAAACAGGCTACAGATTCAGAAAGTTAGATGACCGATTTATCCACTCGGTCCATAAAGTGGAAGAAGATATGGAAAAAAAATGGGTGAACAATCGATTGACCATTGCCGTTAAAAATGGATTCACACTCATTTATGATGAATTTACACGCTCACGTGCAGAAGCCAATAATATTCTGCTCCCGATTCTTCAGGAGCGGATGATGAGTACATCATCCGTAAAATCGGAAGATTATTACATGAAAGTTCATCCTGAATTTTGTGCCATATTTACCTCAAATCCGGAAGAATATGCTGGCGTTAACAGAACACAAGATGCATTACGCGACAGAATGGTAACCATGGACCTCGACCACTTTGATTACGAAACCGAAGTAAAAATTACCAGGGCAAAATCAAAACTTTCATTAGCAGATGCCAAAAGAATCGTGAAAATTGTACGAGGATTGCGTGAATCCGGAAGAACAGAATTTGATCCGACTGTTCGTGGCTGTATTATGATCGCAAAGACACTGGCAACAATAGATCTAACACCTGCTAAAAATAATGAAATGTTCCGATTGATCTGCCAGGATATTCTGGCTTCCGAAACCAGCCGGGTTGGCTCAAAAACCAACCAGGAAAAGGTTAAATCTATTGTCACGGAATTGATTGACAAATACTGCTAATAGCTTTAATAAAATAAATAGTTTTTTTACTCAATAAGATTTACGATGCCAAAAGTAAATACAATTAAAGGAATGCACAGCCTGAAAACATTAAACAGAATGCAAAAAAATGCAATTCCTGAAAAGCAAAATGCCGACTATATCAAATTATATATGTTTGAGAAAGAAAAAAAGAGATTGCTTAATGAACAATCCCGAATATCACTTCGTCTTGAGATCATTCAAACCCGGCTAAAAGAAATCCAGGACTTCTACACAGAAAAGTCTAAGCTCTTACAGAAGCAAGACTATACGAGTAAAGAAGAGAATAATCAGGAAGGAAGGACATTTAAAACTATGTCGATAGATTACTAAACAATGTTTTATGACACAACGACAAGAACCTATTCATGCGATCAAAGCTACCAATCTTGCCGACATTCTCGAAAGAGTACTTGATAAAGGGATTGTGATTGCAGGAGATATTAAGATACAAATAGCCGATATAGATCTGCTTACCATAAAAATCAGGTTATTACTTTCTTCTGTCGACAAAGCTAAGGAAATGGGTATTAACTGGTGGCAAGAGGATTCATACCTGTCGACAAAAGCCAGGGAAAAAGAGCTTAAGCAACAGCAAAAAGCTTTGGAAACACGTGTGAAAGAACTTGAATCTAAAATTAAGTCTACATAATTTACTTAAGATAAAAAATCATGGAAAATGATAACAAAAAAAAAGATGAAGCTGGTTTTGATCTTTTCGGATTAGGAGGTTTACTGAAAGGAATTGAAAAATTAGTAGATGCAGCCGGAAAGCTTGAAAAGGAAGGAGGTATTGAAAAAGAAGGAGAGATCAATCTGGATCATTTAAAAAAGGGTATGAAAGGAGTATATGGACTGACAATCAAAACAGCCCTCGGGGGAGAACCTAAAGTGGAAACATTCGGGAATATAAAAAAGACACCTGATGGACCTGTAGTTGATGATGAAAGAGAACCAATGACTGATGTTTTCGATGAAAAGGAGGAATTACTCATTATCGCAGAAATGCCCGGTATTGAAGAAAACGATATTAAAATTGATCTTAAAGAAGACATTATTGAAATTTCAGCTATTGGTAAGAATAGAAAATACCGAAAAGAAGTATTGCTTCCGTGCAAAGTAATTAGCACAAGTCTTAAGTCAAAATACAACAATGGGATACTTGAAATTAAAATAAAAAAATAGTAATATGGCACTAAAAGGTTTGGAAAATACGGATCTTAAACTTATTCTTTTTGGAGGGAAAGGAGGTGTTGGAAAAACGACTTGTGCCACTGCAACAGCCATCCGATTATCAAAAAGCTTTAAAACCCTTCTAATCTCAACAGATCCCGCACATTCAATATCCGATAGTCTGGAACAAAATATCGGCTTTAAACAACAGTCAGTTAACAATGTTAATAATCTTACAGCTATTGAAATTGCCGCTGATGAGGCATTCGCCATGTTCAAAAAACAGCATGAAGAAGCATTCAGAAAACTTTTAGACACTTCCACAAATTTTGATCAGGAAGACATTGAACAGCTAATGAAGCTTTCCATTCCCGGTATTGATGAAATAATGAGTTTTAAAAGTATTTTGGATTTTATTGAAGAAGGGAAATATGACAAATATGTTGTGGATTCGGCACCTACCGGTCATACATTAAGACTGATTGCCTCACCAGGACTACTGGATGAATGGGTTAAGCTTGCTTCCAGCATGAGATGGAAATATCGCTATATGATCACCAGCTTTTCAGGAAGCTATAAACAAGACGAAGTGGATAATCTTTTACTAAATCTAAAAAAAGCAGTTAAAAGAATAGAAAAATTATTAAGAGATAATATCAGATGTGAATTTATACCGGTTTGTGTCCCTGAATGGATGGTGCTCAAAGAAACCAAAAGACTGATTTCCAGTCTTGAAAAGCTAAGTGTTTATATACGTCAGATCATCGTAAACAATGTTATGGAATCAGAAGAAGGTAGTTTTTGTAAAAGGAGAAAGGCATACCAATTTAAATATTTGCAAAACATAAACGAAACTTTTGCTCATTTAAATCGGGTTAAAGCACCTGTATTTCCAGAAGAAGTAAGAGGGCTCGAAGCATTGAATCAATTGGGAGATTTTCTTTTTAGAGATCAAAACATTCAACATTGATCTTTAAAAAGCATCTCAGATGAATCCGGAAATTCCGATAAAAGAGAAAAGAATGATAAAGGACAATAAAATGATATTTAAGGTAAAGGAAGCACCTGTAAAAGATGCAGGACGGGCAATTGCCAGAATTGATCCGAAAGACATGAAAGATTTAGGACTGGAATCGGGTGATATCGTTTTAATTGATGGCAAAAGAGCCACACCGGTAAAAATTATGCCTTGTTTTTCAGAGGCCAGGAATAAAGGTATTATCCAAATAGATGGAATCAGCAGGGAAAATGCTCAAACAGGAATTGATGAAAAAGTAAAGATTCGCAAAACACCATTCCATTTGGCAAGCAAAATCAAACTCAGACCACACAATATTTCAGGTTCACACAACAAATCAAACGATGTCAAATATATCGGTTCACTTATTAGTGGCCTGCCAATCATAAAAGGAGATAAGATAAGAGCTACTTTATTCGGGTCGCGTTCGATTGATTATTCGGTTTCCGGAACTTCACCCCAAGAAGTAGTACTCATACACCCTGACACAAAAATACAACTTGATTTGGTTAAAGAAAATGGAAAATCATCACACAAAATAACCTACGAAGATATTGGTGGATTATCCAAACAGGTACAACGCATCAGAGAAATGATAGAACTACCGCTTAAATACCCTGAAGTATTCGAACGATTGGGAGTTCAGCCTCCCAAGGGGGTTTTTCTTTATGGGCCTCCCGGAACCGGAAAAACACTTATTGTCAGGGCTGTAGCAAATGAAACAGATGCTTATTTTGTGAACATATCAGGACCGGAGATCATGGGGAAGTATTATGGTGAAAGCGAGAGTCGTATCCGAAAAATATTTCAGGAGGCCCAGGCTCACTCACCATCTATTATTTTTATTGACGAAATAGATGCCATTGCTCCGAAAAGAGAAGACATCGGTAGCGAAAAACAAGTTGAAAAACGGGTCGTAGCTCAGTTGTTATCAATTATGGATGGATTGGAATCACGTGGAAAAGTGATTGTTATTGGTGCTACGAATATTCCCAATACCATTGATCCCGCTTTAAGACGTCCGGGACGCTTCGACCGGGAAATATCCATCTCAATTCCTGATAAAAGAGGCAGGCTTGAAATTCTATACATACATACAAGAGGAATGCCCTTATCTCAAGATGTGAATTTTCAAAAACTGGCAGAAATCACGCATGGATTTGTTGGAGCTGATCTGGAAGCTCTGGCACGTGAAGCAGCCATGACAGCCTTGAGAAAAATAATACCTCAAATCGATTTTGAACTTGCATCCATACCGTACGAAAAATTAATGGAATTGGAAATAACAATGGACAATTTTCTGGATGCTATGAAAGAGATTGAGCCCTCAGCAATAAGAGAAGTATTTGTAGAGGTACCGGATGTAAAGTGGAATGATATTGGCGGGCTTGACGAAATAAAAGAAACATTAAAAGAGGCTGTTGAATGGCCATTGAAGTACCCCGAGTTATTTCTAAAAACCGATACTAAACCTCCCAAAGGAATTATACTTCATGGGCTACCGGGTACGGGAAAAACTTACCTTGCCAAAGCATTGGCAAGCGAAAGTGGGATAAACTTCATTTCGGTAAAAGGCCCGCAAATAATGAACCGTTTCATTGGAGAATCAGAAAAAGCAGTCCGGGAACTGTTTAAAAAGGCAAAACAAGCAGCACCGACCATTCTATTCCTTGATGAAATCGACAGTCTCACTTCAATGAGAAGCGGAATAGAGGCCGGAAGCGGAGTTCCGGAAAGAGTGATCAGTCAGTTTCTCACTGAAATGGACGGGATCGAAGATCTAAAAGGTGTTATTGTACTCGCAGCAACCAACAGAATTGATTTGATTGATCCTGCGCTCCTCAGAAGAGGCCGCTTCGATCTAATCTTTGAATTACCTAAACCTGATCTGAACACCAGAGAGATCATCTTTCACATTCATACACAAAATAAACCAGTTGAAAAAAAATTAAATCTAAAAAAACTCGCTACGAAGACCGAAGGAATGGTTGGAGCCGATATTGAATTCATTTGCAGAAAGGCATCATTACTGGCAATCCGTAAGTTCATAGAAAACAATATAAAATCTTCAGCGACGAACAGAATTGTTATTAACGAAAAACATTTTGAAGAAGCCATTCAACTGATCGTAAAGCAAAATAAATTCATAAAGTAGAAACAGGATGGAAAACAAACGAATCTATATTTACGGAATAATTCCAAATTTTTATACGCCTCTTCAGTTTATTGAACTGGAAGAACTTGGACTATTTGTCATCCCCTACCAAAATATTTCTGCAGTTGTATCTGAAACCAAGCATCGGTCTTTAGAAAATCTTTCAAGAGATTTACTGGCTCACATGCTTATTCATCATCAAAAAATAACTGAAGGATTGATGGAAAAAGGCTTTTCAATGATCTTACCGATGCGTCTGGGAAGCATTGTTAACAGCCGGAAAGAGGTACTAATAGTATTGGAAAATCACTATGAACTAATCTGTGATACTCTTCAAAAGATGGAAAATATGATAGAGATTGACCTTGTTACAACATGGAATAATATTTCAGAGGTTTTTAATGAAATATCCCAACAAGATAACATTGTCGGGCTTAAGCAATCGTATCAGAAAAACAACAAAGAGCTCACAAAAAATAAGATGCAGGAAATAGGTCGTCTAGTTAAACAAGAACTTGAAAAAAAGAAGGTAGAAATAGAGAAACATATTTTAGATTCCCTGTCCGCATTCTTTGTAGATTATAAAAAACATGAAGTAATGAATGATACAATGATCACCAATACGGCCTTCCTTTTAAAAAGGAAAGATGAAGTTCAATTCGAATCAGTGATCAACCAACTGAATGAAAAATGGGAAGATAAAGTGAATTTTAAACTCGTGGGCCCTTTGCCATGCTATAGCTTTTATACCCTCGAGCTAAATAAAATTAAACCCGAACAAGTCAGGATGGCTAAAGATTTACTTGGGATTCAGGATACCGCCTCGGCAAACGAAATTCGAAAATCCTTTTTGGAAAAAGCAAAACAGTTTCATCCTGATAAAAATGGAGGGATCGAGCATAAAGAAAATTTTAAAGCCATAAAAGATGCATATAAAATCCTCTTGGACTATCTGTCAACATTGGAAATAAACTCAAAAGACGAGTCCATTTCATTCATAAGTGACGAAAAAAACAAAAACTTGTTAACAATGACAATAAAAGACTAATATGCAACGAGACGGAAAATATATTTACTGTATCATTGAATCAGAATATGATACCAATTTAGGACCTATTGGGATTGGCGGACGCGATGATCTCGTCACAACAATCGGGTTTGAGGGTTTATGTATGGTAGTGAGTAACCACCCGCTTAGCAAATTTGTTGTCAATCCGGAAAATATACTTGCACATCAAAAAGTAATTGAAGCAGTGATGAAAGAATTCAATAGCGTATTGCCTGTCAGGTTCGGCACTATCGCAGCAACCCCTGATGAAATAAGAAATTTACTGAACAGGCGGTATCATGAATTCATGGAATTACTCCGTCAATTCGAGAATAAAGTAGAACTGAATGTCAGAGGAATCTGGAAAGACATGAAAATGATATATAAAGAAATTGATAAGGAATCCATTGAATTGCAAAACATTAAAAATGATATTAAAAAACTGGATGATCCTAAAAAAAGAAATCTCAAAATTGAAGAAGCGGGTAATCTTGTTAAACAAGCACTGATTAAAAAGAAAGAAAAAGAGGCAGAACAAATCACTGATGTATTGCGAAGATCTGCATTCGATTATAAGCATAACCAAATAAATGGAGATGCCACATTTATGAATGCCGCATTTTTAGTAAACAGCGGACGAGAACTTGAATTTGATAATATTATGTCTGATCTGGGTTTAAGGTATCAGGACCGAAGCGACTTTATTTATATAACCCAGCTACCGATCTTTAATTTTATTGAACTTAAAATTCTGCCTGAAAGATGGGAATTATGAAAACAACAACGCAAAAAAAATCGATGAATAATAAATTGGAAACTCCCAAAAAAGGAAAGTATATCTATGGAATTATAAGGCATACCGGTTCCATTGATTTCGGCCATATCGGTATGGGAAACCCGGCTGAAAAGGTTTATGGAATTAATTTTCAGGATATTTCTGCCATTGTAAGCAATTCTCCGGTGATCCAATATGAAGCCCGTAGAGTAAACTTGATCACACACGAAAAAGTTCTTGAAGAGATTATGAAACAATTTACTGTTCTACCGGTGCGTTTTTCAACCATTTCTCAAGATGAAGGTAATGCTATCGACATCATCCTTAAAAAAGACTACCATAAATTCAGCGAATTGCTAAACGAAATGGAAGATAAAAAAGAGCTGGGGATCAAGGTCCTAATACAAGAAAATACAATGCTCGAAAATATTCTTGAAAAATATGATGAGATCAGGAACTTGAAAGAAAAACTGCTCAAACTGCCTGCTGATAAAACCCATTATCAACGCATAAAAATAGGTAAGATGATAGCTGAGGCATTACAGCATGAAACTGAGCATTATAAAAATGAAATCTTGGAGGTATTAAGTCCTCTGGCTGAAGAAGTAAAAATCAACGATAGCTTTAGTGAACAAATGTTACTTAATGCTGCATTTCTCATCAAAAAGAGTGCTGAATCAAAATTCGATAAGGCGGTTGATGAACTGGATGAAAAAAACGGCCATTTACTAAGGTATAAATATGTGGGGACTTTACCTCCTTACAATTTTGTTAATCTTGTAATTAGCACTAAAAGCATTGAAGATGTTCTTAATCGATGATATATTACTTGCTCCGTTAAAAGGAGTTATTTACCTGGGGAAGAAAATTAACGAATTGGTAGAACAGGAAATATCGGATGAAGGTGCTATTAAGGAAAAGCTTATGGCATTACAATTACAATTCGAAATGGATGAAATTGATGAAGAAGAATATGATAAAAGGGAAGATGAGCTATTAAAACTATTGGAAAACATAAGAGCCCAAAAAGAAAAACAATAACAAAATGTCTTTATACAAAAGTAGAAGTAAAAAAACGGATGCTTTTAAATATCCAAAGTGTAAAAAAAACAAAGGTCATGTAAAATGAGCAAAATAATCGAAGTTAAAAAAGTAAGCATTGACTTCCTGAGAGAGGAAATTAACTGCTATGATCCAAAGGCTATAAAAATTGAAAAAGTAAATCAAAACTGGGAAGTTGTGGCAGAGGTTTATGAAGATGATACCTTTTTGAAATCGTTGAACCTGCCCCCCAAAAAGATTCGGCTTTTTTATTCGGTTAGCCTGGATGATAATCTTGAAGTTATCTCCTATAAACGCCTGAATTCTTTTGAAGATATGAATACTGAAGTCTAATTGAACTAAATAAATCTTTTACGATGAAAAATAAACTCATATATGTTTATTGTATCTCAAATAGACCTTTTGAATTCTCGTTAAATGCAGAATTTAAAGGACTGAATTGTATAAAGCACAACGAATTCTATACCGTCGTAAAACTGGTTTCAAATAATGAATTCTCAGAAGATAATCTTAAAAGAAATCTTTCGGATATCAACTGGGTTGATACACATGCACGAGAACATATTAGCATTATTAGTTTGCTGATGGAACAATGTACAGTGGTTCCATTTAAATTGGGAACTATCTACCATACCGAAGAAGGTTTGAAAAAGTTCATAAATGAATATACTGATTCCTTGATCAAAAATCTTCATAATATCGAAAAAAAAGAAGAATGGTCAATGAAAATATATTGTGATCGCCATATGCTAAGCAAACAGATTGACAAATTCAGTGAAGAGGCTGCTGTGATGGAAAAACAGATTATGGCAAGTTCACCAGGAAAGGCATTTCTTTTAAAAAGAAAAAAGACAGAATTTGTGGAAAATGAAATGGACCGGATTTGCAAAAAATACGGCCAGATTTATTATGACAAGTTTAAAAATCTTAGTGATTCTGCTAATCTTAATAATTTGATCCCAAAAGAAATTACAGGGCGAAAGGATACTATGATACTCAATGCAAATTTTTTAGTAAGAAAAAATAAAGCAGAAAAATTTAAAGATATGATTTACAAGCTAAACAAGCAAGATGAAAATTCCTGCTTGTTTATTGACGTAACAGGTCCCTGGCCTCCATTTAGTTTTGTTTCTATAAAAGAAAAAATATAATGCACGATAACATTATTGAACGATCGAAAGATATTAGTATTCTGGAACTACTTGACAGAGTCCTGAATAAAGGAGTAATCCTTAGCGGAGATATCGTTATTTCTGTAGCAGATATCGACCTGGTATATTTGGGAGTAAGACTAATGTTAAGCTCGGTTGAAACAATGGAGCAATTAAAACACGTTGAACTAACAGATTGATCCCGTTTTTTAAAATCCTGACATTTTCGGATTAAGAAAATCGGTATCAAATAATAATTTATTGAATTGGTATGCAAAAAATAATTTATGCTGTATTGCTAACCCAAAACAGCCTTGAGGTAGTAAATTCATTTTTAACAACCATAAAAGGGATGTTAAATCAAGATTTATACTCCATTACATGCAATGGAATTTGTGCAGTAGTAGGGAGCATTAAAAAAGATGATCTTATTGGAGGTAGGCCACAAATTATTGAATATGCCAATGTAATAGAAAAACTGGCATGGGAATTTACCCTTCTTCCGATGCGCTACGGTTCTGTTATGGATTCGGATGACTCCATTCGGAATATGCTCAAAAGAAATGAAAAAGAGATTGTTCAGAATCTTAAAAAAGTGGAAAATAAAAATGAATTTGGATTAAAAATATTTTATGATTTTGATAAATTAAAATCAGAACTAAATGAACGACTAGAAGATGTTACTGAAAACAAGTTAAAAATAGGTACAGCGAAAAAAAATTCAGCATACAAAGACTATGTGCTCATGAAATTAAAAGAACATAGGGATGAAGAACTGGTATTACATTTTATTAATAAACCTATTTCAGAGATTAAGGAATATCTTGTCAGGCTCAATGCCATAACCAAATTCAAAAAAATGCTAAATCCAACAAATATGATCGATGTGGTTTTCTTGCTTGATAAAAGCAAGAAAGGTGAATTGGTTGAGTTAGTTAAGAATCTACAAAATAAATATACCCGTTTAAATTTTGTTCTAACCGGACCATGGCCACCTTATAATTTTGTTAGGATTTCTATAAAACAATAAGCAATGAATGAAGATAAATTATTATTTAATTCGGGATCAATTGATGATCTCTCAGAAAAGATCGGAAAACAAATAAACAGTGAAAGTTCCAAACTGGAGTTGAATCCGAACAATGCAGAATCAGCTTTAGTAAAACTGGTATTATCATTAGTTGAACTAATAAGGAAACTAGTTGAAAAACAAGCTATACGGCGAGTTGATGGAGGATCATTAACCGAAACCGAAATTGAATGCCTGGGAGAAGCGCTTATGAAGTTGGAATTAAAGATGGAAGAACTGAAAAAACACTTTAAGCTAACAAATGAAGATTTAAACATCAACCTTGGTCCATTGGGCGACTTAGTATAAGTAAATTTTATGAAAGGAAGTATAAAAAAAAGTTTGAAAATTTTTAAATATGGGCTTCGTAAAATTTATTTCAATGTTTTACAACAAAACAGCAAAAATGATCTCGAAAAGCTTTTTAATTCAATTGATGAATTTATTTTCATTGTAAATAAGCAAGGAAAAATCATTCATTTTAACAAAAGTGTGACACAAAAGCTCGGTTATACCTCACAAGAACTTCAAGGGCTTGCTGTAGAATTGCTACATCCTGCAAACAAAAGACTCGAAGCAAGAGAAATCATGGCGGAACTGTTTGCAGGAAAAGTAAAATCCTGTCCTATTCCAATCCAAAATAAAAAGGGTGAATTGATACCGGTTGAAACAAAAGTTGTGCAAAGTACATGGGGTTCCGAAAAAGCCTGGATAGGAATCTCACGAGATATAAGTGATCGTATAAAACAAGAGAGAATATTAGCATACAGGCTTCAATTTGAAGAGTTAATGACAAAAACAGCACTCAGGTTTCTGAGTCTTGATTATACAAAAATAGACAAAGCAATCAACCAATCGTTAAAACAAGTCGGTAAGTTGTTAGAAGTAGACAGAAGTTATGTTTTTCTTTTCAAAGCTAATATGACTAAAATGGATAATACACATGAATGGTGTAACATCGGAATAAAACCACAAATTGAGATCTTACAAGACCTTGATTCGGAGGCTTTTCCCTGGTGGATGGATCAACTCAGAAAAAACAAGACCATCAATATTACAAATATTGGTAAATTACCTACAGAAGCTGAGAATGAAAAACGTATTTTACTCGAGCAGAACATTAAATCTATAATTGTTGTTCCAATGTTTTTCAAAAATGAGCTTATCGGCTTCATTGGTTTTGATGCCGTTAAAAAGTATACAAATTTTTCTGTTGATAGCGTAAAACTCCTCAACATACTCTCCAGTATTATCACAAATGCGATTATTCACAAAAGGAACAATATCAAGCTTATTGATTATCAAAATAATCTTGAGAATGAGGTAAGCAAAAGAACTGAAAAAATCAGAGAAACGAATAGAAAACTTAGAAATGAGATTCTAATTAGAAAAGAAACCGAACGTGAACTAAAGAAGTGGTACATTGTAATTGAACAAAGTGCCGTTTCGGTTTATATCACTGATATAAAAGGTAACATTGAGTATGTCAATCCGCAGGTTTATTTAACGTCAGGATATAAATCTGATGAATTAATCGGAAAGAACATAAAACTATTTAAATTAACACCTCAGTACCCTATTTATTATAAAAATTTTTGGAAGACCATTTTAAAAGGTGAAGTCTGGAGAGGGATTGTAAAAAATAAAACAAAGAACGGTGAAATAATTTGGGAATATGAAATAATTTCGCCCGTAAAAAATAAAAAAGGTAAAATTATTAATTTCATTATAGTAAGAAAAGATATTACCAGCGAGAAAAAGATGGAAAGTCAAATGATACAATCGATGAAAATGGAGGCTCTTGGTAAACTTGCTGGAGGTATTGCACATGACGTTAATAACATTTTACAGATCATTAGCGTATATACTGATTTACTGCTTTATGAACCAAATAATAAAGAAGGTCTAAAACAAATCAGAAATGCCATAGAAAGAGGTAGCGAAATGTTGGGGGCATTACTAGACTATAGCAAGAACAATAAAACCTCTAAAAAAGTAATTAATCTTGATAAAGTTTTTGAAAACTTTATCAATACAATCAAGCCGATTTTGCCCAGCACTATAACGCTAAACTTCAATTTTAAAAGAGCTTGTAAGGTCATGGGTAATAAAACTCAATTAGAAGAAGTCCTCTTAAACCTCATTCTCAATGCAAAAGATTCAATTACAAACAAAGGAAAAATCAATATTGAGCTTAAGCGTACAGAAACTATTGATAAAGATTCTGTTTCTGAAAAGCAATGGATTATTTTGATTGTACAAGATAATGGGAAAGGGATGGATAAAGAAATTATTAAAAAGATTTTTGATCCATTTTTTACAACCAAAGAATTAGGTAAAGGAACAGGACTAGGATTGTCAATCGTATCAGATATTGTTAAACAACATAATGGTTTTATAGAAGTTGAGACAAAACTGGGAGAAGGTAGCTTATTTCGCATTTACCTGCCTGAAAACAAACAATAATAAATGATAAAATTTTAAAAAATGAAGATTATGATTATTGATGATGAAATATCTTTTATAGAGGGTTTACAGAAAGTACTCAAACTAAAAGGATATTGTGTGGATATGGCTGATAACGGAAATAAAGCTATAGAACTTTTAAAATCCAAAACCTATGAATGGGTTATTACAGATATAATTATGCCAGAAATGGATGGAATAGAATTAATTATAAAACTTTCAAAGGAGTATCCGGACGTCAGGATCATAGGAATCTCCGGAGGTGGTCTTATTTCAGCTGATGAATATCTTAAAGCAGCAAAGAAATTAGGAGCATACAAAGTTTTAAAAAAACCTTTTACAACTCAACAATTGATTAATGTTATTGAAAAGAAATGCTAATGAAATCCGGGATAAATTATAAAACTGCATAATGAACACTTTGGACAATAAAGACCTTAATCAAGATATTGCCCCTCACACACACCTTGTAAGGCTAGGCGCTGTGAGTTTTTACTATTTAACTTCCCAAGTGCTATCACTCCATAAGCCGTAAAAAGCCTTGCATTCTACCTCTTGCTCCGCAATTCAAGATGCTTAAGCTTTTATTAATGCTTTATTCTGTTTTAAATCAACTGCAAAAGCTGAAATAAACCGATGATCAAGTATATACTCACGTAAAGCTTCGCCCCCTCAATCACAATAAATAATCCATCATTGAATTGAGTTTCAGCTAATATTCCTATTTCACAAAATCTTCAATAATAATGCCTATTGATCTAATAAGAATCAATAGATGTAACAATACTGGGGAGTCTGAAATATTAAGTAAATTAATTTAATACGTTACAAGAATAATAATAAAAAAACATCATCATTTATCATTATTGCATATGCTGATTTTTTACCAATATGCAATCAAAAATCTATTTCTTTTTTAATTTCTCCGATCA
>JANQLW010000009.1 GCA_028280405.1 Bacteroidales bacterium
TTACCGGACGACAATAAACTTGTTTATAGAGCCTCTTAGACAGGCAATACATAAAATATCCCAAATAAAAAAATCCCTTAACTTTACGGCTATGGGATGGCGTCCCTGGAGTGCATAGAAATAAATACCGCCGTCTTTATCACCCCCTATGATATTCCAAAGACCTTCCCCGTCCCAGTCTACAAAGGCATCTGTATAATGCTTTTTAACGATATGAATGATAGAATTAATAGATATTTACACTATTCATTCATCGAGATACATTTTACCATTCCTTTTTCAGGCGAAGCCAGGAATAAATTATCCTTGCTATCCACGATCATAGGAATATAAGAACATCCTTTAACTAATTCTTCAATACCAAAAATTTGTTTAGCTCCATCTTTACTATATATCTTAACCCTGGTTGGGCTTTTCTCTACCGTTACGATTGCACCATTTGATAAGTAAGCAACGCTTACAGGATTACAACACCCATGAAATTGATCCATGGCTTTTCCTCTTTGTCCGAAAGCTACAATTTGTTTACCGCTAAAATCATAAGACTGTACCCTGAATGCTCCTAAATTAGCAACTAATACCTCATTTTTATCATTAATACTAAAATCCAATATTCCACAACATGGACGTAAACCTTTAATCGTGGATCTAAGCTCTCCGTTAGCTTTATTTAAGATGACAATCTTAGCCTGTCTTGCATCAGCCACAATTAAATCGTCACCTTTAACTCTGGCTCCGGTTGCGAAAATAGCATCTCTAAACTTATATGTAGTTATTAATTCTCCTTTTGAAGAATATACGGCACATATTGCTCCTATAAGTTTATTGTATTCAATTTCTTTACCCCTGAATTTCCTTTTGGAAACTTCAGTAATCCCGGCCAAAACATAAATTTTATCATCTTCACCTACTGCCAATACGCTTGGATCTCCTTCCAGATCAGTTTTAAAACTCTTAATAAATTCCCCTTTAGGTGTCAAAATCTGTACGGTGCCATCTTTTTTCAAAGCACAGATATTATCATTTTTAAATACCCCCAGATAGACAACATCTTTATAATTTTTGCCATTAAATTTTTTGTCTAAGGTATAGCTTACATTTTCAGCTTTGATCATGTTTTCAATACTGATATCTGTTGTATTCAATTTATCAATTTTAGCTCGAAGGTCTTTAACGATCTTCGTATCATTGAATTTAGGATCCAACCTATTTAATAAGTCTTCAATGACTTTGGCCTCTTTACCCAAAGCTTGTTGTTTTGTAAGTAAAACTGAATAAAATTTATCCGGATTATTTTTAATAAACTCGTTAAAAGCAGCAGTATATTCAGCGTTTAGTTTATTCGACAGATCATAATACTTAATTTTGAGATCCTGCTTGGTATCACCGGAAGCAGCATCTATTTTCTTTCGAATTTCATCTATTTTATACTTTTCATTAAACTCTTTTCGCAATTTATCTGTTTTCGTTCTAAGCATATCATAATCGCTTTGAACTTCTCCTCCTTTTACTACAGTTGCTTTTATATCATTTATATTTCCCTTAAGCGTCATACTGGGGTTTTCAAAGTAAACCGCTGTAAGAAACTCTTTGTTCCCATCTGTATAGAAAAGGTTAGCATTGACAGCTTCCGGAAAATCTCCGGTATAAACAAATTTGCCATCTTTCATTATGGCGGTATCCTCATGGATAAGGTTATCCTTAATCATCATGATTTCTACGATTCCATCTTTAGCACCTTCAATGGTGCCTGTTAAAGTAAAGGGTGAATTTGGTGTCTTATTACAGGCTGCAAATACCGTGATGACCATCACAAGTAAAGCCAATCGTTTTTGTAGTGTTTTCATTTGTATTATTTTATCTTTCATATAATAAATTAACTTTAGCTTATTACTGATTCGGTGCACAATCATTTTCCTTTAGCCATTTAAATATTTGTTTCCACATATGTTTAATATTGGCCGGGCTTTGGATCACATGGCCTTCCCCCCAATAGCGGATAAAACGGGTACGTTTGCCCTGTCTGTACAAAGCATTAAAAAATTCTTCTCCCTGCTGAATGTGAACATAATCCAAATCCCCCTGGATGATCAATACCGGGGTTTCAACTCTATCAGCATAGAAAAACGGACTGTTTTTAATGTAAGCTTGTGGGTTTTTCCATGGGATTGCTGCTAAACCATGCCCCCCGGTTTCAGAATATGACATCGGAAAATAATCCTCTTGAGCATAATCCAGATATCGGGCACGCGTATCAAGTTGTCCCCAATAGCTAACCATATTAGACATGCCGGCCAAAGAAATGGCAGTTTTGAATTTATTGGTTTGTGTAATAAAACTATAGGTGGTATAACCACCTCCGCTTTGTCCCATTACCACAAGTTTTTCAGGGTCGGCTATCCCCATTTCAATTATTTTATTGATTGCCGGGATCACCCCGTTTTGCATTCTTAAATAATCGGCCATATTACCGGGCATACTTGGAAATAAGACCGCATAACCTTTGCTTGCAAATAACTGTAAATTTAAAGAGCTATTAAAGTTTAGCTTTGATAAGGTGGGCTCTCTATTACTATATACTGAGCCCTGGTATACCCAGCTTACCAGCGGATAGGTCTTACCCTTTTCGTAATTTGTTGGTAATATTAACCAGGCTTTTAAAGTATCCCCTTCCAGGCTGGTATATTTGATCTTTTTAGTTTCTCCTTTAGCAATCTTACTTAAAAAATCATTGATCTTCACCAAAGGTTTTCCAATGGACTTGCTACCTGCTGCTTGCAGCCATAGAGAGCTTCCGTTTCTATCTTCCATGGTAAAGGCCCCATAACCGCTTTCTGAGGAAAAAGTCACTAATTTGGCACTTTCATCAGGTTTTAATATGGATTCCCATTTTGCTGAAGGCAGGTTCATGGTATACAATTCTTCTTTCCCATTTTTATTTACATTAATGGTTGCAAAGCTTGCATCTTCATTTCTAAAACTTAAGGCGTTTATACGGCCATCAAAGGTATCCGTAAGATTTTCAACTTTACCATTACCTAATGAGATCTTCCAAATATTTCCCTTACTCAGGCCTATCACTGATTTTTTATCGGCCCATGTATAGAGGTCCCTGGGGGGAGAGTCCAATTTTTTAGTCAGGTTTTTCCATTTTCCATTTTTACTTTGAATCCACCAATGAACTTTTGGTTCAGCATTTTGAGATGCATCCTTATTTTTGGCGTAAACCATCAAACGATTGTCCGGGGACCATTTGAATTTCAGTTTGGTATGAGACATCTTCTTTGGCATTTTTACAGGAGATAAGTGATCAGGCAAAGAAATCTTTTTCAGCTGGTCTTTATCTATGGAATAAACAAAAATATCCATAGGCCCGCCTTTAAGGTTTTTTGTTTTCTTTCTGGTAACGGGCCCTGTTGCTGTTATATCACTATTCACATCTGTGGAACCCTGAAAAGCAAATTGATTTCCATCATCAGCCCATTGGATCGATTTTCTAACTACTGTTTTTACTTTTGAAAGGGTCTTTGAAACCAATTCTTTATTTCTGTTAAATAAGCGTATTTGAAATTTTATATTATAGGGTCGTTGCAAAAGTCTGTCTGCTGAAAGAGGGGGAATCGTGCTTGCATTAAATGCGGCAATCAATTGTTTATCCGAAGAAATGGATATTCCCTGGAAACCTCCTTTCCCCAATACATGAGAAGCCCCTGTTTTTACATTATAAACAATTAGTTTTTTCTGGGGCCGTAATGAAAGATCTTCTGCAAATCCACTTTCTAAAATACTGGAAGTTTCTTCTTTACCCTGTGTGACTATTGACAGGGACTCGCCTGATTTTTTTGGTGTTAACTTTAGAACGTTCCTCATTATATCTTTTTGGCCTTCAGGTAAGGTATAAAAAATAAACTCATCCCGGGAAAGCCAATTTAACACGCTGTTACTATTAACGTTTTGATTTATCATTTTTAAGTGTTTGCTTTGCTTTTCCCATATCCAAAGACTTGCATTATCAGTATTTCTTGTGGATAGCATGGTTAGGTAATCCCCATTGGGAGACCATACAGGATTCCAAAAGCCGGTACTATCTGAAAACCCACGGGTAATATTAACCGGTTTGAGCTTATTGGTCGAAACAACCCATATATCCGAACAATTTTTACCAAATAAATAAGGTTCATTATGTGCTTTGGCAAATGATTGTGGCCGTTGTATTGTATATGCCAGATATTTTCCATTTGGAGAAAAATTAAAGGATGAGCCGAGTTTTTCTATTTGGAAAATCGTTTCAATGGTAAAGGGATTTTCCTGCTGTGCTTGTAAAGGCTTAATGAATGTAATGGATGTAATGAATAATAACATTATTAAAAGCCTTATGTGTGATTTGAATTTTATCATTTTTTATATCATTGTTAATTATAAATACAGTCTGTATTTAGTATTTTGTAAGAGTACTAAAAGGAGTCTTTATGAATATTTTATTTTCTAAACTCTATGGCCTGGAATCAATCTCCTATTTTTGTAGGCTTACAAAAACAAAACCATGACATTTATATTGAGCTCTTATTTTACTCAATCCATCTCCTATTTCTCTGGAGGTATCATATATTTTCTTGAGGACACTATCTTTCTTACTATCTTTCATCATTTCCTCCATATATTTTTCACCGAATTTTTTCTTATACTTATCTATGAATTTCATTATTTTGGAATTATTCACTTCTTGTATCTCTAATAATCTCTTACGTTCCTTATTAAGTTGTTCATTCGTAAATTCTGTATCGGCATTGGTTATAAAATTCTTATTCCCTATAATCAAATCAAGCTTACCATCATGATTATAATCCGCTACAGCTACCTGGCTTAAACTACTATATCCTCCATATTCCTTATTTGCAAATTCTTCAGGGGAAAGTAAGCATACCGCTTTACCAAAGGCAGGTTTTCTTTTCTTGCCTATATTTTTATAGAAATAAACACCACCGTCTTTATCACCGCCAATGATATCCCAAAGGCCGTCCCCATCCCAGTCTACAAAGGCATCTGCATAATGCTTTTTAAGGATATGAATGTTTTCAGTTGCAAAAACGGGTTTCTTTTTGCTTCCTTCATTTATCCGTAACCAGGCACCATTGATCCCGCTAATAATCAGGTCCAAATCCCCATCACTGTCCCAATCATGCGCTTTTGCAAAATCTCCTTTATCTCCGCTTTTTCTACGGTCACCGATATAAGCTTTCTTATTAAAATCATAATACATTCCAAGATGAATATCTGTACCTGATTTATCCTTAAGTATCACAGGTTTTTTAAAGCTTCCATCTTTTTGCCCCCAAAGCACATAAGTAAAACCGGCATAACCTTCTCCAAGCAGATCAATATTTCCATCTGCATTCAGGTCCACAAACTGTGGAGCAACTGCTGTACATCACCAGTTTTCAATTTGAGCTTTTTCTCCTTCGGCTATAATAAATTCAAAACCATTGTATTTGGGATTTGATTTCGTTCCGACATTTTTATAAAACCTTAAATTACCGTATTTATCGCTGGTGATCAGATCATCTAGTCCATCATTATCAAGGTCGTAAATTGCAGGGCCAACATATGGACGATTATATTCAATGGGTTTTCCATTGGATTCGATAAGGATCAATTCTCCAAGTGTTTGTGCAAACATAGCCGAACCAACTATGATCATTGCTAAAATTAAAATGATTTTTTTCATAATTGTATTGTTTTTATTTTATTTATTTATGGTTTTCGTATTTAATATTGAAGTATAATGTCCATAGAAAGTATGGTTATTTTTTATCTTTCATCATGACCTTTATTACTTTAACCGAGTCTTTCAAGAATTTTTTTTCTGCTTTATCCGCTGATTTTTAGGATAATGCATCCGCAAAGTTTTGCTTATAGTCAAAATGAGCTTTGGAAAAATAGAATTTAAGTTAAGAGTGTGTCCAAAAAGGATAGCATTGTTTTTTTTAGTGTTTTTTAGTCGGGGCGCGAATCAACAACTAGCAGATACTAAATTATCTATCTGCTCAATAGTTTTGCAAACAGATTCGCACCCCGACTTTTGGGAACACTTTTTGGACAGCCTCCTTATTATTGTTTAATACCCGGGATTTTGAACAACAACATTATTGCTAGCATCTATAGATTCCAAAGGGATTGGAAGAATAAATTTATCAGGATTGGTAGCACTGGCTTTTATATCCGATACCTGGAAACCGCTTCCAAAACCATCCAGAAAATCATATCTTACCATATCGTACCAGAACTCTCCGGTTTCTCGGTTTAGTTCAATTAGTTTTTCCATTCTAACAGCTTCTAAGAATTGCTCATAGCTAATTGTAGCGGGATAGGTTTCAAATCCATCCGCACCTGTTGTTGTAGCTCCGGCCCTGGTTCGGATTGCATTTAATGCTTCTAATACCTCGGGAGTTACACTTGAGTTTGCTCTTGCTGCAGCTTCTGCATATACCAAATATACTTCTGCCATTCTCATATGATAAATCATTTCATAATTTCCAGTTGTTCTAAAAAAAGTATATTTAGATGAATAATAACTTCCTGTAAATAAAAGATGATCTTTCAGTGTCTTATTGCTCCTGTCTTCATCATATAAGATAGTTTGCCCGTCAATTGTAATAGAAGAAGTGGTTGCAATTTCATAATACCGTGGAGCAATAATTACTGTATGGGATTGATAAGACCCCATTCCAACAGGATCTTTGTTATTCTCTCCTCCTGTACCAAATAATACTTCGCTACTTTCATAAATATTGGGGGAATCTTTATCATCAAAGATCCCATCATATGTTGCTTCCAAGGCAAAATTAGCGTCCTGGTTGTCAATCAACTCTTTTGCCAGTGTAGCAGCCTCGGCATATTGTCCCATATACAAGAGTACTTTGGCCTTGAATGCTTTGGCAAAAGTTTGGTTAGTATATAGTTTGGATCTCAATGCAGGGGCATTTACGATCCCTTCACTAAGATCTTCAATAATAGCTGCATAGGTTTCGGAAACCGAATTTCTTGGAAGTGCAACTGCATCTTTTGCCGGGGAAGTTCTTAAAGCAATCCCATATTCGGAGTTTACATCATAAAACTGACCGAATAGTCTTAATAAATAAAAATTACCCATTGCCCTGAGGATTTTACTCTCTGCAATGATTTCATTTTTTCTGTTGGGATTATTAAAAACATTCTCATCCAAGGCATTTACGTTCTCAATTAACCAGTTTGATCTGTTAATTAAATCATACATTGTGATGTAAGCACCCTCTTGAAATAGTGTTCCTGAAACGATGGGGTTATTGGATAACCATCCATTAAATTCGGGATAGGAAGAGAAATAAACAGAATGGGCGGTGGCAAAACCGGCAAAAAATTCCGGTATTGCAAATAGCATAGGAGATCCAATACTCGTCACTCTGAATGTAGAATATACCCCAACTAAAGCAAGTTCTGAAGACTTTTCATCAACGATTGCCGTTTCGGCATCCAGGGAATAAAGGGGTTTGTACTCATCAAGATCCTGGGTCAGTTCACAGGCGTTAAATATTATTACTGTACTTAACAGCCAAATATATATATAAATTATTTTTTTCATTTCTTTTAAGTTTAAATTTCCTGCAATTATTTAAAATGTAACATTTAATGAAAGGCTAAATGTCCTGATATTTGGATAAGAATTCCCATTATCGTAGGAGTAGATTGAAGATTCGGTAGAGGTTGTACGTATAACATCTTCTGGGTCCATACCTGGATAATTGCTGATTGTTAATAAATTGTTTCCACTTAAAATTATTTTGGCAGCACTAATGCCGCTATTGCCGAACCAACGCTTGGGCAGATTATACCCTATGGATAAGGACCTCAATTTTATATAGTTTGCAGATGCTAATGCGCGTGAATTAATTTCATAGTCTGCCCAATGAGTTGGTGATCCATAGCGTGCATAAGGAGCATTGGGATTTTCAGGGGTCCATGTATCAAATACATGAGAGGTTGTATTACGGTCTAGCCTAACATAAAATAGATTGTAATAAATATGAGTGTAAATTTTCTGAACACCTTTAGAAAATCCCCAGTTCATATTGAAATCCCAGTTTTTATAACTGAGGCGGTTGTTCCAGCCACCATAGAAATCGGGATTCATATTCCCTAGCGGGATCCTGTCATCAGGGCTAATCTTACCATCTCCATTTACATCCCTGAAAATATAATCACCCGGCTGTATTAAGGTGCTTTGATAAAGACCCCCTGCCGAAGCATTTAGAGCATCGATTTCCTCTTGAGTCTGTGCAATTTTTATCACATCATAACCTATGGTTGTTCCTATAGGGTGACCTTCAATAACACCAGAGGTGTAAATATCGTTGCTATTGTAAAGGTTTTCCACTTGTCCCTCTATAAACGAAATATTAAATGAGGAATACCATCTAAAATCAGTACTCCTGATAATATCTGCACCTAAGGAAAATTCCCATCCTTTACTTGAAACATCTGCAACATTTTGATTCCAGGATTTTGCACCGGTTTGATAAGTAATTGGAACATTGAGAATAATACCCGAGGTGTTTTTTTCAAAATAAACAATCTCCCCCGTCAAACGGTTATCAAACAATCCAAAATTAAGGCCAATATCCAATTGTTTGGTTTCTTCCCATCTGATTCTTGTATTTGGGACACCGGAAACTACAATACCATTAGTGCCATCATAATAAGTATAGTTATTATCCAATGATTTATAATATGACAGGTAAGAAAAAGAAGGGAGGTTGTCGGAACCGGTCACCCCCAAACTTGCTCTTAACTTTAATAAAGTAATAAAGTCGAGCTTTTCCATGAAGGCTTCATTGTGCATATTCCAAGCAAGTGCCCCTGAAGGGAAGAAGCCGTATTGGTTCTCCGGGCCGAATTTGGTAGATCCATCTCTTCGAGCGGTAAAGGTGGCAAGGTATTTATCTTTAATATTATAATTAATACGTCCAAAAACAGAGTTCAGCCCCTGTTCCAGTGATTCACTGTTGGCACTTTCAAAAAAGTTGGCAGAATTAATATCAACCAAAATGAAATCATCTGGAAAGCCCCTATATGACTGATTTTCTGCATTATGACGGTTGCGGTTCCATGAAAGCCCGGCTACAGCATCTATCTTATGCCCATTTTCAAATTTTTTATTAAAACTTAAGGTGTTTTCAAATGCAGCGGACCAATAATGGTTTCGATTCACAACTAGGGTTGCCCCTGGCTTTGAATAATAAATCTCATACACAATATTATTTTCTGCAGTGAGTCGATTTTCAATATGATCATTATTTAAACTAATATTTACCCGGGATTTAAATTTCAGGCCTTCCATAATCTTAATCTCTGCATAAACTGATCCAAACAGGTTATTAGAAATTGCCCTGTTTCTTTTTCCCATAAGATCTCCAATTAGGGTATTTACTTCTACTCCCAAAAAACCAATATATCTAGCGTATGAACCATCCTCATTATAGGCTGCAAGATCCGGCCTGAATTTCGCTTGGTCAAATGTATTAAACCCTTTAGAGTTATTAATTGAATAATTAAAGTTTAATGAGGTACCAACCTTAAACCAGTTGGTTATGTTGGCATCCAGGTTTGTACTGAAGTTATAGCGCTTAAAGTCATTTTCTATCATAACTCCTTCCTGGTCGGAATACCCAAGGGATACCAGGTAGTTTACTTTTTCAGATCCCCCGGTAACATTCATACTATATTGCTGCCATAAGGCATTTTTATTTGTGATCAGGTCCTGCCAGTCGGTATTGGCAGTGCCAAAGTGATCCGGATTATTTAAAATGGATAATTCTTCGCTATGAACAATGTGCCACAACGATTCGGGATAAATTGAATTGTCCAGATTTCCCTGTGCATTTTTTTTCACCCAGTCAATCCATTCAGGAGCACTTAAATAATCATATTTTTTTACTGGGTTTTGAATAGTTGTTGTGGCTGTAAATGAAAAACGGGGTGCCTGGTTTCTTTTACCACGTTTTGTTGTAATAATGACCACTCCATTTGCTGCCCGTGAACCATAAATGGCGGCAGCAGAGGCATCTTTCAATACATCAACACGCTCAATATCATTAGGATTGATTGCCAGTAAAGGGTTTTCTCTTTCTCCTCTATTTATTACTCCTACTATTTTATCAGATCTTGGATTTATTATAATAGGCACCCCATCAACGACATATAATGGCTGGTTATCCCCGCGCATCTGATTCAACCCACGGATTTGCACAATTGCTCCGACACCTGGTTGTCCACCCCTGCTCTGTACAAGAACGCCTGCCATTCTGCCTGTAAGGGCATGGTCAATGGTTTGAGACTTAATTTCCTGTATATCTTTTGATTTAACAGAGGAAACCGTACCTGTTAAATCTTTTTTGGAAGTTGTACCATAGCCTACCACTACAACTTCATCAAGGCTGGTGGAGAATTCTTGTAATACAATATTAATAGTGGTTTGGTTTCCAACGGTAATTTCCTGGGGCGTAAACCCAATAAAGCTAATCTTCAATACGGATTTACTCCCGGAAATTGTGAGCGTAAAATTTCCGTTTGTATCCGTAGTAACCCCGTTAAGGGTTCCTTTTTCAAGGATGCTTGCTCCTGGTAATGGACTGCCTTCTGAATCTGTAACCTTTCCTTTAATTTCTCTATCTGTAAATTCCTGTATTTCTTTTTCAAATTTTTCTTTTGGAGAGATTATAATCACTTGATCCAAAATATGGTATTCAAGATTTGAACCTTCTAAGCAAGTATCCAATATTTCCTCAATATTAGCTGCTTTAACATCAATGCTCACTTCTTTTAGCCCTTGTAAATCATCATTACTATAAACAAAGTTAAATTTGCTTTGCTCAGTAATCAATTGAATGATGCTTTCAACACTGGCCTTCTCCATTTTAAAGTCAAACGTTTTTGACTGGGAGTAAACTCCGGCAGCCAGACTGCTAAAACTTATCAGAAGTAATAAGGTTGTTACCTTCATAATCAGTAAATTTTTTAGAAGCCCGGGTGATATTCTCCAGACTTTACCGGTTAAGTTTTTTTTCATAATTTTGAGATTAGTTAATAATTGTTCCGTCCTGATAGCTATCGGGATCGGGATGATTTTTTAGTATGAGGGATGTGGCTGCATTCCTCATATTTTTTAGTGCTTTATCTTTAGTTATACTTTGATATTTCTATTCCTTTCTTTGTTATTTTGATTTTTACTTTTTTAGTTAGTTCTATTTTTTCAATAAGTTTATTTACTTCATCATATTTATCCAAACGCGCGGAAAATGAATATCTTTTAACCTCTTCATCAATAAAATAAATATCTATATCATACCACCTGCTAATACTTTTCATGATGTAATCAAGAGGTTCTTTGTGAAATTCAAATCGGTTATCTTTCCAGGCTGTATAGTGAGATGTATTAACATTCTTTACTTTTATTCTGTGATTCACTGATTTAATTGAAGCCTGCTGACCCGGTGCTAATACCAATGCAGATTGATCATCAAACCGATGTTGGATTTTTATACTACCCTCAACCAGAGTTGTGATATTGTTTTCTTCATCCTCATAAGCCCTGATATTAAATGAAGTTCCCAATACTTCAACAATTCCTTTTTGCGATTTTACGAAGAAAGGCCTTTCAGCATTATGGGCTACTTCCAGATATATTTCACCTTTGATTACTTCAATATTTCTTTGTTTGCCTATGAATTCTTTCGGATAAGTAATTTCAGATGCTGAATTTACCCACATTCTGCTACCATCAGAAAACTCCACATACTTTTCTCCACCACGGGGCACGATTAAACGGTGAATCACCTCCCTTTTATTAATTCGAGATTTATGCTCAGATTTTGTATAGATCAAAGCATTTCCGGTACTTTTAATTTTAACTAAGCTATCCTGAATAGAAAATACGGTATCATTTCCTAAATGATATGATTGATTAGAGTCTGTAATCAGCAGTGCTTTTGAAGTACCTGGATTTATTGTAATGGGTTCAGTGTTTAATAATGATTCTGGTAATCCTATGAAATATAGATAAGCAGCTAATGTTATTGGAAGTATTATCACTGCTGCATAACGAAGAATCTGAGAAATATTAATTCTTTTTGGATGATTAACTCTGATTTTTTGATGTATATCTTTTAACTCAGATCTTATATCATATTTTTTTAGATTTTCAATGTTTTTATTCAGATGTTTTTCTTTTAGAATTTTTTCGAATAAAGCTTGATTGTTCTTGTCGCGGTCAAGCCAAACCTTTAGCTCTTCTTTTTCAGAAGTAGTGATTGTTTGGGCGAAACTTTTAGAGATTAAACGCGCTATGTTGAATTGAATCTCCATGAATATATTATTAGGTATTAATTATATTATGCTTTTAATAATGGAACAGGAAGATTTGGGAAGAGGGTGATTGACAATTTGAAAATTATTGAGAAAACAGAGATTTTATGGATTGTTATTCTGAGCATAACGAAGAATCTTTTAGCTAGCTTTCTATCGTTAATTAAACAATGATATTAACAAACTGTGTTTAGTTTGCAAGGAGTTTCTTCTGCGCTACCAATGACAAATTCCTGCAACAAGCTTAATATTAGCGGATTGTAACACAAGGGAAACGATCCCCTCCTTTGTAGACATTTCTGTCGTTTAAAATATTTAATTAAAGAATCAACATCGAGGGGATGGCTTCCCATAGGCCTTAAGTTAAGCTGTTTATATCATTGACTTTTATTGTTCTACAGAAATAAAAGCCTTTAATCATCTTAATCACTACAGCCAGTGAACCCTCCATGTCATCCTGTCCTGAAACTTCGGGATGATGCGTCGAGCGGAGCCTTTTAGGAAGCTATTCGTTTTACCGGACGACAATGAACTTGTTTATAGAGCCTCTTAGACAGGCAATACATAAAATATCCCAAATAAAAAATCCCTTAACTTTACGGCTATGGGACGCCATCCTAAAATCATAAATAACTTAAAAATTAAACATTTGGAGTTATTTGCAGAAAAGAGGATGGCGTCCTTGGAGTACATTTAAACAGTCTCTTAGTCACCCAAATTGATAATTTCCATTTTCCATTTCTTACCAAGCCTTATTTTTTTAAAAGATAAAGGCCTAAACAAAAAGTGGGACAATACCATACCTGAACCTATCATTACGGTACTTTTATCAAATACAGGCTTTTCATCATTCATAGCTCGATTTCCGGCATCTAATCCTACATAGGCAACTCCTGCCAATGGAATAATTGTTTTTGCCTGTAAAGCCAGGTTTCTGGGAATAGCTATTTGCTTAATATCTTCAGTCTCAAGTTCAATTTGCTTATTGAGAATTACCGAGTAATCTGTAATCATAGTTATACGTCCAAAAAATTCAGCATCATTCGTCTTAATTTTAACAATATTATTTACATAAAGCTTTACACTCTTTACTTTGTTTTTATGTCTTAATACAATAATATGCTTAGCAAAAAGATCATGGCCTAGTAAGGAAAATGTAATGATAACAAATAAAATACGAAGTATTGATTTCATAATATAAATATACGTTTTGGAAATCAGGCTCACAAATTAAAATGGAATAAATATGTTAATATTCTAAAATTAATTCAACAGCTCTGTTTCTTTAATCTCGGCTGTTTTTATTATCATTGTATTAAAATTCAGAAATTGAAAACAGATATTCAGATAAATTTTGAAAAGGGCAAAAGCATATTCTTTGCTTCCGACTTCCATCTTGGTATTCCGGATTATAATCAAAGTCTTAAACGTGAAAGAAAAATTATTAAATGGCTGGATCAGGTTAAAGAGCAGGCTATAGCTATTTTCTTAATGGGTGATTTGTTTGATTTCTGGTTTGAGTATAAAACAGTCATACCAAAAGGCTATATCAGGCTGCTTGGCAAACTTGCTGAAATTACGGATTCCGGAACTCCGGTTTACTTATTCAGGGGAAATCATGATATCTGGGCTTTTGATTATCTGGGGAAAGAAGTTGGGCTTCAGCTATACAGAAAACCAGTAATAGCAAGATTGAATGAACATGTGTTTTACTTAGCCCATGGAGATGGGTTAGGCCCTGGCGATCATTCTTATAAATTCTTAAAAAAAGTTTTCGAGAATAAAATTAACCAATGGCTGTTTAAATGGCTACATCCGGACATAGGAAGCCGAATGGGACTTTTCTTTTCGAAAAAAAGCCGATATGCAAAACTTAAAAAACAATCTGATCCTGAAAATTGGCTGCCCTTAGAAAAAGAAATGTTGTTTATATACAGTAATAACATCTTAAAGCGAAATCCTGCAATCAATTATTTCATATTTGGGCATCGTCATATTCCAATGCATGAGCACCTTAACAAAAACAGTGAACTGTTAGTTCTTGGTGATTGGATTACCAGGTTTACATATGTTGAATTTAATGGAGATCAAATACAATTAAAAAAATTTGATGATTAAACCATTGGATTGATTATCCTATTTCCTTTCACACTAAAAAAATTTTAACTTTACGTATCAATCTGAATTAACCGAAGCTAAAATCATCATCTATGAATAATATATATCGAATAATAATAGCCGGATTAACTTTATTCATTGCCGTATTTATGATATGGTATTTCTCAAACATTGTGGTTTATGTAATTGTATCCGCAGTATTATCAATGATTGGGCATCCATTGGTAAAACAATTCGATAAAATTCAGTTTTGGAAATTTAAGATGCCTCACGCATTAAGTGCAGGATTAACATTAATTACTATGGTTTCCGCATTAGTAGGCTTTGTTTGGATTTTTGTCCCGATCATTGCTTCTCAGGCTCATATAGTTTCACAGATTGAAATTAAAGAAGTGATCACTCATTTTCAGGACCCTATTAACGCAGTCAAAGATTTTTTGAATCAATACAATATAATTTCTGAAGAAGAAAGTATTGAAAGTCTATTACAGACTCAATTAGAATCCATATTAAGTTTTGCAACTTTCTCAAATTTCTTTAGTAGCCTTTTAAGTGCAACCGGAACCATTTTTATTGCAGTTTTTTCAATACTTTTTATCACCTTCTTTTTTCTTAAAGATGAGCATATGTTTGAGAATTTCATCTTATTAATCTCTCCGACAAAACATTTGGAAAAAATAAAGCATATTATTTTGGTCACGAAAAATTTATTAAGCAGATACTTTCTTGGCTTGCTAATAGAAGTTATATCAATGATGACCTTAATTACCATTTTCCTTACCATTTTAGGCATAAAGAATGCCTTTATCATTGGTTTTCTTGGAGGCTTAATGAATATTATTCCTTATTTAGGGCCGGTAATCGGTGCCACTATAGGAGTTGTATTTGGACTGGCAACAGCTTTAAGCCAGGGCTTGTACGATCAAATCAGTTTATTTACCCTTGGTGTTTTAGGTTCTTTTGGAGCTGCTAATTTAATTGATAATTTACTTTTACAGCCCTTCATTTATTCTAATAGTGTTAAAGCAAGGCCCATAGAAATTTTTCTGGTAATAATTATGGCAGGTAGTTTGGCAGGTATTCCTGGAATGATATTAGCAATACCCGGATATACGGTCATGAGGATAACAGCTAAGGAGTTTTTAAGTCAATCGAGAATTGTTCAAAAACTGACGGATAAAATATAAATATACATCCGTCATGCTGAACTTGTTTCAGCATCTGAGACGTCTGAGATGCTGAAACAAGTTCAGCATGACGGAATAAAAAAAGCCTCCAGATATTCTAGAGACTTTTTATTTTTAAGTTAGAGCTTCCTATTTAAATCTTTTCTTACTCGGAGTCATTTTATGTTCTCTTCTCATTTCGAAGATATCCGTACTAATAGAATAATCTCCAATTAAGTGCTTGCAGAAATAATCTGCATATAACCAGAACCCATATTCAGTATGCTGTCCCCATCCATGGGCACTACCCGGCATGATAAAGAAATCAAATCTTTTCTTCGCTTTCATTAATGCATTAGCCATTCTGAAAGTATTTCCCGGATGTACATTATTATCCTGATCACCCGTTACCAATAATAATTTACCTCTAAGATTTTTGGCTAACTGCTGGTTCTTTTCAATGGCATAAACAAATTTAGAAGTACTATCTTTTTCATTGATGATTTCTTTCACTCCATGATGCGTTTCACTCCACCATCTGTTATACATACTATTATCGTGGTTACCAGCACCTGAAATAGCTACTTTATAGAAATCAGGGTATTGACAAATTGCTGCAGTTGACATAAATCCACCACCTGAATGTCCGGTAATTCCAACTTTATCAATATCAATAAATTTGTGTTTATCTGCTAATTGCTCTACAATATATTTTTTATCAGCCAACCCATAATCTCTTAAATCACCATATCCATAATTATGATACCACTTAGAACGATCCGGATGGCCACCACGATTACCTAAAGTAACAACGATAAATCCTAATTGAGCTAAACGATCTGTTCTGTCCATTCTGGTACTGAATGTTTTATTTACTGCTTCAGTTTGTGGGCCAGGGTATACATACTCAATAATCGGATACTTTTTATTAGGGTCAAAATCAAATGGTTTATACATTACACCATAGATATCTGTAATACCATCAGCAGCTTTAGCTACAAATGGTTCAGGGAATTGATATCCCGCAGCAAATAAACTATTTAAATCAGCTTCTTCCAGTTTCATTACTAATTTGCCATTAGTATCTCTGATTTCAGAAACAGGAGCAGTATTCACTCTTGAATATGTATTTACAAAATATCTGTTAGTTCCGCTAAGTGTAGCACTGTGGCTAAAGTTTCCTTTATTCAATAAAGTAACAGTACCCCCATTTAAACTCACTTTATAAAAGTGTCTGTAATAAGGATCTTCACCTGCTTCACGTGCATTTGCAGTAAAATATAAAATACGGTTTTTTTCATCACACTTAATAGCTCCAAAGCTAGAGAACCTTGCAGTACCAATACAGTGCCATGGGCCTTTAGTTAACTGTCTTTTAACATTCCCCTTATCGTCATATAAATACCAGTGGCACCATCCATCTCTTTCAGACATGAATAAGAATTCTTTACCGCCACCAAGCATAATTGGAGTAGCTACCTCAACATAAGTATTCATACTTTCCTTAATAAGAACAGTAACTTCTTCCGTATTTAAATCAACTTTGCAGAATTCATAATTATAACGGTTTCTACTATGACGGGAGAAATATAATTCATCTGAGTTTGGAGATAACCAAACTGAAGGGCGGAACTCTTTAAACTGATCTTTAAATTCCCTTTGTTTACGAGGAATATGGATGCTTTGGTTATTGAATCTTTTAACATCAATGGTATCCACTGATTTATCATCCATATTGAAAACAAAAACACCAATTTCAGTTGGATCCTTTTCGCCCGGCATTTGATATTTATAAGAAATTAATTTGGGACGGGGTTGAGCCATAGAATTTACAACCCATAGTGATTTAAGGGCACGGTTATCTTTTTTAGTAATTACAAATCTTTTACTATTCGGCGACCAGATTATAAAAGCTCCTCTTCTCTTTTCTTTTTCTTCCTTAATTTTCTCTTCATCATCATTCATATTAAAATTATAGCCGGCACCCCATGCAAAATGCTCTATACCATCTGTAGTAAGCTGGTGTTCAACAATCGTTGAGTCTTCTTCATCTTCCATAGCTTTCAGATAATTTTCCTTATCCATATAATAAAGGTTGAAATCTTTAGAAAATACACAGTAAGTACTATCCGGGGATATACCATTAAACCACATAGGTTTTTTTTCTTCTTCTTTCCAATCTTTATTTTCGTAAAGCTGCCCGGTAGCAATATTATATTCTAAATGAAAAACTTTCTTTTTCTTTCCTTTTTTATCTTTGCCCTTTTTATCCTTTTTATCCTTTTTGGCTTTTTTCTTTTTATCATCTACTTTCGTAGTATCTTTCTTTGGTTTTTCATCCTGAGTGCTTGTCACATCGAACTGAAAAACAGTATCTCCTTTTTTGAATTTAGGGTTAATTCTTGGCAAGTGCTGATAATCATAAGGATCTTTGGTTATCAATGTAAGTTGTCTTGCCATTTCATGATTGTCAAATAATAATTTCTTTGACTTTTTGTCAAGATCAACGATATAGAAGTTTTCACCATTCGTGGTTTTGTAAGAGTACCAAAATTTATCACCACTTTCCAACCAGTTAGGGCGAACAAAAGTACTAAATACCATTTTTTTAATTTTTTCGGGCGAGAATCGCTCGGCCGCACGATAATTAGCCTCAGTTACTTCTTGCATTTGTGCAAATAACTGAGCATTAAACATCATCACTGCTACTAGCATGAAAGATGTTAGCAGAAAAGTTTTCTTTCTCATAATAGTTTTATAGGTTTTTGTTATAAATACCACTCTTTAAGTAGCTTAGTTACCATTTAGTATGTTTGGGCAGTACAATTATATAGCAAATGTATTGTAAAGTGCTATGATTTACAAATACGCCATCTTATTTTTCTACATATAAGACATTATTGAAGAGCTACCGTAAAATTTTATATATATAGTTTTATTTATCTTTAAGACTTAGGTATGAATCAAATATTTATGTTCTTATGAAAAAGAAAATTATTCTCTTTTTATTTGCATTTTTTTTCATTGCATTTACTGGCATTGCACAAAAGAAATCATCTGAAAACAAGTTAAAATCATCAACATTTTCAGGACTTAAATTCAGGAATATCGGCCCTGCATTTATGTCTGGCAGAATTGCAGATATAGCAATTCATCCGCAAAATAATAGTATATGGTATGTAGCAGTAGGTTCCGGAGGCGTATGGAAAACCATTAATTCAGGAATTACTTTTAACCCCATTTTTGATCATCAACCTTCTTATTCCATTGGTTGTGTTACTATAGATCCGAACAACCCGCATATCATCTGGGTTGGGACAGGTGAAAATGTAAGTGGCCGACATGTAGGTTATGGAGATGGCATTTATAAAAGTGAAGATGGAGGAAAATCCTGGAAAAATATGGGGTTAAAACAATCGGAACACATTTCCAGAATTATTGTTCACCCCAAAAATTCAAACATCATCTGGGTGGCAGCTCAAGGGCCCTTATGGAGTAAAGGTGGTGAAAGAGGAATTTTTAAATCAACCGATGGAGGGAAAAGCTGGAAACAAACTCTTGGAGATAATGAATGGATAGGAGCTACCGATATTGTGATGGATCCCAGAAATCCGGATCGATTATATGCAGCTTCATGGCAACGTCACCGAACAGTTGCAACTATTGTAAACGGAGGCCCCGGTTCAGGGATTTATAAATCGGAAGATGGAGGAAATACCTGGAAAAAGTTGACTAAAGGGCTTCCTGGAGGAAACTTAGGTAAAATATGTTTGGCAATATCTCCTCAAAAGCCGGATATTGTTTATGCCGACATAGAATTGAATCAGCGTACCGGAGGGTTTTATAAATCCACTGACAGAGGAGCCTCATGGAAAAAACAATCTAATACAGTTTCAGGAGGAACCGGCCCTCACTATTATCAGGAACTTTATGCAGATCCGAATACATTTGACAGGGTGTATCTGGCAAACAACAGATTATTAGTTACGGATGATGGTGGTAAAAATTTCAGATATGTTAAAAATGTGAATAAACATGTGGATAACCATACGGTTGTTTTCAGAGAAGGAGAACCGGATTATTTGTTGGTCGGAACAGATGGAGGGATTTACGAATCATTTGATTTAGCAGAAAACTGGAGATACATTCAGAATTTACCTGTAACGCAGTTTTATAAAGTAGCTGTGGATGATGCAGAGCCTTTCTATAACATTTATGGTGGCACACAGGACAACTGTACACAAGGAGGCCCATCCAGAACTGATCGCAGCAGCGGAATCATTAGCATGGACTGGGAAATTGTTTTATTTGCAGATGGACACCAGCCAGCTACAGAACCCGGGAATCCGGATATTGTTTATGCAAACTGGCAACAAGGGAATTTGGTAAGAGCTGATCGCACTACCGGAGAATTTGTATATATACAACCTATCCCGGAAGAAGGAGAAGTTTCTGAACGATTTAACTGGGATGCACCTATTTTAGTGAGCCCCCACTCCCCTACCCGTATTTATTTTGCCTCGCAGAGAGTCTGGAGGTCCGATAATCGTGGAGATAAATGGACTACTATTTCAGGAGACCTTACTAAAAATGAAGAAAGAATTACACTTCCGGTAATGGATAAACAATGGAGTTATGATGCTCCTTGGGATTTGAGTGCCATGTCGAATTATAATACCATTACATCGCTTGCTGAATCTCCGATACAGGAAGGCCTTATCTATGCAGGAACTGACGACGGGTTAATTCAGGTAACTGAAGATGGAGGAAAAAACTGGAGAAAAATTCCTGTAAACAAATTACCTGATGTTCCGGCCTCAGCATTTGTGAATGATATCAAAGCCGATTTATATGATGCAAACACTGTTTATATAGCTCTGGATAATCATAAATTCGGAGATTACAAACCTTATCTGTTTAAAAGTACTGATAGAGGGAAAAGCTGGAAATCTATTTCATCTAATATACCGGATAGAGATTTAGTATGGCGGATTGTACAGGATCATGTAAAACCTGAATTGTTTTTCTTAGCAACAGAATTTGGGATCTATTTCACCATTGATGCCGGAAAAGAATGGGTACAATTAAAAAATGGGATCCCTACCATTTCTTTCCGTGATCTGGCCATTCAAAAAAGAGAAAATGATTTGGTAGGGGCATCATTTGGAAGAGGTTTTTTTGTTTTGGATGATTATTCACCATTACGTCATATCACTAAAGAAGAATTAAAGAAGGAGGCTATTTTATTCCCAACCCGAAAAGCCTGGTGGTATATGGAAAGAACTCCATTAGGCAGAGGGGGTGGAACATTTGGGGCTTCGTTTTATAGAGCTCCCAATCCACCCTTTGGTGCTGTTTTTACTTACTATTTAGGAAAGAGCTATCCAACTTTAAAGTCCGAACGTACAAAAAAAGAAAGTAAACTTATTAAAGCAGGAAAAGATGTTCCGTTTCCCGGATGGGATGCCCTGGATAAAGAGCTTACAGAAGAACCCGTAAAAGTTTGGCTAACAATTAAAGATAAAGAAGGAAAGATCATTAATAAAATAAGTTGCCCTACGGGAAAAGGGATGCATCGCGTAAGCTGGAACCTAAGACATAAACCCGTTAATAAAATTGCAGCAGATGACGAAAGTAGTAGTGGCCGAAGAAGATTTTCTGGAGGTTATATGGTTGAACCGGGAACCTATTATGCAAGTTTATCGAAAATTGAGGATGGAAATGAAACCAAACTTACAAATGATATAGAAGTTGTGGTCGAACAAATGCGTAAAGGAGTACTCAAAGGATCTACACCATCACAAACAGTTGCTTTCTGGGAGAAATTAGCAAAGTTAAATGCTGAACGTTCATTAATGAATAAAAAATTATCCAAGGTAAAGCGTAAACTGGATAATATGCGTAAAGCATTAAAATTAGCTGACAAAGAGAACCCGGAACTCATCAAAAAACTATTTGAAATTAAGGAAGAATTAAATACCTTAGACATCAGACTTAATGGTTACAGCTCAAAAAGAAAAATTGGAGAAAAAAATGCTCCATCGATAAGAAGCCGGATTTCAAATGCAAGTAGCGGGACCGGAAGTTCAACTTATGGGCCAACTCCAACACATATTCGTTCTTTAGAAATAGCTAACAAGGAACTATCAGTGGTTAATGAAATCATCGACCGCATCAGCAAAAAGCTAAAAAACTTGGAAAAGCAATTGATTGGTAGCGGGGCACCGTGGAGTTTGTAAAAAAATCTTAGCGAATCTCAGCGCTTACTTTGCGTGGCTCTGCGTAATAATTTAAATAGTTGTTACGCGGAGAAAACGCAGATTTACGCAGAGTGTAAATTAGTCATTCCGGGAGTGAGAATTTATATGATATTTTGACTGATAATCGGTATTATTAAGCTAAATTGTTAGCGGTTTTACTTCAATCAAATTTCTTTTTTTGAAATAATTTACCTTCTTTTGTCATCTGCAACAAATATTTTAGCTGATGGCTGATAAAAACAGATCAGATAAAGATCTTTTAGTTCTCCTGATGAAACAGGAAGATACCGGAGCGTTCTGTGAAATCTATGAACGTTATTGGTCGTCTATGTATAATGGTGCTTTCAAAAGACTCAAAGATAAAAATCAGTGTCAGGATATTGTTCAGAATGTTTTCATGGACCTCTGGAATCGTCGCGAAACTCTCAACATAAAAAATCTTTCCGGCTTTTTACATACCGCCGTAAAATTCCAAGTCTTTAAGCTCGTTTCAAGAAAGCAGGAACAACCAGCCTTTTTTGACCTTATTCAAATCATTTCAACCTCCCCCTTCCAGGCCGATGGAAAGATCATTGAAAATGAATTGCAGGAACTATTGGAAAAATTCCTGTTAACTTTGCCCGAAAGCCGGAGAAAAATATTTGTAATGCATTATCTGGAAGATCTTTCAACACGTCAGATCGCCTCGCAATTGAATATTTCCCAAAAGACCGTCCAAAATCAGTTAAATACAGCCGAAAAACAACTTAAACAACGCCTGACTCAATTCCTGGCACTGGTAATTCTGGGTATATAGATTAATTGCTTATCCCTTAAAGGGGAAAGCCGGGGACATCCGTATTTTTTTCTATTGATATTTATTCCCTACGGGAAAGTAGTATCTGATTACCTTTGTATATTGTTTTTTTATTCTTGACTGACAGCTAACCCTATAGGAAAAATTTCATTGATTAAATCTAAAAAGAGATGAATTGAAAATCAATAAAGAAACCATAATCAAACAAATAGGTATAGCCCGTAGGGCTTTAAATATCAATAAAAAATGCATCCATTTACTCATTTGCCCGTAGGACATTAACTTAAAAACCCGGATTGAGAGATAGACAAATTTTCGTTTTTGGCATTAATACATAAAAAGCTAAACCTTGAATAACTAAAGAGATCAATTGCGCCGCCCTTCAGGGCGGTGGACAGAAAGATAAAATATTATTAATGCAGGGCTTTAGCCCTTTTACAACAACAAAACACAATTATTATGGCAAACACCTACACTCAATTATACATTCATTATGTATTTGCAGTACAAAACAGGCTTTCAGTCATCCATGAAAAATGGAAAATCGAATTATACAAATACATGAATGGTATTATCACGAAAGAAGGTCATAAACCATTTGCAATTAATGGAATGCCCGATCATGTCCATGTTCTTGTTAGCATGAACCCAAAACAAGCTCCTTCAGGTTTAATGTATCACATCAAGCGAAGTTCTTCGCTATGGATAAATCAAAACCGCTTAGTGCAGGATCGATTTTCATGGCAGGAAGGCTTTGGAGCATTTTCATATGGGAAATCTCAAATACCGGACATCGCCAAATACATCGAAAACCAGCAAGATCATCATCATAAAAAAACATTCTATGAAGAATATCTTGAATTTTTAAAAGCGTTTGAAATAGAATATGATGAACGTTATATTTTTAAACCACTTGATTAATTGTTTATCTCCTAACGGGGAATGGTGTTTTTCATAACGGATATTTTCTATTCATATTTATTCCCTACGGGAAAGATATGATTCTATTATTTTTTTGTATTGCTCATTTATTCCTGCCTGCCAGGCAACCCCATAGGAAAAATTTAATTGATTAAACGTAAAAAGAAATGAACTGCAAATCAATAAAGAAAATACAATCAAATAAATAGACATAGCCCGTAGGGCTTTAATATCAATAAAAAAGAGGCATCTATTTATTCATTTGCCCGTAGGGCATCAACAAAATTTATTCAGGCTTACTGATCAATATAAGCCTGGTATTTTCATACGTATAAACAGCAACAGAAAAAAATATTCCATCCCTCTTGGGACATTTTTCAATTTTTGGTACTTATATATAAACGCTTTATTATGAAAAATAAGTTTCATCATACACATCTTCTTCAAATCATTGAAAAATATCTTTCGGGAAGGGCCACGAAAAAGGAAAAGGACTTTCTCGAATCTTATTATGATTATTTTGAAAAAGAACCAGCCATCCTTGATACACTCACTCCCACTGAGAAAATGAAATTGAAAAACCGGATGCAACAGCATATCTTAGCACAGATTGAAAAGAAACAAAGGCCAATGATTCCTTTATGGAAAAAGGCAGGCCGCATCGCAGCCATTGTAGCCGTATTCATCAGTTTGGCCCTTTTAACCAGAGAATACATTTTCTTACCGGAACAAACTGCAGAAATTGAAGCGGTTGTTGAGATAAAAACGACCGCTAAAGAAGGAAAGCCCCTGAACCTTTACCTTGCAGATGGCAGTATAGTGATATTAAACGGAGGTAGTTCGCTCACCTATAAAAGTGCTTTTCCTGATTCAATCCGGGAAGTCCACCTGCTTGGCGAAGCCTATTTTGACATTAGCCATAATCCGGCAAAGCCTTTTATCGTGCATAGCGGCAAAGTCCGGACACGTGTCCTTGGAACAGCTTTCAATGTAAAAGCCTATCCCGGACAGGAAGAAATTCTGGTAAGGGTCATAAGGGGTAAAGTCAGGGTGGATGCTCCCGAAGAAGAAAAGCTCCATCTTGATGAGAATGCTCAATCAGCTACTGGAAATCTTAGTATAAAGAAACAGTCGGAAAGTATAACCCTGACTCCTGATGAACAAATTGCCTACAATACTACTACCGGAGATTTCAGCTATAGTAAAATGAAAGCGGCACCCATTGTCACTTCCTGGAAACCGGCTGAGTATACGATGGATAACCTCAACATGGCACAGGCAACCCGGATTATTGCTACTCGCTTTGGGAAAAAGATTGAATTTGAAAACCCCAAACTCAAAAATAAAAGGATCACCGCCAGCTTTTTTGAAGAAGACCCATTGGAAGAACTATTGACTGTTATCTGTGGAGTTAGTAAATGTTCTTATTCCATCCGGGGAAATACGATCATTATCAAAGATAAAGAGAATAATCCAGAGGAAAAAAGCAATTAGCAAACACTATTTTTAATCATCAAATATGAAATCAATGAAAAAAAATAAGATCGTTTACGAACCGCCTTAAACAAGGCTGTATGAAAAGCAAAAAAATCCCGGACGGTAGGCACACCACCCGGGAAAAAGACTTGTTCTAAATAATCCATTTAACTATTTAAAACTTTACAAATTTATGAATTTATTTAAAACTTTTACCGGTAACAGGGGTTCTTGGTCCGTGATTTCCCCTCATTCGGGGAATAAGCATGAGGCCAGGGCCTTCTTGAAAAATCACTCCCAAACGGCTTGTCGTTTTTGGAAACTACAAAAAAAACTGTTTATGAAAATAAGTTCTGTGATTATCATACTGGCCCTCGGATTTCAGTTACTCGTCGCAAGCGACGGCAACAGCCAGAACATTGCCAAAGTCAGCCTTTCACTTGAACTGAAAAACGAAAGCATGAAAGCTGCTTTTAAAAAGATTGAAAAGCTGACCGATTTCCGTTTTGCCTATAACGAAGCCCAGATAAGCCATTATCGTGTATCCATAGAAATGGACACCCGCTCCCTGGAAGAAACTCTGGCCCTTATTTTGGAGGACAGCCCGCTTGAATATACCATCGTCAATAATAAGATCATCATTCACCAGGAAGATGAAGAGCTCAGCACAATGGAAGGCCTTTCGCTTAAGCTTTTGAATACCGACCAATCCATAAAAGTTAGCGGTAAAGTCACCGATGCCGAAGGCAAACCTTTACCCAATGCCACCATCATGATTAAAGGCACCTTAAAAGGAATTACCACCGATTTGGAAGGCAATTATAGGATTACTGTACCCGGTTCTGAAACGATCCTCATATTTTCTTATGTGGGCTTTGCCAATAAAGAAATTAAGGTAGGAGAACAAACCACTATTAATATTACGTTGGAACAGTCTGCTACTGAGCTGGAGGAGGTGACCATTAATGCAGGTTATTATAATGTTAAGAAAAGAGAAGCTACCGGAAGCATTTCCCAGATAAGTGCAAAGGAAATAGAGCAACAACCCGTTGGAAATCCAATAGCAACCTTACAGGGGAGAACTCCAGGGGTTTACATTCAACAATCAACAGGAACACCCGGTAGTGGTTTTACGATCAAAATAAGAGGAAGAAATAGCATTGCAAGTGGAAATGAGCCATTCTATATTATTGATGGAGTCCCGTTTACATCTACTTCTTTGTCTTCTTCTAGAGTTAGTAGTACTATTATTTATAATGCAAGTCCTCTTAACAGTATAAATCCTGCCGATATTGAAAGTATTGAAGTATTAAAAGATGCTGATGCTACCGCCATTTACGGTTCCCGGGGAGCTAATGGGGTCGTATTGATCACCACTAAAAAAGGAAAAGCAGGTAAGATGAAAGTAGATATTAACCATTATTTTGGCTTTGGTAAGGTCAGTAACACATTGGATTTATTAAATACTGAACAATACCTGGAAATGCGGAGAGAAGCCTTTAAAAATGATGGTGTTGAACCTAATGAAAGTAATGCTTTTGACTTATTACTATGGGATACTACAAGATATACAGATTGGCAAAAAGAATTGATTGGTGGTACAGCCGAAATTATCAATACCCAAGCATCCATTTCCGGGGGGAGTGAAAATACGCAGTTCTCTGTTGGATTAGGATATTATAATGAAACAACGGTATTCCCGGGTGATTTCAACGACCGGAGAATTTCAACACGTTTCAGCATAAATCATGTTTCTCCAAATCAAAAATTCAGGATTTTATTTTCAGGAAGCTATTCGGTAAACAATAATAACTTATATTCTTACGACATTACCGGAACTGCTGTAATCCTTCCTCCTCACTATCCCGACTTACTGGATGAAAATGATAATCTGTTATTTCATTTTGGCTCCAACCCTTATGCAGATTTAAGAAGAAAATATAAAGCTAATACGGATAATTTTATTGGAAATACCGTATTAAGTTATGAACTATTATCCGGCTTACAACTAAAAACCAGCTTAGGTTACACCAAAATGCAACGGGATGAAATTAAAACAACCCCTCAAAGTACCATACGGCCAACTTCAAGTTCAAAAGCTTCCTCAGCGTTTGCAAACAATAGCATAAAAACCTGGATTGTTGAGCCTCAGCTTAATTGGAAGAAAAGAATAGGGAAAGGTGATTTGGACATCCTTGCAGGAATGACTTTGCAGGAAAGTATACAGGAAGGGCAAACCATTCAGGCAACAGACTTTCCCAGTGATGCCTTAATTGAGAATTCTGCTGCTGCCGGGAGTGTCAGGATTAGGGAAGATAATTTTATTCAATACCGTTATCAGGCTGTTTTCGGGAGGATCAATTATAATTGGGATCGAAAGTATATTGTGAACTTAACAGCCCGAAGGGATGGTTCCAGCCGTTTTGGAACAGGAAATCGATTTTCTACTTTTGGAGCAATAGGAGCCGCCTGGATATTTTCCGAAGAAGCCCTTTTCAAAAAGAGTTCGTTCTTAAGTTTTGGGAAATTAAGAGGGAGCTACGGAACAACCGGCAATGATCAAATAGGGAACTACCGGTATCTGGAAACTTGGCGAACTGTGGATTACCCTTATGATGGAACGAGTGGTTTACAACCAACCCGGATCGGAAACCCTGATTATGCATGGGAAGTGAACAGAAAACTGGAAGCCAGTTTAGAATTAGGCTTTCTTAAAGACCGGATTTTCTTTAAAGCCAGCTATTATCATAATCGTTCCTCCAATCAACTGGTAAGTTTTTCTTTACCTCTAAGTTCTGGTTTTACTTCTGTCCAGGATAACTTAGATGCAGTGGTTCAAAATACGGGACTGGAACTCGAATTGAATACGAAGAATATTCAAACAAGCAATTTGTTATGGACCACTTCATTTAATATTACAATTCCCAGGAATAAATTGATCGCTTTTCCCAATTTGGAAACTTCTTCTTACGGAAGTTCTTATGAAATAGGGAAACCGTTAAGCATTGTAAACACATACCGTTATATAGGGGTTGACCCGGAAACCGGTGTTTATGCTTTTGAGGATGTGGATGGAAATGGAAAAGACAGGGATCGTCCGGCTGATCAGCAAAAATTAGAAAAAGTAGATCAGGAGTTCTATGGAGGACTTCAGAATAATATTTCATATAAAGGATTTGAACTGGATTTTTTGTTCCAGTTTGTAAAGCAAACCGGATGGAATTATATCGGTAGATTATTACCACCTGGCATGCGAGGCGTTAATCAACCTACCGCAGTACTTGACCGTTGGCAAAAACCCGGAGACATAAAAGATGTACAGCGATTTACGCAAGGAATTAATCAAGCATTTTTTGCCCATCTATCTGGGGGAGACAATCGAATTAGTGATGCTTCTTTTATACGGCTAAAAAATGTATCATTGTCCTATCAGTTTCCTGAAAAAATAACGAAGCGATTAAAGTTACAAGCTATGAGAATGTACCTGCAAGGGCAAAATCTATTGACTATTACTAATTATTTAGGAATGGATCCTGAAAATCAAAATCTTAGAATGCTTCCACCTTTAAGAACAATTTCTTTTGGGATCCAACTCACATTATAAAATATAAAAATTATGAAAACTAAATATAATTATAAAAACGTATTGAATTTAAAGTATAAGTATTGGTTATTCATTGCTTGTTGTTTAATATTGGTTCTCTTTTTTACATCATGTGAAGATTTTATAAAAATAGATCCGCCACGTACGGAGATTGTGAGTAAAACGGTTTTTACGAATGATGCATCTGCCACCTCGGCAATAATGGGAATTTACAGTCAAATGATCCGTTATGGCTTTGCAAGTGGAGATTTTTCGAGTTTTACACTCCAAGGGAGTTTATCTGCTGATGATTTGATAAATCATGCACTAAGCAGGGAAGAATTTGCTACAAACTCAATAGATGCTAATAATGGAACGATCCGGTCCACTTTCTGGACTACACCTTACAAACACATATATTCGGCCAATGCCATCATCGAAGGTTTAGCCAATGCAACAGCATTGTCTGATGAGGTTAAAAAGCAATTGGAAGGTGAAGCAAAATTCATTCGTGCATTTTACTATTTTTATTTGGTAAATATGTTCGGAGATGTGCCATTACACACTACAACAGACTATAATATTACCTCAGTAGCATCTCGTACACCTTCATCTGAAGTATATCAACAGATTATTACAGACCTGAAAGATGCGCAAAATCTTTTATCCGATGAATACGTCACGATGGAAAGAGTCCGTCCCAATCGTTTAGCGGCTACAGCTTTATTGGCAAGAGTATATTTATATACAAAAGATTGGGAAAATGCCGAATTGCAGGCAACATCCATCATAAATAATTCCTCTGTTTATCTGCTGGAAAATGATTTAAATAATGTATTCCTGGCCAGCAGTATGGAAGCTATCTGGCAATTAAAGCCTGTAGAACCCGGATACAATACGAATGAAGGGCGTTTTTTCATACTCACAAGCTCTCCTGTAAATATTCAAAGTGTGGAATTAAGTACCTACTTACTTAATGCTTTTGAAGAAGAGGATCAGCGTTTAATAAATTGGGTTAATCATTTTGACGATGGTACAAATACTTACTTTTATTCTTATAAATATAAAGTCATAGAAGGTAATTTAGTGACAGAATATTCAATGGTATTTCGCCTTGCGGAACAATACCTGATCCGTGCAGAAGCACGGGCTCAACTGGCTAATATTCCCGGATCGCAAGCTGATTTGAACGCCATTCGGAACCGGGCGGGCATAATGAATACTACAGCAGATGATCTGGCTTCCTTATTATTAGCCATAGAACAGGAACGAAGAGTCGAATTTTTCATGGAATGGGGACATCGCTGGCTGGATTTAAAAAGAACCAATCGGGCAGATGCCGTTTTAGGACCTCTGAAAGCACCTAACTGGCAGCCTACGGATGTGCTTTATCCCATACCTCAACAAGAACGGGACAGAAACCCCAATATAACCCAGAATCCAGGCTATTAACAGTCATGAAAATAAACATTTGCACTTTGTGAACGAATGAAAGCTGCCTCCTAAATTTAATATACATGGCAAAAAACACCCTGACAGGGTTGATCACCCTGTCAGGGTGGGTATAAATCTTACTTTTTTAACCGGCATAACATTAAGACCATATTATCTTCTTCACTTATTCCATTTATATAAGTAACGAAAAATTAAAGGAAAGTATAACAATAAAACTAAGATTTTTTATTATAAATCATTTTTCTGTGCTTATATAAATAATACAAACTCCATACCTTAAAGCACTAAAGTGAATTTATAACTTATCAAAGATGCAGTTTGCCTGTCAAAAAGAAAAAAATAAAATAGAATTGGCTACAAGAAGAAGCCCAATACCCGAAAAATAGTCTTTTTTTATTTCTAATTAGGTTATCGTTTGTTTAAAGGTAAGTTTAAACTAGAAAAAGATATAATTTTTGAAAGAATTATTTCAAGTTGCTTAATGCTAAAAATATTATTAACTTTAATGCAATCAAAAGAAAATTATTTACTTAGTAAATAGTTTTTAGAAGTAAGTTCTGTACTCCCCAACGCTTGTAAACTTATGATTTTTAAGTCATAAGTTAGTATGTCATGTTACTTGGTATAAATTTATTATTTATTTAAATAATTTAAAATATTGCAAGTATGAGTATAAAGTGTTTTGAAAAATATATCGCCTTAAAAACTCTTTTTGACAATGGTTATAAAAGGGATATTAATTTTTTCTGTGAAAGAATAGAAATTAGTAATAGGACATTTCATAGATTTATTAAATACCTACGAATAATAAATAGTTACTCCATCAAATACGACAAGCATTCGGGTAGCTATTATTTAGATTAAAAATAAAAAACGAAATATGATACTTTCATAATATTTAATTATGAATTAAATTTAAAACTAATGTAATACTATGAAAAAAAAATATATTTTATTTTGGTTTTTGGTAATTGTATTTTCTTGTACTAAAGAAAATCCTATAGTTAAAAAATCTATTAATGGGCATCAAATTACTGAGTTAAAGATTAAAAATATAAAAGATTCAATATCGTTAAATCTTTCTGATTTTTTTGAAGAAACGAGATTTGTTAAAGTAGAAACAAATGATTCTGTTTTTATTGATAATAAAGGCAGATGGATAGTTTCAGACAATTATTTAATTTTTATAAGTTATGGAAACTATGGTGTTCTTCAATTTGATTCAAATGGTAAATTTATCAGGCAATTATTAAAAAATGGATTCGGTCCTAATGAAGTTTTAGCTCCTAAAATTGTATTTTCTGAAGATGAAGAACAGATATATGTTAGTGAGCAATCGAAGAGATTTTTATTTAATATTGATTTAGAAACAGGTAAGTTTCTTAATCCAATTCCCTTAGCTCACTTTGGATCAATAAAAGCATTCAGTTTCATAGATAGAGAAACACTATTAATGCTACCAAAATACAAAGCTTCTGATAAAAATGAATATTTGTTATATACTCAAAATAAAACGGGGAAATTAATTAATGGTATAATCAAGCCATCCTTAATTAATGAGGTTAGTGGAGGTGAAATTATTAGAGATAAAGTCAAAACTTTTATAAAACCTTCAATGTCAGATACTATTTATTTTCTTAGCGATGATAAGCTACTTCCTATTTATAGCTTTGATATTGGTGAGAATCCTGATGATTATTGGAAGGTAAAAAAAGGACTGTGGAGTTATTGGCTAAATTTTATGAATACAAATTATATGATATTGGAGGTTTATATTATTACTGGGATTGAGATCAAAAATGGAAATACTAATGGCGTCGGTAAAATGCTTTATATTTTATATGATACAAAACAAGAAAAAGTGCAGTTTTTGAGTGGATTTAAAGATGACCTTTTACAGAATAGTATAGATTCTTATAATCAAAATTTTAATTCAAATGGATTAAAATTTTCAGTTCTTAATGCTATTACTGCCATTGAATTAAGAAATAAAGTTATTAATGGAGATACTAAAATTAAGAATGAAAAAGCCTTCTTGGAAGTTACAAAAAATTTGAATGAAAATGATAATCCTATATTACTAATAGGTAAAATGAAAAATGAAGTTATATATTAGACAATTGCCTTTAAATTTGAAAAAGCTAGAATGAAGGAATTAATAATTAGCAACTTTTTTATGTAATGGATATGAAGGTCAATTTAGTACTAATACTATCTCCTATGTCCAAAGATTAATTATGAATTATTAATATTTATTTAAATATTACAATATTGATTTTAACCTATCCTTTAATCTTTATAAACTATTAGTTTACAAGATAATTTATCTAAGTTTTCATTTTACAGAATTCAAGTTTAAACATTTTATAAGAATCTAATTATTATTTAGATTAATTATAAAATATCTAATGACATAATGTGGCAGACTCAGTCCTTATATTTATGTTGATACTTTTTTATTGAATAAGCATTCCCCTTATTGTATCATGAAGAATGATCAATTAGTTGCGTCTATAATATTTTACTAAACTTATTGATTATACTGTGCAATTATGACTATTTATTATCTAAAACAGAAAGTTATGATTAATATAAAGTTAATAATACCTACGAAAGTTTATACAATATTTCCTGAAGAAGATTTGAGTTACAAAAAAATTGACTGAATAAAAATTATTAATAATAGGTTATAAAAGGAGATAACCCGAAAATCCTTAAGAGAGTAGGGATCATTAAAACCTAATAAATATGAAAAACAAATTAGAAAAAATCCAAAGTTTTGTTGATTCTTTGGAAAAAGAGAAACTTTGTGAAAAACAAGAAGTAACTCTTGTAATCCATCACGACAGTGAAGCCTATGGTGGAGATGGATATAATGGAACATGTCTTAATAACGATTATTGTGATGGTTCCTCGAACACAAAGAAATGTATAAATATAATTTCATGTGTCTTCTCTGATAACAGAAGGGATTGTGCTAATCGTGGGGATTGCACAGGTTCTAATTAATAATCAGCGCTTTAAAATTACAAAATACGAATCAATTTACTGACAATAGATTGATTCGTATTCTCTTGTTAGCCACTTTTAAAATATTAAACTATGTTGAAACTAAGTTCATATAATACTATTTTAAATTTATCAGACAATATTAATGCATTATATTGTGCTACTTCTGATAAATATGTAGTATTCAAAAAACAATTAATAAATGATCTAAAATTAGGAATTGAGGAATTAAAAATAAAAAACAGAGATCTTTTTGATGAGTTATTAAACGCTGGAGCTATAATAGATAGAACAAACGAATTTTTAGAATTGAAAAATAAAAGTTATGAAATTGATTCTAATCAATCATCTACTCAATTGTTTATAAATCCTACATTGGATTGCAATTTTAATTGTTGGTATTGTTATGAAAACCATATAAAGAAGTCAAAAATTTCGCCAGAAATTCTGGAAAGAATTAAAAAACTAGTAAAGAATTTAATTTTAAAGAATGATAAATTAATCCACTTTTATTTATCATTCTTTGGAGGAGAACCGTTGTTAGGTTTTCGTAATGTAAAACAAATAATTCTAAATGTTGCGGATCAATGCAAGTATAAAAATATTCCTTTCAATGTGAACTTTACTTCAAATGGGTATTTAATTAATAGCGAAAAGATACGATTCTTGAAAGACACATGTAATGGTATAAATTTTCAAATTACATTAGATGGAGATAGAGAATCTCATAATAAAACTCGGTATCTCAAATCTGGAGAAGGTAGTTATAACAGAATTATAAACAATATAAGAAACTTGCTCAAAAATGAGATTTCTGTTATAATTAGAATAAATTACACAAAAGAAAATTTTCATACTATACCCAATATATTAAGGGATTTAAAAAATTTTGATAAAAACATGAAAAAATTTATCAAAATAGATTTACAAAAGGTTTGGCAAGATAGCAATCAGAATTTTGAGATTGATAGGATTCTAGAATTATTTTTAAATGAAAACATTGTGGCATCAACACATAAAAACACGATGGATCAGTTAAGATATTCATGTTATGCAGACAAAAAAAATGAAATGCTTATTAATTATAATGGTGATGTATTTAAATGTACAGCAAGAGATTTCTTGACTGAAAACAGAGATGGATATCTTAAAGAAGATGGAACCATATGTTGGACTAGGTTAACCCCATCAGAACGTTTGGATTCGAAAATGAATAGAGCAGTTTGTAAGAAATGTAAAATATTACCATTGTGTGGAGGTGGATGTAGCCAAAAGTGTATAGAAATAGAAAAAACAAAACATTGTATCTATGGGTATACAGAAGAGGATAAGAAAAAAATTGTATTAGATAGATTTTATAACAATTTTGTTATTCCATATGAAAAAAATTCCAGTATTTAGACAATTAGAGTCAAATGATTGTGGTCCGGCTTGCATACAAATGATAGCCAATTACTATGGGCGAAGATATAGCTTGAAGAGAATAAAATCTTTTTGTGATATTACTCGACTTGGAATATCTGTTAATGATATTATTCATTGTTGTAAACAAATCGGCATGGAGGCCTATTCAGTCAAAATAAATATGGATGAACTGAAGAGAATGCCTTTACCTGCTATTATTTACCTTAAGAAAGGGCATTTTATAATACTTGAAAAAATTTCATTCAAGAAAAATTTAACATTTCATGTAATCGATCCTGCTGTTGGTAGAATTAAACTTGAAGAAGAATATTTTTTAGAAAAAGGAATTGCAGAAAGTAAAGGAATTGCCATTGTTTTAGCTCCCAATAAAGATTTCTTAAATGTTAATAAAAATATACATGAAAAGAAAAAGCATAAAATAGGCAATCTATTAAAAGAGAATTACTATAAACATAAAATAAAGTTTAGGGTTATAATTGTATTCTCTATCTTATCAATGGCTGCTAATTGGATAACACCTCTTATTTTTCGTAAAACAGTTGATGAAGGTATTACTTCAAAAGATATAGACTTAGTTTGGGTGTTATTAATTGCACAATTCCTTTTTCAGTTTGGTTTTACAATTACAAATAGTATATCAAATTTTATCTTGTCAAAGACAGGGTTTAAGATTGGGATTGACTTAATATCAAAATATTTACATAAAGTAATTGATTTACCAATTAAATATTTTGATACTCGATTCAACTCAGATCTTATTCAAAGGTTAAGTGACCAAGAAAGAATTAATGGTTTTATAACTAATACCATCAATACAATGACTATTAATTTTTTGAATATAGTAGTTTTTAGTGCTATTCTACTATATTTTAATCATTTTGTTTTTATAATTTTTGCTACAGCTTCTGTTATATCTTACCTCTACACATTATTTTTCATGGAAAAACGTAAACATATTGATTATTCTCTTTTTTCATTAGAATCAGAAAGACGAAACTCCATATATGAAACTATACTGGGTATGTTTGAAATTAAAATAAATAATGCACAGGATATAAGAATTTTTGATTGGGAAAATACTCAGAAAAAAATTAATAAGCTTAATATGAAATCAATTTATATTAACACTTATTTTTCAGAGGGAATTTTATTTATTGGGAACCTTAAAAACCTTGTAATTACAGGGTTATGCGCTTTTCTTGTGATCCAGGAGAAAATGACAATAGGTACAATGATGACAACAAGCTTTTTAATAGGCCAATTATCAAGCCCAGTAAATCAACTACTTAACTTTTCAAAATCATTGCAAGATACAAAGATGTCATATGACCGAATATCTGATGTAATGGATCGACAAGGAGAAAAAAATGAGAATAAACTTACTTTTAAGTACAATCATAAAAACAACAATGGCATACTATTTAATAATGTGGATTTCAAATACAGCGGTTCTTCAAGTCCTTTAATCCTGAAGAATATCAGGTTACATATAGAAAAAAACAAAATAACAGCGATTGTTGGTGTAAGTGGAAGTGGTAAGACAACATTATTAAAATTATTGTTAGGATTTTATTATCCTGCAAAAGGGGATTTAATGATTGGTAACGAGAATATAAATGATATAGATTGCAACTCTTGGAGGGAAAAATGTGGAGTCGTAATGCAAGATGGCTACATTTTTAGTGGCACAATAGTTGACAACATAACAATATCAGAAGAAAAACCGGATAAAGAAAAACTCTTAAATGCAGCAAAAATTGCTTGCTTAGATGAGTTTATATATAATTTACCCATGGGATTTTCAACTAAAATTGGAGAGACAGGATTACCATTAAGTGGAGGACAAAAGCAACGTTTACTAATCGCGAGAGCTGTATATAAGGATCCTAAATATATTTTTTTAGATGAGGCAACAAATTCATTAGATGCTAATAATGAAAAACAAATCATGAGTAATTTAAATGAGTTTTTTATAAACCGAACTGTAGTTGTAATTGCACATAGGTTAAGCACTGTTAAGAATGCAGATAATATTATTGTATTGGATAATGGTAGGGTTATAGAGAATGGAACTCATAATGAATTAACTGCAAAAAAAGGAGTTTATTATGAGCTTGTA
>JANQLW010000060.1 GCA_028280405.1 Bacteroidales bacterium
AGGATGACATGGGTTACTCATTTACGACTGTCAGTATCTAAACATTACCTCTTTGTGAAGCTCTGCGCCTTCTTTGTGCTCTTTGTAATAGCTATACCAAAGAGTTGCACAGAGCTTGTTAGACAGGGAATACATAAAATCCCAAATGAAAATATCTCTTAAATGACGGCCATGGGAAGCCATCCCCTCGACAAAGGAGGGGATGGCTTCCCATGGCCGTCATTTAAGCTGTTTATATCATTGACTTTTATTGTTCTACAGAAATAAAAGCTTTTAATCATCCTAATCACTGCAGCCAGTGAACCTTCCATGTCATCCTGAAACAAGTTCAGCATGACGCATTCATTATTATTTGGTCTTAAACAAATTTCTCAATCAATTCCACCAATCGGCAAGAATACCCAACCTCATTATCATACCAGGCAACAACTTTTACTAATTTATTCTTATCACCAAGAACAGCAGTCAGACCGGCATCAAAAACGGCAGAATGCGTATTTCCAATGACATCCATAGATACAATCGGGTCTTCGGTATATTGGAGAATATTTTTTAAACAACCTTCAGAAGCTTCTTTAAATTTTGCATTAATTTCTTCAATACTGGTAGGTTTTTGCAGTGTACAAGTTAAATCAGTCAGGGATCCGTCAGGTACAGGAACACGGATACCGGCACCTCCTAAATTCGCTTTTAAGTGGGGGAATATTTTAGTCACAGCTTTTGCAGCTCCTGTAGTTGTCGGAACAATGGAATAAGCAGCAGCTCTACCTCTTCTTAAATCTTTATGAGGCCCATCCAAAAGATTTTGATCTTTGGTATATGAGTGAACAGTAGTCATAAATCCTTTCTCAATTCCCCAATTCTCATCAAGAATTTTAATTAAAGGCGCTACATTATTTGTAGTACAGGAAGAATTTGAGATAATCACATCATCCTTATCTATTAGATGATCATTAACACCCAGTACAACATATTTAACACCGTTACTTTGCCCCTTGGCAGGAGCTGAAATAATTACCTTTTTCGCCCCGGCATCATTTATATGTTGAATCGCTTTACACTTCGTAACAAATTTACCGGTTGCTTCAATAACTACATCTATATTCAATTCAGCCCATGGAAGTAAAGCAGGTTTCTTTTCTGTAATTACTTTAATGGATTTCCCGTCTACAATAATATGTTCATCATCATAACCAACATTCCCTTCATATGTTTTATGAACTGAATCATATTTAAATAAATGGGCACAGGTTTTCGGTTCCATTAAATCATTTAATGCAATAACCTCCATACGTTCATTTCGTAATAGCTGACGTAAAACAATTCGTCCGATTCGTCCAAAACCATTAATGGCTACCCTGATCTTTTCCATTTGTTCTTTAATTAAATCTTCGCAAAAATAGGAATAAGTATCAAGATACAAGTATCAAGTATGAAGATAAATTAAAAATAAAAAGCTAAAAACTAAAAATATCCGGGGATTAGGTTTTATCCATTCATTTAGATTAAGGCTTTAGGACATTTTTCATTGATATATGAATGGTAATAAAACTGATCGAACATATCACAATTAATAAGGCCGGTGCCAAAATCCATAACATATAATTACTACTTGCTTCAATACTCAATGCTTTATTTAGAAGATCAATCACTGAATCTCTAACAATCAGTGTAAGTACAACAGAAGCTAATAAAGCAAGCGTATTTAAAAAAATTACTGCAAACTGGAATGGATGAGATAGTTGTTTATAAGAATAACCCAGCAATAATAAATTTCTGAGTTTGTCTTTGCTTTTATACAAGAAAACCGTAAAACTCAAAAGTAATAAGAACAATCCAAGTACAGTAATCACCAAGCCAATAGTACTCACAGCTCCTATACTAACTTTTAAGAAATAAGATGACTTTCCCCCCTTGAGTATATCTTCATTGATGGCATAATTTTTTCCCTTAAAATAAGTAGCGATAGCCGGATCAGCTAAATTCTCCGTTTCAATGACCACTCTTGAAGGTTTCACTTCTCCCCTGCCATACTTATGATTAGCATACATGATGAATGTTTCCGGTACCAATATAGAATTAATTTTATCACTAAAACCAACAATTTTGCTTTTGTAATTATGTACCATCCCATTTCCATATGCCCTGATATTAAAGCTTACATTTTTAATAGTGTTTTCAGAGACCTGCGGTAAACCCTGGCTTTGAGCAAATCCAAAATTATAGAGCGTTAAATAATTTCTGGGAATAATTACCGGAAGGAAATCACTATGTTCAGCCCATTTCCAATCTTCAGCATAAACATCAATAAATTTCTTTGGAATGGCTTCCAAGAACATCTCCGTTTGAAATCCATTCATTCCCTGAACTTCTAAAGTAGCTTGTACCTTAAATGATACCGGTTTAAAAAAAGCGATGTCCTTCACAAAGGATTGTCGTTTAAGGTCTTCATATTCACGGGGAGAAATACTTACAGCTTTACCACTCAGAGTACCCAGTAGATTTACCTTTTTACTTACAACTAAAATATCATTTCCAAATATGCTTTTCTGATTAAATAAAGGAGATATGTCTTTAAACAAAGTCAGGCTTAATAACAGGATTCCGATTCCAAGTATTGAAGTTAGCAAGAATCCAATAATTTGACTGAAGTTTATATTTTGTTTTAATATCTTATAAATCATCCTGACTATAATTTAAGCTTTTGGATACCTTCAAAATAATTTTCAACAGATAAGGTTGTAATAATAAGCCCGGCATTTTGCAAATCAACCTCTTGAGTAATAATTTCAGCTACCAGTTTCCGATTTCTTTCATCCAAATGACTAAAAGGTTCATCCAATAAAAGAAAATCATAAGGTTGACAAAGCGCTCTTACAATGGCCACTTTTTGCCTTTGGCCAAATGATAAAGTTCCTGCTTTCTTATTTATTTTATCGCCGATTTCAAGTTGATCCAGAAAGGATATAATTTCCGCTTCAGTTTTAAAACCCGTAAGTTTATTCTTCAACTGGATATTTTCCAAGGCTGAAATTTCACCAAATAACCTCAAGCCCTGGAATACTATTGAAAGTTTCCGATTTCTTATATCTGACCACTTTCCATTTTTATAATTTCTGATATTATCGAGATCAAATTCAATGATCCCCTGATAATCATTTCGTTCGCCATAGATATAAGCCAGTAAGCTACTTTTTCCTCCTCCACTCTCAGCCTGAACTAAATATTTACGGCCTTTTTCAAATAAAAGGATATTTTTCCAAATCTCTGATTCTTCTAATGTCAGATCAGAAAATACATTTGGAAAAACATCCTTAAACTGAATATTCATATTGATGAATAATTATTAGTTAACAATTTTATCAATCCCTTCCATGATGGCCTGTAAAGAATTCTTTTCAGTATCTAATTTAAGAATTCCCGTTGCATTTGGAGGATCCATTTGTCCATGGAACTCTAAACTTTTAAACAGGCTTATCATTTCAGCTGCGGCTGGGTTTCCGGCTATAAAGGGATTAGACATAAATCCTTTTACAATTTCCAAATTAAGAATCGACTCAATATCCATAAACATATATCCGGAATACTTTCCAATCACATTATTGAAATCTGTTTTACTCAAGCTCAATTCACCTAAACCTCCTTTTGCATAGGCATCAGCAGTATTCTTATTCGTAGTGGCTAAAATAAGCTTGTCATTCATGGCCAAATAGATTGGCATTTGTCCACCAACTTCTAAGGTATAATAGTTCTCACCTCTTTGTCCGGCCATTGATAACAGCATATTTAGCTTTTCATTCAATTTGTCATCATTTAAACTAAAAGCCATATTGATATCGGCCATCATATTTTGAGCCTTGCCGCTTAAATCAGCGAAAGTAAATAAGACATCACCTTTAATAGAATTCAACAGGTCTTCCATTTTAATTCCCATCTGGTTTTCCAAAGCCATTTCGCCCATAGCAAACATTCCAGGGCCCATTACTTCTTTCAAAAATCCATAATAATTTTTAAAGTTAAGTCCGACAGACATTAAGCCTAATGCTTTATTAGGAACAAACAAAGGCAATACGGTATTATCAAATGTTTTTCCCATTGGATATTTATCCATCAGTTCCTTCATCTTTTCTCCAAACATATAATCCATATCAGACCTGATTTCCCCCTTATTAAAGTTTACACGGGCAGTCATACTTCCACCTTCAAGAAGTCCGTAAATATTATTCATATTTATCGGGATCGGCATTTGTTGATTTCCCAATTGTTGTTTTGCTATTTCAGTATATAAAGAGAAGTCAAACCCGTAAGCTATGTCAGCCTCTTTTTCGGATAATTTTTTAAATAAAGGGGTTGATTTGGCAGACTCCGAAGATTTTTGGTTAAATAAAAGTTTAGCTTCTGCAAGAAAATCAAATTGAGGGTTTTGATCTGCATTTCCGATAACAATCATAAAATTTTTATTCCAACTAATAATAGCATCTTTTTTATTTCCAGGCCCTTGGAGATATTTTATTCCTTCATCCTCCTGTATCGTCAATTCTTCACCTGTTGTTTTTATAATTTCTTTTAACAGAGTTTCAAACTTACCGGCATCAGCTAACTTGATCACACTACCTAACAGCCGGGACTCTTTCTGATATAGGAAAACATAAGCTTTTTCCTCTATATCAATCCCGGTGGAAGATGCATCCTTCTCAGCAGCTTCAATTATTTTTGCTATTTCCGGACTGGAGTTACCCACCTGAGCTACCAGTAAATCAACAAACTTATAATTACCTTCTTTAAAATTTGCTTTTTGAGAAAGAGATTCAAAATCAAATGCAGCAATCAGTTTAACATCTTTGGGGATTGCATTGGTATGATCCGTTTTTTTTACTGAACAAGATGTAAAAAAACTAATTAAGACTATAAAAATTAAAATTCGGTTTAGGTTGGTTGTTTTCATTTTTCGATGTGTTTTAATTTGAGATATTAAAATTGACAAGTAAATATAAGCCTTGTTTCCCAAAATATCATTATTTAATTACATTTTAAAAGATCCTTAAAGATCAGGAAAAAGAAACACAATTCCTGTTAAAACTTTGACGAATAAAATCGGCAGTTGTTACAATTTATTTTGATTTGTTAAAAAACAATAATTCAAGCTATTTAAGATAATTAAATTTCTTAATTTAGTCATCCAATTTTAAAATTATAACAAAATTATTATGGAACAAGCCAAGAACTATATTAAAGAAAATAGAGAAAGAATTCTTGACGAATTATTTGAATTGATTCGCATTCCTTCAATCAGTTCAATTTCAGATCATAAAGATGACATGATCAAAGCTGCTGAATATTGGAAAGAAGCAATGTTAAATGCAGGATGTGATAAAGCAGTAGTGATGCCTACCGAAGGTAATCCTGTAGTGTATGGTGAAAAAATCATAGATCAAAATTTGCCAACAGTTTTGGTATATGGACATTACGATGTAATGCCGGTTGATCCGATAGATTTATGGGACAACCCTCCTTTTGAACCGGTAATTATTGATGACAAGATCTGGGCTCGTGGAGCAGATGATGATAAAGGACAGGCATTCATGCATGCGAAAGCGTTTGAAGCAATGATTAAAACAGACTCTCTTCCATGCAATGTTAAATTCATGGTTGAAGGAGAAGAAGAAATAGGTTCTCCAAATATGGGCAAATGGTGTGAGGATAATAAAGAGATACTTAAAGCAGATATTATTCTTGTTTCGGATACAAGCATGATTGCTCGGGATATACCATCAATCACAACAGGCCTTCGTGGCTTAGGATACTGGGAAGTTGAAGTTACCGGCCCTAACAGAGATTTACATTCCGGTTTATTTGGGGGTGCTGTTGCAAACCCAATTAATGTACTTGCCAAAATGATCACAGATATGACTGATGAAAATGGCCACATTACCATTCCTGGTTTTTACGATGATGTTTTAGAAGTTTCTGAAGAAGAAAGAGCTAAAATGGCAGAAGCACCATTCGATCTTGAAGGCTACAAAAAAGCAATAGATGTTAAAGAATTAAAGGGAGAAACAGGATATTCTCCATCAGAACATACCGGAATTCGTCCTAGTTTTGACGTATGTGGTATTTGGGGTGGTTATACAGGCGAAGGAGCAAAAACGGTACTTCCATCTAAAGCCTATGCTAAAATCTCCAGCCGTTTAGTACCTAATCAGGATAATATTAAAATCATGGAGCTATTCAAAAAACATTTTGAAGCAGTTGCTCCTGATTATGTTAAAGTAAAAGTTGATTGTTTACATGGCGGGCAAGCTTACGTATGTCCGATTGATATACCTGCATACAAAGCAGCTGAAAAAGCGTACAATACAACCTATAACAAATTACCGGTCCCGGTTCGTTCAGGAGGAAGTATCCCAATTATTGCAACTTTTGAGGAAAAATTAGGATTGAAATCCGTACTTATGGGATTCGGATTGGACAGTGATGCAATTCATTCACCAAATGAAAATTATCCTTTAGAGCAATTCTGGAATGGAATTGATACAATTATTGAATTCTATAAAGAATATGTGAATATTATGAAATAATTATAGGTTATGAATTAATTTCATAATAGCAATTTAATTGAAAAATAAGAAAAGCCATTCAATCTTGGATGGCTTTCTTTTGTAGAATAGTGAATTAGGAAATTGGTATATTAGTATCGTTTAAATTTTTTGATATTGGATACAAAAATCACTATCATTGGAGCCGGAGTAGTCGGTTTGGCAATTGCAGTAAAGCTTTCAGAAAATACAGATTCTATATTTTTAATAGAACGGAATAAGTTATTTGGGCAGGAAACCAGTAGCCGGAATAGTGAAGTCATACATGCCGGAATTTATTACCCCCAAGGAAGTTTAAAAGCAAAGCTATGTGTTGCCGGTAAAAAGAAATTATATTCTTTTTGTGACCAGTATGAAGTCCCATATTCACAATGTGGGAAGCTGATTGTTGCTACTTCTGGAGAAGAAGTTGAAATGCTAAGTGCTATCAAAAAACGGGCATTCAATAATGGTGTTGATGATCTGATCTTTTTAAATCAGGAAGAGATAAAAAAATATGAACCCAATATTTTTGCTTTAGCTGCTTTATACTCTCCATCAACAGGAATTATTGAATCTCATTCGTACATGAAACAATTAGAAACACTGGCTGTAAATAATGGTGTTGAGTTAGCTTACGGAAATGAAGTTACTGCCTTAAATAAAATTGATAACGGATATAAAATACATATTAAAGAACCCGATGGTTCAGCATATTCTTTTACTTCTGAGAAAGTGATTAATTCGGCAGGATTAGAAGCTGATTTGATATCAGCTATGCTTGGGCTTCAAAATGAAGCCTTAAGAATCCAATTTTGCAAAGGACAATATTTTAGAGTTAATCCACCTAAAAACAAATTAGTTAGCCGATTGGTTTATCCGGTTCCTAATCCCAACCTGACAGGTTTAGGCATACATGTTACCACAGATTTATCCAAAGGTGTAAAATTAGGCCCTGATGCTACTTATTTAGATGAGAACATCTATGATTATAAGGTTGATCATACAAGACTAGATGATTTTTATATCTCTGCTAAACGGTTTCTTCCATTTATTGAAAAAGAAGATTTAAGCCCTGAAATGGCCGGGTTACGTCCAAAGATTCAAAAGAAAGGGGAAAAAGTTAAAGATTTCTATATTCAAGAAGAAAGTAAAAATGGGTTACCAGGTTTCATTAATTTGATTGGTATTGAATCACCAGGCTTAACAGCATCCCTTGCTATAGCCGAATATGTTAAAAACCTATTATAGTTGTCATTCTATTAATTTCTATACCTTCATATTCTTTCATTTATTCTATCTTTGGCAAAAATTTAAATAAAACTTTAAATAATGAAAACAATCAAAAACTTATTACTATTTGCACTTATTGCAACTTTTGTAAGCTGTCAGCAAACAAAAACAGACAAAGCTGTAAAACTTACTACATTTCAGGATTCAGTGAATTATAGCTATGGAGTTATTATTGCTCAAAATTTTAAAATGCAAGTTCCGGATGCTGATCCTAATGTAGTAGCAGCAGCTTTAAAGGAAGCCTTAACTGATAAAGAGCAATTTGACCCAATGTTAGCTCAAGGTTTATTACAAAAAAAGCAATTAAAAGCAAGTGAAGGAAATAAAATTAAGGGTGAAGAATTTCTTGCTGAGAATAAAAATAAAGAAGGAGTGATCACTACTGAGAGTGGTTTACAATATCAGATTATTAGGGAAGGTACCGGTGAATATCCTACAGCTACAAGTAAAGTAAAAGTTCATTATACTGGTAGCTTTGTTGATGGTAAAGAGTTCAACAATTCATATAAAGGCGGACAGCCAATAGAATTCCAACTTGATGGTGTTATCAAAGCCTGGACTGAAGGTGTACAATTATGCAAAGTAGGAGGAAAAATAAAATTATTCTGTCCTTATCAGCTAGCATATGGTGAAAGAGGTCGTCAAGGCACTATTCCTCCTTATTCAGTTTTAGTTTTCGAAATTGAATTATTGGAAATTGTAAAATAAAATATTTTTAGTAAAAAAGGACGGTAATGCCGTCCTTTTTTTATAGTATTATATTGTTTGTTTTTATTGTAAACTCATAAATACATATGCATGAGATTTAGATTTAGCAGTTAGCTTACTTAATTTCCCCCAGATATCCTGAAATTCTTTCATGAGTTCGTTATATTCTTTATCTTCTTTCATGGCTTTCATCAGACCTTCTCTGTCATCTTTAAATTTCTCAGAAAGTTTTTTATAAAGCTCATCCATTTTCGGGCGCATTACCTCCATTTTTGCTTCTAAATCTTTTTTCTCTTTTTTCTGTGCATCTGTATGTTTAGGAGCTGGTAAGTTCACAGAACTTCTGCTTCCAACAATAAGATCCAGTTTACCATCGCCATTACAATCAGCAACAGCAACCTGCGTAGTTCTGCAAGTTCCGCCATATTCACTATTTACAAAATCTTCGGCTTTAAGTAAGCATACTGCTTTATCAAAAGCAGGCTTTTTCTTACTACCGATATTTTTATAAAAGTAAACTCCGCCATCTTTGTCACCACCAATAATATCCCATAATCCGTCACCGTCCCAATCTACAAATGCATCAGCATAATGTTTTTTGATCACATGGATATTTTCTGTTCCGAAAACAGGATTCTTTTTAGTACCTTCATTAATACGTAACCATGCACCGTTGGTACCGCTAATGATTAAATCCAGATCTCCATCTTCATCCCAATCATGAGCCTTAACAAAGTCTCCTTTGTCACCACTTTTATTACGATCACCGATATATGTATTTTTTTCGAAATCATAATACATTCCTAAATGAATATCTGTGCCTGATTTATCTTTGAGTACGACAGCTTTTTTGAATTTTCCACCATCTTGCCCCCAAAGAATATACGTTAATCCGGCATAACCTTCACCTAATAAATCAATGTTACCATCTGCATTTAGGTCCACAAACTGTGGGCCAACTGCAGTACATCACCAATTACGGATTTCAGCTTTTTCACCTTCTGCCATGATGTATTCGAAACCATCATACTTAGGAGCTGCATTTGTTCCAGTATTTTTATAAAATTTGAAATGCCCCTTGAAAGTTCCAACAATCAGGTCATTTTTACCATCCTGATCCAAGTCATAAATCGTTGGTCCTGCATAAGGGATCTTGTCGTCAATTGGTTCACCACCGGCTTTTACCAACATGGGTGTACCCATTTTCTGTGCAAAGGAAAAAGCTACAAGGCCTAATACCAATGCCATTGTCATCATTTGTTTTTTCATCTGTTTTAAGAATTAATAATTTTTAAATAAAAGGATAATACCAAATACGGGCATTCAAATATACAGAAATAACTAAAGGAAGCATAAACTTCCTTTAGTTATTTCATTCTTCTTATTGAACACTCATAAATACATATGCATGCCTATCCATTTGAGGCATAAGCTTGCGATGTTTTTCAGCTATTGCCATATATTCTTTTATTAAGTTCTGGTAATCTTTATCAGCATCCAAAGCTTTCATCATCGCTTCACGATCATCACTATATTTTTTTTGATATTTTTCTGCTGAAGCCCTTAATTCAGGCATTAAAACTTCCATTTTCTTGCTTAAAGAATTTCTTTCTTTAACCTGAGCTTCCGTAAATTTCTGTTCTGGTTTATTAACAGTATTATTATTACCGATTACCAAATCAAGTTTACCGTCACCATTGCAATCTGCAACAGCAACCTGAGTTAATCCGCTGTTTCCTCCATATTCTTTATTAACAAATTCAGAGGCTAACAATAAACATTCTTTTGGTGCAAATACAGGTTGGCCTGGTTTCCCAATATTTTTAGAAAAATAAACACCACCTTTTTTGCTTCCACCAATAATATCCCATAAACCATCACCATCCCAGTCGCAGAAAGCATCTGCATAATGGCCTTCAAGAACTTTAATATTTAAAGTACCAAAGGAAGAATTGGTTTTAGTCCCTTCATTAATTCGAAGATATGCTCCTTTAGTTCCACTGATAATCAGGTCAAGGTCACCATCATTATCCCAGTCGTGGGCTTTAACGAAATCACCTTTTTCACCCCACTTATCATCAAGGCCGATATAAGTATTCTTTTTAAAATCATAATAAGCACCTGCATGAATATCTGTACCTGATTTATCTTTAAGTACAACTGCTTCTGCAAACTTACCACCAGCTTGTCCCCAAAGTACATAAGTTAAGCCTGAATATCCTTCACCAATAATATCAATATTGCCATCAGCATTTAAGTCCACAAACTGTGGTCCAACGGCAGTACATCACCAATTACGGATTTCAGCATCTTTACCTCCGGCTTGTATATACTCAAAGCCATCGTATTTAGGATTAGAGGAAGTCCCGGTATTCTTATAAAACTTAAATTTACCCTTGAAAGTTCCCACGATCAAATCATCTTTACCATCTTTATCCAAATCGTAGATTGTTGGCCCAGCATAAGGGATCTTGTCATCAATTGGCTTTCCCGCTGATTTTATCAACACAGGTGAACCCATTTTTTGAGCAAAGGAAAAAGCTACAAAGCCTAATACCAATGCCATTGTCATCATCTGTTTTTTCATTGTAAAAGTTTTAGTTATTGTAAAAGAACGATTGGGTAGTAAAATAATATGGCGCATCAAATATATTAGAATAATTCTAAATAATCAAGTTTTTAGACTTAATCACTTTAATTTTCAACATAGTACAATTCTTATGACAGAAAAAAAGAAAAAAACCCTTATTCAAATCGAATAAGGATTTTAAACGATTTACAAATTTATTTTTTTGTTGTCACAACTATGGCAGGTTTTCCATATTTTGCAATATCTCCACTTTCATTTAGAACTTCAACTTTTTTTATCATACTAGGAGAAATATTTAACATCGTTGCAGGCAGAACTTCAAATTCATCTAAAATTAGTTTTGGGGATTCCATTTTAGGGCCTCGTATATCGAAAAACTTTACTTTAAATTGATCATTGCTAATTTCAACTACACCTGCATATAAACCATTCATTAAATCTTCAAAGCTGGTATATTGAGCATAATCAATTCCTGACTTTTTCAGTTTAATATCCAAGAAGTCAGATTTGTTCTTAATCTTAATGGTTTTAGTTGAATAATCTTCTGCAGAAATTTTAATCTTATCTTTTTTAGCACATTTAACGGAAAAAGTTCCATCCGCATTGACATGAAAATACTTCTTGGTACTTTTTACATAAACCTTAGCTTTTATAATTTCTCCTTTAAGGTTAGTTACTTTTCCTTTCACTTCTACATCTTGAGCAAAAAGAGCTGAGCATAAGAATGTCAATATTAAAGTAATAGTTTGTGAAAGCCTGATTATTTTTTTCATAATGTATATTAGTTTTTAAATTTAATTCTATACAAAGGGAATAGTCTATAATTTCGTTTGAATTTTAATTACCACATTATTTCTGGAATAGCTGGATATTTCGTTTGGATCGGTCAAAACTTCGACATTTTTTATATAATAACACAACTGCATAACAAATATAATGCACTTTCAATTAATGACCAATCTACAAATAAGACACATAAAATCTAAATTACCCTAGTTTTATTTAATATTAAATTTATCAATAAACTTTCGAATATTAACATTTTTTAAGATTCACTATAAAATTATAGAATAAATATTGCGTTATTTCATAAAACAAAGACAGTTTAAAAACCGTAACATTTCTCATAATTAAAAAACTTGGTACAAGTTCCCGACACATGCCTTATGGGTCGGGTTTTTTTATACAAAAAACCGAACCCCATCTGGCAATAGGGTCCGGAATATATGAATCAAAATCAATGATGAGAAAATTGACTTACCGCATACGCATCGCTGGTATACCTCTCGTTTTCTTGTCTTTCCCGGAAACTTTGTTTTCTTCTCTTAACTTCTTATCATATTGAGATTGTTTACCTTCAAGGTATTTAATAAACTCCAATTCTGTTTTAAGTCTGGAAACCACATCTCTGTAATCATCACCTAAACGTTCATATAATTTGATTTTAGTTTCCCAATACATCTTAAAGTAAAACATTCTGAAAAAGTCATTCAATTCATTGGCTTTATCAATCCAACTAATTGCTTTTTTCAGTACCTCAACATCAGTAGTATTGCTACTCGCAATTGGCATATACCATCGATAGTAAGTCTGGAAATCATCAAGGTGTTTATAATACCCGGAAGCTACTAAGCTTTCAATTTTAGCAATATATGCTTTCCAATCTTTTTTAAGTTTTAGGATATTTAAACGCGTACTTTCAATTACACGGTTTTTAGATTCAAATTTTCTTTCATCCATTAATTGAATTAATCGTTGAAATTCCATTTCATCAAAATCTTTTCCATCCTTGACTGCATATGCTAATTTATTGGCATAATTAAAATATTTACCATGAAGCATCATCTCGACCGCTTGAGGAGTAAATTTTTCTTCAAATTTTACACGGTTAGCATAGATATACTCAATAATAGGAGAAAACGGAGTTTGAACCTGTCTTGCAATCATTTCCCAATTCTCTTTCTCTAAATATTTTTCTTTAGGAAGAATGGAAAGATAGTGTTTTGCAACATCTTTAGCCCTTGCATCATATGTTTTATTAAGATGATTGAAGTATTCTTTTACAATTGCTAAATTGTTCTTATTCTTTTTATATTTCTTTTCCAGGTCAGTGTTTATATTTCCACCTGCCAAAGCATTTTCACCTTCAGCAATTAACTGATCGGCATTACGTCCACCAACAATTTTATGAACAACATTACCTTTATGATCGACCCATAATAATGTTGGGAAAGCACCCACATGAAATTTATCTTTTAATTCAATTCCTTCACCTTTTTCCATATCAACTTTGTAATTGATAAAGCTTTTGTTAAAAAAGTCACCGACTTTTTTCAACGGAAATATATTTTTTTCCATTTGCTTACAAGGACCACACCACTCGGTATAGCAATCTATGAAAATAAGTTTTTTTGCTTTCTTTGCTTCTTTGGTAACATCTGCCCAGGAACCTTTGCTAAATTTTATTCCATCCTGTGCATTTGCAAATATCATCATGAATGATAATAATGCAAGAATTGAGAATTTCTTCATTTTTAAGTGTTTTAATTAATAATTGATTGTTTCAATAGATCAGTTCAATACTTCCTTGTCTTTTAACTGTTTTTTTGCAGCTCCTGGACGCATAGCAGGCGTTGGCATCATCCCATAAGGATTCCATGCTTTACCTTCCATCAGATCCTTGCATTTATTTTTTAATTCTTCAGAAGTAGTGTTCGCAATCACCATTTCAAACCATTTGTTTGAAACAGCAACAACTTCTTTATCAAAATGTTTTCGACGGATAAGGCACGACCATTCATACATCTGGTAAGTTCCCAGTACAGATCTATCATTTTTTACATAATTTTCTACAATTTCAATGCACTTTTTCATATCCGTACCAGCCAAAGTAAACTGAATATGTGTTAGTAAAAGATCTTTTTGCTCTATATTAAATTTATTCAATGAGTTTTCAAATTTTTTGTACGCCTCTTCATTAATAGCTCTGCTTCTGGTTTGTTTATTCCAAACCGCTACATTAAAGAGATCTTTTTTATAAAGATTCATCACTTTTTCATTTACAGCATCTTTCCCCACTGACTTAATATACTGTTCACGATTAGCTAGAAAATACTCTGCTTCATCCTTATAAACATTTGTAAAATACCTATCAAAATATTGCCAATTGGTTTTATGAGTCCATTTTGACTTATCTTGTTCATTTAAAACTTTAGAAACAACAGTTTCCATTAATTCAGTTTTACGTGCTTTTTTCAATGCAAACAGATACTCACTTACAAAAGTATCCTCTCTGTTCCCTTTATTAAATTGATCTGTAAGACTTCCTATGCCTTTCCCACTCAATGCAGTTTTAGCAGCAGCAATTAGGTGTTCAGGTTTACCTCCTCCAAGTTTACGATGAATCTCTTCACCTTCTTCATCTAAATAAATTAAGGTCGGGAATGCAGTAATACCCCATTTTTTTGAGAGTTCAATACCTTCGCCTTTTTCCATATCAATTTTTAAGTTGATAAAGTTTGCATTATAATAATCTGCTACCGATTTCTGTGTAAATATATCTCTAACTAGAGTTTTACATGGGCCTCACCATACGGTATAGCAATCTACAAAAATTTTCTTACCTTCCTTCTTGGCCATTTTCACAGCTTCCTTGAAAGAAACATCTTTAAAATCAATATTGTATTTTGGGGATTCCTGTGCTTTTATGCTGATACCCATAAATAATATCAACACAAGTATTACTATTTTTCTTCCAGTTCCAATCATCTTTCACCTTTCTTTATTTTATAATGATGACTGGCTTCAGCAAATTCCACCAGCCATCGAATCTAACTATAAATTCTAATTTGATTTTCCGTGTGCTCTCACAGGAGAGTTTTCAATTGCATATCTAATTCTCTTCACCTGATCTAAGGTAAATGTGTTTCTTAAAGAAGAAGTAGTTATTGCATCCATAGCATTATTTGCTTTAAACTTATTTCCATATATATCTGTTTTAATAAGTTTTGCCCAGTTATCATATGGTCCGGCTGACTCATATCTTCTGGTATCTGTACAATAATCATCAGATGGGCTGGTTGGCGAATAAGTTGTTCCTCTTACGCTATAATAACCACCAATAAACCCTGAAATTTCAGTTCTGGTTGTTTCTTCACCTCTGAAGAAAATCGTACGACCTGTAGAAACGCCATAATTTTCAACAGTAGTTTCAATAGAAGCAACATCTTCAGCCAAAATAGCCTCTCCCATACCTGGCATAGCTTCTTCACCTTCAGGTACTATTTGATATTTCACTGAGCGTGATGGAAGTCCCATATTTGCACCTAGTGGTAAAACATATACATTTAAGTAATTTGTTGGATCCCAGATATAAGTTGATGGATTATCATTAAACTTATCATAGAAATCTGAAGTTGTATAATACGTTCTTGGAGGATACCATGGATATGGTGGTGGTCCAATCCAGCTTTGATCATAAGTTACTTTATGATAACCTGGATAATCTAATTGAACACTTCCTTTATGAGTGGCTAATCTGAATTCTATATTAGCACTTGCACCATTAGGACCGTTTCCAAGTTGGTTATTCATCACAGCATTAAGATCATCAATGGCTTCCTGCAATTTTGCAGGATCAATTTCTCTGTATGAGATCGGATCATATTTTGAATCTGAAGTGCTTAATTCCAATACATGAAAGATTACATCAACATATATCTTTTCAAAAGCAGCTGGTTTTTCTCTCAAAGTAACCTCGTGAACGACAGATGAAATACTCCCAATTTGAGCAGTAAAAGTTTTCGTTCCTGCACTTGCATCTGAAACGGTATACTTCATTCCTACATCGGTTCCTGATTCGTCAAGAATTTTTATTGAACCAGCCGGAAGCATTTTTGTATCTATTAAAACTTTAGTATCAAAATCATCACCTTCATATCTTACATTTCTATATGCATCTACAAAGAATTCCAATTCTGCTGTTCCATCGGCAATTAATGAGTATGCTCCTGTTGATAATGCTACAGAATCAACATCATTAACATTTGCCTCGTATAAATCATATTCAAATGATTTATCCTGACAACTATTCAAAATGATCACGAATAGTGTACAAACTAATATTATATATCTTTTCATTTCTTTAAAAATTTAAGTTTAAAATTCTATCATTACCCATCCCGGATTTGGAATCATATCCGGATTTTCCTGGATTTCTTTTAAAGGAATTGGCAATGCATAACGAAAATCATTTGGACCAACAGAAATGTCATAATCTGTTCCAAAGAAATTTAATGAACGTGAATGCGTTGTATTCGCATAACGTTTAAGGTCTACCCAACGATAATCTTTAGTTCCAAAGAATTCTAATCTTCTTTCTTTTTGAATTTCAAGGAATAAATCTTCACCGGACAAAGCAGAGGCATCACCTGAATTTCTAAACGACTTAAATTCATTTAATACATTTACAGCCATACCTTCATCACCTAATTGATAATAAGCTTCTGCCAATATTAAATAAGCCTCTTCAGGTTGGAATAAATGTACTTTATTGTTTTTACTATGATTTGGGTATCTAACATGTAAAGTTCCATCAGGATTCAACATATATCCTTTACGAATATCCGTATCTGAAAATGCATTCACAAAATCAGGATTCATTTTCATATTTAATGGATTGATAGTCATCCCCCAATTTGTAAAATAATAATATGCCGATCCGTAAATTTTAGATACTCCGGCCCACATATTGGATCCCATAGTATATACAGGATAACCGGTATGGTTCCCTTCACGCATTAAAGAGAAATCAGCCATCGTTTTTGGAATTGTTGGTTCAGTTCCTACAATCGCTTCCTGTGCATGCAATTTTGCATTTTCATAATCAGCACTTTCCATAGCTGGAGATACAGCTTTAAACCAATAAACCTGTGCTAGTAAATGGTTTATATATCTCTTATTATAGAAGATATTAAAATCACTCTGCGGATCAGTACGATTAATCATTTCAAGAGCCTTATTTAAATCTTCAAGGATCACCTGATAAACTTCTGCATGTGATTTTCGTGGAACAGCAACTCCAACTACTTCCTGGCCTGTATGCAAGTAAACAGGAACGCCTAATTCAGAATTATCAAGCGGTGCAAAGTATTGTAATAATTTAAAGAAATAGAATGCACGATGTGTATACATTTCCCCCAAAACTCTGTCTTTTTCTTCCTGAGTTCCATCAGTAACATCTGCCATCTCATCGATAAGAGCATTTAAGAAACCTATGGAGCTATAATAAGAGTTCCATAATAATTCTGGTGTATCCCAATCATTGAATAAGAATAAATTTCCATAAATTTTTTCGATATCACTTTGAGGATATACTGTATAATTTCCAATTGTACTTAAATAGGTTCCTATTGAATTTTCAAAATCAATATTGTCTGCATAAGACTCAAACATAACAACTGCCTGGTCTGGCACAAATTGTTTTAATACAGGGAATGTTGAACCACCATAGGTATTATCAACATCAAATAAATAGCCTGAAAGTACGGATCTAATATCTTCCAAATTTTTTAAAGCTCTCTCATTTTTCGGAGCCAAGTTCAAATAATCGGTACAAGACGTAAAAATCGTAAGTACTAATACTATATTGAATATTTTATATAATTTTTTCATCTTCAGTATTTTTAAAATCCAACATTAATAGATAACGTAAAACTCTTAGAGTTCGGATACCCGAATGGAGTAGAAAGTAATTCAGGATCTGATCCACTGTAATTAGTCCATGTAAACAGGTTGGATGCAATTAAATTAGCTTTGAAAGATTTAATAAAAGTATTTTTCAATAAGCTGGATGGAGCTCTCCAACCGATAGAGATATTTGTTAATTTCAAATAATCTCCAGACTCAAGGTCAGAATCTATTAAGTAACGGTGGTAATTTGAAATATTTCTTGAGTAACCAGGAATATCTGTAACATCACCAAATTGTCTCCAACGATTTAAGTTTTCAACTAATCTATTTGTTCTACTAGCAGTAATATCATCGGTGGTTCCACTTGGTCCCTGATTTCGATCACTAAATTTCATTAATTTATTACCAACAGCATAAGTAAAGAATGCAGATAAGTCAAATGATTTATATCTGATCAGGAAATTAAATCCACCATAAAGGTCCGGATTACGTTGGCCTAAATGATAGGTTCTATATTCTGTAGCTAATGTTTGAGAAGTTATAACACTCAAATCTACTAATTCATCAGATAATTCAGTAACTACATTTCCATCAACTACAGTATTGGTTTCTTTTTGAGCAAATACCATAGCACCACCGGTTTCTGGATTAATATGTGAGAACTTATATCCAAACCATGAGTTGATAGGGAATCCTTCAATATTTCTTGTAACATTGCCTGAAATTGTTCTCGGAAGATCTGATTCAAATACATCTTCCAGCCTATTATTTACTTTCGTAATATTACCGGAAACTTCAATTAATAAATCCCGGGTTTTTACAGCTTGTACCCTGACACTAATCTCAAACCCTTTATTAGATAAGGATCCAACATTAACTGTTGCAGATGGTCTACCTACAGATGCAGGAAGGATTAAATTATCTAATAGGTCAACTGTTTTTTCATTAAAGTATCTACCTTCCAGGTTTACTTTGCCTTTAAATAAAGAAACTTCCAATCCAAGATTAAGTTCTTTTTTCTTTTCCCATTTAAGTACAGGGTTACCATAAGATAACTCAGATGCTTTTGCATAACCACCCCATTGAATTGTACTTACTTCATAAGTATGGAATGGTAATACGGATCTATTAATACTACCTCTATATCCATAACCAACAGAGAATACCAATCTGCTAAAGATATCCTCGTAACGTTCCATAAACTTTTCATTATGAGCATTCCATTTCAAACCTGCTGACCAAATCGGGCTAAACTGATTATCACTACCAATGATATCAACACCATCATAACGTACGTTCACATTTGCAACATAGCGATCATCATATGAATAAACTCCTGAACCGATGAAAGAAACACTTCTGTCCTGTGCAAAGAAAGTTCCTCCAAAATTTTCAAGTCTTAGTTTTTCATATCTATCGATACTAATATCGTCCCATAATGGATAACCTACAATTCTAAAATCTTGATTGTAAATCGGATTAAAATGCTGGAAACGATAATTTGTATTTTGGCTTACCTCATTAGCTGCAAATAACTGTAAGAAGTTTGGACCAAACTTTTTATTGAATTCAACCGTATTACGAACTGTATAACTTGTGTTACGGCCCATATACTCTCTTAAGAAACCTCTGTTAAACTCAGGACCTACTTTACCAAACTCAGTTGCAGGGTTGAGCCAGTTATTTAACCATGAGCGATAAGTTCCGGCAATAGATTCATCTATATCATGAGTTGACGTATACTCATATACTGCTTGTCCAATGTATTTAAAATTTTTTAAAAAACTATACTCTATGGCTAATTGACCACGGATATTCCCGTAAGTATTAGTCATAGTATTCCCTTCCATCTCTCTAAAAATATTAAATTGATTATATACAAGGTCTCTACCTAAATAAAGGACATTACTACCTAAGTTTAAATAGCTTTTGTCAACTGCGAAACTTCCATCATCATTAAACGGCTTTTCGTATGGATTTGCAAAAACAGCATACTTATATGGATCTATACCATTAGGCTCTATATTTTGTTTTAAAGTTGTATAAAGGTTAAAACGGATTAAGAAATTTTTAGTAATAAAACGTGACAATTTCAAGTTCATACCTCCTCTTTTAAAGCTATTTCCTTTAAGTGTACCTTGTGAATGTTGGTAGTTTATGGAAGCATGGTATTGCATTTTTTGTGATCCACCACTCATAGTTACATTATGAGATTGTGTATAAGCCGGACGATAAATTTCATTAATCCAATCTGTATTGGTATTTTTCAAATTATTAATCTGGTTATCTTTTTCAGATTCAGAAATTAAACCATTATTATAATTATTAAGAATTTGAATTACTCGACCACCATAAGTTGGGTTAAAATCATCATAGACTTTTTGTTCAAAATCTACTTTTTGATCGGAATTCATGAAATCCCATTTGATATCCGGGCGGAAAGTAATACCAAATTTCCCAGAGTAGTTTATATAATCTTTTCCGGATTTACCTACTTTTGTTGTAATAACAACTACACCATTTGCAGCGCGCGATCCATAAACAGAAGCGGCAGTAGCATCCTTAAGAATAGTAATACTTTCAATATCTTCAGGAGGAATATTCCCAATACCATTAGTCATAAGTTGACTAATTCCTCCAGACACTTCACCTTGCTGTAAAGGCATTCCATCCAAAATATATAATGGTTTTGTATCGCCAGTCATGGTATTAATACCACGAATCTGAATTTCACCAACTTCACCTGGACGACCGGTTCCTCTAACATAAACACCAGCTAATTGACCTTTAATGGCATTATCAATGGTTGTAATACCTTTAGTTTCCATAGCCTGAGCAGTTATTTTCTCAGTTGCACCAATCATCGTCGATTTATCACGGCTTTGCATACCGGTAATAACAACTTCCTCCAGACTGGTTGCAGATTCCACTAAAACCACATTAATTGTAGTTTTTGTACCAACAGTTATAAGCTGTGTTTCAAAACCTATAAATGAAATTTTCAAAATGGTAGAATTTCCATCAACTTTGATTTTGTACTCACCATTAGCATTTGTAGTAACACCACGCATGGTTCCTTCAACTAAAACAGTTGCTCCTGGTAAAGGAAGACCTGCTGCATCTGTCACCTTACCTTTAATTTCCTTTTCCTGAATAGCTTCTGTTGAGAATTCAGGATTTTTATTAATAATGATATGTTTATCAACTACTGTAGTTTCAAATTCAGTATTTTCAAAGCAATAATTAAGAATTTCTTCAATACTTGCATTTGAAAAGTCTACATCTACATTTCCGAGTTTTTTAATATCTTCTACACTGTAAACAAATGAGAAATCACTCATTTTCTCAATTTCAACAAAGAGTTTTTGAAGACTTACATTCTCCAGTTTTAAACTCAAACGGGTTTGTTGAGAATAAACGCTGGCCTGAATATGTAAGGAAAACAGTAAGAATAAAATACATGTCTTTACCATAATCAAAAAGAATTTCACTTTTTTGCCGGGATAAAATATCCCATTAGCTCGTTTTTTCATAAATTTGATTGTTAATTAATAATTGATTTATTTCAATTGAATCAGGGAGATCATTGTTCGCGCTTCGTTCTCCCTTTTTTCATCGCCCTCCGAAACGTAGTGAAGGAGGGGTTATATCTTATTACTCTTTAGCCATTACAACTACTTTATTACCTTCTGATCTAAATCTTACTTTTCCTGTTTGTTCCAGAATATAAAAGATCTCACCTACACTATTATAGCGTTTAAGCCTTGCTGTAAAAACTTCATTCATTACATCATCCGTATCATATTTATAATTGAAATCATACCATCTGGATAATTGTTTCAAAATGTTTTCAAGACTGGTTTCTTTATAGGCAAAATAGCCATCCTTCCATGAAGTATAATAAAGTGTTTCAACTTTGTTTACCCTGATTTTATGATTTACCGATATTACCTTAGCCTGATCTCCAGGTTTTAGGCTTACTGTTGATCTTTCATCATACTTATGACGAATATCAACACTACCCTCAACCAAAGTGGTTATATTGGTTTCTCCTTTATAAGCCTGCATATTAAAGGAAGTCCCTTTTACTTCAACGATAGATTTTTCAGTATGAACAATAAACTTCTTCTGAGCATTGTGTGCAACTTCAAAATAGGCTTCTCCTTCAAGGTATACTTCACGGGTATTGCCTATAAAAGATACCGGGTATCTTAGTTTCGACTCTGAATTCAACCATATTTTGGTGCCATCACTCAATACCAAACTATGTTCCCCGTTTCTGGGTACTTCCATTGTATTATATAACATTACTCCTGAAAGCTCAGCCTGATTTTCATAACTTAACACATCCCCACCAATATTAATCCGGGTTCCATCTTTTTCAGCGATCATTTTTTCCGGAGCATCTTTTTCAAGTACAATTTTATTTCCATCTGAGGTGCTTAAAACAGCTTTATTTTCTCCAGGGACATAAAGATTAAAAGCTGCTATATATTTTTCCTGGCTTATAGGAGTTTCCTTATTTAAGAAAAAAATTGTACCTAAGCCCATCAGTATGATAACAGATGCAGCAACTAACCAACTACTTCTATAAATTCTGAATTTACGGTCTTTTTCAAATTCATTACGTAAAGCATTTCTGGCAATACTTAGATCCAAATCCTGATGAATCATCATCCTATGGGCTGAATCATTCTTAAATTTCTTAAAGAAACTCTTATTGGATGGATTCTCCAACCATTTTTCGATCATTGCAGTTTCCTCTTCAGTACAGTTTCCATAGAGGTATTTTTTCAAGGATTCTGCAATTAATACGGTGCTTTTTATTCTTGTCATTTTAGGATACCTTTTTACCTATAACACAAAAAAGGTATGAGGGGGGTTAACTGTATTCAGAAAAATTTGAAAAAAATATAAAGGACTACCGGAATAATTGGCTATTTGATTAAGCGATTTCAGATTGCAAATATCAGTTATTTAGATAGTTATAAAATAAAGAGATAGAGATCCTTTAATCCATCTTTTAATTGTTTGTGGGCGAGTTTGCGATGGGTTTTTACAGTATTAACGGCAAGATTTAATTCCTTGGCTATTTCCTTCATTGTTAATCCTTTCAATTTTAGAAGAATTACATTTCTTCTGGTTTCGGGGAGTAAATTTATATGCTTTAAAATCTCGGACTCTATTTCTGTAGCAATTATCATATGGTCGATAGCTTCTTCCAAATTCAAATTCTCTTTAACTTCCGTAGTTTGTTTAAACTCTCTTTGCAAATAATTTAAACAAGCATTACGAACAGTATTATATAAATAAACTTTAAAGGTAATTACCGACTTACATTCAATATTTTTTTTCCAGATATTGATAAAGGCTTCCTGAACGATATCATAAGCCTGTTGATGATCATTTACTATTGAATTCGCAAAAACACAAGTTCTCGAAAAATACATTTCAAATAACTCACTGGCTATTTTTTTATTCCCAGTTTTAAAAGGTTTATTCAATATGCCTGAAGGGAGTTTTTGCATGTGTCAAAGGTAGAGCAAAATAAATGAATTTTCAAAATCAAGTGTTTTATTGCTTCAAGCTGACATGTTTTTATTTGTTGGAGTATAGTCTGTATAAACCTGTATAACAATTGAATAGTTGAATTCATAATCAAGCCCTTCTAAGCTAAAGCTTCGAAGGGCAGTGAAAAAGCCCAGAGGCATATTATAACTGCCCCCGGGTACACAACAAATGATGAACTATTTTATTTCTTTTTATTGGTCTTAATTACGATCAGACCAGCAGCTCTTTTTTGCCCATATTGAACGAGCCCGGCTTTTTGTCTTAAAACTTTTATGGATTTAAAATAAAAGTATGTTCATTACATGCGATTTTTTATTTCAACCGGAATATCTACCACTTTTTCAACAGGAGGCAAGCAACCGCTTTTATCACAAGTTTGATAATATATTTTTACATTAAAGATATATTTACCAGGTTTAACTTTCCATCCCGTTTTAAAAGATTGTTTGTAAGTCAAGCCTTTACCCATATATACTTCCGCTCCGTCTTTAATCTTTAATTGAGGAAATTCCATCTCACCAAAAGTCTTGATTCCTTCAGGAATTCCTTCAAAGCTTACTCTAGTGATAATATTACCTTTATCTCGGTTTGCTTTGGTATCGGCGTATAAATACCAACCTTCCTGCATATCGAAAATAACAGATAAAGTAAAGAATGATTTTACATCCCCTTTCAGATTCACTTTATAAGCAACCGGACCGGATTTTTCACCACCCAGATCCTTAGAACTTATTTTATAATATTCAGGAAGCACAAAGTCTTTAGCCTTAATGCCGGTTTTTGCAATTGCTTTGTTTTTATTTTTCTTACCATACTGAACATAGACATATCCCCGATGACGTTGAGTTAATTCTTTTTTCTCTTCCTCGGTCAGATCACGGGTATATTTTTCATCAATCTTAATATTAGAATATTTTTTAGCCATATCCTCATACATTTTGCGATCTTTTTTATGCTTTTCATCTGCGGTTTCATAAGTCACATAACGACCCGGATCTTTGCCGGCCATTTCAATTCCAAGCTCAGCTACCCAACCCCAGGCAAGGCGATCACTAACTTCATAACCCATTTGAGTAGGGATACTTAAACCCCATAACAGATCCATTACACCATCCATATTATAATCTACAACCGTTACGAATGGACAACTACCGGGAAATACTTTCTGTCCATTTTCAGCTTCAAACAAAGCTTTTCGCTTTTCAAAACGTAATCCCTTATCAGTCATCACTCCACGGAAAAATTCCACCGGATTCTGTCCTTTTTTTGAATATGAACTTGTAACAAATAAATCCAAAATACCATCCTGATCCCAGTCAACGGGTTGAATATAAGATTTAAAGTCCCCTGCAGGGCATGGGAAACCATAACTTAAGAATTGCTTTATTTGTTTTTTACTCAGCTCATAAATTGTTAACATATTTCCATCAATATCCAGTAATGGAGTTCTCTTACCAAACTCAGGTTTGTTTTTCGTACCCACATTTAGAGAAACACGAAGCCCGCCGGAGCCACCTACAAAGAGATCAATCAAACCATCTCCATTAAAATCGCCAAATCCGGCTGAAGAAAAATTCCAGTAATCATTTGATCTTGTATCTGTAAATGGAAGGCTTTGAATTCCTCCTCTTTTACAATATTTATCATCGTATTGTTTGACGGGAACACCCGGTTTAAATCCACTCCCGGTGTTTTCCCACATAGTAATTACACCCGGGTTATATTGACCGGTAAGCATATCTTTTAATCCATCTCCGGTTAAATCCACAAACTGTGGATGAACACCAATACATCACCATTGATAAGCTGTGATCAAATTACCATCAGTATCCTTAGCATAATTGTATTCTCCACTATATTTTGGATTCTTATTACTTCCTTCATTTAAATAAATTTTTATGTATGACCCTACTTCTCCTGTTTCAAATTCACCTACCAAAAGGTCTCTTTTTCCATCATTATTCCAGTCGAATAAAGTTGGATAAGCCAGGCCATGTTTGCCAATACGGATCTCCAGTTTTTTACCATTAAGCATTTGTGGTTGTCCTAATACCGGAGCTCCTGGAATATTTGTATTTATAATTTTAGGAAACTTAGGTAAGTATTTTGTCTTTGCATTTGGGTCATCCTTAATCTTATCTGCAGCAATTGCAAACAAGCCAAAACTTAAGGCAACTAATATAAATATGAATTTTCTCATGTGTACTAATTTTTATTCATTATATAAATTACATCTCCTTTAATTTGTGACAATTGAAATTGGAAAGGGGTGACAAGTTTTGCGATAAAAAGGAAGCAATCCCATTCTTCTATTCAGCTTGAAAAACCAGCATACTATTTCCTCCTTTTGTAAATAAAGGGATTGCTTCCTTTTTACAATGATTTTACTTATTCATTGCTTCAATCTTTTTATTGATTGCTTTTGTAAAATAATCTTCACCTCTTTGGCCTTTCACTAGTTCCAGAACTCTTTGGTAGTTTTTAAGGGCATTCTTTTTATCACCCAAATAAAGTTGGTAGTCTGCCATAGATTCAACAAGTCCTCTATCATTTGGATGGGCTTGTAAACCTTCTTTTAGGCGTTTCATAATTCTTTTTGCAAACTCTTCGTTTAGCAAATCTTTATAACGCATCATTAAAGTATTTGCAGAATTGTTATACATATACGATTTTAATGCCCTGAGAAAAACCACTTAGTGAAAATAACACCAAGGTGCTTAATATTAATAATTTTTTCATTGTGTTAATTTGGTTTATTTATTACTTAATAATTTTTAGCTGTCCTTTTAATTAGACAATAAAACTGAGCTTTGGGTGACAAAATTTAATGTTTAAATATCATTCTGCCTTGTTCATTTAAGGCAGAATGATCAGTTAGATTTTAGATTATTTTTTTCTTCTTCTTAAAAGAACAATACTACCCAAGGCAAAAATAATTCCCGGTATCACTCCCACCAACACAGTCTTTGAGATCAACTTACCGGTTTTGGTAATGGTTGTTTTCGTATCCGGATTTTTGGGTTTGCTTGTATTTAACGGAAATTCTCCATAAGTAAACCAAGAGAATATTTGGCCGACGATCTCTGCATTTACATTTCTTCGATCAATATTCCTTTGATATTCAGCATTACTCATAAAATCAGCATCTCCAAAAACCATAATTCTTTGTTCTTTTCCACCAACTTTCTTTGTAATATTATAAGCTACCGGTGCAGAGAAATTATTTTCTCCATTTTCAGTTACTAGCTTTGTATCCTTAGCTTTTACAAATAAATAAGGCTTAATCTCAAAACCACTAGCAGTTGTATGGCTAAATGCAATAACATCCGGCATACTTACTTTTTTAGATTTTTCAATATACTCTTCCACATTATCAGAGATTGATTTTGCCTCATTGGTAAAATCTGCTAAGATGAAACTCTTTTCAAATCCATCATTATTTTGATTTAATTGGCCATTAACAACACTAATCCCAAATTGGTTTATGATAGATAAAACATAATCTTTGGTTTCCGGTTCAATTGCCAACAACAGATTTCCCCCTTTAGCGATATAGTCATTAATTTTCCCCAGTTCAGTTTCCGTATATGGAGTTGTAGGACTTGCAATTACCAGTAAACTAGCATCACCAGGAATATTTTGTGATTCCAGATTCACTCTTTCAAAGTCAAATCCTTTTTGTATCATCGCATGACGGAAAGTACGTAATGTCATCGCCATTTGATAATCTTTATCCATACTTTTTTCATAATCACGTTCTCCATGACCTGTAACAAAATAAACTTTAGGTGTCTTTCCTGTAAGTCGCTTAAGTGCAGCTGAAGTTTCAGCTTCAGCGGGATACCTTTGTATATCATCAAACATACGTAAGAAGGATTGCTTTCCGTTATAATTAACCACTCTTACAAATTGATTGTCTTCTGTACTTAAATCTATTTTTTGTTTAATTTGAGAGGGGGTTAACAACTCCTCAAATTTATACTCCCAATTATCAGCAGTCTTACGGGCAATTGCCTCTAAACTTAATTCGGGATTATTTTGGATCATATAGCTACCTAAAGTAATAGTGTCCCAGAAATACACATATTCCATTTCCCATTGTGGAAGATATCTTAGGTAATTATCAAATCGTTTAAAGTCTCTTTTTTGATTCCTGGGAGTAGCACTAAAAGAGCTCATGTCCAGAATATTCACATAATTCACAATTTTTAAATCATCTCTCATATTCCTGACAACATCCTGACTAGGTGGTGTAAGTGTGTTCATCTTAGTTGCTGTAGTATCCCAATACCCAACTAAACGTGGACGAGAGCTTATGTAACCCAATAAAATTGCTATTGCAAATACCAAAATATAGGCTCTGGCTTTTATCCACCAATGTCCTACAATTCGTCCACCTGAAATTTTACTTACGGCAAAGGCCAGGAATAAGGTTATAATAATTAAAAAATAAACGATATCTCGTGTATTAATTAAACCAATAGCCATTTCATTCGTACGTCCTGAAATTGATAGCCAATAAGTCAAATCAGAAATAATCGGAACACTCTGACCAATTTTATCTACATAATTTAATCCCGCTAAGGTAGCAAGGGTTCCAATAGCAGCAACCACCTGATAGGAAGTTAAGCTGGATATAAACAAACCGATAGCTGAGTAAGAAGCTGCTAACAGGAAGAAGGCAAAAATGGCTGATAATACCAAACCGAAATCCGCATGCTCAATCGAGAGTCCTCCGGCCAACATAAGAATAAGTAGAACAAGAGCCAGGATCAAGCAATAACCTATCATTGCTAAATATTTACCAATCACTAACTGACGAGCGTTTAGCGGAGAAGACATTAATAATTTAATGGAACCACTGGATATCTCCTTACTAATTAATCCCATTGTTAAAAGAGGGATATATAAATAAGTATTTTGGAATACATCTCTGAACATTCCGTAGTTAGGATGGTTAAATACCTGAAAAGTCATTCCGCCACCTATATTAAAGTTCAATTTTAAATAACGTTCAATCATTACGAATGTATCCGTATATATTAAACTTGTTTGTAACATAAAAATAATAAGTACCAACCAGGCAATTGGTGAATAGAACATGGTACTTAATTCAAATCTGGCAATTCTATATATTGTTTTCATTTCTATTGTCTTTTTTGATTAATTACTAATTTCCATTCTGATCTTTTGCAATTTTTGCAAATACATCATCTAAAGAACTACGTTCCACAGTGATTTCTCTCAATCTCCAGTTATTTTTTACACTTGCGGCAATAATGAGTTCAGTTACTTCCTGCGAAGTCGTAAATTCTAATCTTGCTTTTCGATCATTAATCATTTCAACTTTAGAAATACCTTCAATTTCCATTAATTCACCCATAGATGGCAAATCTTCCATAGAAACCAAAATACTATTCGGTTCAATGTAATCATTAAATTCGTCAACCGTTCCTGAGAAGACCAATTTTCCATCTTCGATCATTTTAATATCATCACAAATTGCTTTTACTTCGGAGAGAATGTGGGTTGAAAAGATCACGACTCTATCTTTTCCAATATTTTTAATAATTTTTCGGACTTCAACAATTTGTACAGGATCTAAACCATTCGTAGGCTCGTCCAATACAACCACTTTAGGATTATGAATAAGCGCACCCGCAATTCCAGTACGTTGCTGGAATCCTCCCGAAAGATTTCTTATAAGTCTATCACTAAACTGAGTAATTCCTGTCTCTTTTTTCACTCTTTTTAAAGCAGCAGGAATATCATCCGGATTCATCATACGTAAATATGCACAATGTATTAAGTATTCATCCACTGTATGATCCTTATATAATGGAGCTAATTGTGGTAAAAAGCCTATTTGCTGTTTGGCTTGTACCGGATTTTTTCGGATATTTTCTCCATTAATTAAAACATCTCCTACTGTTTGATTTAAAACACCACACATGATGTTCATAATAGTTGATTTCCCCGCTCCATTCGACCCCAACAATCCTAAAATTCCTGTATTACAGATCTCAAAACTGACATCTTTAACTGCCCATTCCGCACTGTACTTGTGAGATAGATTTTCTACACTCACGATTATTTTATTCTTCATACAAAATAAAGTTTGGTTAATAATTAATTTTATAGGGTAAAATGCTGCTTAATATTTTCTACATTTTATTCCATTTTAACTAGTTTCATTAATAATTTCAAAAGACTGTTGGGTAAGAATTTGTCTTTTAATTAGGTATGGTGCGATAATGTGACAGTATTTTAATTAAATACCCTTATTAAAAACTGAAAAAAATAATAAAGGAACTGCACTAACACAACAAAAAAGCGCAGCTCCAAAATGATATATACTAATACATACTTATTCTTGTCTTTAATTTTATAGTTTCTTCTGTTGGTGGTAAACAACCATTTTCATCACATGTTTGGTAAAACACTTTCACTTCAATAATTTGTTCACCTGAAGGTGGCTTCACAGATCTATCCTTAGGATAATTAAGTCTAAATTTTTGTGCGAATCTTACATTATTTCCTTTATAAACCTGATAGGTTCCTTTCATTTGAGGTGTTGGTTCGATAGGCTTACCTATTTTCTCGAAGCCTTTAGGGAAAACATATTCAACCTTTGTTACCATTTGTCCCATGGCAATATTCCCTTCAGTATTTGCATATCCATACCAGCCTTTACGGAAGTTCATTATCACCTCAACTTCAAATTCTTCTCTAAATCTTAATCTCTCAGGAGCCTTAACACTAAATTGAACAGGGCTATCACCTCCCCCGGTTTGAGAAACTTCATTCTTAATTACTTTAGGAATATTCTTGGGTTTAGCTTTAACTGTTTTAGCAACTGCTTTCTCTTTATTCTTTTTTCCCAGCATCACATAAACATAGCCTCTATGGCGAAGTGTAAGGTATTTCGAATCCTCCAAACCACCTAAATAATAATTTTTCATGTGTGGCTGTTTTTTGATTTGTTTCTTAAGTGCTTCAATTCCACCTTTAACATATTTTATAGCACGACCTGCATCTTTACCTGGTTGTTGAATTTTAAGATCATGATTATAATTCCATGAAACATAATCATCAATTTCAAATCCATTTACCGTTGGAATAGAAATACCAAAGATCAGGTCATTAACTCCATCATTATTATAATCGGCCACTTTAATATTTGGCGCGCAACCGGGAAAAGTTTTGCTCATATCTTCTGTTGTAAAAAGAGCTTTAGAAGGCTCAAATCGTAAACCATTCTGCGTTTTTACTCCACGGAAAAATTCTACAGGATTAGTTCCTTTATCTCCATAAAGATGGGTTATTAATAAATCCAATACTCCATCCTGATCCCAATCAATTGGGTTTAGGAATGATTTACCTACTCCTGAATAATTTGGATAACGGCCATCTTTAGCCAGTTCAGCAATTTTTTCTTTACTTGGCTTAATCACAGCTAAAGGATCTCCATCAACACCATATAAAAATGTTCGTTTTCCAAACTTTGGATTCTCCTTTGTACCAATATTCAAAGCAACTCTAAATGAAGTAAACCCTCCAAGGAAAAGATCTAATAATCCATCTCCGTTATAATCAGCAAAAGAAGCAGAAGAAAAGCACCAATAGGCAAATGCTGAAGTATTCCATGGTTCAACACCCTGAGCAGCATCTTTACCTTTTATATATTCTTCTTGCTCAACAAATACTTTTGGAAGAAATCCATCTTTAGCTCCTCTCCACCAGGAAATTAATCCGGGATGATATTGTCCGCTAAGCATATCAACATAACCGTCCTGGTCTAAATCCACAAACTGTGGATGAATACCGATGCATCACCATTGATGAGTGGTGATGGTATCTCCTTTCGTATCTAAAGCATAAAAATATTCACCTGAGAATTTAGGTTTTCTGTTGCTGCCTTCATTCAAATAAACTTTAATATTTGATCCTGTATCACCTGATTCAAATTCACCCAGCAAAAGGTCTTTTTTCCCGTCTTTATTCCAATCATAGAATGCCGGATAAGCCAAACCATGCTTATCTACACGAATTTCCTGTTTTTTACCATTCACGTGAAAGGGCTGTCCCAGAACTGGAGCACCTGGAATATTTGTATTTACAATTTTAGGAAACTTAGGAAAATTCTTTGAACGGACTTTATCAGTCGCTGAACTTTGTGCCATTAACCCCAAATTCAGGAATAAGAGGGTTATAAATATTAAAATTATTTTTTTCATTACTATTAATTTTCGTTAAAAAATCATTAAGAACCCATGTCATCCTGAACTTGTTTCAGGATCTCAATAATAAACGACCTACCTTAACGAAGGAGATCCTGAAACAAGTTCAGGATGACAAGTCGAACAATTATTATTGCTCACTTAGATTACAACACATTTAACCAATCCTTTATCAGGAGAAGCCAAATAAATATTACTATTTTTATCGGACATCACCGGAATATGGAAACATCCGTCTACTAATTCTTCAATTCCCTGAACCAAAGTTGCACCGGCTTCTGTATATACTTTAATACGGGTTGGTGCTTTTTCTACTGTAATTACAGCTCCGTTATGCAATTTTCTTACACTAACAGGATTACAGCAACTATGAAAATCATCCAGACTTCGGCCACGTTTACCAAAAGAAACAATTTTTTCACCGGTCAATTTATATCCATCTACGCGGAAAGAACCTAAGTTTGCTGCTAAAACCTGTCCATCAGGAGAAACATCAAAATCAAGAATAGAACAACAAGGACGCAGATCATCAATCGTTGATAATAATTTACCATCCTGAATATTATACATTCCTAAAGCCTGAGTACCGACATCTGAAACCATTAGTTTGTCTTTATAAATACGGGCACCGGTTGCATATTCACGACCTCCTAATTTATATTCTCTAAGTTTTTCACCTTTGGCATTAAAGACCATACATTCTACACCAACATTTTTTAAATACTTAGATACACGGCCTCTGAATTTAGTTTCGATTTCTTTCTGTAAAGTTGCCAAAACGTAAATATTATTTTGAGCATCTACAGCAATTGAAGATGCCAAACCATTCGCCTTAACCGGAAAGCGCTTAACTTCATCTCCTTCAGGATTGATAATTTGAACAATGAAATTATAAGCTGCTTCATTCTTACCTTTACCATGTGCATTATAATTATCATGTACTCCAAAATCACTGGTTAAGGCACAAAGATTATTATTGTTCATCATTGCCAGATACTTCACATTCTTATGCTTACTACCTTTATATGATGGATCAACTTTATATTTGAAATTAGGAACACCGGCAACAAATTTTTCAAGGCCACCTTCGGTTGCTAACATGTTGTTTAACATATCGAACATCTTCTTTACATAGGGGTGATTTCTGATAGAGACATCGATTGGATCAGCCCAAGCCTTTAATTCTTTTGCACTTTCACCACCAATTTTGGAAGTTAACCTTTGATATACTAATTGAGCACAGAATGGATTCGTAGAGTTTTCACGAATATATTTTTTCTGGAATTCAAGTCCGGCCAATTCAACTTTTTTCATTTGTTCTTCAACTTCTTTCTTTTCCTTTTCAGATAAATTAGGATCATAGGATTTCTCTCTTAATTTCCATTCATCCGGTTGAGTTTTCTTAAACTCAGCAAGAGCTGCTCTATAATGATCTTCTCCAGCCTGGAATTCTCCTCCTTTGATATCAAAGTTATATTTTTGATATGGATTCTTTGGTTTTTCCAGTTTAGTAATGTCTAGAGTCATCTTAACGTTTTCAGCCCAGAATCTTATAAAGAATTCACCATTCTCAGCCTCAACGGTTAATTCTGTTGGTATGGGAAAATCATAGCTAAAGGAAAAAGTTCCATCAGTAATATCGATATTTTCAAGAACTTTTTGTCCATAATCAATAGAAAATTTTACTTTGCCTGTAAAATCTTTTATTGTTCCTATTAATTCAAACCCCTGTTTGTTCTCTGCTTTTCTTTCTTTAGCAGCATTATTACAACTCATAAATGTACATCCAAAGAATGCCATAATTATGAACATTATGCTTATTGCGTTTAGCTTTTTCATTTTTATTTTTTGTTTTATCTCGGCAAGCTCGATAAACGGGACATTTCATTAATTTTCCCGTTTGCTGAGCTTGTCGAAGCAAGTTTCTTTAGTGGTAAAATTTTCACTTAGGCAACTCTCCTTTTTGAATTGTTTTTACCAATTCTATATTGGCAGCATATTTTCTTTTACCTTCAACTTCTTTTATTAGTTTATCGCCATATTTGTTGGCTAACTCCTGTGCTTGTTTTTTATCACCACAGAACCAAAGAATTTTAACGTAACTAGATAAAGAACTTATATCCTTGTCAATTCCATCTTTTTTGATGTATGGTAAACATTTCTTCGCCAAACCCTCAGGTATTTTGTTTAATTGGCGAACTGCCATAGGAACCATAAAATTCATCATAGGAGGTTCTTCATTATATTTCTCTTTAGCCTCAAATAATTTGATTAAGTAATTAAGATTATCTCCTTTAAAGCGCAACTGATCGATATCAGCATATTCTTTTATTTGAGCGAAGTAAGTTGGGAAACTAAAAGATACTCCTCTTTCAGCAGCTTCTTTTTCTTCCGGTGTATGCGCCATCATAATTAAGGTCCTGACCAGTTGTTTCTCCATTTTAGGATCATTCAATAAAGTCATCATCGAACGATTTTCAATGATGAAATCCATAAACTTATTTTTCCATCTTGCCTGGCCTATGATAAACTTTTGATTCTCTTCAGAGAATAATTTCTTTTCAGGATAACTCATCGCCAATTCCCAGTTTAACTCTTCGGTTGCATAATACTTGATGGCATTCATACGAGCCAAAATGTAATCTTTCAGGAACTGGGTTTTACGATTTCCTTTGCGATATTGGCGTTGGTACCATTCCCAGGTTTTCTTTTCTTTACCTATGGCAATACGCCCGATACGGGCAAACTTATCCGGTTCCATGGCACCAAAATGATTGGTTTCCCATTTTACACTTCCGTCAGGATTCAGGAATAATAAGGTAGGATAGCCTTTTACTTTATAGTGTTTTGCCAATGCCGTATTTGTCTCATTCAATTCTGAATCAAAACCGAAATTGATAAAATATTTGTTGAAAACTTTTCCAACTTCCTTAGAAGGAAACACGTCCTTCTTCAAACCTTTACAAGGGCCTCACCATGTAGTATATACATAGAAAAATATTTGTTTGTTCTCTTTTTTAGCTAATGCTTTTGCTTCTTCAAAGCTGCCTTCGAACCACTTGATGCCTTGAGCCATGGTTACATTTGTAATAAAAAGAAAGCTTAAAGCAAAAAATACAATTTTTAGTTTTTTCATATCGAATATTAATTAATTATTTCGAGTAAGATTAGTATTATTCAGAATTACGGATCATTAAATATATGACCAATGATTTCCTATTTACCCTTACCTCAAACTCTTCATATTATAATTTAGTTAACTGATTAATTGACTGATAAGAATCATAGCACAGGGATCTGTCAATTAATATTTTTCATAAAATACTATTGGCCAAAGGCCATTAGGTTAATTCGATTATTTGGGAGAGAATTCTTAGGAATATGGTGCAATTCCTTAGTTTAAAGAAGTACTTAGCGCAGTACGGGCGCTAAGTACTTGCCATCTATCACTGAATAATAAATTATTCTCTAGTGTTTTGTTCTATTTGGCCTTTACCTGTATCAATAACTTTTTGACTAATAGGTGCGGCCCAGTTAATACTATTAGGAGCCCAGGTTACACTTCCACGAGTTAAAGAGATCCCTGCATCATGAAGGGCATTTAAACGTTTTACATCATGGAAACGTCTTCCCCAAACGTGAAATTCACGGCGGCGTTCATCAATTACTTTTTGAATAGCATCTGTTTGATTTGCTGCTGTAAGAATGTGATCTCCGGCAGTTACTGATGCTGTCAGATAACGTTTTGCACGTAGGTCATTAACTATATCCATTGCATCTGTAGTACTTCCTGAACGAGCTAAACATTCAGCTTTGATCAACATCATTTCAGGTACAGTTGGTCCCATAATGAATCTGTATGAGGAATAGTTTGTATATCCATATGTATAGTTTCCGGAAGGTGTAAAACCAAATACACTTGTCAGACGATTATCTTCCAATTCAAACAAAGCAACTAATTCATCAGAAAGTGTATACATACCTCTGTAATTAGGCCATTGGCCTATAGAAGTATTATATTCTTCTTTAATCAGATAGAACTCAGGATTGTTATTTCCAGATAGAGGGATTCCTACATTCAAAGTATTATAATCTACTAATTCAGAATTAAATGCAAGTGCATCATTCGCATAACTTAATGCATTAGTATAATCTCCCATATGGAAGTATACTTTTGCCAATAAAGCCTGTGCAGAAGCCTTATGAGGTCTGGACATTGAAATTACTTTGGCATCTAATTTTGCAATAGCTGAAGTCAGGTCATTTACCAGCATTTCATATACTTCATTTGTTGATTTACGCTCTAATGATTCTTCAGTATCTGCCGCTTTTAAAAGTACAGGTACACCTGAACCAGCTTCAGAAGCTTTAGTATGTCCGTAGTGATGTCCATATGTATTCACCAATTCAAAATAAGCATAAGCTCTATGCACTAAAGCTTCAGCTATAAATGCATCTTTCTTAGTTTGCTCACCTTCTATAGTTTCTAAAACACCCATAATATAATTTGACTGAGCAATTCTTTGATAGTGATATTGCCATCCGTAATCGGTTTGAGAAGCATCGAAAAATACAGGCTTCATCTCATAAATTTGTGCATAGTGTCTTGTCCAAGTACTATTGTTAATATCAGCAATGTCACCTTCAGACAATTGAACATTATCACTCAACAAATTTTGAATAGAGCTTGTGGTACGTGTAAAAACACTACCGTTATTTAGTAAAGCTTCAACATCAGACATGGATTTTGCAATAGCAGACCCTCTAGGTTCAATATCAACATATTTATCGCAAGATGTATAAATAACTAAACTTGTAAATATGATCAGTATTATTTTTAATTTTTTCATTTTTCTACAATTTAAAATTCGAATTTAAGACCCAAAACAAAAGAAGCAGGAACTTTCACACCAGGACGGTATGCCTGTGGGAAGCTTCCTCCAAATGTAATTTCACGACCTGAGAAAGGAACTGATTCAGGGTCAATATCAGCATCGTTAGCAGCCCAGATCAAACCCAGATTACGAGCCTGGAACATCAGACTAGCACGTTTGAAACCAATTTTACTAACAAAGTTTTTGTCTAATTCATACCATAGGGTAATATCTTTTAGACGGATATGGGCTGCACTGTGTAGTGCATAATCCGACATGGTAAATATATATCTACGGTCATAGCTGTTAAACTCAGCGGAATTACGTGCTTGTGCAGGGATATCTGTTGTTGCTTCATCACCTGCTTGTTTCCATGCATTAGCTACATCTTTTTGTTTTGTTTTCACCCAATCAATTGATGATGCAGCCTGTGGATATTTCACTTCCAGATTTTCCTGGAACACATGTCCAAATTTGAACGTAAAAAATACATTTAATGTAAAATTCTTATACTTAAGAATATTATTTAAACCACCAAATACTGGTGCAATAAAAGGTTTAGTTGCAATCATCTCGTCTTGAGAGACATTAGCAAATTCAGGATCAGTGTAAGTTATTACGCTACCATCTCTTAATCGAATTTGAGGATCACCGTTATCATTCAAACCGGCCCAATCAAAACGTACCTGAGAACTTACATCTTCTCCTATAAGTTTAGTTCTTCCACTTTGTACGTCATAATAATAACTGGTTGCGGAGGTTTCATCACGGTCACCATACTTAAGAACTTTATTTTTGTTATATGAGAAGTTCAGGTCAGCAGTCCATTTAAAATCGCTTGATTTAATAACATCTGCTTTTATACTTAACTCAACCCCTTTATTTGAAATTTCACCTTCGTTTACATAAACACTTCCAAGGCCATAAGATGGATTGGTATTTTGATTTACCATCAGATTTCTTGATTGTTTACTATAAACATCAAAGCTTGCAGTTACCCGGTTGAAGATTGTGAAATCAAGGCCGAAGTTAAGGGTTGTTGTTTCTTCGGGTGCAAGGTTTGGATTACCCCAACTATCAATAGATGCATCCGGTTTACCGGTATAGGTATCAGAAGAACCATATTTAATGGTTGTTGCTGTAGTTTGTCCTCTTCTAAGATTACCGTTTTTACCAAGAGATGCTCTAAATTTTAATGCGTCTACCCATTTAACATTAAAGAAATCTTCTTTTGCAATATTCCATGATCCGCTGATTGCCCAGTAAATATTTTTTGATAATCTTTTATTGATACCAAAAGCAGTAGCCTGGTCAACCTTTGCTGAACCTTCAATATTATATTTTGCCTTATAACTATAACCAAGGTTTGAGAATGCAGAAACACTTCTACTTAGAATTTCAGGTATAAATGAGTTGTTTCCATGATATGCACCTCCAAGTATAGATTCATTAATAGAACCATAAGGAGCAAATTGATTATGGTCAAATAATGCATCATAAGTGCCTGTACGGTCATCCCATCCAACAAATGTTTGCTGGTTGAAAGTATAAGTATTAGAAGAAGCTTCCATACCGGCTACACCACTTACTACATGATTTTCAGCAATAGTTTTGAATAAATTCAAACTTCCACGGGCAACATGATTTGTATTAACTGTAGATTGTTTTTCTAAAACACCTCCATAAGGAACAGCTCTTTCTACTCCTGATCCAGCCTCATTATATGCTGTAATATATGAGTTATTTCCTCTTCTAATTTCATATAGGTCAAGGCCTTTGTTGTTTTCAATATTCGATTCAATTCTATTATATTGATATTTCAAATCTACATTTAGCTAATCTGTTATTTTGTAATTCATACCTCCGGCGATTCGGATATTGAAAGATGAGGTGTTGTTATCACGTAATTTGTAATCAGTTATAGGGCTGAATCCAATCGGATCAAATCCTCTTTCCAAAAATTCAGTTTCACGATCACCATACTGCCATCTAATATCAAGCGGATTACCCTGATCATCTACTAATTGATCATACATATTTATAATAGGAAGGCGAGAGCCTGTATATAAAGTGGCAACACCAATTCCATTATCATTATTATTACTGGTAACAAGCGAAACATCTACCTGAGCTTTCCATTTATCGGTAAGATTAAAATCATTTGTTAATGAAACATTAAAACGTTCAAAATCATCACCCATATTTGGATCTTTTTCCTGAGTATGAGATACCGTAAGGTTATAATTTGAATAATTGGAACCACCACGAATACTTACAGTATTTTGAGAGTTAAAACCACCTCTCAATAAATGATCTTCAAATTGTTTTAAAACATTTCTTTGTCCAAGATTTGTAAGTAACTGATCACGTTCAGTATCAGTAATACTACCCTCGTAAAACTGAGCCCAAATATTATCATAAGCATCTACTGTAGCATATTTATATCCCAGATTTTCCTTTACAACCTGAGTCCATCCAAGTACCGGATCATAAACCCAGCTTAAAGCAACATAATTGACAACATTATATGCAGTATTTTGGTATGTCGGCATATAATCCATAGCTGCATTTTTCAAAGCGATAATATCAGCTGAAGAAGCTAAACCAAAGCCACTTAGATCCTGTTTAGTTCCGAAAGTCCAGTTGGAAGAAACAGCTACAGTTGGTTTTCCTGCTTTACCACGTTTTGTTGTAACAACGATTACACCATTAGAAGCGCGCAAACCCCAAAGTGCAGTAGCAGATGCATCTTTCAAAACGTCAATTGATTCGATAGTAGCCTGATCAATATCATTAAACGGACCTTCATAAGGGAAACCGTCAACAACGATCAATGGTTGTCTGTTTAATGAATTTCTGTCCTGCATTGCTGCATCAAAATTATCACCTTCTTCATCAAAGGTACTGATACCACGAAGGATCAATTCGATTTTTTCTTGTCCACCGTCTCTGGTAATTGTATTGATATTCAAACCTGTAGAAAGACCTTCCATACGATCGGAAAGATCAACAGTAACCTGTCTTTCAACATCAATGGCGGCAACTTTTGTTGCTGATGAAGAAGAACGCGTTTTACTTGTTTTGGTATATCCGGTTACTACAACCTCTTCTAAAGAAGAAGCAGATTCTTTCATTATAACATTCAAAACACTTACACCTTTGACAGGAATGATTTGAGTTTCAAAACCTATATAAGAAATTTTAAGTTTTGCATTTTGATTGGATACTTCGATAGTAAATTCACCATTTGCATTCGATGTTACACCATTAAATGTTCCTTCTTCTAAAATCGTAGCACCCGGAAGAGGAACACCATCTTTATCTTTAATGGTTCCTTTTACTTCTACAGCTTCTAATTCAGCTTCATTTGCTTCCGCTAATTCTTCTTCAGCCCGTTCAAAAAAGATAACCTGATTGTCCATCACGGTATAAGAAAAACCTTGAGGAACAACATATTTATCAAGGATTTCCTCAACTGTAGATTCTTTTACATTTATATTCACCGGAGGTAAATTATCAAATAAGTCGGAGCGATAAAGGAAAGTATAATCACACTTAGCTTTCATTTGCTCTAACATTTGTTCAATGCTTACTTGTTTAACATCAAGGTTAAATTTACTACTCTGAGCATTAACACTTGCTGAAACGTGCATTGTACTGATAATAAGAATTAAGATCGTAATCTTCATAACTAGCAGTACCATTTTTCCTCTATTAAAGAGGTCTCGTTTTTTTTTCATAAATTTGTAACGTTAATTTGGTTGAACTTAATTGTTTAACTGTGTTTTAAGTGGAGATCGTTGGCAGACGATCCCACTTTTTTATTTTAATAAATTACTATACCTTCATAATCAGACTTGAATCGCATTTCATTTGTGTGTTCAAGTATTTCTAAAATATTTTCCAGATTCTTACTTCTGTCAAATTCTCCTGTAAATCTTATATCCTTATATTTCTCATTCTCAAAAATGAATTCTATATCGTACCAACGTGTGAGTGTTTTCATAATATCTTCCAGGCGCTTGGATTTAAAGAGATAAAGGTCATTTCTCCAGGAAATATACTCTTCAACATTAACTTTGGCCTTATAAGCATCTCCGGTTTCTTTTGAAAAATTAAGTTGATATCCCGGCTCCATCTCATAAACATTTTCATTTAGCTGATTAGAAATTTTAATTCTTCCCTCAGCTAATGTGGTATGGATATTTAGTTCGTCTTCATAGGCACAAATATTAAACTCCGTACCTAATACTTCTATAATTTGATCACCGGTTTTAACTTTAAAAGGACGATTTGCATCTTTGGCAACCATTAAATAAGCTTCTCCAATTATTTCTACTATTCGATCACCATTCGGATCGAATTTTACAGGATATCTCATTTTAGTTTCAGAATTTAACCAAACTTTAGTACCATCTTCTAAGACAAGATCATATTTATGTCCTCTTTCTATATTGAGAATGTGATACTTTGGTTTAAAGTCAGTCATTGATTTTACATCCTTTCCACTATAAATCAATTTAGATCGATCATTTTTTATTTCTGTATTCTGAATACTGGCTACAAACTCTTCATTATTATTTAGGCTTATAGTTTTCCCATCATCCAAAGTAAGTTTAGCCATACTGATTCCGGGAGGTATTTCTTTATTCAGCCTTTTAGATAAAGGAACATCAGAAGGTTTAATATTTAAAACCATATATGCAGAGACAACACATAGTATTAATAAAGATGCAGCTCCTGCAATTTTAGGCCATAAATAAGGAATTTTTCTTTTCTGAGACTTCAGAAGAGGTTCAAACTGATTCCACATTTGCTGAACGTTAAATTCTTTCTCATTAAGAACTTCACCATCTTTATAATACGCTTTTGCTCTTTTAAAATAATCCTTATGTTGAGGATTGGATTGAAGCCATGATTCCAACAACATTTCTTCTTCGTTGGTTAAGGAGTCATTTAGTTTCCTCCAAATCAAACTAATATCTATTTCTCGTTGCTTCATCAAAGTTTTTTTAAAGTACTTTCACTTATGTGACAATTGAAAATTATTTGGGGTGACAAAAAAAATGAAGAATTTATTATTTTTAGATTAAGGAAAAGCTCCCATTAGCATCAACTTAAGAGAAGATTTTATTTTTTGTTTTGTGTATTCCTTGTCTGATGAACTCTGCGAAGTCATACGATTACACCGGAATACATATTTCCTAAAATCCTATTTAGGGTCTTTTGTAAACTTTAGTTAGATTATAGCATTTAAAATGGCTATAGGAAAAAATAAAGGTGTGTTTTTTTGAATAAGGATTCACGGAGCTTGATTCTTGCTCTTTTTAATTGTGTTTTTACACTATTGACTGAAATATTCAATTGTTCTGCAATTTCATTTTGTTTCATTCCATCCAGATGTTTGAGTTTTATTATTTTGGCCATTTGGGGAGGTAAGTCATCCATCGATTGTTTTATCTGGTCAATAATCTCAGGATCAAAGAAAGCTGCTTCATCTTTCGAATTCAGCAGAGCATCTACATAGATTACATTCTTTTCATCCTTAACCTTTAAACTCTTAAGGTAATTCAGACATCTATTTTTTAATGATTGATAAAGGTATGCTTTTATAGAAGTATGTATATTTATTCGGACAGCATTTTCCCATATATATAAATATAGGTCCTGTACAATGTCTTCACTGGTTTCCCGGTCTAATACATATTGGTCGGCAAAACGAACGAGATGCGCATAATAATCAGAAAACAAAGCTTCATAAACAAGCTTATTTCCTTTTTTAATTTCATTGAATATTATTTTATCTTCAATTCGCATACAGAAAATTTATCGCAAAGTAATGAAGAAATTCAAAAATTCACAAAACCTATACTAAACAGATGCTAATCTAAAATCATAATTAATCTAAATAGGTTATTTGAAATACTGTAAAAATAATCAAACAGTTACATCTGTAACCATTAATAATACTGGCTTTTATCAACACTTTTAAATTATTAAAAAATATATAAAAAACTGATGAAAGGTTAAAATATATAGATATATCGAAGTTTTTTCTTGATTTATATTATTTTTTTTTATAATTTAACTTTAAATTAAGGCATGTGAAATAGCCATCCTCCCCGGGATGGAGTAATATGAATCAAGTTTAATTATGAGAAATGTTATTAAGAGTTGGGTCCCTCCCAACTTTTAGTAACATTGTTTTTTTAGATATTTCTCCTCAATTAATTTTTAGAAAACAACTCTCTGTGAAGCTCTTTGGTACTCTGTGGTACAATGATTTTTTAATCTAATGTTTAATAATCTTATGAAAATTAGGATTTAGAAAACGTTCGTCACCTTTTCGCAAAAGGAATTTTTCTCCTTCAAATATTTCAAACAATTGAATGGCAACCTTTCTATTTCCATCAATTAAATCTCTGAACTGAGAAACAGTAATACCCCCTTTATTCTCAGATAAAAACTTAGAGACAGTCTTTCTGGCCCTATCTACCATTACGTGATAGAATGAAAGATCTCCATGACGGATAATTTTTTTCTGACTACCAAGAAATTTAATGATATGCTTAAATGTTTTTTCTTCTATTCCTTCATAAGAAGCTTCTTTCGCCATTTTTTCTATATCAAATCCACTCATCCCATTTTCAAGAAGTAAAGCTTCAACCAGCTTGATTTGTTTCTTTTCCACATCACTAAGTTCAGTTTTCTGGTTTGGTAATTTCCAATTATTTGCAATACGTGATAGTTGTTTTTCCTCTTCCAGTTCTTCAATAACGAAACCAAGTATTTCGTCATTTGTAGCAGCATCAGATGAATTAAGCGAATTTTCCGCAAAAAGAGCTAATTTCTTTTTCGATACGCCAGTTACATTCAGCGGATTATTTTTATGATATTTTTCCAGATTTTGAAGTAATATATGTTTTATACGGGAAATCTGCTTTTTGTCAAAAATAAATTTTACACCCTGGCGTGATTTCAAATAGCGAATACTTTCCGATTGATCAATAAGGACAAGTACTTTTTCTTCTTTCATTTGTAAAGCATTCACAAAATAATCAACAGAGGTTAAATGAATCCTTTCATTTACTTTGAATTCAATATAAGCCAAATTATCTTCAGCATATTTCTCTAATGCCTCAACCAGTTTTTCTGATTTTTTTTTATGATTTAAAGGAAGCGGATCAATTACTACTCCTCCACCAATAGTGGTATCTGAAGATGTGTTTCTTAAGATAAAGTGTTCTCCTTTGACAAAGTACCAATCTTCTTTTAAATAGATTTGAGCCACACGTTTTTCTTTGGATCCCTCAAAATCCTTATCCAGCAATTTAACCTGAACAGACATTTTATTGGTTCCAATTAACAAAATTGCATCAAAGCGCTTTGCATTATCTTTTATAGCTTCAAGCAAAGTAAGTTTAACATCTATTCTGGAACTTTTAGGTAAATCTGTTTTAGTTAAAATATCACCTAATTGAATGTCTCTTTTTTTAATTCCTGTTATATTAATTGCAACTCTGGAACCTTGTTGGGCAGTATCAACGGTTTTTCCATGACGTTGAATTTGACGAATTCGCACTTCATTATCATTGGGTAAAAGTTTTATAACATCATTGGTACCTATAGCATCAGCTAAAATAGTACCTGTAGCGACTGCTCCGAATCCACTCACATTAAAAACCCGATCTACATACATTCTGAAAAAGTCTTGTTTTTCTTTCAGAATAAGGTCATAATCTTCATCTTGCAAATACTCTTTTAACTCTTTTATCCCATCACCTCTTAAAGAAGAAACCTGAAAGATGGGCTTATCCTCTAAAAAAGTACCTTTTACCAATTCTGAAACTTCCTCCGTACAAAGTTCCAGCATATCATCATCAACCATATCTTTTTTATTAATGACGACAATACCGTTTTTAATGCCAAGTAAGCTACATATTTTCAAGTGTTCAATGGTTTGAGGCATTACACCGTCATTAGCAGCTACAATAAGCATTACAAAATCGATTCCCGACACTCCGGATATCATATTACTAATAAAACGATGATGGCCGGGAACATCGACAAAAGCAAGGTATTTATCATCTTTCAATGGCAAATAGGCAAACCCAAGATTGATTGTAATTCCACGTTTTTTTTCTTCGGGATGCGTATCGCAATCCATATTTGTGAGTGCTTTAATCAAACTTGTTTTCCCGTGGTCAATATGTCCTGCCGTACCGATTATAAAATGTTCCATGCTTAGTTTCCAGTAATAAATATATGTATTTGCGAAATTAGGGGATAATTTGGGAATTGGCAAATAAGGGGGATGTAAATTGGTGTATTTGTAAATTAGTAAATTGGTGGATGGGTAAATTGGATATTGTTATGATCCATTGACAGATAGTTTTGTTTGGTGGGAAATATCCTAAACATAGGATACTTACTAGTTATTTTATATAAAAATAAAGAAAGGGCTATTTTAAAAGTAATCATAATTTTAATTATAGTCAGGGCGTGAATTGTTAATAGATTAAGTGTATGAGTTTGATCTTTTGAAGAATCTTTTAAATATATTCACACCCTGACTTTTGAGACTGCCTATTCCTTAATTTAAATAATCTAAATTTATTTGCCTAGAAGTAAATAAATGTGTCCGTAATTTTTCATTGATTTAAAAAATTTCATCATAGCACGAGAATCCCTTTTCCCGTTCTCATCTTTAAATTGAGCCAAAAAGTCTTTTTTAAGATTATTATAATCTTTAAAATATTCGCCTTCTCTATATGCAATACTTGCACCTACCAATAGATCTGTTTTTCCATCATTATTCCAATCAGTAGCACATATCCAATGCGCTCGTCCGGGCACATATTTTTTCCCCTTCTTATTTTTAACAATCGCAACAGGAGCGGCAAACTTTTCATTACCCATTCCTTTAAAATAACATAGTCCTACATCCTTAGAGTCAGGGTTATTACCATCTGTTGAAACGATATCCAATACTCCATCATTATCCCAATCCATAACAACAATAGTCGGATGAGTGGTTTTTAAAGGTTCTCCTTCTGTTGTATATAACAATTCTCTATTTCCAAATTTGAAATTCTCTTTGGTTCCTACATTTCTATTAAACCAAATATGGTCAAAGCCATAAGTAAAGAGGTCTAAGTCTCCATCATTATCAAAATCAACAAAATGGGGAGTAGCCTTATATTGTGGTGGAACCCCCTTCAATTTTTCCTGACCTTCTTTTAATTTAAGTGGCCCCTCTTCAATAATAACTCCTTTTTTAAATCCTTTTGAACTGCCTTCAAACCAGGTAATATGATTTGGATAATATTTACCTGAAACCAAATCCATATATCCATCATTATTTAAATCCACAAACTGTGGTGTAAAACCAATGCATCAGCCAGTTTCAACGAAAAGAGGATTTCCATCTATATCTTTTCCATAAAAGAAATCATCATTAAATTTTGGTTTACTATCCGATCCTATATTTAGATAAACTCTGAATTTAGCTTTGGCTTCAAACTCTCCAACAATTAAATCTTTTTTCCCATCTTTATTCCAATCATAAACAGCAGGATGAGCATAACCATATGCTTCAATTTTTAAGGGACCTGACTCACCTTTTATAATTTGTGGTTTACCTAATTTGTTAATCTTCTTTTTTGCAGCATAAGTAGTTATACTAATGCAAAACAAGGCTAATAAAAGCAATACATTTGTTTTTTTCATCATAATTCTGATTTAAATTAATGTTAATATTAACTTAATCCGAAAAGGTGCTTTAATTATAGAGATAAGGATCACCAAATAGGGTGAAAGGTTCTATAATTTTTAATAAGACATTATAAAATTATAAAAAACCTTAAGTTTGAGAAAAAATATTGATCAAAATTTTAAAACTCAATTCGGATAGAGTCTAATTTTCAAGAATAACTATCAATTAACTCTCTGAATTGAAAGCTTCTAAACAATAATATCTGTTTGTTTTTTAAATGAGATTAGTTCCTTATCGCAATCATTCAAACAATCTCCACAATTCGTACAATTTTGTTCCAGAGGTAAAGTATCCATGCTACATGACTTTCTACATTGATTACAATATGTACAAGATTTCGCCTTTCTAATTTTGAAGATTGAAATTTTATTGAACAGCTCAAGAATTCCGCCGGTAGCACAGAAATAACGACACCAGATATTAGGGATTAACAAACTAAAAACGATCAAGCCCGAAATTATTAAAGTTCTATATATCCACAAATTATCAGCATGTTGAAATGTCAATCCTACTGATTGAAAGAATTCACCTGTTCTTATAGGAATAGCCCAACGAGGATTACTTAATACAAACAGATAGATCAATGAAGCAGCCAGTACAATGTATTTTCCAGCAGATAAATATTTATCAAGTGTTCTACCGATTTTTATTTTTATAAGTTTAAATTTTGCGAAGATATCGGATAATGTTCCGGCCGGACAAGCATATCCGCAAAAAGCACGGCCAAATATAATGGCACTTCCCAAAATTGCAATCCAAGTGGAAAGCCAAATTTTCTTACCCGGGCATTGTACAACAGGGCATGTTTCACAACTAACATAAGGGATTGCAAAAGGACAACGAAATATACCATAAAAAGCAAACTCCCCAAGAATAACCATAAAGACAGCCCGCATACTCCATCTTACTCTTTTAAATATAACAGCTACTTTAGTCATCACTTACTTTATATTTTTGGGTTAAACGTTTTCCTTCATCAGATATAGCAGGAATAAAACCTGCCTTTTCGAAATAATTTTGGCCTTCTTTTGATAAGATGAAGTCTACATATGCTACAGCTAACTCCATATCTTTAGCATACTTCATAATACCTATTGTAAAAGGAACAGGTACAGCAGGAATAAACTCTTCAGGTATATCCAATACCTCAACCTTCCCTTTCACATTTGATAAATGAACAATACGTTGTTCGACAATTCCAACATCGGCTTTTCCATCAATAACTTTATTTACATCCATTTGAACACAATCTCCTTTGTATTCAATATTTTTTGTTGCTTCTTTGATGATCCCGGATTTTTTAAGTATTCCCATAGTAGCTTTTCCTCCGGGAGGTGAAGCCTTAGGCGATAATGAAATCCGGACACCCGGGCGACTTAGATCTTTTATGCTTTGAATATTTGCAGGATTACCTTTGGGTGTGATTAAAATATACTTTGTAAAACATAAGGGTTTATAGTTAAGCATCAAGCCCTGTTTTTTTAACTTTTGGGCTAATGCCAGTACCCTGGGGGCAAATACTTCTGTTTGTGCACCACCAAATAAAGATTTTCCAAGAGCTGCAGCAAAAGCCCCGGAATAATTTATAGATGCACCATAAATTTCTTCAAACCTTTTATTAGCCGGCTCCATAGCTTCTGCCAGTCCTCCGCAGGACCATACTTTTAATTTACTATCTTGAAAACTAGAAGCCGGAATATTATTAGCTTGTACAGACCCCAAAGCAATGGAGCCCAATAAAGCCGTTCCCGAGCTTTTCAAAAAATTTCTTCTATCTGATTTTTTCATAAGTTTTTAGTGTAAATGATTAATAATTATTCTTCCAGGCCGGGAATTCCAGCAGCATCAGCCCTGCATTGTTTGCAATTTGTAAATACGTTTATGTATTTACCGGCCTCAGCTTGCAATTCTTCAATCCTTGCAGTTGGGGGCCTGCTAATGTGTTTAAAATTACCACGTGGAATTACCGGCGTAATATTATGCGTAAAACATCCCAGTTCCGACATCATCTGAGAGATCCTAATGATCTGATCATCATTAATCCCCGGAATTAAAATGCTATTTATTTTCACATGCATACCATAATTAATGGCCATTTCAATTCCATCAATTTGGTTCTTAAGTAAAATTTCGGCCATTTTTTTCCCTTGAAATCTTGATCCTTTTAGATTGATATATGAATAAATCTTTGAAATTACGTCTAAGTCTAAAGCACTCACCGTAACACTTAAATGATGAATTCCTAATTCAACCAGTTCATCCATATAATCAGGTAGATTTAATCCGTTTGTACATAAGCATAACTTGATATCAGGATAAGCATTTCTGATCATTCTAAAAGTTTCGATTGTTTCCGGGTTGGCTAAGGGTTCTCCGGGCCCTGAGATTCCAACTACAGAATTTTCACCCCGATGACCCAGAAACTCTCCTGTTTTAATTAATGCCTCCAAAGGGGATAATAGTTTGTCAGCTAGACCCGGGCAGATATGATTGATGTTTGAAGGACAAATATTTCGTTCACAATAATTACATTTAATATTGCATTTTGGTGCAACCGGTAGATGTATTCTTGCAACTTTATGATGAGATTCATTACTCATGCACGGATGATCAATTGTTCTTCCATCTTTTATCAAAGGTTTACAATTCGTCATAACTTTATAATTGTATCAAACTCTACATTATTATTTATTAAGAGATCATCAATATGCTCTTTACTTTTATCAAAAAATTCAACACAATAACCGCAATCAGAACTTAGCTCACGCGGTACCGGAATCATTTTATGCTTTATATCACTTTCCTTTAAAACATCCGCTGCCCACATGGCTTGATTCGTAGAATAAAAAAGGATTATTTGTCGACTCATTGAAAAAAGTGTTTTGGTGTTAAAGTGTTTTAGTATTTATTTTCTTTGAAATTTCAGCTAATGCCATAGTGGCTTTATCTATTTCATCCTTTGTGTTAAAAATATTAAATCCAAAGCGGCATGTTCCATTAGGGAAAGTGCCCAATGTTTGATGGGCAAGCGGAGCACAATGTAAGCCTTGTCTGCAAGAAATTGCATATTTTTCAGACAAAACCTGAGCTAATTCCGATACGGAAATTCCTTTAATAAAGAATGAGCAAACATTTATACTCTTATCTGTATATCCTACAGTTTGAAATCCTTTAACATTACTTTTTGCACTTTCAACAAAATACTTTAAAAGATTCTTTTCATGTTGATATATGTTTTCAAGTCCGGTTTCATTGATAAAATCTAAGCCTGCTGACAATCCGGCGATACCGGCAATATTCATTGTTCCACTTTCAAAACAATCAGGAAGAAAGCCGGGCTGGACAGTTTGATCAGATAAACTACCTGTACCACCCTGTTTTAAAGGTTTAATTCTTTTATAATCAAAATCATCAGCAATTAATAAGCCTCCTACACCTTGTGGACCAAATAATGATTTATGGCCCGTAAATGCATACAAACTAATATTTGCTTTATTTACATTTAAAGGGACCACTCCTGCACTTTGTGCTCCATCTACAATAAGAATTAAATTATGTTTTTTGGCTAAAGCCCCAATTTCTGAGATTCGCTGTTCACAACTACATACATTAGAAACATGATTAAATACAAAGGTTGTGGTTTTATCAGTAATTTCTCTTTCAATATCATTAACATCAACAACGCCATCAGCTTTTGCATGAACAATAGATAAAGTAATTATTCCGCTACTTTTTAGCTCATTAAGTGGCCTGATCACACTATTATGTTCCATCGAAGAAGTAATCACATGATCGCCTTGCTTAACAACTCCTTTCATCGCAAGATTTAAAGTATCCGTTGCATTATAGCCAAAAATGACATGCATCGGATTTTCCAATCCAAACATTTTCGCCAATTTTTTTCGGGTATTAAAAACAATTTGCCCTGCTCCTATTGCAGCTTTATGGCCTCCTCTACCCGGGTTTGCTCCGATATTCATCAAATAATGATTTATTGCTTCAATAACACCGGGTGGCTTGGGAAATGAAGTGGCTGTATTGTCGAAATAGATTTGTTTCATAATTTTTATTTAAAATTCCGATGACTGAGCTTGTCGAAGTCCTATTTCTAATTCGACACACCTCTCGACAAGCTCAAGGACCCGTTTCGGCAAGCTCAAGGACCTGAATTATCTATTAACTATAAAAGTTTTATAATCTTCAGTTTGAGAAACTTCGGCAGTCAGGTCGAATTGCTCTAGTGTACGTAGAATATTCTCACTTGCGGTTCCACCATCAACCAGAATTTCCAAAGAAGAGCTATCTTCTTTAATAGCCCTGCTTACTAACATTACAGGCTGAGGACATGAAAGCCCTCTTGTATCTATTTGTTTCATTTTATTATCTTTTTTAACGGGCTTGTCCAAAAAGTGTTAAAAAATTGATTTTTAAGTCAGGGCGTGAATTGTTAATTGATTAAATACATGCATTTTATCTTTTGAAGAATTTTGCAAGTAAATTCACACCCTGACTTTTTGGACAGCCTCGTTGGGTTAATATTTATTTATGTCTTTTAATCATAAAGAATCCAACTAATAAGCAGAATACAATACCTATGATCGTTGCATATTCACCATAAGGGCCTAATCCCTTAGGAGAACTTGACAGACCAAAGTTATGAGCAAAGCCAGCTCCAACGAGCATTCCAAGCACAAATACTCCGGAATCGGTATTTCCTTCGCCAGTCAATACAATTTGACGTCCCGGACACCCTCCAGCCAATACAAAAGCTAATCCTGAAAGTACCATACCTAAGAAATTCCAGATATGAAGGTTATGGGCAATCGGCTGGCCCTCAAATCCCATATTAAACTGACCAAGAATTAAGTTCATTACAAGGACTGTTACAAAAAATGCTGCAAGGCCCGTAAATAAGTGGAAGTTTCTAATGATAAAGATATCTCTTAAAGAGCCCATGGTACAAAAGCGGCTTCTTTGTGCAAGGTAACCAACGATTAGTCCCGCTCCCAAACTAATAAGCATAGGTGCATGCATAGCTCCCGGTCCTTTTGAACTAATCATAATTTTACCAAAATCAAAAGCAAACAGAAGAAATATTAACCCGAAAAAGCCCGGAATAATGTAGCCTGATAATTTCCCTTCAGATGGCAATGCTCTACCCAGATTAAATCCTTTCTTAAGAAATAATGTTCCTATATAAATTCCTGTCGCCAATCCGGCAATTCCAAGGATTGCATTCAGATCTCCACCTGCTAATCTTAAAAAAGCTCTCCATGGACAACCCAAGAAAACCAATGCACCTATCATTGCAAAAGCTCCTAAAAAGAAACGAATGATGGCAGAGGAACCTCCTCTTGGTTTAAATTCTCCTTTAATAACAGAAATAATTAAAGCTCCGAAAAGTATTCCAATAATTTCAGGCCTTACATACTGAACAACACCGGCTTTATGTAAACCTATAGCACCTGCAATATCTCTTACAAAACAGGCCATACAAAATCCCATATTTGCAGGATTGCCCAGGTATTGTAAAAATGCAGCTATTCCACCGATAAAAACACCAGCGATAATAATGCCCCATTTTGATGCAAAAAAGTTTTTCATAATTTTTAATTTTTTGTAATGAGTTTATCTAAAAAGTAACCATTAAAATAACTGTCCTCTGTCATGCTGAACTTGTTTCAGCATCTAAACCAGCTATTAAGATGCTGAAACAAGTTCAGCATAACGGTGGTTGATCATACTTTTTAGATAAACTCATCATGGACTAAATTTTAATTTCTAAATTCATAAATATCCCCGTCATATATTTTTGAGCTGCATCCTTTGGATTCCATCCCTGATAGTTAGGAGCAATCTTAACACCTTTTACCGGAGCGTATTCCAGGCCGATGATCAATATACTACCATCTTTAGCCAAATTCCATTCCATGTCCATGGCATCAGAAGAACTCAGTTTATCATATCTTCCGAAGATTTTTACTTTTTTACTTGCTTTATATGTTGTGTGGAATGAAAAACCATCCAAATCTTTATCAGCTGCATTAGTTGTATTTAACTGTTTGTTGTATTCCAAGCCAAAACTGATATCACCGGTTTTGTAACCAGCAAATAATGCAAGTGATTGTTGGTTTACATTATGTTTTTCAATGAAATCATAATAAGCTCTTAATGTAAGAGCTTTGACAGGATTTACTGTGACTCCTAATCCTACTCTTAAACTTGAATCTGCAGCTAGTTTTTTATATCCTTCTCCATTACTTAAAATAAAGTCTGCACTAAAAGCTTTTGAGAATTTATAAGCTACTCTAACACCAAGATCTGCACTTGAATTAAATTTATGTTGATTCTGGAATGTTTTATAAATATATCTGTACCCCCATGCTTTTCTCTGAAGTTCAAACTGAGTAGTTCCTATTAAACCAAAGTCTACTTTAAAACCATTTTGTTTATAAGTTAAAAATGCATGCTTTAACAAAGCCGTCATTTCCAATCCGCCGACTTTTGGGTTAGCCACATCCAAAGTGATTTTGCCTGAAAAATGCTTACTAAAATTGTATCCATAACCAAAATATGCTCTTTTAATTTCAAATGCATTGGCATTTTCCCCATCAGAAAATGAAGAATGGAAGTTTGAAAATATTTTCACATTCACTTTTCCATTTGGTTTAAAATCCTTATCTGCTGCATTAGCTTGAATTCCTGCAAACAATGCTAATATTAATAAAATGCTAAGTTTTTTCATTGTCTTTGTATTATTGCTGATTAGTTTTTTTGTAATTAAATGATTTTTCGACTTTATACTCCTTACCATTTACTAAACAGTATGGATAAATAAAGAAGTTCAGGGTTTGGATATTTTTACTTCCCTTAACTTCAATATCTCTTCCCATTGTAAACTGAATACGGTCATAATCCAAATTTCCAAATAAGTATTCTTTTTTATGAGGATGTTTGCATGCTTCAGAAGCATCAACAGGAATCCAGCCTTTTCCATCAATGTAGAATTCAGCCCAACAGTGATAACCCTTAACTTTGCTTTCTTTTACATTTTCAGGAAATGGAAATCCCATTGCAAAACGAGCAGGAATATCAATGGAACGGCACATGGCAATAAATAAAGAATGAAAGTCAGTACAATTACCTCTACGCTCATCACAAACAAATATTACATCACCATTACCCCAGCCTTCACCGCTTTTATCATATTTTACACAAGAAACAATATGATCATAAATAGCTTTTGCCTGATTAAACTTTCCATTTACTCCTTTAATAACATCTTGAGCCTCTTTACGAATTTCATCTGTTATTAATACTTTGGAACTTTCACCTAAATACATCTCAGCATTTTTCAATTTAGTTGCTTTGCCTCCATTTCTTTCGAAACGACTGGCTTTTACAGTTAGGTTTACATAACCTCCTTTTTTAGCATCGGATTTTAGGTATAAGTATTTATTATTAAATTGTTTGTCCTTTTTAATTGAATATTTATAGTCTGTTTCAATACTAACATCATTAATTTTTTGATAATTATCAGATTGAGGAATGGGAATCCATAATTCCATTGTATTTGATTGCCCCTCAAGTTGAGGAATTTTTACTTTATATGTAAATTCAAAATTATTAGATTCAACATTTGATTTTTTGGGACTAATAGCATAGCTATTCATCGTAATTAGTGCAACAGCACAAATAGTAAATACAGTTTTAATAGTTTTCATGATTAATTTTATAAAATGAATGAATAATGATTGATTAGTTTATATGTACAGTGTGGAATATACTGAAAATGAATTTTTCATGTATATCCTACAGCTTAATAAATAAAGGTAGCTTTGCTGTACACAGCTTATAAGGAAATCGGTCACCATTTGGGTGATCCTAATAGTGATAGATAATTGTTATTATTTATTAGAATAACAAATAAATTCAGCGACTGATATTTGGGGGCTCTTTCTTTCATGACTAAAACACTTTTGTGTAAGCTTCCCTTACAATATTAGCAACTTCTTCTATCCTATTTTCCTGAAGAGTCAAAACATCAAGATAAATATATCCACTCTTCAAATTCGTTAATATGGGCGTATCATGATTGAGCAATTCATGGAACAATTTCTTTGCTTTACCTTCCTGGCGTTCTTTTTTCTCTTTAAATTCAAGTTTTACAGAATAACTATCGATTTCAAGATCAGGAAGTGTACCTCCACCGTATTGGCCTTTACTTTTTGCAATACTGGATTCAATATTGAATTTTTCTAGAGATGATCTCAATTTTTCAGCTGTTTCTGATAAAAGCTCATCTGTCTTATTCAGCATATTAAACAATGGATTGTATTTAAACAATTTCTCATCATTCAAATAATAACTGCAAGCTGTTTCCAATATCGTCAAAGTTGTTTTACAAACCCTTAAAGCACGCATCATAGGATGCTTACGTAAAACATCAATATATTTCTTCTTACCTGCAATAATACCGGCCTGGGGACCACCCAATAACTTATCGCCACTAAAACAGACGATATCTATTCCCTCTGCAATGGCCTGCTTCACATCCGGTTCATTTTTAAGTGCTTTTTCATCTACCTTTCGCAATAAACCTGAACCAATATCATATACAAATGGGATATCTTGTTTTTTACTCAGCTTAACCAGCTCATCAATTTCAGCTTCATGAGTAAAGCCCTTTATCACATAATTGGATTTATGAGCCTTGAGAAACATGGCTGTATTCTCGGTAATGGCATTTTTATAATCATCAACTTTAGTCTTATTGGTAGTACCTACCTCAATCATTTTACAGCCGGAGGCAGCCATGATATCAGGAACACGGAAGGAACCTCCTATTTCAATTAATTCGCCCCTGGAAATAATTACTTCTTTATCTCGTGCAAATGTTCTCAGAACAAACATTACTGCAGCGGCATTATTATTCACAACTAAAACATCTTCAGCACCTGTCAAAAATTTCAGAATTTCAGAAGCATGAACATTGCGTTGTCCTCGAGCTCCTTTTTCAAGATTAAATTCAAGATTATTATAACCAACTAAAACTTCAGAAATACTTTTTACCATTTCTTCACCTAAAGGGGCTCTTCCAAGATTGGTATGCAAAACGATACCGGATGCATTGATTACAGGACATAAACTACGATCACCAACTTTCTTGGTTAATTTAGTAATACGAGCAATAATTATTTCATCATTAGGAAATGGTTTATCACTAAGAATATCTTGTCGGAATGTGGAAATGGTTTCCCTGCAGGCGTGTTTCACAAGGCTTTCTCCATAAAGAGCAATTAACTCTTTTACTTGTGGCTGACAAAGGAGTTTGTCAATACCCGGAAGATTTTTTAAAGCTTGTTTCTTTAAATCCATAGTATTGTTTTAGCTGCAAATCCTTTTAGCAGAGAGGGCAGGGATCGAACCTGCCACAGTAAGTTTTATCCGTCTGTTACTGGTTTTGAAGACCAGATGAAACACCAGTTTCGTCCTCTCTGGATTGTTGCAGATAACAAAAGTATAAATTTTTTTAATAAAAAGACTTAATTTTTTAAAAAGGGTGAAGTGGTGTGGGACATTCTAACACAAGAAGAAATGGACAATTGGATGTCACAGATTGTGATATCCAATTCTGAAAAAATGGGATTTAGAAAAAAACCAGTGGTTTTTTCTGAACATGGAATAGCTATGTTATCAAGTATATTAAATAGCAAAACAGCCATTGCAGTGAACATACAAATTATCCGCACATTTACCCGAATGAGGCAAATGATTTTGACAAATCAAGAAATTCTATCAAAACTGGATCAAATTGAAAAACAAAGTTTAAAAAATAAAAAAGACATTCAACTAGTTTTTAATTATTTGAAAAAATTGTTAATCCCTGCCGATCAAAAAAACAGAAAACCTATTGGTTATAAAAGAAAATTGAATAATAAATAAAGGTTAGAACCCAAACCTAGGATTTACAATGGAGCTAAACATGGAACCAAAGGAATAGCTGAACCCTAATAGCACCATAAAGTTATACCCGGATTTTACTTGTTGTTGCCTAAGTAATAACTCTTCCAATGAAAGGTCTCCCCCTGCCAGATTGATCTGATTATTCGTAATGCTATAATTCCCGTTAATATTAAAAGAAAGCCCGCTAATTATTCTAAGATTAGCCCCAATATTGAAGTTCAAAGCATATAAGTCTTTATCCTTTAAATAGGCTTCATAAGAAAAGTTACCATAGATATTACCCCAGGTTTGATTTACACTGCCTCCAATACTTAATTGATGCTCCCAAACAATTTCGTCAGTTTCATCAAAAATTGTTCTTTCAACATAATTAAATTTTGAAAAGCCAATCATATAAGAAACAGTCAATTTCTTTTTTGTAGAAACCTCATAATCAAAAATACTATACTCTATAGCCGGTTTGATTGAATAATAAAAATCCCAGTTACTGTATGTAGAACTACCAGCATCTGCAAATGCGCCAACTGACCAATGATCACTAATACTGATTACATTTGTCATAGTAACTTCAGTCGTTTTTGCTATTGATGTAATATCGGTTTCTCCATAAGTAAAAACCGATTTATTATAACTATGACTAAGTCTGAATGAAAACTTATTTTTCTTTTTAACTTGTTTTACACTGATATTTCCACTTAACATATAGTTTTTGGAAGTTTCCTGTCCATATAAAGAACCATTCATCCCCAGGTTAAATACCCAGTTATTCCATTTATCTTTTGGAATTACAGGCTTTTTAACAGTTTCTTCTTTTTCTGCATTGGAACTACTATCATTTTGAATCAATTGCTTTTCCCATAAGTAGCTGTACTTTTCGTAATGCTTAGACCGAAAGCTCATTAATCCTTGAGTAAGGTTTAATAAAACAATATCTCTAATTTCACTTTCTGTATCATTAGGAGATACAAAGAAAGTATACTTATGATAAATGTGTTTAAAATCACCTACACCCATATATTCCAGTTCATACTGGATTCCTCCGCTACCTGTTTGTTGAACTCTGGATTTAATATGAACATCTGCAAATTTCTGATCTCTGACAAAGTCAAAATGATTTAATTCTTTTCTCATATAATCCATATCAATTACGTAGCTATCAATAAAGAGCTTCATCTTAGGGATAAGTTTAAAAGGATTGGTATCAGTAGTATCATTTTTAACTTCTTGATTATAAGCTAAAGTACTAATGAATAGAGTCAGTATTAATAATCTGATCTTCATATGTTTTTCTGCAATGTTTGGGTAAAGGTAAGGCTGTATAATATTCAAAAAAAACTAAATGTATTGAAATGTTAAAAACGAGTAATGAAATGATAGGTATTCAAGAATCAAGAAGCAGAAAAATACATAAACCAGTTTTGTACAGCTAAAAAATCAGAACAAAACTCCCGGATCTACTAATGAAAATCGGTTATCAGTTTCCTTCAAGCCACTGTTTAAAATCAGCTACTTTCTCGCGACTTACAATAATTTCTTTGTCTGTTTTAATAGCTTTTGGGTTTATTTTTAAGCGACTGTTTGAGTAAACACTTACATCTTCAATTTCATTAATATTGATGATGAATGTTCTGTTTACCCTAAAGAACATTGAATCAGCGATCAGGTTGGTTAAATCTTCAAGGTTATAATCTATAATATATTTTTTATCCTGATTAGTAACTAAGAATACATTCCGGCCTTCAGCAAAGAACAATGCAATATCTTCTGTATTTACTGAATGAATATGATTCCCAAGCCTCACTAAAAAGCGATCCTTTACTTTTTTCTGATTAAAAGATTCAGAAACTTTAGCCACTATTTCTGGGGGAAGTAAGGCAGATTGAAATGATTTAAGCTTGCTTAGTGCTTGAGATAAAGCTGTAAATGTAACTGGTTTAAGAAGATAGTCAACACTATTTACTTTAAAAGCATCTATCGCATATTCATCATATGCCGTAGTAAAAATAATAGGTTTACTGATTTTTACCAGATTGAATATTTCAAAGCTTAATCCATCTGTTAACTGTATGTCCATAAAAATGACATCAACCTCCTGATCTCCATTATTACTAAACCATTTAACCGATTCAGCAACACTAGGTAACTTTGCAAGTATTTCAATTGTTGGGTCGTATTTTATCAAATACCTGCCAAGTTTTTCCTGAGCTAACTGTTCATCTTCTATAATAACAACTTTCATCATATTTTTTAAGTTTACGATACGAGTTGAAGTTTTGGTAAAGTTAAAATTCTTTTATTTCCATCTTCTTCTGAAATTTCAATTCTTTTTTCACTGTATATGGAATAGGCTCTTATAATTTCCGATAAATTATTTTGATTAAAGCCTTTGGAAATTCTGTCTTTAGACCTGTATTGTATGTATAAAGTATCATTAACATCTCTTAATTCTATTTTCAATTTCAGGTTTGCAGAAATAATGGTACTCCTAACAATTTCACCCATTATTATTAATAAAGAGCCTGGGACCACAAGAAAATCAGATTGTATAGACATATCAAATTGAATATTTCTGTAAGGTAACTGATTAAATAGATGTTCCAGTTCTTTCAGGGCTCCTACCTCTTCTTCAATCGATATCAATTGTTTGGATTTACTTGCCAATACATGGCGGTAAATAGTAGACAAACAATCGATGAATTCATCTGCTTTATCTTTATCATTCTGAATCAATACAATTAAAGATTCAAAGCTTTCTAATAATAAGCTAGGGTTTATTTCATTCTTGAACTGAGAAAAGTCCTTTTCAATATTCTGCTTTATCAAAATCTCATTTTCCAGATTTCTTGTATTGACTTTATACAAATACTGATGGCTAATGAACAGAAAGTTATAAATCAGCATCAATCCACTAAAAATTGCATTAAACCGCACCAATTCCTGCATGATAGGATTATATCCAATTACAAATATGAAATACAAATAAATAGATATGGTAACAACGATGATACACAGAAATATTGAGAATACAATTTGTAGCACCATACCAATTGCTATTGAAAACATTTGAGGTAATCTATTAAAAAACAGCAACCAGGCCCTTGAGAACTCCTGAACGATATAAGCTAAACCAATACTAAAATACAGTTCTTCTCCCAGAAACTGCTCCTGTATTTGGGTAACATTATTACTAATCATTAATAATAGCATATAAACTATAATCCCGGTAAAAACAGGGCTTAATAATCTGAACAACGGCTGATGAATAAATAATTTCTTCATCGTATAATTGGAACTTTAACTGTAAATTTATCTTTCTTATCAATTATAATTTCTTTATTAAAAAGAATCTGATACCTGGCATTTATATTATTCAAGCCAATTTTAAACGAAGGTACTTTCCTGGGTTCTTCTGTAATATTGTTTTGTACACATATATGTTCATCCTCAAAGTAAATGTTTACCATAAGCGGCTCTTTCTCACTCATCAAATTATGCTTAACCGCATTCTCGATAAGCATTTGCAAAGCTAATGGAGGAATTTTTGTTTCATTAATATCATCTGGTAAATCAATTTTACATTTAAACACATTTTCAAACCGGGTTTCCAATAAGAAAATATAAGATTTCACAAAATTTATTTCTTCTTTTAGTAAAATTAATTTTGAGTTATAACTACTTAGCGTGTAGTTATACATATTGGATAATCTTCTGATAAAGATTTCAGCTTTATTTAAATCCCGGTAAATTAATGAAGATATAGTGTTTAATGCATTAAACAAAAAATGAGGGCTAAGCTGAGATTTTAAAGCGTTTAGTTGCAAATCAATTTGTTTACGTTCCAGCTTAACCTTTTGAATTTGTAAGGTAGAGTATGAATAATAAGAATAAAGGGCAAAGTAGACCACTGCAAAAATCTGAACGATTATCAACCATAAAATAGCAAATTTTATGACCATGGGTTTATAAATATCAGCAAAATTTACATCACCCTTGGCAAACAAATCATACAAATAAAACAATCCTACAGCAATAACCAATCCGGTAATAAAATGAACAATCAAACCAATTAATAGTCGATTTGTCATTTGTGTTTGCCAGGGAAATAATTTATCCAGCCTCACGGATGCTCCATAATTTACATAAGTAACCAAAATTCCTATTAATGCAGAAAAGGCCAGCTCAACATTTGAAAAATGCTGCTGAGCTTCGGGGTCATTAAACATAAGGTAATAGCTAATAAATATCCCCAATCCTATTCCTAAGACATTTATAATTAAATGCTTTTTTATCATACTGAATAAATATACTGAAAAAATGTATAATCAAAACAATCACTAATCTGCAAGTGAATGCAAATTAGTAATTGTAAAGTTTAAATATCATATTAAGGAATTATTTACTTATAGCTTTTACAGCTCTTCCATAGTAATAGTCATTTCGAATTTTCTTGGCACAATTCATATATGCTTCTCTCAATTTAGCATTTGAACTATTTTTAACTTTTGGAGCAAAGGAGTACAACACACCTGATAAATAAGAATCTGAATTAGCAGTACTTCTCAGGCTGGCAAATATTTTTATCAACTGTGTATCCGTTAAGTTTTTTTGCTTGGCCAATGATTTATACAATCCGGAAGTATAATGGACTGAATTAAAACCTGCTGCCTGTTTTAATAACAAATCAATCATTTTAGAATCAAGCTGTCTGGTTTTCAAAACCTTATTTAATGCCTTCATTTTGTAATTGTCGTTTCCGATATCATCAACATATTCAAAATATTTATCAAACATTTTATCAGAAGCATTTTCAGGATCAAATAATTCAGAGAGTATTTGTTGTTTATAATAATCTGAATTTAATTGATCTGAAAAGTTTAATAAAGTCATGCGGTCTTCATCATTTAGATCAACTTTCCTGTTAATCGAAAATATGGCAGAAGTCAGGTAATTGTCATTATCCATTTTTTCAAGTAATGGTAGTACTTCATCTAAAGTATACACATGGTTATCAGATCTGTTGAATAAACTATTCAATAAGTTACTCTTATAATTATCAGAATTCATTTCTGCTGTAGATTCCATAATTTTAGCAAATGCAGCTTTAGAAACATTACCTTTTGTTAATAATGAATTATACAGTAAATACTTGTTATAGTCTGATTTAATATTATCAGAAATTTTAATAATTTCTTCCACATTCCGACTTGTAAGTTCTTCACCACGAGTGATAAGGTTAATTGCACTTACCATATGATGGTCCGATTTCATTTCTCCAATTAAAGGAAGAATTTTATTTATACTATTACTCTTAACCTCAGAGTTTTTGATAAGCTTTTTAAACATTTCCAGTCTATAGTGATCAGAATTTATATTTTTAGATAATTCCAGAACTTTGTCAACATTCGCATCACTTAGTGTCCTGTACTCTATAAAGTTATTCAACATCATTACCAAATAATGGTCTGAACTTAATTGATCAAAATTGTCAAATATTTTGTACAATTGTTTATCGGTTACATCATCATCTTTAATAATTCTTTTTAACACACTAGAGACATAATGGTCACTTTTTATTCCTTTAATTGCTTGTAAATAGGCAGTCATGACTTTATCACTACCTGTAAATTTATCCAGATTTTTGATTAATAAATCTGACACATAATGATCCGATTCAAGATGTCTGTCCAATTGATCAAGAATGGTAACCATACCTGATGATTTAATATTTTTTTCCAATAGTAACTCCAAATAATATGCTTTCATATCGTCACTATTAAAACTATCCAGTTCATCCAATACGCCACGTACTCCACCTTTTTTATAAAAACGATCTACTCTCGACTTAGCACCGATCTTAGAACTCCTAACTATTTGCGGCAATACTTCTTCTAACCATTCTCTTCCATCCGGTTCAAAATCCTTTTTAGAATGACCTACGTAATATTTGCGAATCAGCTTACCTCCCACAGATTCAATAATGATTTTACGGCTGCTTCCAAATGAGGATCTTTTAATTTCAAGATACCCGCCTCTTGAAATAGCCTTAATATCCTTATCATTATCAGCAATAATAATTTCACCGTCAAATCTTACCTGGTAATTACCTCTCCTTCCTAAATATTGGTACTTATAATTACCAGTCCTGTCTTGATCATATAAAGTGATCCCCCTAACTCTAACTCCACCATGATTTTGGCTTACCTCTGGAACAGACATAACCATAACAGTCCTGTCTTGATCATGCAAAGTAATCCCCTTAACTCCATCAAGGTTTGGGGTTGCCTTTGAAACAGGAACACTCATAAAGAATGCTATCATGATCAACATACCGAATATTGCTTTTCTAAGTGTAGCTAATTTTTTCATAACTATTTATATTTTAACATTGTTGAAACAAATATATACTAGGTATTTAAGTAAAAAAAATAGAATGTAGTGAATTGTAAAATGTTTGTAGTGAACTGTGGTTTAAAATTAGCTCTTCAACTTTTATACAACATTCAATATTCTTCTTGTTACTCTTTAATCAAACTTACTTAATCATAATAAAAAAACCTTTCCAAAAATTTTTGAAAAGGTTTTTTATTTACTACTTATAATAAAGCTTCTTATAAATCCTTCATTTGAATTTATTTAATTCCAAATCTTACTTTAAGCTGACTACTAATTTTTATTTTATCATTTCCGGTAGGATGGTATTTATCAGTTAAATAATTATTTACTCTATAATATCCTCCTAATTCAACAATCGACAACACCTCTCCCAATTTTTTATCAAGACCTTCCACTAATTTTCTTGCTCTGACTTTTGCATTTTCCAATGCTTCAGCATTTAACTGATCTTCATAATTCTTGGCTTTAGAGCTGGCAAGCCGTCCAATGGTTATTGAACTAATCCCTCTAATTTTAATATCATTAAAAATTGCATCAACAGTTTTAAATGAGTTTACCTTTACAGAAAGGCTTCTACTTTGTTTAGCTTTATAGTTACTTCTTAGAAGATTCCCGCTTGGACCACTCCAACGTCTTGTATTACGTTCAGTTTTAATAGCATCTCGTGATACTCCTAATTTACGTAAGGCAGATATAAGTTCGGTTTCTACTTCACTAAGGCTAACTTTTTCACGTTTTTTATTAGGATCATAATTTTCTCTATCATAATAATCGTTTTTATGGTATTCATGAATAGAGATATTTAAAAAGATCTGGTCAGGAGTTATTTCTTTTACCGCCTTACCTGTAACTTCTACAAATTTTTCTGATTTTTCATTTTGAGCATAAGTTGTCCCCAAACAAAATAATACAGCTAGTAATAATAATAATTTCTTCATGTTCTTAAGTATTAAATTAAGGATTCATATAATAAGGCAAATATATACTAGCTGAGTTTTTTGCAAAAACGAAATGAAGTGAACTGTTGAATGATTGTAGTGAATTGTAGATATAAATATCTGAACAAAAAAAGCAGCTCTCCATTATGGAAAGCTGCATGTTTATAATAGATATGAATGATAGAATCAATAGATGTTGTTTACACTATTAATTCACGGAGATACATTTTACCATTCCTTTTTCGGGAGATGCTAAGAACAAATTATCCTTGCTATCTACGATCATAGGAATATAAGAACATCCTTTAACCAATTCTTCAATACCAGCAATTTGTTTAGCTCCATCTTTACTATAAATCTTGACTCTGGTTGGATCTTTCTCAACGGTTACAATAGCACCATTTGACAAGTAAGCAACACTTACAGGATTACAACATCCCTGGAATTCGTCGATGGCTTTTCCTCTTTGTCCAAAAGCTACAATTTGTTTACCGCTAAAATCATAAGACTGCACTCTGAATGCTCCTAAATTAGCAACTAATACTTCGTTTTTATCATTAACGCTAAAATCCAGTATACCACAACATGGACGCATCCCTTTTATTGTAGATTTGTACGCTCCGTTTGTTTTATCAAAAATGGCAATCTTTGCCTGACGGACATCTGCAATAATCAAATTTTCACCTACTATTCTTGCTCCGGTAGCTGTAATGATATCTTTAAGTTTAAACGAATTTACCTTTTTACCCTTTGCCGAATATACAACACATTCAACACCTACAGGATTGCGACGTTCAACTTCTCTCCCTCTGTATTTAGTTTTAACGACTTCTGTTAATCCCGCAAGTATATATACTTTATCATCATCACCCACTGCTAATGCGCTTGGTTTACCAGATAATTCAGTTTTGAAGCTTCTTACAGATTTTCCATTAGAAGCCAGAATCTGAACAGAACCATCCTGTTTCAAAGCACAGATATTATCATTTTTAAATACACCTAAATAAGCTATGCCTTTATGAATTTTTTTATCAAAGCGATTTCCTAATTTATAATTAACGTTCTCAGCTTTAATAATGTTTTCAATTCCAATATCCGTAGTTTTAAGTTGTTCAACTTTAGCACGTAAGTCTTTAAATAATTTAGAATCCTTAAATTTTGGATCTAGCTTACTCAGTAGTTCTTCAATAGCTTTTGGGCCTTTTCCTCTGGCCATTCCGGATACAAGAATTAAAGAATATGGAGATGCTGGGTTTTCATCCACAAACTTTGTTTCCAATTCAACATGTCTTGCCTGAAGTTTATTAGATAAATCAAGATATTTATCTAATAGATCACTATCAGGATTTTTACCAGCAGCAAATAGTTTTTCTCGCATTGCTTTAAAGCCATACTCTTTATCAAATGCTTCGGCTACTTTTTCCTTTTTTGCCTGAAGAATGTTTGCATCTTCCTGAACTTTTCCACCCTTAATCTCGTATTTCTGTGGATTATTAATATCACCTTTAAAGGTCATCTTTGTATTCTCAAGGTATAGGCCTGCATATAAATATTTATCTCCCTCAATAATGGCTATCTGAGCCTGCATTGGATCTGGATAATCACCTGTAAATATAAATTTACCATCTTTAATGTCGGCAGTATCCTGCTTGAGCCCCTCAGAACCAAATATCATTAGTTGAACCTTTCCGTCTTTAATACCTTCAACAGTACCATTTAGACTAAATGGAGACTCAGGAGTTTTATTACACGCTGCAAATACAGTGATTACAAGCATAAGTAAAGCCAATAGTTTTTGTTGTGTTTTCATTTGTAATTTGTTTAGTTAAGGTTATAATACGATTATATGTATTTATAATTCTATACATTTCTTGCAATAAAAAATGGATCATTCATCTTCAAGTAAGACAAATAATATTTTGATGGGATCGTAAAACAATAAAGCATAATTGGGTGCTAAACAATTAAGCATGCTTTATCTAGCGTCAAAAATAGATTAAGTTTAATCAAGAATCAATCTATATTATTAAGATAATAAACATTGACCTTTTCAGATGTATGATAATTCTTAAGGCTAGCAAACGTTCCAGCCATACCATAAACTAAAAAACCCGGAAACATCCTAAGATGATCCCGGGTAAAATATATGCATTATCAAATCATTCATATAAAATTTTAGCTGCTACCGGAGCAACACCTTTACTGCTATGCCCAACTCCTGGTACCAATTGAATCGTCGAGTTGATTGGAGTATTTTAGGTAAAAATACTCCATACCTTCCGGGAAGAGAGGCATGCAGCATTTAGTTACATAGTTGCTAAAAGCAATTCATCATAAAGTATTATAGATCATTTTGTATTAAATTCGGATTAGCATCAACTTCTGATTGCGGGAATAACCAATTCCAACGACTGGTTCCATAAGCTTCATATTTAGTTACGCAGTACGATGATTTATGGTTTGAGTCTTCTCTATCCAAATCTTGCTCTAAACGCTTAAGGTCGAGCCATCTGAAACCTTCACCCCAAAGTTCAATGCGGCGCTGAAAATAGATCTCATCAAGAAGGTCCTGGCCAGAATTAGTTGACAGCACATATTCAGGGTCACGATGATTAGCCAATATAAATAATACATCTCGGGCAGCATCTTCCTGACCTAACTTAGCTAAAGCTTCAGCTTCTATTAAAATACCTTCTGAAACACGGGCATGCGGTACGTCACCACCACTGTTCGAAACACTCTTGGCAAGAAATTTAGAAGAAGTATAGGGCCTTACCTTGCCTGATGGAGGGGTATAACCATGATCTCCATCTTCCCAGAAATTAGCCTTTCTAATATCGGTATCACTCATGGCATGAAATAATCTGTCAAGGATAGCCTTTGGATTATTTCTTATTGTAGAAGCATTAAAATTAGGTGAGATCACAGCAAAGAACGAACCGAAAGTATTTGATTGTTCATCAATTCTTATGGTTCCCCATAGCCATTCCTTATTTTCGATATTGTTAAAGCCGGAAGTATATTCATCGGCTGACATCAAGTAATCATTTTTAAATTCCGAAGCATAGGATGCAGCTGCAGCCCAGTCTTCCATCGTTAAAGCAACCCTGGCCCTAAGCAATTGAACTGTACGCTGGTCAATATGCGATTTAAAAGCTCTTTCTTTCCCTTCCAGTTTATCATAAGCCAAATCCAAGTCACCTGTTATCTGAGCATAAACTTCTTCAACGGTTGCTCTCGCTTGTCCTTCGGTACTTTGAGCAGATAATACCAGGGGCACTCCCAATTGAGAATTTGTTTGCCCGCCAACATATTTGCTTCCATAAAGCTGAATAATAATAGAGTATGCCCAAGCCCTAAGTGCGAGGGCTTCTCCCTCAATCTGCTCAACTAATTCAGGATTATCCGGTATGCTTTCGATATTATCCAGAATCATATTACAGTTACCAATTAACTCATAATAATGTTCAAAAACAAATTCATTCCATCTATGAGTTGCGTTGGTATGAGCTCTCCACCGGTAAGCATCTCTGATCCTGCTATGCGATCCTGTATGTACATAATCTTCACCCATACCGTCAATACCAATCATAATAGCCTGATGGCCACCATAATTATTACCTCCATACCTCTTGAAGATGATATAATAAGCTCCGTTTAATGCCGTATAAGCATTAGCGGCAGAAGAAAAAACAGTCGTAATACCTCCGGCATCCGTCGGCGCAGTATCCAAAAACTCTTTGTTACATGATACCAAAGATAAAACAATGGCAAATATTGAAATTTTAAATAATTTATATCTTTTCATAATTTTAAATCTTTATATTATAATGTGACATTTATACCGAAAGAAATGATTTGAGAAGGTTGGTATTTTTGGCTGATAGTACCCGAATAATTTTGTGTGTTATCCATTCCTTTGCGATGATTCCAGGTTTTCAAATTTTCCCCGCTAATGTATATTTTTGCTTCACTTATAGAAAGTTTATTAAGCATGCCCTTCGGTAAATTATAAGCCAAAGTAATATTGGATAATTTAAGGAATGATCCATCTGTTAGCCAACGTGAATCCGTTACATTATAAGTTGATCCTGCTCCCATTACTAATCTGGGAACTTCCGTAATATCACCGGGTGCTTGCCAACGGTTTAACATATCCAGATGTAAGGCATCACCAGGTGAATTTAAATTCATTAAAGTTCTGTAAGCCCCATCATATATTTTACCACCTAAAGCATAAGTCATTAATACTGAAAAGCTAAACCCTTTATATTCCCAAGTGTTCAAGACACTTCCATAAGCATCGGGTATTGCAGATCCGGAGTAAGCATATTTTGCGTTATTAAAATTATTGGTAAGTGATATTCCGTCAATAACGATCACTTCACTACTTTCTGTATCATCTGCAATCCAGAGGCCTTCTCCGTTATCAGGATTAACTCCATACCACTGCCTCAACCAATATTCATACCTTGAGACGCCTACAGTATATTTTTTTGTCCCGGTAATTATTTCTTCCTGAGGAAGTTTTTTGATTTCATTTTTTAACGTCGTGAAATTTATGGCCATGTTCCATCTCAGATCAGATGCCTTTATGATATCTCCGGACAAGAATATTTCAAGCCCACTATTATCCATCTCACCAATATTTGCTGTGTATTCCTTTAATCCACTGGATAATGGTAAAGGAACATCAAACAATAAATTTGAAGATCCTTTTCGATAATATTCTATACTACCTCTTAGCCTTTCAAATAGTTCAAATTCAATACCAAAATCAAATGACACGCTTGTTTCCCAGGTTAAATCCTCGTTTCCAAGAGTTGCACGGGTTACACCACCTTCGGTAGCATTGTTATTTCCAAGGTCGTATAATGCCTGCCATGCATACCAGCCGATACCGGCATCTACACCTAATTCTCCATAGGATGCTTTAATTTTTAGCTTATCAATAAACGTGAGCTCTTTCATAAAATCCTCACTACTCAAGTACCAGCTTGCTCCAACTGCAAAAAAATCATCCCATCTGCTTTTCCTGCTAAAACGTGATGATCCATCTCTCCGATAAGAAAATGAAGCAGAATATTTATAGTCATATGAATAATTGATACGTCCAAAATAACTTTCACCCCGATATTTATCAAACTCCGAAGAAAGCTCCGTAATAGTTGTATAATTTATCAATTCAGTATTTCCGGGTGAAATCTGGCCTCTTTTTTCTCCTTCGAAGTCATCAATATCCCTTATTAATGTTTCATGGCCCAGTAATATTCCAATTTTATGTTTTCCAACCTCTTTATCATAATTCAACAATTGATTATAAGTAGCATTAAATACTTTGATAAAGTTTTTAGCAAGTCTACCACCAGGTGCACCATCGCCTATAATAGGATTATCGGATGTAGAATTATAATTATTCCTGTATTCTAAACTTGCATTCGCAGTAAATTTAAAATCCTTCAAAAATCTAATTTCACCATATACATTTGCCCGAATGCGCTGATTATTATTTAAGATTTTATCCCATAAATTTTCTGCAATAAAATTACGCCCGATATCAGCTCCGGCCCCCCTATCATCACCTAAACTATACATTCTATTTCCGTCGCCATCCAAAATATATTCACCGGTAGTTAAATCATGTTGATGAACGGTATATATGGGCCCCATATACCTGGAACCCCGGATCGGATTAATAAAAGAGCTACTACTACCATCACTTATACCACTGGTTTTTACACTAGCAGCAGATAGTTTTGCACCTGTTTTAAACCATGGGGTTACTTGACTATTAATATTGCTATTTACTGTTAAACGTTTAAAAGAGGTATTTAAAATATACCCATCATCATCCGTATATCCCAGAGAAACATAGTAATCTGTAAAATCATTTGCACCACTATAGGTCATGTTAACAGTATTTCTGATCCCAACACGAGAAATTTGATCAAACCAGTCTGTATCTTCGGCCATTAAAGGGTTTAATTTTGCATTTGGATTTAATTCTCCATCAACCCCAACCAATTCATTATTAGGAACATCATAAATATTATACTTTAATTCATCAATGATACCATCTTTACCGGCTTCCAACCCTGATGCCCATCTGCTGGCTTCTTCCACAGAAAGGCCTTCATCATCCATATAGAAGTTACGCAGGCCTTCCCACATCAATTCATAGTATTCTTTAGGTTCTAAGCGGTCATATTCAGGGATCCCCCTGGTTGATAAGCTTTGTGAATAGCTTATTGTTAATACCGGCTTACCTTGTTTCCCCTTTTTTGTAGAAATCATTATGACTCCATTAGCAGCACGATTTCCATAAATAGCTGCAGATGCACCATCCTTTAGTACTGTCAAAGATTCAATATCGGCAGGATTAATATTTTGCATACTCCCTAAGTATTCAGCACCATTGAGAATAATAAGCGGAGCATTTGATGCATTCATCGATCCAAAACCTCTAATACGAATAGAAGGAGTGGAACCCGGCTGTCCATTAGGAGAATTTATAGTCACACCCGGAGCAACACCTTCAAGTGCCTGCATTGCATTTGATACCGGCCTCTTTTCAAGCGCTTCATTATCAACAACAGAAGCAGAACCGGTAAAAGCTGTTTTTCTGACTGTTCCATAACCAACAACTAAAACTTCATCCAAACTACTGGCTGAAGTTTGCATAATAATAGCTTTTTGTTTTTTTTCATAAATTTGTGGTGTTAATTTTTAGTAAATATTTGTTAATTAACCTGCTGGCGTCGAAAACTTCAGGTTATTAATAATTTTTATTAAAATACTCAACGGGGAACTTCGGTTCCTCGTTCTTATTCCCATTAGATCTCTTTTTCTCTTTCAATATATACCTTCTGGCCTTCGATGGTATAATTTACCGGGCTTGTTGATTTTATTAATGTCAAGATATGTTCTATCGTTTTACCTTCTCTTATTACGCCTGTAAAATGCAGATTATATAATTCTTCATTTGCAAGTGTAATATCAACATCATACCATCTTTCAATCTTTTTTAATAAATCTCTAAATGACTTATTTTTAAATATAAGCACTCCGTCTTTCCAGGATGTGTGTATATAAGAATCCACATTTTCAAGCATTATATTATCACCTGATTTATAGTAGCTTGCTTTTTGATTCGGCTGTATATGAATAGAAGTTTCTTTAGAATAAGGTTGTGTATTTCGATACATATGAACATTGCCTTCTACTAACACTGTTTTAATGGTATCTTTTTCATATGCACAGATATTGAATGTAGTTCCCAGCGCTCTTACGGATATGTCTGTTGTTTCAACAATAAACGGATTCTTTTTATTTGTTTTAACATCAAATAAAGCCTCTCCTTTAATCAACTCAACCTTTCTGTCTTTCCCGTCAAAAATAGTTGGGTATCTGAATTCTGAACAGGAATTCAGCCATACTTTGGTTCCATCAGATAAAACAATACTTATTTTTCTACCTCTTGGAACAATTGCTGTATTATATTTTACTTCCTGAGGTTCATAGATTTTAGATTCATATTTCAAGGTTTTATTATCAAGCATTTTAGCGGAGAACTCATTCCCTGAAATAATTTCTTTTCCTTTTTCATCCTCCAGAGAAACAATCGATCCATCACCTAATATTAATTGTATTTTATCCGGATTTACAGACAGAGGAATTTGAGTTCCTGATAATCGTATATGATCAGTATTTAAATCATAAAACAAATAAATCGCACCCGATAAACTTATTAAAATAGTGATCATGGCTGCGATTCGTCGAATTACATGCCCGAAATTTTTTCGCTGCGGAACTTTATCGAAATATTGTATTCGATTCCATATAGATTCTATTTTGTCAGATGATATTTCTTTATCAAATGGAGTAATTCTCTGGCCATGAAGTTTTATCAGAAATGCCTTTGCCTGCAGAATATTTTCTTTCTGATCAGGATGACGATTGATGTAATCTTCCCATTTTTGAGCTTCTTTATCATTCAATTGGAGAGCCCAAATAACAAATGAATCGTCGACAAGGAAATCTTCTATTGTATTGAAAGGAGTTTTCATTTAAAATGCATTTTTAAGATACAATACAAAAGATTGGGTTTTGTACTATAGTTTATCAAAAAAATTATTTTCGGGATATTAAATAAACCACTATTATGGGCTGAAAGCAGGCTCTGGGGAAGCATAGAAATAATAGGATTGCTTCCCTAATTCTTTCGAACAAATCAATGAATGAGTCTCTTTGAAATGCTATTTGGGTATTGAAAAATTAAAAATAAGTATGAAATTAAGCTCTTTGATTTTCTTAATTTTTTTAAAGCAATAACCAAAACATTTCGTACAGTCTGATAATTGATTTCGAGTAATTCGGCAATTTCTTTATTTCCTAAGAAATTAAAATACTTCAAATAAATAATTTCTTTTTGTTGTTCACTCAACTTATTGATGGCATTTCTAAGGTTTTCATCTATAGCTTTTTTATCTGCTTGAATTTCTGTTTCTGCAAAGTCAAAAAAAGAAAAATCTATTGTCTCGACTTTTCTTTCTTTATACAATTTTCTGATAATCCTTCTTTTTATAGATTTAAGCAAATACAATCTGATATTATCTGTATCACCAAGCTTTTCCTTTTTACTTAACAGATCAAGAAACAACTCCTGAATATTATCTTCTACTAATCCCTGATCCCCGGTAAACTTTCGGCCATAATTGTATAAGGGTTTAAAATGACGATAATAAATTAACTTCAAAGCATCATTATCTCCTTGTTTAAAGCAACTCCAAAGTTCTTTATCATTTAAATTCATGCCTTCCATGTGTAAAACTAATATTACTGGATAAAGATAGGAAATAAGTATTAACCTGAAAAATAGCAGGTATTCCATCATTTGTAACCGAAACAAATTTGGTTTTAAAATTTCATTCCCATAATTTTGATGCTAAAATATGAAGCAGATAGAACTGGAAATATTAGACCGATTAAAATCTGGAGAGCAATCAGCCTATAAAAAATTATTTGATCTTTATTATATTCCACTCTGTATTTACTCCTTAAAATTTGTTGACTCTTATGATCAAGCTGAAGATATTGTTCAGGAGGTATTTGTTGAATTTTGGAATAAGAAACATTTCATGAATATAGAATCAACGCTAAAAGCCTATTTATTTGTAACTGTAAAGAATAATTCCTTAAGATATTTAAAAAAGCATAATAAACTCATTTTTGATTCTATTGATGATTTGGGACTTGATATTTTAGAAATTGAAGAAATAGATCAGGATGAACTAAACCGAAAAAAAGAAATCCTTTATAAAGAAATTAATGCCTTGCCAGAAAAATGTCGTGAAGTTTTCATTGAAATTGTACTTAATGATTTAAAATATAAAGAAGCGGCTGAAAAATTAGGCGTATCTGTAAATACTATTAAAACCAACCTTGCCAGGGCATTGAAAAAACTCAGAACCTCTTTGGATCTTATCGTGTTGTTAATGTTATCGTAAAAACATATCAATACCCCTTGTCATCTTTCACTTCGTTCAGGATGACATACCTTTCAATTCTACCACAGTCCTAAAAGATAACCTCATTTTCAAATTATCGAATTTTCAAATTTCCAAGTTAAACAGTCACCCATTTTTCATTAACTGGTCTCCTTAAGTTAGTACTAAGAGAATCAATACATATAAAAGTGAACGATCGTATAGCATATTTAATTAGCTCCTATTGTCTAAAAAGCATAACAGACAAGGAATACATGGAATTACAAGGCTGGATACAAAAGGACAGTCAGCATCGGTCCATATTTAAAAATTACCTAAGCGCATATCAAAATAGTAGAAGTATTGGATTAGTGGATTCTATAGATACAGATATAGCCTGGAGAAACATTGAAAATAAAACACAAACTTCCAGGATTATTAACATAAAGAAGCTACTTCAATATGCAGCTGTTATAATCATTCCATTGGCTTTGGCTGCCGGAATTTGGTTTATGACTCAGTATGGGTTTAAGCTCAATGGAGAATTAGCCTATCAACCAATCCCACCAGGGAATCAGGGGGCTGAACTGGTTTTGAGTAATGGTCAGGTTGTAGCTTTGGATGCAGACACTTCTTATCAGATTAAAGAAAATGATGGAACAAAGATCATGAACCGGGCTGCCAGGCTTTCCTATAAAGGAATAAATAATAACATTAAAAAGAAAGAAGCAATTATATACAATACGATCAGGACAAAACACGGCAAAGAAATATTTGTTGAGTTAAGCGATGGAACGAAAGTATGGATAAACGCCATGTCAACGATTAAATATCCGGTAACATTTGAAGAAAAAACAAGAATCGTAGAGGTACTGGAAGGTGAAGCCTATTTTGAAGTAACAAAAAATACCGGCAAACCATTTATCGTAAGAGTAAACGATTATAATATAAAAGTACACGGAACTTCATTTAATATAAGCAGCTACAAAAATGATGATATCATCCATACAACACTTATTGAAGGTAGTGTAGAAATTAATTCTATCAAAGGATTACCCGAAGAAAGTTTTATGTTAGACCCAAATCAGCAGTTCTCATTTAATAAGTCTAATCTGGTTGCAGAAGTAAAAGAAGTCGAATCCTCCAACTTCAATAGTTGGATCAATGGACGTTTTTCATTTGATGATACCAGTTTGGAAGATATTTTTAAAATTCTGGAAAGATGGTATAAAATAGAAGTTTTCTATGATGACCATTCTGCAAAGAAAGAACTATTTACCGGAGAATTGCCAAGATATAATGATATGCATAGGATTCTGAATAAGATCGAATATGTAAGTAAAGTAAAATTTGAAGTGGATAAAAATATAATTGTGGTTACTAAAGACTAATTCTCCTACGCCAAAGCTGCCTGCGGCAGGCTTCGGAGGATAAAAAGGGATGAAAATGCGCCAACATTCCCATCCCTCAAGAAAGTGAATACGTGAATATTCACAATGTTTAATTAAATCGTTACAAAATTATGAAAAAAAACCGACTTTGGAATCTTACCCTGAATAAGGGTAGATTATGGAAAATCTTATTGCTAATGAAAACATTTATTTTCCTATCGATTTTTTGCATTCAACTTACTGCTGCAAACGTATTGAGTCAAAATACGATCAGCATTAAATTGGAAAATGCAAATTTAAAAGAATGCATCAGCCTGATAGAACAAACTTCAGGACTGGGTTTTCTTTATAATGGCAATGAGCTGAAAGAAATCAAAGGAATCAACATTGATGCTCAAAACATGACCGTTGAAGAAATTTTAAACAACATTCTTAAAAACAACGGATTTGAGTATGTAATTCAGGATGAAGTAATCTTGATTACAAAGGCCGCTCCAAAGCCAATAGAGCAAGTTGAACAAGAAGCTATTGAAATTAAAGGTAAGGTAACAGATGCGAATGGAATTCCACTACCAGGAGCAACTATTTTAGAAAATGGAACACTAAATGGAGTTACTACAGATGCGAATGGAAACTACACCTTATCAGTAGCAGGAAATCAGTCTGTATTAAAAATCAGCTTCATTGGGTTCACAACTCAGTTAATTCCTGTTGAAGGAAAAACAGTAATTAATGTTGTATTACAGGAATCTACTGAAAACTTAAGCGAAGTTGTAATTACAGGATACCAAACCATATCTAAAGAAAGAGCTACCGGGTCATTCAGTATTGTTACGGAAGAAGACCTTAATAAAAAACTAAATAATAATCTGGTTCAAATGATCGAAGGATTATCTACCGGATTAATTACCGATCATGAAGGAAACATAACCATTCGAGGTTTATCAACATTTGCAGCTGAGAAAAAACCTTTGATCGTTTTAGATGGTTTTCCATATGATGGCGACTTAAGTACAATCAATTCTGATAATATTGCAAATATTACAGTTCTTAAGGATGGTGTAGCTGCAAGTATTTATGGTGCCCGTTCTGCAAATGGTGTTATCGTTGTTACCACAAAGAAAGGTAAAAGAGGTGAATTTAATGTTTCCTATAAAGGAACTTTTAAAGCCGTTCAAAAAACTACATTTGACGATTATTACAGAAGTTCTACTTCAGATTACATAGATGGACTCATTGCGAAGTATAATAGTGCACCATTTTATTATTATCCATCTCCAAGAAGACAAAACCGTGTTGATTACTTATTAATGCAAGCAGGTTTTGGTGTAATTACCCAAGAGGCAGCAATGGCCGAGATTGATCAATATAGAAATGTAAATGCTTATGATCAGGTTGAAAAATATGGATTAAGACAACAATTGTCTCAACAACATAATATTTCAGTACGCGGTGGTGGAGAAAATAATACTTATAATGCATCCATTAACTACTTAGATGAACGTGGTGAAGAACTTTACACAAATAATAAAAGATTAATCGTTGATTTAAATAATGTATGGAAACCAGCTGATTTTATTACAATCAATACAGCTGCAAATATTGTTTATACCAAAGGCCAAAGTTCTGCTACCAGTATGATTAACCTTGTAAGTTCATATGGCATTCAGCCATTTGACCCAATCGTTGATGAAAATGGAAATCCTGTAGAAGTTGAATATTATGTAAACCCTGCTAAAAGAGCAGTCTATGAAACTACTCTGGGAATGAAACCATATGGTTACAGCCCATTGGATGATATGAAGCTGGGAATGAATTATAATAACAGCATTCAAACCCGTCTTTCTGCTAATATTGATGTGAACATCATAAAAGGTTTAAAGCTTTCATTAGGTGGAGCATGGACAAGAGGAAATTCAAATTTCCAAACAATTTATGATGCTGATTCATGGAAAATGAGGATTGGTTATAATGATGCAACCTCAAAATCTGATCCTTCTAAACATTACTTACCTGAAGGCGGAATGATTGATGAAACCCGTGGATACAGTGACTTCTATACTTTAAGAACTCAATTGACATACAACAAAACTTTCAACCAAAAACACAGATTATCTTTATTAGTTGGTAATGAAGTTATGAGACAACAGTTCAATAATTCAACGCAGGCATCCAGAGTAGGATATAATCCGGTATCTGGTGACTTTGTATTTATTGATAACTCAACTTTTTCTCCATATTACAGTCCAAATGGAAATGATTATATGTTTGGAACATGGTATAGTACAGTTCCATATCTAACAGTAGGCGGATATAGCTTAAGAGATAACAGATGGGTATCTTGGTTGAGTAATGGATCCTATGAGTTTGATAACCGATTTATTATAAGTGGTTCGATCAGACTTGACCTTACAAACTTTTTCGGTACAGATCCCAAATACCGCTATAAGCCAAACTGGTCAATGGGTGCAACCTATAAATTATCTAAAGAAAAATGGTTCAATGTAGAATGGGTCAACCGTCTGGATTTAAGAACTTCTTATGGTATCAACGGTAATATTTCACATACCGAAGGGCCGTTCCTGATTTTAAGCTCTCAAGGATTTAATCAGGTATCTCAAGGTATATCATACAGAGTAGATTCTCCGGTTAATGATCAATTACGTTGGGAAAAAACAGCAACTTTCAATATTGCTACTGATATAACCTTCTTTAATAACAGATTTAATCTAACTTTTGAATACTACATTAAAAAAAGTACGGATTTGTTAGCACCTGAATCAATAGATAGAACCAAAGGTGTTTCCAGCTTAATGATCAATGCAGGTGGAATTACAAATAAAGGTGTGGAAATTTCACTAAATGCTCGAGTATTAGATACTAAAGATTTCGCATATAATACCAATGTGAACTTCTCATACAATAAGAGTCATGTAGATGAATACAACATTAAACGTGCTTATTCTACTTTCTATTTATGGACAGGTAATGCCCCTGGTATTAATGAAGAAGGATATCCTTCAATGTCAATCTGGGGATTCCCTCAAGCACCATTATCTGATCAGGGAGAAGCACAAACATATGATGTTGATGGCAATTTGATTCATCCAAATAATGTTGGCTTAGAAGATGTAATCTATTTAGGAACTGCAATTCCATCCACTCATATCGCATGGACCAATAGCTTCTCTTACAAAAACTTTGACCTTTCATTTATGTTTGTAGGTAGTTTTGGTGCTAAATTCTGGAAAGATACTTTCACAGGTAGCAATGTTGAGAACCGTCATGTTGCTGAAGCATGGAAAGAACCCGGTGATGAGTTAACAACAATTTATCCAAAAGTTACTTATTTTGGTTCAGGTTGGTGGTTTGATAAAGGAGCCCAATTCCTTGGTAGTGCAGACTATGTTAAGTTAAGAGATTTAACACTCTCATATAACCTTCCAAAATCCTTATTAGATAGAATTGGATTTAAAAGAGGACGTGTATATGTTCAGGGAAGAAACTTAATGCGTTTTACAGCCAGTGGCGTAGATCAGGATCCTGAAACCAGAGGTGCATACCCAATTAAAGCCGAGTTCTATACTGGTATTTCATTCGAGTTTTAATTATTAAAAGATGAAAAAAATGAAAAAAATATTATATATATTACTAGGACTACTTGTATTAGCGTCTTGTGGGAAATTCTTGGATGTTAAACCTGTAGGAAAATTAATTCCGACCAAAGTAGAGGAATTTGAAAGACTACTGAATAATTCTGATAATTATAATTGGGATTATATGGATAATAACCTTGGTTGTGCTTTAGCATTATTAGGTGACAATTTCGAATACAGTGTAAATGTTTTTGATAGCGAATTAGATGTTGGAAATCCCAATGTAGACCGTTTAATGGCATATAAATTCAACCGCCCTTATACTGATCCGTATTTACCGGATTATTATTGGGATTGGGGAATTTACAGAGCTTCATATAACTATAATAATATTATTGAAGGTGTTGAAGGTCTGGATGAAAAAGATGAAGATTATGCTGCACAGGTTATTGCACAGGCTTTAGCAGGAAGAGCATTAAGTTATCTAAATGCAGCTTTTATTTATGGCCCTTCATATAAACCAAATGGAGCTAATGATGGAAAAGCTATTCCTTATCGTACCTCAGCTAGTGTTACAGCAGACAATCCAATGATCTCTACAACCCAGGAAGTTTTTGACAGAGCTGAAGCTGATCTTTTAGCAGCCCTGGAAAATATTCCTACTATTGCAAGCGGACCAACCAGACATAGTAAATTGAGTACAAAGACAGCTTTAGCATACCTATATATGCTAAAAGGTGACTTTGTAAAAATGCTAACCTATGCAGATAATGCATGGAATGATGCACTTGCAGCTAAAGGTAGTACAGATAATATGTTTTATGATTACAATCTGTTTGAATACGTAGACAATGGTATCGAACCTTCACCTGGCGCAGATAATGAAACCGTTTGGGATCTAAGATATAATAATAGCCCCATTGGAGATTTTGATAAATCCTATAATAAAGAAAACATCTTATTCAGAAGAGCTCCAACCATTGATAACAGAACTTACTCCTCAAGAGAATTAATCGATTTATTTGTAGATGGAGATCAGCGTAAACGCTTATTCCTACTTTGGAGAAAAGGTTATGCAAATCCATTTGGAGGAGATGATGGTATTGTAAAACAATATTATAAATCCCAAAAAATGGGTAATGGTACAACAACCGGTTTCTCATATCCTGAATTATTGTTAATGAGGGCAGAAGCCTATGCCAGAAATGGGCAAGATGCTAATGCCCTGGCAGATTTAAATACAGTTCGATCTTATCGTTTTGATGCTGCTACAGCTACACTAAGTGGATTAAGCGGAGATGATTTAATGAAAGAAATACTGGATGAACGTCGTCGTGAATTACCAAGTCCATCTTACAAACGTTTTATTGATATTAAACGTTTTGCAGCTTATGATGTAGGAAAACCATGGGCAAAGACGACTATGGTACATGAACTGATAACTTATACTGCTCAAGTTGATGGTGATGGAAATCCTATCCCTTCTACAACAGCACCTTCCGGAACAACATTTAGCGGAGAAGTTGACTCTGAACTATTCCAGTGGATGATATCTAATACAATTTTAGAAAAGAATCCTGATTGGGGTATACCTTTATTTACAGGAACTTATATTCCTAACTAGGTAATAATATTATCATGATAGAAAAAGCGTTTCGATGTTTCGGGACGCTTTTTTAATTAACTATGGGAAGCCATCCTTTTCTAAGCAAAATGCTATAAAACTTTCAAGCTTAATCATTCTTAATAAGATGAAAGGATGGCTTCCCTTTTCCACGCTTTTTTTATTAAATCTCAGAAATTACTTAGGATTTATGTCCGATTTCTGATGTACAATTTATTTAGCAATCATTATTTATAAGGGTATTTCCAAATTCAATTATCACATTTTTAAATTGAATAATTTTTATCCCGAAATTTCGGGATATCAGACACCCATTTTACAAAAAATGGCCTCTTAATACTGGTACCTATTCTGAAAAGACTAAAAAAATAATTATGAAAAAATTAACATTAACTTTAGCACTAACATTAGGTTTGTCGAGCCTGGTCATTGCACAACAAATGACAAAACCTCAGCTCATCAAAGCTGAAGGAAAAGCAATTTCTTTAAAACCATCTTATGCTTCTCCCGTATTCTTTGACCTGGATAAAGATGGCAAAATGGAATTAATCGTAGGAACTTTCTACGGAGATTTCAGAGTTTATAAAAACGAAGGAACAATAGAAAATCCTGTTTATAATAAATTCGCCAAAATTCAGGCAGGTGGTAAAGATGCCAAAACTGCCAATTGGTGATGTACAGCTGTTCACCCACAGTTTGTGGATATTAATGCCGATGGGAATACCGATTTATTAGTAGCTGGATATGGAGGATTTGCTGACATCTATTATGGGAAAGCAGATGGAACATTCGCTGAAGCTAAACCATTGTTAAATGAAGATGGTGTAAAAGTAAACCTGGGATCTTATTGGTGCTATGACCAAAACATTTGGACTACCTTTGCCCGTGAAAAAATTAAAAAGGGCGGAATAAGCCATGCAGAAATTGCACTTCAGGAAAAAATTGAACAACAATCAACGCATTTTACTTTATTAACGGTTGTAGATTGGGATAATGATGGAGATTATGACTTAATCCTAAACTCTCAACCTAAAGTTGCTAAAAAGGATTCTGATCAAAAACCTAAAGTTTGTCTGAATATTGGAGACAAAAAGAATCCAAAGTTCAGTCGCAAGGTATTTGAAATAAAAGAAATAAGCAGAGTACATTATGCAGAAGCTATCGGTGACTGGGATGGAGACGGATTATTCGACATCATTTCAGGTTCGAAAGGATACCATGTTCAATTCTACAAAAACATTGGGAAGTTAGGAAAACCTAAATTTGCTGAGCCTGTTATACTGTTTAAAAATGAAGATTTCATTAATGGAGCGCATGGTGGAGAAGTATGGATTATGCAACCAAGTATATGTGATTATAATAATGATGGGAAACTGGATCTTCTTATAGGAACAAATACAAACAATAATATCCCTGCAAAGCTTACAAAAGAGCAAAAAGCTGAAAGAACTGAACTTGAAAAGGTATTAAAAGAAACGATTGATGGTATTACGAAATATAATAATGCCTATTATAAAAAGCATGGTCAACCTAAAACAAATGAGGCCTATAAAAAGATGACTGAAACATTAAACAAAAATGCAGATTTCAAAGCACTTGTAGAAAAACAAAAAGAGGTCTATACTAAACTATGGCCATTGAAAGATAAGATGGAAGGCGGAGGTTATGTTTGGGTTAGCCTGAGAAAATAACCCTCTTAACTAAGTATGGTCATAAATTGAATCAAACCCCCTCTGCCTGCTACGCAGCCATCTCCCCTTAAGGGGAGAAAATCAGCTTTAGCTGATAGAGGGGTTAAAAGATTGAACAATCGAACAATATAACCATATAACAATGTAACAATAAAACCATGAAACAATTTATAATAACCCTCGCACTATTTATCAGTCTTGGCTCCCTAAACGCCCAGGACCTTTTCAGCACCTACGAACTGGATGTTGCATCTCCAGATCACAAAGTAATCAATTACGATAAAGTAAAATGCAAATTTAAAACTGCTGAAGGAGTTAATATATCTGACAAAGCATACTACCATGTTTTACTGTTTGGTAAAAAAGCCAAAACAAAAATGTGGGTTATTGCTGATAAATCTGCCGGATCAAAAGATTATGATATCATGTATATCGATACAGACTATAATGGAATAGTAGGTGAAGAAGGTGAATTGATCAAAGCAAAAGATGGTAGTTTTGCACCTTTGTTTCTTCTAAAAGATTGGGAAAACCCTTCAACAAAAGAAGTTGGTGATTTTAAGTTTTACTTTAAAAAGTCGAAGTATAATAAAGTTAGACAAAGCTTATTTGGAGAAGTAAACATACAAGGATATAAAACGCAACTATATGCTGAGATCCTCGATCCCAATACACCAAAAACAGCAACCAAGATTTGGGTAGGATTTGAAAAACCAATGACCATCCGTAATTATGGAAAGTTTGAGCGTAAATTCTATAAAGGAACCGGCTTATTGGAATGTGCCATGTATGGGAAAACACATGCTAATGAACGTCAGTTAATGATTACCTATCCGGGAAGTACAAATCTAAGCTGTTGGTATGTTGATATATCTTACTTAGCTAAAGATGAACATCTGGTAACAGAAGTAGAATACACCACAAAAGATGGGATTAAAAAGAAACATTTTGGGGAGTTGGATGAACGTTGCTGAGGCTGTTTATATCATGGAGGCGTGTCCTTCCCAAAAGATGCAGCAGCTCAAAAAGCGATTTTAAGAATCGGTGCACAAGAAGATACCAAATCAATAGCCAAGATTATTCCTTGTGAAGTTGAAGTAGAAATAATAGATGGAAAACCGGAAGCTCCAAAACATTGGAAAGATCTGGGCTGGAAGAATGAAAATTCCATGGAAGAGAACGATAAGATCATGAAAGCTGCTCAGGCCGCAAAAATGGCTAAGTATACTTCAGGTGTTGAAGAATGTAAGTATATTGTAAGGGATGCCAGCTTTAAAGCAGGCGGAGATGTTTATATTACTATTCAGGTAAAACTAAAAAACGGTTATCATACCTATGGGCCGAAAGAAGGAACGGGATATATCCACACCAATCTTAAAGTAGATTTGCCGGATGGTTTTAAAATCAAAAAAATTCACTGGCCTAAAGCCAAGATGAAGAAAGATGGAGACTATACTTTACCTACTTATGATAAAACATTCTATGTTCAAATCATTGCAAGTACACCTAAAACTGCAAAAACCGGAGATGTTTTTAAAGCAAGCACAAATGCAAGTTTCCAATATTGTAATGAATTTGGTTGCCAGTTGGGAAATGCGAATAATAATTTTAAGATAACAGCATTTTAAAAGATAGTATGTTTGGGTCATATTATGACTCAGGGGTGATATCTACAGATATCATCCCTTCTTTATTTTATTCATCTTTTCTTTTATATCCTATTCTATTTCTCGGAACAGGTTCTTTACTCATTAATTGTTTAAGCAACTTAAAAATTGTTAAAATGCTTTGATCATGCTTTTCCAATTTCTCTTTATTTAATAATGAAGTCTCATTAATCTTATCCAATTTTAATAAAATCTCATTATAGTCAACCAATTTTTTTCGAAGTTGAGTAAATAACCTGATAATTCTAATATTAACCTGAACAGCAATCTCAGAGCCCAAAACACTTGATAACATTGCGATTCCTTGCTCTGTAAAAGCATAGGGTAAATACCTTGCGCCACCCCAATTGGCACTTGAGGTTCCAATTTGGAACCTCAAGTTTTCATATTCTTCTTTTGTAAGTTGAAACATAAAATCATCAGGAAATCTACTTAAATTTCTTTTTACAGCTTTATTTAAAATTTTTGTTTCTACATTATAAAGTTTAGCCAAATCTCTATCCAACATAACTTTTTGTTCCCGGATCAGAAAAATCTTATTTAATAATACCTCATTAGGGATCAGATCATTATTTATTTCTTGTTTCATACTTATTAATACCAAAACAATAAAATTGTCCCTCAATATAACATTTAATTTATTTACGATTGAAATCACACATAAATCTTAAATCGTCCAATGATAAAATAAACCCCTTAGAAAGTAACTACAAGGGGATAGGCTCAGGGGCGACGCCCTTAAGGGCGTCGCCCCTCTTTTTAACCATTAATTCTCATTTATAATATCCAAAATTTGCTCATTTTCAATAATTATCATCCCATGACGATCATCCGTAATTCCATCTGCAAGTTTATAAGGATAAGTTGGGACTGTACCTTTCATTACCGTTACATAAATCGAACATCGGAAATCTTAAATTTGCAATCAATCGCTCAATCAAAAAACAAGCCCCCTATAGTTAACTACAGAGGGCTTGAGTATCTTCTTATTTTTTTGTTAGATTTCCCATGTATTTCCACCCATTAACATATCATCCACAGACTTCATTGGAGAATGTTCTTTTTCATGTTCAATACATTCTACCATCAGATCATCATAGGTTTCTTGTTTTACAGCTCTGATCACACCCATTGCCACAGGGAATTCAGGAGCTGTCATATTACATAGCATATCATGAATTCCAGGATCTTCAGTGGTTGGATCATGAACTAACAGATCATCTTTAGTAATTCCGTTTTCACCAATCTTAACAACTTTCAGTTGAGTCCCTTCAAGGATAATACCTTTATCTAATTCTTTACCGAATATCATAGGTTCTCCGGTTTTCAAATGAATTTGGTTTTCATGTTTGGTTTCTCTGGAAGTAACCATGTCATGGATCTTATTACTAAAAATCACACAGTTTTGCAATATCTCAACTACTGAAGTACCATCGTGTTTTTGTGCAGCCAACATTACTTCAACCATCAGTTTAGGGTTATTATCAACAGCACGTGCATAGAAAGTTCCTTGAGCTCCAATTACCAACTGACCAGGGTTGAATGGCTTTTCAAAAGTTCCCTGAGGAGAAGTTTTCGTTTTACTACCTTTATCAGTAGTTGGAGAAAACTGTCCTTTCGTTAAACCATAGATCTTATTATTGAATAATATAATATTGAAATCTATATTTCTACGTACAGCGTGAATAAAATGATTACCACCAATCGCAGTACAGTCGCCATCACCGGTGATCATCCAAACACTAAGATTTGGGTTTGCTAATTTCACACCTGAAGCAATTGCTGCTGCACGCCCATGAATTCCGTGGAATCCATAAGTATTCATATAATATGGAAACCGAGATGAACAACCAATTCCCGACACAACCATGAAGTCTTCTTTTCGAACACCGATTTGAGGGAAAACCTTTTCCATTGAAGATAAGATCGCATGGTCACCACATCCGGGGCACCATTTTACCATCTGATCACTTACGAAATCCTCTTTTGTTAATTGAGGAAGTCCTTCCATTTTACTTGTATCTAGTGTCATGATTATTTGTCGTTTAAGATTTCATTGAATTTATCTTCCAATTCTGAAACTAAAAATGGCAGCCCCTGAATTTTATTATACTGCATGTATTGATATTGAGGGAAGTTCATTTTTAGATATTTTATAAACTGGCCATTGTTGATCTCACAAACAACGATCTTTTGATATCTACCTAATAATTCTTCTGTATTTTTCGGTAGAGGCATCATATATCTGAAATGAGCTAAACTTACACTCTTACCTTCTTCTCTAAGTTTTTCAACAGTGGTAAGCATTACACCATAAGTACCACCCCAGCTTACAACTAATAATTCTCCTTCATCATCACCAAACACATTCTGATCAGGAATATAGTCAGCAACACGGTTCACTTTTTCTTCACGTAATTGAGTCATTACCTGGTGATTTATTGGATCGTGAGAAACATTTCCTGTGGGATTATCTTTCTCCAACCCTCCAACTCTGTGACGTAATCCTTCAGTGCCAGGAATAGCCCATTGACGATTTAATTTTTCCTCATTACGATGATAAGGTAAATAATCAGGATCATTTGCCTCAGCTAATGGAGGAGTGATCGAAGCCAAGTCTGCAACTTTAGGGATTTTGAATACTTCCGAACCATTTGCTAATGACCCGTCAGTCAAGAAAATAACAGGGGTCATATGCTCAACTGAAAGTTTTGCTGCTTCAAAAGCACCATAAAAACAATCTACTGAGCTCTTAGCTGCCAAAACAATTACGGGAGCCTCACCATTACGTCCGTATAATGCCTGTAATAAATCTGACTGTTCAGATTTGGTTGGAAGTCCTGTAGAAGGTCCTCCACGCTGAACATTAACGATCACCAATGGTAACTCAGTCATTACCGCGAGTCCGATAGCCTCACTTTTAAGAGAAAGACCAGGTCCTGAAGTAGTAGTTACTGCAAGTGATCCGGTATATGCAGCACCAATGGCTGAACAAATACCAGCTATTTCGTCTTCTGCCTGAAAAGCTTTACAACCAAATTGTTTGTGTTTAGATAATTCCTGTAGTATTTCAGTTGCAGGAGTAATTGGGTACGATCCCAGAAACAGTTCAAGTCCTGCACGTTCAGCAGCAGCTAATAAGCCCCATGCTGTAGCAACATTACCGGTAATATTACGGTAAGTTCCTTTTTCAAGTTCAGCAGGTTGAACTTCATATGTTTGTACAATGGCTTCAACATTTTCTGCATAATGGTTTCCGGCTCTCAGCACTCTTTTATTGGCCTCAACAACTAATGGATTAGATTTAAATTTTTCTTCGAAAAATTCATATGTTTTGTCAAGCTCTCTATTAAATAAGTATAATACGACACCCAAAGCAAACATATTCTTACTCTTCAGGGCAACTTTATTATCTAATCCTAAATCAGCCACTGCTGCTTTAGTCATGGTAGAAATAGGAGCTTTAATTACATTATATCCATCTAATGAATTATCTTCTAAAGGATTCGTTTCATAACCGGCTTTATCAAAACCTTTTTCATTAAAGGCGTCGGTATCAATGATAATAGTCGCATTCGGTTTAGTCCACTTTAAGGTGGCTTTTAAGGAAGCAGGATTCATTGCAACCAATACATCACAAAAGTCACCTGAAGTGTGTATAAAGGTATGTCCAAAATGAATCTGAAATCCGGATACTCCGGAGATCGTTCCTTGAGGTGCCCTGATTTCCGAAGGATAATCGGGGAAAGTAGCAAAATCGTTTCCAGCGAAAGCCGCTGAATCTGAGAAGAGAGAACCTGTAAGCTGCATTCCATCGCCCGAATCACCAGCAAACCTTACAACAACTTTTTCCAGTTCTACAACATCATTCTTTTTCTTGTTATTAGCCATCATTCGTTCATTAAAAACCTTGCAAAATTACTACAATATTTTCTTCACTAACTAAGTTTTTATTGACTTTTTTCGCTCTTTTTGTGTTTTTTTTAACAATTCTATATTATTTCCTTAATAATTTCATAACCAAGGGCGAAAAAAGTAATTTTTATTCAGTTTTTTTGACTTTTTTGCAAAATAAATAGAACACAGATGACGCAGATTTGCACTGATAGATATTTTTTAATATCATAAAAATTTTGACAATATATAATCTATACATTAATTATATATAAATCGAACATTATCTAAGTCTAAAACTAGTTTCAAAAAGAACATATAAAAATCTGCGTTCATCAGTCAAATCTGCGTCATCTGTGTTCCATCCAATTTAGAATATATATAAATTAAACACAGCTGTTTTGATTTATAGAATCTGTTTATATTTGCATTATCAATTCATCAAGTATTAATCAAAAAATTAGAAAATCATGGCTTACAAAATTAATGATGATTGTACTGCTTGTGGTACATGTATTGACGAGTGTCCAGTTGACGCTATCGCTGAAGGTGATATCTATGTAATTGATCCTGACGTATGCACCGACTGTGGTTCTTGTGCAGATGTTTGTCCAGTTGAGGCAATCGAACCAGAATAGAAAAGAACACTTATTATACCTTGAAAATCTCTCAATTGAATTGGGAGATTTTTTTGTGATTAAGGAAGCCATCCTCCCTTCTCAAAAAATTTTATAACACATTAATCTTCGTAAAACTTTGCTTCTGAGAGGATGGCTTCCCACCTTAGAAAAAAATATTTATTGTGAAAAAATTAACTGTAACTCCTGCTATATAAGCTATTTAAATAATTTGTACTTTTGCTATGCAGACTAAATAAGAATAATTAATGGATAAATTTTCCTACCTAAATAATATTGATCCTGAAATGGTTGAGGATCTTTATCAACAATTCCTGAAAGATCCGAAATCTGTTGATGAAAGTTGGAAACTGTTTTTTGAAGGCTTTGAATTTTCAAGAATTAATTATAGCCAATCAGACAAAGGTGTAAGGGTATATCCCGACGAATTTAAAGTCATTAATTTGATTAATGCCTATCGCCAAAGAGGGCATTTATTTACGGAAACCAATCCGGTTCGTAAAAGAAGAACATACAAACCTACACTTGATATTGAAAATTTCGGGCTCACTAAAGCGGATTTAAAAAAGCAATTTCAGGCCGGAACAGAAATCGGTATCGGCAGAAGCAGCCTGGAGAGTATTGTCAAACATCTTCATGAAACCTATTGTAAATCGGTTGGAGTTGAGTATGAATATATCAGAAATACTGAAATTCTGCAATGGATGCGCAGTAGAATGGAATCCACAAAAAACACTTATCCTTTTACATTAGAAGACAAACACTATATTTTAAGTAAACTCCTCCGAGCAGTTTATTTTGAAAAATTTATTCATAAAAGGTTCCCTGGTCAAAAGCGATTTTCATTGGAAGGAGCTGAGGCGCTGATCCCTGCCTTAGATGCTATTATGGAACAAGGAGCGGATCTGGGCAATGAAGAGTTCGTAATTGGCATGGCTCACCGAGGAAGGCTTAATGTATTGGCAAATATTTTAAGAAAACCATTTGGAGATATCTTCAGCGAATTTGGAGGAAAAGAATTTGATGATGAATACTTACTGGGAGATGTAAAGTACCACTTAGGTTATACCGCAAAAAGAAAAACAACAAAAGGAAAAGAAGTTAAACTTACCCTCTCTCCTAATCCATCTCATCTGGAAGCAGTCAATCCGGTTGTGGAGGGAATCGTAAGAGCAAAAATAGACCATAATTATAATGGAGATAATAATAAAATTACTCCTATTTTAATTCACGGAGATGCTTCTATTGCCGGACAAGGCATTACTTATGAAGTACTTCAAATGTCAGGACTGGAAGGTTATCAAACAGGAGGAACAGTTCATCTTGTCGTAAATAATCAAATCGGATTTACAACGGATTACCTTCAGGCAAGAACCAGTACTTATTGTACAGATTTAGCCAAAACCGTCCAATCTCCGGTATTTCATGTGAATGGAGATGATGTGGAAGCAGTAGTTTATGCCATTTTATTTGCCATAGAATTTCGTGAAACTTTCCATAAAGATGTATTCATCGATTTACTTTGTTACAGAAAATATGGGCATAATGAAGGCGATGAACCAAGATTTACACAGCCACTTCTTTATAAAGAAATAGCCAAACATGCAAATCCATACAATATTTATAAAAAAGTATTAATTGAAAGAGGAGATATATCACTTGAAAAAGCTGAAGTGAAAGAGCAAAGACTAAATGCTCTTTTCGAAAAGAGTTTTGAAGAAGCAAAAAAAATAGAGAAAACGCATATTTCTTTCTTTTTAAAAGATACATGGGAAGGCATTCGGAAAGCAACAGATGAAGATTTTGAATCCTCTCCGGACACATTTATTAGTGCAAAAGCCTTTAAAGAAATAGGTGAAAAGATATCCGAAGTACCTGAGGATATTAAGTTGTTCAGGAAAACGAAACAATTACTGGCCATTCGTAAAAAAATGATTGAAGAAGGCAAGGAAATAGATTGGGCCGTTGGAGAACAATTGGCTTATGGCAGCTTACTGATCGAAGGTATCCCAATTCGACTCAGTGGACAGGATGTAGCCAGAGGAACTTTCTCACATCGTCATGCTGTATTGAGGCTGGAAGATTCTGAAGAAGAATATACTCCTCTAAACCACATCAATGATACTCAAGAGAAAATTGATATTTTCAATTCCCCATTATCTGAATATGGCGTATTAGGTTTTGATTATGGGTATTCACTGACCAGTCCGCATAGTTTAACGGTATGGGAAGCACAATTTGGAGATTTCAACAATGGTGCTCAAATCATTATCGATCAATTTTTAAGCAGTGCTGAAGATAAATGGAATGTCATGAATGATCTGGTAATGTATTTACCTCATGGTTATGAAGGACAAGGCCCCGAACATTCCAGTGCACGTATGGAGCGATTCCTTATTCTTTGTGCAGAAAATAATATGCAGATTACTAATATCACAACTCCTGCTAATTTTTTCCATGTATTGCGTCGTCAGTTAAAAAGAGACTTTAGGAAACCATTAATTATATTTACTCCTAAAAGTTTATTAAGACATCCTCAGTGTGTGTCTTCTATGGAAGATTTTACTACAGGCGGTTTTAAAGAAGTTCTTGATGATATTAGCGCTGATCCTGATAAGATTAAAAAACTAATATTCTGTACCGGGAAAGTATATTACGATTTATTGGCTGAAAAAGAAAAAGTTCAGAATGACAGTATTGCAATTATCAGACTGGAACAGATTTATCCTTTACCCATAAAACAATTAAATCAATTTGTAGAAAAATATTCAAATGCTTCTACTTATATTTGGGTACAGGAAGAACCAATAAATATGGGTGCCTGGACCTTTATGCATCATAACTTTAAAGAAGTACCTTTGAAAGTAATTGCTCGTCCGGCAAGTGGTTCCCCTGCAACAGGATCAACTAAGTTCCATTACATCCGCCAACAAAAGATCATTGATAAAGCTTTTGAAGAATGTCAATGCCCGCTGGTAGGCCAGGAATGTAAAATGGCCTGTATAGGTAACAAATGGAAAAGCTTTGAGGAAGAAATCAGAAATAAAGAAATAAAAGATATAGACAGTAAATCATTTTCAGCTAACCATAAGCTTAAAAAAAATTAATGAGATGAAAATAGAAATCAAAGTTCCCAGTCCGGGCGAATCCATCACACAAGTTCAATTGGCATCATGGCTGGTTGAAAACGGAGCATACGTTGACAAAGATCAGGAAATAGCTGAGATTGATTCTGATAAAGCCACTCTTAGCATCAGTGCAGAGGAAAGCGGAAAAATTGAAATATTAGTTGAAGCAGGAGAAACCATTGAAGTTGGGAGTGTTATTGCTATTATTGATTCGAATGCGAAAGGAAAGGCTACAAGCTCTAAGCTTCAGGCTTCAGGTGCTTCTGCGAAAGAAGTTTCTGGGAGTAAAGCCAATAAATCAAAGAATTTGGAAGACGTGGCCTCCAACTTGCAACCCGCAACCCGTAACCCGCAACCAACGATCACTCATATTTCTCCCCTGGCTCAAAAACTTATGGATAAAAATGATGTTTCAGAAGCTGAACTTCTAGATTTTTTCAAATCCTTGAGAGTTGGGAAAAAAGATGTAGAATTCTATCTTGAACAAAAAGATCAAATAAAATCGGGTTCTGCTCCGGTAGAAACTTCTGGCTTTGGAGGCACCCGTAATACCGAACGTAAAAAGATGTCAACTTTAAGAATGAAGCTGGCAGAAAGACTGGTCTCTGTAAAAAATGATACTGCCATGTTAACTACCTTCAATGAGGTTAATATGCGTGCAATCATGGAAATAAGAAAACAATATAAAGATATTTTTAAAGAAAAACATGGCATTGGGTTAGGATTCATGTCTTTCTTTACAAAAGCTGTTACAGAAGCATTTAAACACTTCCCTGTGGTGAATGCTCAAATTGATGGAGAAGAAATCATTTATCATGATTATGCTGATATAGGAATTGCTGTTAGTGCGCCAAAAGGATTGGTTGTTCCGGTTTTACGAAATGCAGAAACCATGAGTTTAGCCGATATTGAAACTAATATCAAGAGCTTGGCAATCAAAGCACGTGACAACAAAATCACTTTGGATGATATGAAAGGAGGAACATTTACTATTACCAATGGTGGTGTTTTTGGGAGTATGCTTTCCACTCCTATTATTAATCCTCCACAAAGTGCAATCCTGGGGATGCATAATATTGTTGAACGGCCAATAGCGGTGAATGGGGTGGTTGAAATTCATCCGGTAATGTATGTTGCCTTATCTTATGATCATCGAATTATAGATGGAAAAGACTCTGTCAGATTTTTAGTTAAAGTAAAAGAAATGCTTGAAGATCCTGTAAAGATGATGTTTTCGGGTAATGACCCTCACGCTCAATTATTAGAACTTTAATTTTTTAAGTAGCTATGAGACAAAAATCAGATTTTCTGGTCATTGGCTCTGGAATTGCAGGGTTAAGCTATGCTATAAAAGTAGCTGATCATGGCAAAGTAATTATCATTGCCAAAGATAAAGCTGATGAAACGGCTACCCGTTATGCCCAGGGAGGAATTGCAGCGGTAATGTACTCACCCGACACTTATGAGAAACATATTAAGGATACGATGGTTGCCGGAGATGAACTTAGCAATCCTGATATTGTAAGAATTACCATTACCGAATCAACAGACCGCGTTAAAGAACTTATTGAATGGGGTACCCAATTTGATAAAGAAGAAAACGGGAAATATGATTTGGCTAAAGAGGGAGGCCATTCAGAATTCAGGGTTTTGCATCATAAAGATAGTACCGGCCATGAAATCCAAAGAGCCTTGCTTGAAAAAGTAAAAAACCATCCGAATATTACGATACTGGAAAATTATTTCACCGTTGATTTAATTACACAGCACCATTTGGGAGTTGAAGTAAACAGAAGATCTGACAATATTTGTTGTTATGGGGCTTATTTATTAAATCCTAAAACAGAAGAAATAGATACTATTCTTTCTAAAATAACCTTACTTGCAACCGGTGGTGCAGGTAATGTTTATGCCACTACCACCAATCCTGAAGTAGCAACCGGAGATGGGGTTGCAATGGTTTATCGTGCAAAGGGCCTGATCGAAAATATGGAATTTATTCAGTTTCATCCCACATCCTTATACAATCCGGGTGAAATTCCCAGCTTTCTAATTACAGAAGCAATGAGAGGTGCAGGAGGAATACTCAAAACGACTTCCGGAAAAGAATTCATGCATAAATATGATAAAAGAGAATGCCTGGCACCAAGGGATATCGTTGCCCGTGCAATTGATACGGAAATGAAATTAAGCGGTGATGATTATGTATACCTGGATTGTACACATCTGGATAAGCACAGAATCATAAATGAATTTCCTACGATTTATGCAAAATGCTTATCAATAGGAATAGATATTACCAAGGAAATGATTCCGGTAGTACCTGCTGCACATTACACATGCGGTGGAATTAAAGTTAATGAACATGGAAAGACTTCCATTAATAATTTATATGCCTCCGGTGAATGTGCCTCAACGGGGCTACATGGAGCCAATCGATTAGCGTCAAATTCTTTGCTTGAATCCGCTGTATTTTCACATAGGGCCAGCATTGATTCTATTGACAAAGTAAAGGACATTGCATATAAGGATGAGATTCCTGACTGGGATGCTTCCGGAGCTGTATATAATGAAGAAATGATTTTAATTACTCAGACTTATAGAGAGCTGCAATCAATTATGAGTAATTACGTAGGTATAGTTAGATCTGATATTCGTTTAAAAAGAGCATTGGATCGTTTGGAAATTATTTACAGAGAAACTGAAGAACTTTACAATAAATCGATTCTGTCCGTAACTTTATGTGAATTAAGAAACCTGATTAATATTGCCTATTTGGTTATAAAGATGGCAATGAAACGGAAAGAAAGCAGAGGCTTACATTATTCAATTGATTATCCAAAACAAAAAAACAATTAATATGGCATTAGTAAGAGCAGTAAACGGAATACATCCGAAATGGGGGAAAAATTGTTTTATCGCAGATAATGCAACCATAGTGGGAGATGTGGTAATGGGAGATCATTGCAGTGTATGGTTTAATGGTGTTGTACGAGGCGATGTACATTACATCAGGATTGGCAACAATGTAAATATACAGGATGGAGCTGTAATCCATTGCACTTATAAAATAGCTCCTGTAAATATTGGAAATTATGTGTCTATAGCACATAATGCTATAGTACATGGTTGCACTATTCATGACAATGTACTTATAGGAATGGGTGCCATTGTAATGGATGATGTGGTAGTGGAAAGTAATTCTATTATTGCTGCCGGAGCTGTTGTATCTAAAGGCACAGTTGTAGAATCCGGAAGTGTGTATGCAGGCGTTCCGGCTAAGAAAATAAAATCGATTGACAATAAGCTATCCGAAGGAGAAATACAACGAATCGCTAACAGTTATTCAATGTATGCCAGTTGGTATGACAACGATAATAAGTAAAACGTCATGCTGAACTTGTTTCAGCATGACAGGAAAAAATAACTACATAAAAAAAGCCCCGACAAAATCGAGGGCTTTTTAGTATTATCTTTTACTCGAATTACTTTATTCCAAGTTCAGCTTTTACTTTATCCATCAGATTATCACCTTTTTCGTAGATAACTAACGCTTGAGAACTAATGTCAAATACATAAGTATATCCATTTGCTTCAGCAACTTTTTTAATAGCAGCTTGTGCTTTTTCAGCAACAGGCTTAACTAATTCAGCTTGTTTTCTTTGTAGATCTATTTGAGCATTCTGTCGGAAATCATTAATTCTTTGTTGCATATCTAAAAGATCTTTTTCTTTTGTTTGTCTGATAATTTGAGACATAGTAGCAACTTTCTCCTTATATTCAGTTTCTTTAGCCTGATATTCAGTCATCATTGACTGCAAAGTTTGTGTTAAATATGCTTCATGGTTTTTAATTCCTTCCTGTACTGTATCAATGCCCGGCATAATCTGCATAAGTTCATTTGTATTAATATAGCCAAGTTTAGCATTGGTTTGAGCCATTAAACTTGTAGTGCCTGCTAATAATACGAAGCTGATAACAACTAGTAATTTTTTCATGTCGTGATTTTAATTTAGTTACTATTAAAGAGCCACAAATTTATACAAATAAATTAAAAAGCCCAGCGAATTAAAAACATTTAATATTAAAAAAACCTAAAATTAACAAATATTAAGAATTCAGCTACTTAGGTTTACTTAACATTCCCAAACGATCTAAAACTTCATCGCTTAAATCGAAAGCCGGATCTGCAAAAAGCACATTCATTCCACCCGCTTTATCAAAGATGAATCCATAATTTCTGGCTTCTGCAATTTCTTTTACTACGCTTTGAACTTTTTCCTGTATAGGTTGAACCAACTCAATACGTTTTTTATACAAAGCTCCTTCAGGGCCGAATTTATCATGCTGAAATTTTTTCAATTCTTTTTCCTTATTAATAATTTCTTCCTCCTTTTTCTTTTTAATATTAGCAGGAAGCAAAGCAGCTTCAGCCTGATAAGCTTTATACAGCTTTTCTATTTCAGCATATTTTTTTTCAATATCTTTTTGCCATTTCATGGATAATTCATCCAGTATATCCTGTGCATCGGTATATTCCGGAATATTTTCGAAAATATAGTCAGTATCCACAAAAGCATACTTTTGGGCATGTGCAAAAGTTGTAGCGCTTACTAATATGATAAGTGCAAGTATAAATTTCTTCATAATACAATCGCTTTATATTTAAACATTGTAATTACAAAAATATTGCCAATTAATCGATAGATTGATTAATTGAGAAATGGAAATGTGCTCCGTTAGCATCCGGTAATCCCGGAACTTCATCAAATCCATAGCCCCAGTCAAGACCCAGGAATCCAAACATCGGCATAAATACCCTGATCCCAAAACCAGCTGTACGGTACACATCAAACGGATCATAGGTTTTTAAAGAACTCCATGCATTACCGGCCTCAAGATAAGCAGTTGCATAAATAGTAGCTGTTGGCGCTAATGATAACGGATATCTCAATTCTAAAGTATACTTAGAATATAAAGCACCTCCGGTATTTCTGTTTAAAGCAAAATTTGGAGTTAATGCTTCGTTTTCATAACCACGCATGGCTATGATTTCACGGCCATCAAAATTATAACCACCCGTTAAACCGTCACCACCAAGGTAGAATCTTCCAAATGGAGTTAACCCAATATCATTATTGAATTTACCCAAATAACCAAAATCCATACGGGTACTAAGTACCAGTTTATTCACAAGTTCTATATACCATTTAGAATGAAACTTAAATTTATAATATTCAATCCATTTAAATTTTTCATCTTCCGTCATATCGGAATAATCCTTACTTGAAAGCAAGGAATAAGGGATCGTAGTTTCCAAAGTTAAGCCAACATCAGATCCACCTCTAGGGTAAATAGGAGCTGTCGTTGAATTTCTGTTTAAAGAAATTGCATAATTAATATTATTATATCTTCCTGTTCCGGATCCGAAATTAAAAATTTCTCTATAATTATCAAGACGATAGAACAAGAAACTTACTCTGTGCATTAAGGTAAAATAATCATCCGGCCAACCCAAACGTTTTCCCAATCCTAAAGTAAAACCATCGGTTACAAAAGAAGCTCTGTCTGGATCATCACTACTTCGGCCATTTGAATAAGATGATTTATAATAAGAAACGCTGAATGAATTCGGTTTTTTACCTCCTAACCAGGGCTCAGTAAAGGAAATACTATAGTTAAAATAACCTTTACCATAGGTTTGAAAGCGTAATGAAAGTTTTTGGCCGTCACCGGAAGGAATAGGCCTCCAGGTACCTTTTTTGAATATTCCTCTTAAAGAGAAATTATTGAATGAAAGTCCCAAAGAACCCATGATACGTCCATACCCCCATCCACCGGAAAGTTCAATCTGGTCTGAAGATGTTTCAGTTACCTCATAAACTATGTCAACCGTTTTTTCGGCAGGATTTGGTTGAGGACTAGGGTTCATAGTTTCCGGATCAAAATACCTCAATTGAGCAAGTTCACGGGATGTTCTGATCAACAGTTCCCTGTTAAACAATTGTCCGGGCATCGTTTTCATTTCCCTGACGGCCACATGATCATTTGTACGGGTATTCCCTTTGATTAATACTTTATTAAGGGTAGCACGTTCGCCTTCACTAATCCTTATTTCAATATCAATAGAATCATTTTCGACAGCGACTTCATATGGGTTTCCCGAATACCATAAATATCCCCTGTTCAGATATAATGAACTCACATCACCATCATAAACAGTTTCATTATACTCAAGATACTTTTGTAAATGCTTTTGATTATAAACATCTCCCTTTTGTATTTTCAGAACTCTCTTCAACTCGGATGTAGGAAACACTTTATTTCCAACAAATGTTATATTACGAAAGTAATATTTGCGGCCTTCTTCAATGGTTAACTTAATATTCACCATACCATCTTCCGCAGCATAAATAGAATCCTTAACAATACGGGCATCACGATATCCTAGTGAATGATACTTATCAATAATAGAAACTTTATCTTCTTCATATTTCTCTTTGATAAGCTTAGAACCTTTAAAAATTCTAAATTTCATATGTTCCCTGAAGAATTTGGTAGTTGAATCAACCATGCCGGCAAAATTCAGGCGTGAAGTAGTTGCCAATACATCAAGAATCAGGTTATCCAAACCTTTAAGAGGAGTCACACTTGATTTTTCTTTGGTTTCCTTCATATAAGATTTAATCTTATGATCCGTAACCTGGATATTTCCGTCAACATAAATTCTGTATACCTTAACTTTTTTGTTTTTATTCACTGTTATATGAAGGGTTACAGAATTCTTACGATCTTTATCCGGAACCTGTTTCAATAGAACTTCACAATTCCTAAAACCTTTTTGAGCATAGTGTTTCTTAATATTATTTTTAATTCTGGAAAGTTCATAGTTGGTAATAATTTTGCCTGTAGTAATTCCTACTTCTTCGATAAGCTTGGTTTTCTCACCTTTACGAACTCCTTTAAAAACAACTTTTCTTAAGCGGGGCCGTTCAGTTAATACAAAATTAAGAAAGATATTGCTTCCTTCTATTTTAGTAATAAAGATCTGAACATTGTCAGCAACGCCAAGATCCCATAATTTTTTAATGGCTGAAGGAATCGCATCTCCGGGAATTTTAATCTTTTTGCCAATTTCGAGGCCAGACACCATGACAATCACATTTCGATCCAGTGTTTTAGTATCACTCACCGTAATACCGGCAATTGTAAAATCTTTAGGGCGATTCATATTTACACCTAATGCTCTTAAAGCATCTCTCTCCTGAGCATAAAGGCCACTGCTTATCACACAAATAAATATGATTGCACCGATAATTATTTTAGAAATTTTCATTCCCGCGTATTTATTATTAGAATCCTTCTTTAACATTCGTTTCTTATACATTTAAAAGTTGCTCACTTGTTTTCCCAAATCTGCGTTCTCTGCATTGATAATTTAAAATTGCCTTATATAAGTCCTCACGTGTAAAATCAGGCCATAAAGTATCTGTAAAATAGAATTCAGCATAAGCAATTTGCCAAAGAAGAAAATTACTGATTCTATATTCACCGCTTGTTCTGATTAAAAGTTCCGGATCAGGCATTCCGGCAGTATTCAAGTGATCATTTATAAGTTCCTGATCAATCTGATCTATATTTAAAATTCCGTTGTTTACTTTATTGACAATAAGTTTAACAGCCTCTGTTAGTTCCCATCTGGCACTGTAGCTCAGCGCAAGATTTAAAGTCATACGATCGTTTTCAGAGGTATTTTCAATAGTCTTCAACAATTGATTTCTGCTTTCTTCCGGAAGGCTTTCAATATCCCCAATAGCATTTAAGCAAATATTATTTTTGTTCAGTGTTGGAGTTTCCTTTTCTATTGTATTTACCAATAGGCTCATCAAAGCATCCACCTCACTTTTTGGTCTGCTCCAGTTTTCTGTAGAAAAAGCATAAAGTGTTAAATACTCTATTCCAAGTTCAGCAGCACTTTCAGCAGCTTCACGAACTGCATTTACTCCACTTTGATGCCCAAAGGTTCTGTCCCGACCTTGCTTTTGAGCCCATCTTCCATTACCATCCATAATTATGGCTATATGTTTTGGTAATTGTTTAAGATTTATTTTTTTCTTCAAGCTCATTTTCACATCAACTATTAAAAATTATTACAAACTTCTTTGATCACATTAAATTTGTAGGTAATCGAAAAACCAAAAAAACAATACCAGTCTTTGGTTTCAGGATTCCCACGCTGTTCATAAGGTTTATGCGACAATGTAGGATCAGATGCTCTGAGTGCATCTGTTACCGGACTAGTAGTAGCATCTAAATAATAAGTGGTACTGATATCATCCAAATAGTCAGTAAAAGTTTTACGCATGCCCCATTCTATTCCTACTCCTATTTTTTCACTTAAACTGTATTTAAATCCAATACCGAAGGGGATGACTAAACTTCTGGAAGAATATGGAGTTCTTCCGTCAAAATTTACCAATTGCCCTTCAGTACCATAATTTTTCAAGCTATTCCCATCTGTATCTTTCGGATTAAAGAAAAAGAAACCCACGCCTCCAAAAATATAGGGAGTATATTTCATTTTCTGACTACCTGTTTCATAAGGCAAAAAATTGAATTCAGTAACTACTGAAAATTCAGTAATTGCCGACTTAAACAAAAGATCTCTGGTTCCTGGGGCGACAGCAACTCTCAATTGATCAGCTGCCTGAACATTTCCTCTCAATAAATTTGCTCTGAATGCCCAGCGATTATTAATATTGTATCTGGCAATAAGGCCAAATGCAGGACGGCTACGATCAAAATGCTGATCCGGATTTATATCTCCGAGGTAATAGGATGAACCAACAAATACTCCGGTCTCCAGAGTTTGAGAATACACTCCAACTGAGAAGGTTAGCATTAATAAAATAAGTATTTGTTTTCTACGCATAATTTAGCCTGCAAAATTACATTTTTTTTCGAGATATAAAATCGTGAAACCCCATTAATTTCTGATATCTAAGCCCCATTTCAGTTTATCCCTGATCGTTGTAAAAAAATCTTTATCCAACATTTGGATAATATTGATTTTAAATGATTCCCTTTTAATATTTAATTCGATGGATCCATCTAGTGATTCTCTTCTTGAATCAAGGCTCACCAGATATTGATGATCCCTGCCTTCCAATTTAATTTTTATCCTGCTGTCATCCGGAATTATTATGGGCCTAACCGTTAGATTATGAGTTGCAATAGGGGTAATTACAAAATTTTCAGAACCCGGAGTTACAATTGGACCTCCACAACTTAAAGAATAAGCAGTTGAGCCTGTAGGTGTAGCAATAATCAAACCGTCTGCCCAATAAGAATTCAGGATTTTATCATCCAGGTAAACATGTACTACAAGTAAAGCATTGGAGTCTTTTCGGCTCACTGCAATTTCATTCAAGGCATAATTGGTATCGCCAAACATATTATTTACCGTTTCCAGGCTAAGCAATGTTCTTTCCTCCAATCTGAAATCTTTATTCGCCAGGCAATCAAAAGCTTGATCAATTTCATTTTTCGACACACTGGATAAAAAGCCCAGGCGCCCCAGGTTCACACCTAAAACAGGAATTCCTGAATCTCTGATCAAAGTTACCGTATCCAAAAAAGTTCCATCTCCACCTACAGATATCAGATAATCTGCATTATTTTTTAAATCGCAATGTGATTCAAACAAATCAAAAGTGCTGTTGAATTTTACCAATGGCTTTATAATATCATAAAAAGGAGAATAGATCATAACCTCTGCCCTGATCGCTTCCAGTTTACTAATTACTTGCTGAATATAAGGCATCGAAGCCTCATCGGGAGATTTACCAAACAGCGCAATTTTCATCTGTTTATAATTTTATTTTTTATTTGTCAGATGGAACATCCATGCTATCATCATTCCTTTGTGTGAAAATTTATTCTCATGGATGTTTCATTTTATAAATTTTCAGGTTTCCGATTACAAGAATACGAAATTAATGGGAACCATTTTTCAATTTAACAAATATTAATATTTGTGAATGAATTCGTTCGAAGCCAAGCAATACCGATTATATAGGAGCTCTTACGTGAAAATACAAAGCTGCTTTATTTTGTTTATTTATGGTGAATTCTGTTCGCAAAACAACATCATAATAGGTCACAAAGTCGAGGCCTATGCCATAGCCATACTGAACTGTATTATTCAAAGGATTTAAATTACTTTTATAGCGATCATGAGTATATGAACAATCAAAAAACAAATTCAGGTAAAATGAATAATACATCTTGCTGAACTTTTCCGATTTTATGTATTTAATAGTTTTGACTTTTCTGGGAATCAATTCAAATTTCAGGTTTGATCTTAACAAGCCATAATTTTGTCCATCAAAGATATTCAGTTCATAGCCTCTCACATAGTCATAATCGTAACCCAAACCACGCTGTAGAGAATAAGGTTGAAATTGTTTTGTAGAGATTTTTGTTAGTAAAGAACTTGCAAAATACCAGCGAGGTTTAAGTTTCCAGAATTTGCGAATACTGCTTTTTACATATAGAAAATCAACACCATCCTCCTGAAGTAAGCCTAAACCTGTTTTTCTGAGCTCCACATCAAAGTAATAGCCACTTAAAGGATAAGGTTTATAATCTCTATAGTCCTGAATATACTTATAGGATACAGAAAAATGCTGAAGCTGCTCCTGCCCGTTAATGCTAAACTCAGGATATTTTATAACCACACTATCCATTAAACTTACTTTTTGATAATTAAGCTCAATGTATTGCTTATGATGAATACCCGGCCTATAAAACAATCTGAAATATGACTCGGTTTTTTTCTCAGGAAAAAGTTCATCATTCCGATAATAAATAAGTTTGTTATTGATGCTTTGTACTCCAATTTCATGTTTGCGGGCATGACTCATCCCAATTTCAAATCCTAAATTCTGTGCTTTATTAAAAGAAGGCAGCTCATAAAACAGCCCAAATTTTTGTTCATGGCCTAAGCGAAGTAAGACTTTCAACTTATCTTTTCTACCTGTAAAATTCCACCATACGAGATATACGCCGTAATTTAATCTGGAAAAATCTTTATCTTCCCACCAGGCATTAAAATTACGATCGGCAATTTCCAATAATGGATAGGGCCAAACATACCACCTTTCCAATAAATCAATATGAACATCGACTAAAGATGAATCCTTGCTATAAGTTGGCTTTAGTGTTACAAAATTAAAAAGAGAAGTATTCATCAAATTTTGCTGAGCTTTTTCAAATACTGATTTAACCTCACTCAATTTAAGGGTATCCTGCCGGGCAAACTCAATTTCCCTCAGTAAAGTTTGTCTGCGGGTAATTTTATTACCTGAAAACTCAATTGACTTGATAACAGTTTTCCGATTAGCATTTTGAGCTTCCGTATTAAACCTGGAAAAGAGGATAAAAAAACAAAAAGTAACAAGAAAGTACTTACAAAACCACATCTTAAATATTCAAATAATTCATAAAGGAATCAAATCGATCTTTGAGGTCATCCAGTTCTTCACTATCGGCATAGGAAGCTTTAACGAAATAGTCATACCTCATAAAAGTTTGCAATATGGCTCCTATTTCCATAGTATTAACTTTCAGGGCTACTTCAATTTGAGTGGAATCTGTTTTAGAAGTTACACACAAACTTAAGATTTTAGCATCATTTGATTCTACGATTTGAGCAATCTGGCTCAATGAATAATCTCTGGTATTTAATTCCAAAACAATAACACCCCCTGGTGTTTCCACCGAAGCAATTTTCGACATATTTTGTGTAAGGGTTTGAGTTGTAATGGATCCCAGATAACGATTCTTTTTATCTAATACCGGAATCAGGGTTAACTTATGTTCAGCTATTATCTTGATAATTTCAAACAAATGTTGATCTTCATAGACATAAAGTGCAGGTACTGATAATTTATGATTCCCCAGAACTTCTTCAAAATCGTTTAATGTAAATATATCATCATCAGATATCAGGCCCAGAAACTCCACATTATTTACAATAGGGAGATGAGAAACTTTGTTTTCTTCCATCCAGTTCAGAGCATAAGCTCCGGTATCAGAAGTTTTAAGAGGTGCTATATCTTGAGTTAGCATTGATTTGGCAAACATATATTCAGGCTTTAATATTCAGTAATACTAAAATAATCATCATTTAAGATATTCAAATAATTTTGATACCTGGACTTACTAACAAATCCATTTTCCAATGCTTCAATAACAGCACAGCCAGGCTCATGAACATGCGTACAATTATTAAATTTACAGGAATGCATATATCTTCTCATTTCAGGAAACCGCTCGGCAACTTCTTCTTTCTCAAAATGAATGAGGCCGAACTCTTTAATTCCGGGCGTATCAATAATGAATCCACCACATTTTAATTCAATCATTTCAGCAAAGGTTGTCGTATGTTTACCTTTTTTATGCATAGCTGAGATTTCACCGGTTTTCAGATTTAATCCGGGTTCAATCTGATTTATTAATGCTGACTTACCTACACCTGAATGACCGGAAAACAAGCTTACTTTATTTTCTACAAGCTTAAAGATTAAATCCAAATTTTTCTTTTCCAGAACAGAAACTTCATAGCAAGAATAACCAGCATCTTCATAAATCTTTTTTATCTCATTTAAAGAATGGAATAGCTTTTCATTATAAAGATCAATTTTGTTAAATACAATAATTGCAGGGATATGGTAAGCTTCAGCAGTAACAAGAAAACGATCGATGAACCCGGTTGAAGTTCTTGGTGCAGCCAAAGTAGCTATAATAATTGCCTGATCAATATTTGTTGCAATGATATGAGACTGTTTGGAAAGTTTTGTTGCTTTTCGGATGATATAATTTTTTCTTTCTTCAATTTTGGTGATCAGGCCGGCATCTCCGTCTTTCTTAAAATAAACACGATCACCAATCGCAAGCGGATTGGTAGTTCGGATTCCTTTAATCCTGAACTGGCCTTTTATTTTACAGTCTATATAATTTCCTTCACTGTCTTTGACTGTATACCAACTTCCTGTAGATTTTATTATGATTCCTTCGAACAAATTATTTGAAATTATAATGTTTTCTGACAGGAGATTTAATATCCCAAATACATTTCAATCCTTTTTTGAATGTCACAAAATCACCGGGTTTAATATAAGCAGTACCTTCTTCAGTTTCAACCTCAATACTCCCTTCTAAAATATAACATTCTTCTTCCGAATCATATTCCCAATCAAAGCGAGAAACTTCTTTCTCCCAAATAGGCCATTGCTGAATTTTCCTTTTAGCAATCTGATCCTTATTTAATGCTTCTATGATTATTTTTTCCATAATAAAAGCTTCTGGTTTTATACAAACTTATATCATTTTTGATTAGATATCTTAATTGAGGAATATTTTTTTCAAAAAAATCTTTGTTAAGTAAGCTTATAAACTTTACCCGGTAAACACTCAATTAAGCCTTCAAATTCCAGATTAAGCAATATGTTTGCAACTTTACTTATAGACAATTTACATTTCAGGCTGATTTTATCAACACTAATAGCATCTTCCTCCTGAAGGATTTTTAATACATTTTTACTTTCTTCATCCAGATTAGGAAATAGTTTGGGTTGTGTTCGCTTTTCTTTTTTCTGTAGTTCATTCCAGCCTAAGAAATATTTAATATCATCTCCGTTTTGGACAATAGAAGCCTTATGAGTTTTTATTAAATAATTACAGCCTTCGGAAGCAATATCATGTATTCTTCCCGGCACAGCAAACACATCTTTATTATATGAATTAGCAATTTCAGCTGTAATGATAGCTCCTCCTTTACGAGCCGATTCAACGACTAAAGTAGCATCAGAAATTCCGGCAATAATTCTATTTCTTTTGGGAAAATTTTCTCTATCGGGCTTAGTACCGGATAAAAATTCGGTTATCAACCCACCCTTTTTCATAATCTTGCTTGCCAGTTCCTTATTTTCAGGAGGGTAGAGACGATCCAGTCCATGAGCTAACACTGCAATATTTTCAATACTATTTTTCACAGCGTTTTTATGAGCAAAAGTATCTACGCCATAAGCAAGCCCGCTAATAAGCAAAACATCATCTTTATTAAATGACGCAGTTATTTCTTTGCAAACCCTTTTTCCATAAGGACTGATTCTTCGGGTTCCTACTATGCTGAGGACTTTTTGTTTATTTAGATCAGCATTCCCTTTGTAGTACAACATCATCGGGCTGTCTTCACAATTTTTTAAACGATCAGGATAATTTTTATCCAGATAGAATAAAGGTGTTACTTTATACTTTTCAATAAATAAGATTTCTCTTTCAGCTCGTTTAAAAGGGCTATTCTTTAATATTGAATTCAAAGTTGACTGACCAATGCCAGGTATTTTCAATAATGCTGATTTTTTCTCTTTAAAAACAGCTTCTGCGCCACCACAATAAGAAAGAAGCTTTTTTCCGGTAACATCACCTATTCCCGGAATAAGTGTCAGGCCAATTTGATACAGCAAGTCCATAAATCAATTTTATTAATACATTTGTATTTGTGTCAGGCTCTACAATAAAAACGGTTTTCATTTGTCCTTTAAATTGGGGAATAGGACATGCGACACGTTGTATACCTATAATCAGGGAGCTAATCCGACAAGGCCATAAAGTAATAGTGGGAGCTGATGAACGACCTATGGCATTTTTAAAATCAGAGTTTTCAAATTTACAATTTATTTGCTTTCCGGGTAAAATAATTCGATATCCTAAGAAAAGAAGCATGGCACTTAAAATGTTCTTCTCTACCCCTTCAATACTTTGGAGTATTTATAAAGAGCATAAGCTATTAAAAAAATATATTAAAGAGCATCATATAGATATTGTAGTTTCCGATAACCGCTTCGGCTTATGGAACAAAAATATTTACAGTATTTTTATGACACATCAGATTGGAATTCAAATTCCCAAAAGATTAGCATTTTTGAAATCTTTTGTATTAAAATTGAATACATATTTTATTCATAAATACGATGAGTTATGGATACCCGATTACGAAGAGGAACCCAACTTATCGGGAAAACTATCACACGGCTACAATTTAAAAGTCCCCCAGTATTTTATTGGGCCACTTAGCAGATTTGAAAATAAAAAAGATAAAGAGCCAAAAGATAAGCCTGAGATTTTAGTTTTAATATCCGGCCCGGAACCTCAAAGAAGTTTATTTGAAGAAATTGTTATCAAAGAGCTAAAGGTTCATCCGCAGCCTTCAGTAATTTTATTAGGGAAAACAGAATCGATCATTTACAAAAAGATAGATAATGTATCTATTTATTCACACCTGGGCACAAGAGAGATTCAGTCACTGATTCAATACGCAAATATCATCATTAGCAGACCTGGTTATTCAACTTTAATGGATTTAGCTCTTTTTAATAAAAAAGTAATATTTATTCCAACACCCGGACAAACAGAGCAGGAATACCTTGCAAATAAATTAAAGAAAGAAGGAATTTATTTTAGCATGCCACAAAAAGAATTTAACCTGAATTTTGCTCTTGAGCAAGTAGCTTCATATGAAGGGCTTGAATTGAAATATAATAATGAGGTTTTAGTAAATCGTATTCAAAAACTAGCATCAAATTAACATGTCATAAATTGGAATACTCATTTTAATTTCTAAATTTGCTTCAAAACTAACATCAATGAATCTACTTTACATCAATTGGAATCCAAATCCTGAAATATTCAGCATAGGGCCAATAAGTGTCAGATGGTATGGATTATTATTTGCAGCCGGTTTTTTTGTTGGCTATTTTATCATGCTACGCATATTTAAAAAAGAGCAAATCCCACAATCCGTGTTAGAAAAACTAACAACATATATGTTTGTTTCAACCGTTATTGGAGCACGTCTGGGGCATTGTTTCTTTTATGACCCATCCTATTATCTGAGTAATCCGATAGAAATATTTAAAATTTGGGAAGGAGGACTGGCAAGTCATGGTGCAGCCATTGGAATTATTATTGCCCTAATTATTCTATCTAGAAAAACAAGTATGCCTGTATTATGGTATTTAGACCGGATTGTCATTGTAGTTGCTCTGGCCGGAATGTTTATTCGTTTAGGAAACCTGATGAATTCAGAGATCGTTGGAACACAAACCGACTTACCCTGGGGCTTTTATTTCTTAAGAAATTATGATCCGGAAATTTCACAGGTTCCAAGGCATCCATCACAATTATATGAAGCATTATCTTATTTATTCATTTTTGCCTTTTTATTAATCTATTATTACAAAAGATTTCCAAAATTCAGGGATGGGCAGTTATTCGGAATGTTTTTAATTTTGGTATTCGGGGCCCGATTCTTGATTGAATATGTTAAAGAAGTCCAGGTTAATTTTGAAGAAAGTTTAATCTTGAATATGGGGCAAACACTGAGTATTCCGTTTGTTTTACTGGGTACTGCAATTCTATTCTATATAAACAGGAAACAAAAAGCATAAAAAGGGGCTGTCAAAAGCATACTTTAGCCGTCATCCTGAACTTGTTTCAGGATCTAAATATCTTGACAAGATTCTGAAACAAGTTGCCAATGACAGATTTATGCAATAAGCTTATTATTAATGGATTGCATTTTATATCCAGATGCGGTTTTTTAGAAAGAAGCTCTGTTTATGAAGCAAAGCCATATTGGAA